>NZ_JBHIXV010000003.1:0-177356 GCF_041984545.1 Marinobacter sp. | reverse complement strand
GACATCTTTTTCCCGGCGGAAAAGACTCCCCGCCCCACGGCCGTTCTGGCCTGATTCGGGTAGTCCGCGTGGGGCACGTGACATTCAGAAAAGGATCAGCTTTCGGGCTGGTCCTTTTTTCGTTTCAGGTCCAGGGTGAAGGCCAGGGGGAGGACCAGGGCGCTGTAGGCGATGATGGCAAGGATGGCGTGGCGGGCGTCGCCGGTTGCGTCGGCAATGAGGCCGCCGAGCATGGGCACTGAGAAGGCCAGGGTGTAACCCACCAGGAAGGTGCCGGCAGACAGGCGGCCGGTCTCTCCCTTTCTCGCCACCAGTGGTGGCAGGGCGACCAGCAGGATGAGCAGGATGCCGGCGGTGAGGCTCATCAGTGTGGCGCTGGCGATGGACCACCAGCCGGTCAGGGTGATAGCGCCCAGGGTGCCAGCGATGCTGAGGCTGGCGGTCACGATGATGACCGAGCGGCGTCCCACCCAGCTGCGGGCCATTTTGAGCATGATCAGCGAGGCGAACACCTGGGCGATGTTGTACCAGAACAGGGCATCGGCGAGTTTGTCGAATTCGCCCTGCTGCTCCAGCAGGTTGCCCATGTAGGCGTTGAGGCCGAAGAACATGGAACCCGACAGGCCAAGGAGCAGGCCAATCCTGAGGGTCAGGGGGTTGCGCCAGTCCGGCAGCCAGGCACCCGGCCCTGCCGGCTTTTCAAGGTCGCGCCTGGGCAGGTAGAGGGCGGCGGCCACCAGCAGGGCCGGCAGCGACCAGGCCAGTAGCGTGGCGCGCCAGCTGTTGTCCAGCAGCGGCATGAGCACCGGCAGGGTCATACCGGCGCCGATGAATTCCCCCATCAGCATGCCGTTCATGTAGATGGCCGTGCCCAGGGCCAGGTGATGAGGTTCGAGCCAACGGGGTAGCAGGGCCGGCAGTGCCGGTTGCATCATGGCCACGCCCAGGCCCATCACGGCGCTGGCCAGCATGAGGGTGAGCGTGTCCGGAACCAGGCCCCGGCCAGCGGAGCCGATCACCATGATCACCATGGCCAGGGCCAGGGTGTTTCTTGGGCCGATGCGGGCAATGGCGAGGGAGCCGGGCATGGCGCCGATGGCCAGCATCAGGATCGGGAGTGTGGTCAGGGCGCCGGTCAGGGCCTGGCTGAGGGCCAGCTCCTCACCGATGAAGGGGGCCAGGGGTGGCGCCACCAATACCGGGATGCGCAGATACACACCGGCCAGCCAAAGCAGTACCGCCACCGGCAGCAGACGGGCTGGCGGTGGCGGTACAGGTGCGGCTGATGAATCAGCGACGCTCAGAACAATCAGTCCCCGCTGGTGTCTGGCAGGTAGGCGCCGTCCTCGTCGTGCACTTCACGGCCGGTCACCGGCGGGTTGAAGGCGCAGATCAGGCGCATGTCTTCAGTGCCACCATACAACGTATGCTGGTCGTGCTTGTCGAGTGCATACAGGGTGCCGTCGGTGATCTCGTGGGTCTCGCCGGTGGCCTTGTCCAGGATCTTGCCATTGCCGGCCACGCAGTACACCGCCTCGAGGTGGTGTTTGTACCAGAGGTTCAGCTCGGCACCGGCAGGGATGATGGTTTCATGGAAGGAAAAGCCCATGCCGTCCTTCTTCAGGAGCATGCGGCGGCTGGTCCAGCCCGGGCCGTGCACTTCGCGTTCGGTACCGATGATGTCTTGCACTCGTACGATTTTCATTCGCATTCCCCATTTTGTGATGGAACAGCCTCTTAGTATAAACATCCCTTTCAGGTGCGGTTCAACCGCCAATCGTCGTAGGCGGCCATGGCCTGTTCCAGGGCGGCCACCAGCTTTTCACGGTGGCGGTCGTCCAATGGTCGTTGTTTCCGGCCCTTCTCGAGGGCTCTCTGAATCTCCTGTCGACTGGTCCGGTCCAGGCGCTCCAGCCAGTGGTGGTCGGCCGGTTCCAGCTCCAGGAGGTCGCGCCCGGCGTGGTTGCGCTGGCTGATGTGCCACCAGTGATCCACGGCGCGCCCTAATACAACATAGCCGAACTGGGTGTCCTGTACAGGTCCGAAGGTGGCGGTTTTCAGGCCGTCCCGGAGTGCCTCGATGTTGAGAGCCGGCAGCGCCAGCCGGTCGCCGTAGAAGTAGCTGCCGGCGGCGCCGATCAACCCGCCAATCAGGGCGCCGGTACCCAGGGAAGAGCCGAAGGTGATGGCATCGAGGCCCGCGCCGCCAACCGCACCGGCGCCGAACCCCGCCGTGGCCAGGTAGCGGCGGCTGACGGCCCAGGTTTTGCGGCTGTCCTCGGAAAACAGATCATGTTCGCTGTGCCACTCCAGCTCGGCTTCCTGTCGGCGGATTTGCTGGTGCTGGTACAAATGCTCGATGTCCAGCCGGAGCGTCTGTTCCCGTTTGCGCTGGTGTCGATACCACTGGCCTCGCAGCTGGTCGGCCAGGGTCTGGTCACTGATTCCGGCGGCCTGGCCGGCGGTCAGGGTGCGCTTTTCCTGGAACGACATCATGTCCTCCAGGGCTCCGGCAATCAGGCGGGCAGCCTGGTGGCGTCGCTGCTTGCGCTGTTCGGAAAGATGGTGCGTCGCCTGCTCCAGGCGCATTTCCCAGTCCGGTTCCAGTTGGCCGAACGCCCTTAAAAGCCCGAGATGTTGCTCGAACGGGGCGCGAACGGCATCGAATCGGCGCACAACCTGAAAGAACTGGCCCAGCGCCGCCTGCCAGCTGTCGCTGAAATCGTCGGTGCCGATGCTGTTGATCAGCGCCAGGCTCGGCCGACCGGTCCAGCGCAGGATGGTCATTTCCGCCTCGTGTTCGGGACTGTAGGGAACCGAGCCGTCCACCACGTAAATGATGCCCGCGCCGTCAATCAGCGGCGTCAGCAGCTCGCATTCGTCGGTGAATCGGCCGTCGTCCTGATGCTGGGTAACGAACGCCCGGACGGTATCGGCATGGTCGGACGCGGAGACGCTGTGGGCCTCAAGCCACTCCAGTACCCGGCGCGGACGTTGGAAGCCGGGCGTGTCCACCAGTGTGTACAGAATCTGGCCGTCGACTTTCAGGGGGTAGGCCTGGCGCCTGCGGGTGGTGCCTGGCTCCAGGGCGATCGCGATGGCATCGTTCTGGGACAGGGTGGCTACCACGCTGGATTTGCCCTTGTTGGGGTGCCCCACCACGGCGAAAACCGGTGTCTTACTCATAACGCCCGATCCTTGCCGGCGTAAGGTGACGGTTGGGACATCGGGGGCAGGGAAACCCGCAGGAAGTCGCCACCGATCTTTTCGGCAAACCGTAACCACGGCTGAATCTGATGGAGGGCCGGTTCACGGTTGGGGTCTGCGGCCAGGGGTACCAGGGCAACCGAAGTGCCGTCTGGCCAGATCCGCCGGGCGCTTTCCAGAAGGTCCTCCAGTTCGCCGGTGGGTGGTTCCCAGCTGCGAACCACCAGGATGACCGCATCGGCATGGCCTTGCAGCTGGCCTTCGATGGCACGCAGGGCTGCTTCGTCCCCGGCCAGGCTTGACCGACCGCCGGCCCGCACCACCAGGCCCTTGCCGGCACGGAGGGCGTCGGGCAGTTCCGGCTCGCCAGCACCGGCCCAGCACAGCAGGACATCACTGTCTGGCAGTGGCAACAGGTTACTGCGGGTGCGGGTATCCGGCAGGTCGTGGGCATCGTTGTGGGCATTGCCGGTTTCAAGGGTGGCGGTTTCCATGCGGTAACGCAGCGTGTGCATCGCCGGGTGGCTGGCCAGTAAGCCCCGTGCCCGGCGCTGGAGCTGATGACTCATCAGCAGCCAGAGCAGTAACCGGGGCAACACCACCCAGGTGCTCCAGAGCATGGTGACAAACGGCCACCACTGGCCCCAGAGCCCCGGCTGGGTGCCATTGCCCTCGCCGGCCCGGAAAAACCGGGTGGCTTCCACCAGGGCCAGGTCGGGCACCGCCGCCGGCCAGAGCCAGGCCCACGGGGCTGCAAAGGCCAGAACCAGCCGGTGATAGCCGGTGGCGGCGGTATCCAGGGTGGTGCTCCAGCCAAAGGCCAGGTCCTGTATGACCACGAGGGTCAGCAGGGTCGCCAGCCCGGTCAGGGCGAAACAGAGACCGCCCAGGTGTGCGGCCCGGGCCATCAGTAGCGGTTGTAGCTCCCGGAAGGCGCCCACACCGGCGGTCTTTCCAACACGGCTAAGCAGCCGGCGCCAGGGCTGCCAGCCGGCCATGGCCTGCACCGTGGTCGCCAGCGCCAGTGCCAGATGCAGCAGAACAAAGGCCAACAGCACGGTGATATTGATGCGTTGGCCGCCCTCATAGAACAGCAACCCGGACATGGTGAGGATGCCGGTAATGGCGCCGGCCGCGGCGAAACCGCCGGTGAACCGGCGCCAGGAAGACAGGGTTTGTTCGGCGGGGGTTGGCGCTGCTTCCCGCCCGCTCAGCCGCTGCAGATGCGACAGCCAGCGGGTGGCATCGGGAACCACCCCCCGTTCGCGGCACAGCAGCGCGAATTTCCGGTCCCGGCGATGCAGGAAGGCCGGCGGCTGAGATCGGTCCCGCTGGGCCTGATGGTCAAAGTCCAGCAGCAGCCGGAGGGGGCGTTCGGTCATTCAATGGTCCGGGTGTCGAATTCGGTCAATTCGTCTTCGATGCTAGGATATAGTGGCATCCGATACCAGACCAAGAGCGCCCATGCCCCACCACCTGATGAACCTGCGTCACGTACCCGACGACGAGGCCGATGAAATCCGGGCCCTGTTCGACGCCCATGACGTAGCCTATTACGAAACGCCGCCAAGCCGCTGGGGGATCAGCATGGGTGGCTTCTGGGTACACGATGATGCCGAGGCGGCCCGGGCCCGGGCCCTGCTGGATGACTATCAGCGTCAGCGGTTCGAGCGTCAGCGCCAGGCCTACGAAGAGCGGCTGGCCGGAGGCGAGTCCGTTGGTGTCTGGTCGATGCTGCGCCGGCGTCCGGTGCGCACGCTCGCCGCCTGCCTCGCTATCCTGGTGATCATGGGGTTGAGCCTGCTGCCGTTTGTGCGGATCGGCTAACCACGCGCCGTTCCCGCTGTTGTTGGCGGCTGAGAAACCCGATGGCTTCGTCCACGGCATTGCCGGCAGTGAGGAAGCTGGTGATGTGGCCGCGCAGGTGCATCTCGTACAGCTCGCTGTACACCCCGTGGCGCTGGAGCTCCGCATGGAAACGCTGTGCCTGGCTGAACGGCACCAGTGCGTCCATGGCGCCGTGGAACAGGAAGAAGGGCGGTGACTGGTCGGTAACGTGGGTGATTGGCGAGGCCTTGCGATAGGTTTCCGGCATGTCCCGCTGTTCTCCCCCAAGGAACTGCCGGATCAGCTTGCCCGAGCCAAAGGCCGGAAGGTCGGAGGGTAGTCCCCCGGCAACAACCGCATCCAGGGTGGTCCCGGGGCCACCGTAGGGCTGGTTGAGCTCGCTGTCGGAACTGGCAACCACACCCAGCAGGGCGACCAGATGGGCGCCGGAGGAGAATCCAAAACCGCTGACCTGTGCGTGGTCCAGCTGATACTGGTCGGCGTTGCGGTTCAGCCACTGCCGGGCAATCTGCAGGTCGTGGAGCTGGGCTGGAAAGGTGTGGGTTGGCGCGAAGCGGTAGTCGATGTTCAGCACCGCGAAGCCATGGCTGGCCACGTCCTCGGCGATCCACGTCATATCTTCCCGTGACCGGCGGCGCCAGCCGCCGCCATGCACCATCAACACCACCGGCCGGGCGCTATCGTCGGCAAGGCCCTCGGGCAGATAGAGATCGGCGTAAAGGGCTTCCGGCCAGTCCGGCGGCGAATACCTCAGGCCCGGTTCCACCCGGAACGGACGCTCGGCGGGCACTACCGTCGCCGAGGGCCCGTTGTGGTGAGTGGCGCAGCCGGTGGTGGCCAGCACTATCACCAGCAGCCCCAGACTCACGGCTTTACCCGCGGGCGGCGGAAAGCGGATCACCGTATTGACCTCCTCGTTCTGGATATCCCCGTTTTGTTCCTTCCTTGTACGGCCATTCGGCGCGCCCGGATGCCCTGTTACCAGGGGTTCGGGCGACGGTTGTCCGGATTTCCTGACAGTGTCCGAAATTCCGGATGGCGGGTGATCGGGCTCTGCCAGCGGGCGCTGCGGGCAGCCGGGTGAGGCTGTGGGTGTCCGGAATTCCGGATTGTTCGACCATTGCGCCGCCGAAAATTTCAGAAAATCCCGCTAAAACAGTGATGTAGAGCATTGGCACAGGATGCGCATGGCATAGGGCCGGGCCTGTTTGAGGTCTGGCCCGTTCGTTTACAACAACAAACAAGGAACGATCATGAAACGAATACTGCTCTGCGCCTTTGTTGGCGCTGCCGGTTTGACCCTCAGTGCCTGCAAACAACCGTTCAACGACCTCCCCGAGTTCGTTCGGGGCGATATCCAGCACACCCGATACGATGGTGTGACCGACGACCTGCTGACCGCCGGGCTTGGTGCCAGCGGTCTTGCCAGTACCCCCGCACCCGCGTTCGTGGACCCGCTCAACCCGGAACCCGCCGAGCTGCGTCGCCTGGCCATCTACAACAACTACCGCGCGCTGGTGGATACGGTCCCGGGCGGTGGTTTTGGCACTTTCTTCGGGCCGCAGGTGGGTGTTGGCGGCGAAGGCCTGATTCCCGGCGATGAGTACATTGCCTTCATGTCGGTTCCGGGCACCGAGGTGCCGGTGACGGTCATGGCCCAGGTGCCCGACAGCTTTGATCCTGAACAGCCGTGCATGGTCACTGCCCCCTCGTCCGGCTCCCGTGGCATCTACGGGGCCATTGGCACGGCCGGTGAGTGGGGCCTGAAGACGGGCTGTGCCGTTGTCTACACCGACAAGGGCACCGGTACCGGCGCTCATAACCTGGCAACCAACACCGCCCAGCGCATCGATGGCACCCTGACCGATGCCGCCGGGCCCGTGCAGTTCCGGGCCGATCTAAGCGAGGAGGAGAGGGCTTCCTTCAATGCGGACTGGCCCGATCGCTTTGCCTGGAAACACGCCCACTCGAAAGCCAACCCGGAAGCCGACTGGGGCCGACACGTGCTGCAGTCCATCGAGTTTGGTTTCTACGTGCTTAACGAAAAATTCGGCAAAGAGCTGGGTAATGGCGCCACGCTACGGACCATCCACCCCAAAAACACGGTGGTCATCGCTTCCAGTGTTTCCAACGGAGGCGGCTCCTCGGTTCGGGCTGCCGAGCTGGACACCGAAGGCCTGATCGACGGGGTGGCGGTGTCGGAGCCGAATGTTAACCCGGAGGTGGATCGCAGCTTCACCATTCGCCAGGGCAGTGGGCCGGTGATCACCGAACACAGCCGCAGCCTGCTGGATTACACCACGGCACTGGCGGTTTACCAGGGCTGCGCCAACCTGGCGCCGGCGGTTCGCGATACCGCACCCCTGAACGCTGTGTTCAACTCGCCGGTGGTCGGTGAAAACATCTGTAATTCCCTGGCCAATAAGGGACTGGTGACCGGTGCTACCCGGGATGACCGGGCCACCGACGCCCTGCGTATCCTCAATGAGGAGATTGGCATCCAGCCGGAGCAGAACCTGCTGGCGCCGGTGCATTTCGGCCTGGCGGTGGCCCAGAGTATCTCCATGACCTACGCCAATGCCTATGGCCGCGCCGGGGTTGAGGACCGGGTCTGTGAGCTGAGCCTGGCCGCCACCGGTGCTGCCGGCGCGGTAACCCAGCTGGCGCCTGCCGCCGAGGCCGCGCTCTTTGCCACCAGCAACGGCATACCGCCCACCGGGGGCGTGAGCATTGTCTTCGACAACGCCGACGGTCAGCCCACCAACCTCGCGGCCAGCGCTTCCCCGAGCAGCAACCAGCCGGATTACGGTCTGGATGCGCTCTTGTGTCTGCGCAGCCTGGCCCTGGGCCGTAACGTGGCAACCGGCGCGCCGCTGGAAGGCGCGCAGGACGAACTGGCGACCGCCATCGCCGGCGGTATCTCGCAGGTCAGGGCCACAGGGGACCTGCAGGGCAAGCCGACCGTGTTTGTGACCGGTCGGGCCGATGCCATCCTGCCGATCAATCACACGTCCCGGCCTTATGTCGGGCTGAACCAGCGCATGGAAGGCAAGAAGAGCAATCTGCGTTACTACGAGATTCTCAATGCCCATCACCTTGATGTGCTGAACGGCTTCCCCGGCATTGCCGACCGCTACGTGCCTTTGCACCACTACTATTTCCAGGCCCTGGATCTGGTCTGGGCAAGGCTTACCGACAAGCAGCCATTGCCGCCCAGTCAGGTTGTGCGCACGGTGCCCCGGGGCACGATCGCAACGCCGCTGACCGAGGCCAACCTGCCGGCCATTGCGCCCGAGCCGGCCGAAGGCGACCGGATTGTCTTTGTGGACGACCAGCTGCGGATACCGGAGTAATCCGACCGTTGAGCCGCCCGGCCGTGCGCCGGGCGGAGTTTGTTTGCCCCGGCTTCGGGGCCCTCATATACTTCCGTGATTGCACCCGGCCCGCCGGGTGCCAGGGTTTCTACCATGAACGAGATTCGACCCGTTGGTACGCGGTACATGACAGAGCTGTTTTCCGATAACAACAAGAGTGGCCTGACCCGGGACCTGATCGAGGCCCTGTTCCCGATGTTCGAGGAGGCCAGTGCCGGTGCCATTGCGGTAGACCGCAGCGCCCGCATTACCTGGATCAACAGCAGCTACTCGCATTTGCTGGGCCTTGGGGACCCCTCCGCCGTTATCGGCCAGCCGGTTCGCCAGGTGATTCCGCAAACCCGCATGCCGGAGGTGGTGGAAACCGGCAAGCCGCTGCTCCTCGACATCATGGAACACAACCAGCAGCAGCTGGTGGTGACCCGCTTGCCCTATTACGACGACCAGGGTCGGATTGTCGGTGCGGTGGCTTTCGTGCTGTACGACGATCTGGAACCACTGACCCCGCTGGTGTCGAAGTATCGCCGTTTACATCAGGATCTGGCGGCGGCTCGCAAGGCGCTGGCGAAGAAGGCGCGGGGTACACGCTATAGCCTGGGCGACTTCGTCGGCGCCAGCCCGGCGGCGCTGGAAGTCAAACGGCGGGCCCGCCTGGCCGCAGGCCGCGACATGCCGGTACTCCTGCTGGGCGAAACCGGCACTGGCAAGGAAGTGCTGGCCCAGGCGATTCATGCAGTGTCGGGCCGTGCCGACAAACCCTTCGTGGGTGTCAACGTGGCCGCCATACCCGACAATCTGCTGGAGGCGGAGTTTTTCGGGGTGGCCCCGGGTGCCTACACCGGTGCCGACCGCCGTACCCGGGACGGCAAGTTCCAGCTCGCCAACGGCGGCACCCTGTTCCTGGACGAAGTCGGCGATATGCCCCTTCCGCTGCAGGCCAAGCTGCTACGGGCCCTGCAGGAAGGCGAGATCGAACCGCTGGGCTCCAATAAGGTGGTGTCGGTGGACGTTCGGGTGATTGCCGCCACCAGCCGTAATCTGGAGGTGATGATCGCCGAGGGCCAGTTCCGCTCCGACCTCTACTATCGCCTGAACGTGCTTGAGATCCCCATCCCGCCCCTGCGGGACCGGCTGGCGGATCTGGGCGTGCTGTGTGAAGCCTTATTGGAGGACATCTGCGAGGATCAGGGACTGCGGGTGGAGATGACCGATGCCGGGGTTTCGGCCCTGGGCAGTTACGACTGGCCGGGCAATATCCGCGAACTGCGGAACGTGCTGGAGCGTGCCCTGACCATGGGCGAGGAAGGCGGTCTGCTGGATGCCGACGCCATTTTCAAGGTGCTGCCCCGCACTGGCAACCGACCGGCGTCATCCCTGGCGCCGCAACCGGTCCGACCGCTGGCACAGACCCTCGCCGAGGCGGAGGCCCACGCCATTGAAGAGGCGCTGGTGGCCAGCCGTGGTAACCGAACCCGTGCCGCCAAGCTGCTGGGCATCTCCCGATCCGTTCTCTACGAGAAGCTTTCCAGGTTGTCCTGAAACCCGGACGCTTGTCCTGTTATCCGTACAACTGCCTACGACTGATGTCTATATATGTCTGGAAATCCGGACATCCTCTGCTCGCCTGACCTCTCCTGCTTGAATTCAACCCATTGTTTTTAAATAAAAAAGCTAATCTGGCACAGACCCTGCTGTCTCCGGGATGCAGGACGTCAGAAGAAGGCAGAGAACAAGACTGGCGCCAAACCGTTGGACCCAAACTAACCATGTCCGTCTGTTCCTGCGTTCTCTGGCTATACTCGAATAAGGTCCCGGGCTGAGATCACCGGGCCAGCTACAATAACAATGCTAGGAGACTTGCCAATGAAACTTCTCAAGGCTCTCACCGGAGTGGCCGGTGCGATCGCACTCACTACGGGTTCCGCGTTTGCAGAAGATCTGCGCTGGAAGATGCCGGTTGCTTTCGCAACCAACCTTCCAGGCCTCGGCTCCCCCTCCGCCTGGGTTGCCGACAACCTCACCACCGCCTCTGACGGCAGCATCCAGGTCCGCGTTTACGAGCCGGGCAAGCTGGTTCCGCCCTTCGATATTCTCCAGTCCGTCTCCGACGGCAAGGTGGCGGCCGGTTACACCTGGATTGGCTATGACCAGGGCAAGGTGCCTGCGATTCCCCTGTTTGCCGCCGTGCCCTTCGGCATGAAGCCTCCCGCCTACATCGGCTGGTATTACTTCGGTGGCGGCCATGAAATGCTTCAGGAGACCTACGCGAACAAGGGCTTCAACGTTCACGCCCAGCTGTGCGGCATCATCGGGCCGGAAACAGCAGGCTGGTATGCTGAGCCCATCGAAACCCTGGAAGACTACAAGGGCCTGAAGATCCGCTTCGCCGGCCTGGGCGGCAAGGTTCTGGAAAAACTGGGCGCTTCCGTCACCATGATGCCCGGCGGTGAGCTCTACCAGGCCCTGGAAAAAGGCACCATCGATGCCACCGAATTCTCCATGCCCGCCATCGACCAGATCCTGGGCTTCAACCAGGTGGTCAAGTACAACCTGTTCCCGGGCTGGCACCAGCAGTTCACCGCGCAGTACATGCTGATCAACAAGGATGAGTGGAACAAGGCGACAGCGGCGCAGAAGGCGCTGGTTGAAGCCTCCTGTACGGCTGCCACAACCCGTGGCCTGGCCGAGGGTGAGTACAAGAACGGCAAGGTTCTGGCCGAGTTCCAGGACAAAGGCGTTCAGGCTGACCAGATCCCGCGCGACGTTCTGCTCAAGCTGAAGCAGGTTACCCAGGAAGTGCTTGAAGAAGAAGCCGCCAAGGATGCCGACTTCAAGCGTGTTTACGAAAGCCAGCAGGAGTTCATGGACACCTACGAGGTGTGGGATACCCGCGCTTATGTCCCGGCGGACCTCTAAGGCACTGGGCTGACCCAGGCACCGGGGGCAACGCCGGTGCTTTCCTATCGAGTCTGGATGGCCCTGCGGGGCCATCCTTGTTTCACGGCAGGCTTTCTGAGCGAGGAACTGTTGTATGGCCGTATCTGATAAAGGCTCACCGCCCGACGTGCACCCGTCGGCGTCGGACGCCGGTCAATTCATTCATCATCACACGGAGTTTCCCACCACCCGCTTCAGCCAGTTTCTGGACGGCGTTATCTCGGCTATCGGCAAGAGTGCATCCTGGCTCTGGCTGGTGGTGACCGGTGTGATCATCTACGCCGTCATCGGTCGCTATGCCTTCGGCATGGGGTCGGTCACCCTGGAGGAAGTGCAGTGGCACCTGGCGGGCGCCGGCTGGCTGCTGGGCCTCGGTTACACCCTGGTGACCGATGATCACGTGCGGGTCGACGTGCTCCATGAGCGTCTGTCGCTGAAAGGCCAGGCGTGGGTGGAGCTTCTCGGTATCTTGTTGCTGCTGTTGCCGTTTCTCGTGCTGGCGGTCCAGGAAATGATCCCCTACGCCTACAGCTCGTGGGAGCAGGGTGAAACCAGTCAGGCGCCGGCCGGGCTGCCACACCGCTGGATTCTCAAGAGCATTCTGGCCCTCTCTTTCGTGCTCCTGATCATCGCCGCCCTGTCGCGGTTATTGAAAGTGACTGCCCTGCTGTTCGGCTTTCCCAGGCCGATTCCGATCAAGTCTGCTGATAACAAGAAAGAGGACGCGTCCTGATGGAGCTTGAAACCCTTTTCGTAATCGGCATGTTCCTCACCTTCGGGGCATTGCTGATGACCGGTTATCCGGTCGCATGGGTGTTGGGTGGTACCGCAGTCATCTGGACGGTTGTGGGTGTCATCGCTGTTGAAAATTTCGGCGCCAATCTGTGGTTCGACTATGCATCCTCTATGGGCCTGGTCCCCGAGCGGATATGGAACGTGGTCAACAGCGAAACCCTGGTGGCACTGCCCATGTTTATTTTCATGGGCATCATGCTTGATCAGTCCGGCGTTGCCGAGCGACTGATGAACAGCATGGTCAAGCTGTTTGGCGCAGTTCGAGGCGGTTACGCAGTGACCGTCATCGTGATCGGCGTTTTGTTGGCGGCTACCACTGGCATCATTGGTGCCTCGGTGGTCCTGTTGGGCATGCTGTCGCTGCCGGTCATGATGGAGAGCAAGTACAACAAGGAGTTTGCCGTGGGCACTGCCTGTGCCACGGGAACCCTCGGTATCCTGATTCCTCCCTCAATCATGCTGGTACTGATGGCCGATCGACTGGCGGTTCCCGAGGCCTCGGTAGGCGACCTGTTCATGGGGGCTTTCTTCCCCGGCTTGATGTTAGGCGCCATGTACGTGGCCTACGCCATCATCCGCCCCATGCTGCAGCCCCATATTGCGCCCGTGCCGGAGGGCACGGAGAAAGTCACCTGGGCCATTGTCTGGGAAGTGGCCAAGGCTGTGGTGCCCACGGCCGCATTGATTCTGGGGGTGCTGGGTTCCATTTTTGCCGGCATCGCCACGCCGACCGAGGCGTCAGGCGTGGGCGCCCTGGGTGCGTTGCTGTTGGCCCTGATGGCGCGACGACTGAACCTGAAGGTCCTGAATGCGTCCATGCAACAGACAACCCGCACGGCGGCTTTCATATTCGCCATTTTCCTGGGCGCGACGGCCTTCTCGGTAGTATTGAGGGGCCTGGGTGGTGACAGAGTCATCGAGGAAGCGCTGCTGGGGCTGCCGTTTGGTCCCTATGGCGTGGTGCTCACCATCCTGTTTGCCGTTTTCCTGCTGGGCTTCTTCCTCGACTGGGTGGAAATCACGCTGATCATCCTTCCCCTCGTTGCCCCGGTTGTGCAAAGCCTTGGGTTTGATCTTGTGTGGTTCACCATTCTGTTCGCCATGTGCCTGCAGACCTCCTTCCTGACGCCGCCGGTGGGCTTTGCCCTGTTCTACATCAAGGGCGTGGCGCCGCCCGAGATCAAGGTAACCGACATCTACCGCGGCGTGGTGCCGTTCATCATCATTCAGCTGGCAGCACTGGCTATCGTGTTCGTGGTACCGGAAATCGCGACCTGGCTGCCCAGCGTGGCTTACGATTAAGGAGAACAACAATGCGTCTGGAAAATCGGATTGCCCTGATTACCGGGGCCGGTCGTGGCATTGGTCGTGCCATTGCCGAGGCTTATGGTCGGGAGGGCGCCAAGGTCGCCGTGGCGGACCTGACCATGGCCGCGGCGCAGGACACAGTCGATGCCATCGAGCAGGCGGGTGGTACCGCCATGGCCCTGGAAATGGATGTCACCAACGAAGAAGCAGTTGACGTAAACGTAAACTATGTGGTTAAACAGTGGGGTGGTCTGGACATTGCCCTGGCCAATGCCGGCGTCCAGCATATCGACCCGGTGCACAAGCTTGCCTTCTCCGACTGGAGCAAGGTCATGAGCGTGCATCTGGACGGTGCCTTCCTGGTCACCCGGGCCGCTCTCAAGCACATGTATCAAAGTGGTGGCGGCACCATGTTGTACATGGGCTCGGTGCATTCCTTGGAAGCCTCACCGTTGAAGGCGCCCTACGTGGCCGCCAAGCACGGCATGCTCGGCCTGTGCCGGGCGGTGGCTAAGGAGGGGGCAGAACACGGCGTGCGGAGCAACATCATCTGCCCCGGGTTCGTGCGCACGCCCCTGGTGGACAAGCAGATCCCGGAACAGGCCAGGGAGCTGGGCATTTCCGAAGAGGAAGTGATCAGCAAAGTCATGCTCAAGAATACAGTGGACGGGGAATTCACGACCCTCGAAGACGTCGCCGAGCTCGCCGTTCACCTGGCGGCGTTTCCGTCCGCTGCCCTGACTGGCCAGTCCATTGTGGTCAGTCATGGCTGGCATATGCAGTAAACTTCAGGAGAGACGGATGAGTAATCAACAACAGTCACCGGTGGTCTGGTCGCCCTCGGAGGCCACCCTGACGCAATCCCGCATGGGCCGCTTCAAGGCCTGGCTGGAGCAGCAGGGATACGGCCCGTTTGCCGACTACCACGCCCTGCATCAGTGGTCGATCAGCGACCTCGACACCTTCTGGCAGAAGGTCTGGGACTACTGTGGCCTGGTTTGTGACACCCCTGCCCGGCAAGTGCTGGGCAAGCGGGAAATGCCGGGAGCCGAGTGGTTTCCCGGCATGAAGCTGAACTTTGCCGCCAACCTGCTGCGGCTGGCCGATGGCGACCACGCCAACCGCGAAGCGGTGGTGGCCTACTGCGAAACTCGGCCGGTCCTGCGCAAGACCTACGCTGAACTCAAAGCCGATGCCGGGGCCCTCGAGGCCTTCCTGCGCAGCAAGGGCATCCAGAAGGGCGACCGGGTGGCGGGTGTCGTCACCAACGGCTACGAAGCGCTTGTCGGCATGCTGGCGGCCACCAGCCTGGGCGCCATCTGGAGTTCCGCCTCGCCGGATTTCGGGATCGGCGCCATCAACGACCGCTTTGGCCAGATTGAGCCTTCGGCACTGATCGTGGTCAACGGCTATGGCTATGGCGGCAAGGTCTTCGCCCGCCAGAGCGACTTTGCCGAGCTGATTGCCGGCCTGCCGTCCCTGAAGACCGTGGTCAGTATCGCGCAGTTGCCCGATGACGCACCGGTCCCCGGTGACCTGGTCACCACCTGGGACGACGCCCTGGCAGCCGGCCACGGCCAGGCCCCCTCATTCACCCCGGTGGACCCGGACCACCCGGTGTACATCCTCTACTCCTCCGGCACCACCGGCAAACCCAAGTGCATTGTGCATGGCACCGCCGGCCTGCTGGTCAATCACGCCAAGGAACTGATGCTGCACGGCGACGTGGGCCCTGAAGACCGCTTCCTGTATTTCACCACCTGTGGCTGGATGATGTGGAACTGGCAGGCCTCCGCTCTGCTGACCGGTGCCGCCGTTATTACCGTCGACGGCTCCCCGGGCTATCCCAGCCTGAGTTTTCTCTGGGACACCGTGGCTGAAGAAAAGGTCACCCATTTTGGCACCAGCGCCCGCTTCATCGCCGGCTGTCGCAAGGCGGAACTGCAGCCAGCGAAAACGTTGGACCAGAGCGCTCTGCGCGTGGTGTTCTCCACCGGCTCGCCGCTGTTGCCGGAAGACTATGACTGGATCTACAGCGACGGCGCCCCGAATGCCCTGCTCGGCTCCATCGCCGGCGGCACCGACATCTGCGGCTGCTTTGTCGGCTCCACACCGCTGCTGCCGGTGCGCCGCGGCGAAATCCAGTGCCGGTTCCTGGGCGTGGATGCCGTCGCCTATGGCGAAGACGGCCAGCCGGTCAGCGAAGGCCGCGGGGAACTGGTGTGCCGCCAGCCGCTGCCCTCCATGCCGGTCAGCTTCTGGCAAGACCCGAATGGCGAGCGTTACCGAGACGCCTACTTCAACACCTTCCCGGGCGTCTGGGCCCACGGTGATTTCATCGAGTTTACCGAACTCGGCGGCGCCATCATCTACGGCCGCTCTGACGCCACCCTGAACCCGGGCGGCGTTCGCATCGGCACGGCGGAAATCTATCGTCAGGTGGAAACCGTCGCCGAGGTCAAAGACAGCCTTGTAGTGGGTCGCCAGATCGACGGCGACGTGGAAGTGGTGCTGCTGGTGGTGCCGGCCGACGGCCAGGCCATCACCGACGACCTGCTCAAGCAGCTCAAGACCCGCATCCGCGAAGGCGCAAGCCCCCGCCACGTGCCCCGGCACATCGTGCAGGTGAACGATATCCCGTACACCCGCAGCGGCAAAAAGGTGGAATTGGCCGTGGCCCGGTTAATCAACGGTTCGAAAAAGGCCGACAACCGGGATGCCCTGGGCAATCCGGAGGCACTGGATCATATCCGGGAGCGGTTGGCTGAGGCCGGGTTGTTGCCCGCTTGAAGGTCTGGAATGGGAGGGTAGTTGCCGGATTACGCGGACGGCTGATCCAGTCTACTCCGGTTTTGTCGACAAAATGCATCCGAAAGCAGCTGTGATTGAATGCGCGGAGGCATACCGAGAAGCCCGGTGAGCGGCAGAGGGACCCCTTTCCAAAACTGTGCGGAGCCAGGGATGGCGGAGCCCAAGCGTCACATGGATGTGCCGCAAGGAGCGTGTTTTGGAAAGGGGTTCCTCTGTCGCTCTACCCGAATGTCTGATGTTAGAAAGTTTCGTAAATTCCCGCCATTTCATCGTCTTGTAACCGAAGATCCGGCATTTTTAGTCCGTTCTTATACTAAGATCGTAACCAAAATTAACGAAAAAATGGTATCTTAGTAGGTCTATCAAAAGTTCCCAATCAGTCATTGCTCAGGTCGGACGTTCAAAAGACGTCAGACCCCGCCATGACCGTCCTGAACCCACCCATTAGCCTGAGGACGAAAATGACATCATCCAAAGCCAAGATTGTCTACACGCTGACCGACGAGGCCCCAGCCCTCGCGACTCGGTCACTTCTTCCCATCCTGGAAACCTACGCCAAGCCGGCTGGCATCGAGTTCGAGACCAGCGACATTTCTCTCGCGGCGCGTATTCTGGCGAACTTCCCGGATTACCTTGAGGAAGATCAGCGGGTTCCGGATGCCCTGGCCGAACTGGGCGAGTACACCAAAGATCCTGATGCCAACATCATCAAGCTTCCGAACATCTCTGCTTCCATTCCCCAGCTTCGTGCCGCCATCAAGGAGCTGAACAAGCAGGGCTACAAGGTGCCCGAGTACCTCGAGCATCCGAAAACCGACGAAGAGAAAGAAATCCAGTCCCGCTACGCCAAGGTCCTGGGCAGTGCCGTCAACCCGGTGCTGCGTGAGGGTAACTCCGACCGCCGGGCCCCTGCGGCCGTCAAGGCGTTTGCCCGCAAGTATCCTCATTCCATGGGTGAGTGGAGCCCGGCTTCCCGCACCCACGTGGCCCACATGCGCGGCGGCGATTTCTACTCCAGCGAGCAGTCCGTCACCCTCGACAAGGCCACCAATGCCCGCATCGTGTTCGAGAACAAGAAGGGCGAGCAGACCGTCCTGAAGTCCGACCTGCCGCTGCAGGACGGCGAAGTGCTCGACGGCATGTTCATGAGCAAGAAGGCCCTGGTGAAGTTCTTCGAGGACGCCATCGCCGACTGTGAGAACACCGGTGTGATGTTCTCGCTGCACGTGAAGGCCACCATGATGAAAATCTCCCACCCGATCGTGTTCGGTCACGCGGTGAAGGTTTTCTACAAGGACCTGTTCGATAAATACGGCGAGCTGTTTGACGAAATCGGCGTGAACCCGAACAACGGCCTGTCCAGTGTGGTCGAGAAGATCAAGCAGCTGCCGGAATCCAAGCAGGAAGAAATCCAGGAAGCCCTGCACGCCTGCTACGAGCACCGTCCGGAAATTGCCATGGTCGACTCGGTCAAGGGCATTACCAACCTGCACGTGCCCAGCGACGTGATCGTGGATGCCTCCATGCCGGCGATGATCCGTAACTCCGGCAAGATGTGGGCCCGGGACAACAAGCTCAAGGACACCAAGGCGGTGATGCCGGAGTCCACCTACGCCACCATCTACCAGGAAGTGATCAACTTCTGTAAGACCCACGGCGCCTTTGATCCCACCACCATGGGTACCGTGCCGAACGTGGGCCTGATGGCGCAGAAAGCCGAAGAGTACGGCTCCCACGACAAGACCTTTGAAATCAAGGAAGACGGTATTGTCCGCATCGTGGCCGAGGACGGCACCGTGCTGACCGAGCACAAGGTCGAGAAAGGCGACATCTGGCGCGCTTGCCAGACCAAGGACCTGCCGATCCGTGACTGGGTCAAGCTCGCGGTCAACCGTGCCCGCGCTACCGGCATGCCGGCGGTGTTCTGGCTCGACGACGAGCGTGCCCACGATGCCCAGCTGATCAAGAAGGTGGAAACCTACCTGAAAGACCACGACACCGAAGGCCTGGACATCCGCATCATGTCGCCGGTCCGCGCCATTCGCTGGACCATGGAGCGTCTGATCCGCGGCCTCGACACCATCTCCGTGACCGGCAACGTGCTGCGTGACTACCTCACCGACCTGTTCCCGATCCTGGAGCTGGGCACCAGCGCCAAGATGCTGTCCATCGTGCCGCTGCTCAACGGAGGCGGCCTCTACGAGACCGGCGCCGGCGGTTCCGCGCCCAAGCACGTGCAGCAGCTGATCCAGGAGAACCACCTGCGCTGGGATTCCCTGGGTGAGTTCCTGGCCACGGCCGTGTCCCTGGACGAGCTGGGCGAGAAGCAGAACAACGAGCGCGCCCGCCTGCTGGGCCAGACCCTGGACAAGGCCACCGAACGCCTGCTGGAGAACAACCAGTCCCCGTCCCGGGTCACCGGCGAGCTGGACAACCGGGGCTCTCACTTCCATCTGGCCCGTTACTGGGCGGAAGAGCTGGCCAAACAGGACGACGACAAGGATCTGAAGGAGTTCTTTGCCAAGCTGTCCAAGCAGCTGGAAGACAACAAGGACAAGATTCTGGAAGAGATGACCGTGGTCCAGGGCCATCCGGCGGATATCGGTGGCTATTACCACCCGCCGATGGAGAAAGTCTGCAAGGTGATGCAGCCGAGCGAGACGTTCAACAAGATTCTTTCGGATGCCCGCGCATCCGTGAAGTAATCTCTCGCCAACGCCGCCGGGTCACGTCCCGGCGGCGGGCAGGAAGACCGGACGGCCATGGCGGTTGTCCGGTTTTTTTGTGCCGCGGATCTACTCCTGATGGAGTGGAAAAAAGCCGCCGCCAACCAGACCCGCCAGGTCCCGGGGCGCCAGCTCGATTTCCAGGCCCCGACGCCCGGCGCTGACAAAAATGGTGTCGAAGTTCAGGGCCGAGTCATCGATAAAGGTTTTCAGCCTTTTTTTCTGTCCCAGGGGGCTGACACCGCCCAGCACGTAGCCGGTGGCGCGCTCCACCAACGCTTTATCCGCCATGGCGGCCTTCTTGCCCCCGGCGGCGCGGGCGATCAGCTTCATGCTCAGCAGTCCGGTAACCGGCACTATGCCAACCACCAGATCCTTGCCGTCGATGGCGACGACCAGGGTCTTGAAGACACGGGCCGGCTCCACGCCGGTTTTTTCTGCGGCCTCCAGGCCGTAGCTCTCGCTCGCCGGATCGTGCTCATACTCATGAATGGTGTGGTGAATGCCCGCCTTGCGGGCGGCATTGATACCGGGGGTCATGCCTGGCTCCTTGCAGGATGGAAACTGAAAATTAAAACAGGTGCGCCGTCCTTCAACAACATTTGGCAATTTGTTCCTCGACTTGGTGTGGCGTTATGACTATTTTTTGTACATCACCAACTTCCAAACACCGATGGCTGTGCGTTCATGGAGCCGTCCCGGCAAAACTCTCAGGGAATGACCAGATTGACCGATAACCAGACCCCCATCCGCAGGGCAACATGGGCGGCGCTGCTCTACTTGGTGGCGGGCCTGGCGTGGATTGCGTTTTCCGATCGTGCCGTCGAGGCCTGGTTTCCCGACCCGGAAACCCTCTCCCTGATCCAGACCTGGAAGGGCTTCTTTTTCGTGCTGGCCACCGGTGCGGTTCTGTTCGTGGTCCTGTTGCGTCAGCTGGTCAAGGATCGGTCGCTGCTGACCCTCCAGCACAAACAGCGTGAGGCACTGCGTAAACGTGAACGGCAGCTCCAGGTTCTCATGGACAACCTGCCGGGCATGGCGTATCGCTGCCGGTTCGATCCCCAGTGGACCATGCTGTTTGTGTCGCAAGGCTGTGCGCGGCTCACCGGCTACCAGCCGGAGGACCTGGTGGAGAACCGCCTGGTCAGTTACGCCAGCCTTATCAATGCCGAGGACAACGAGCAACTGGTCGCGGACGTACAGGCCGCCGTGGCCAGTGGTGAGTCCTTCTCGCTGGAATACGGCCTTACCCGCCGGGATGGCAGCCGGATCTGGGTCTGGGAACGGGGCCGGGGCGTGGAAGAGGACAATGGCACGGTGATCCTGGAAGGTATCGTGCTCGACATCTCCGACCGGAAGGCCCTGGAAAGTGAGCTGTCGGAACTGGCGACACGGGACCCGCTGACCGGGCTCTACAACCGCCGGGAATTGTCGCGCGTGATGGAAGAAGAGCTCGAGCGCGCCCGTCGCTATCAACGTCCGATGGCCCTGCTCTGGATCGATTTTGATCACTTCAAGGACATCAACGACACCTACGGCCACGCCGCCGGCGACTCGGTGCTCCGGTCAGTGAGCCGCCTGCTCGAGCGCAGTGTCCGGAGCGTGGATTCCATCGGCCGGTTTGGCGGTGAGGAGTTTGTCATCGTGCTGCCGGAGATGGATCTGGAAGAGGCCCGGGAGACCGCGGAGCGGCTCCGTAAGCGGGTGTCGTCCTCAGCCCAGCCCCTGGGTGACGGCCAGTCGGTACCCCTCACCATCAGTGTGGGGATTGCTGTTTATCCAGACCACGGTGTCTCGGTACCGGCCCTGTGCGCCGCCGCAGACAAGGCCATGTACCTGGCCAAGGATCGGGGTCGGAATTGCGTCGCCCTTGCCCACTTGCATCAACAGCTCAGAAACGCACCTTGATGCGGATACGCGGCCCGGTGGAAGCCCTGACACCCGTGTGCCTGTGATTCGGCCAATGCAGAGTTTGGCGGTAAGATGAAAGATAGGCTGAAAACATCCGTCCAATAAAAGGTCTTGCCCATGAATCGACTTGCCCGCTACGCACTACACACCTGCCGTGTGCCCGACGACCTCGAGGCCGTGACCTTCCGGGACACGGCCGGCGAGCATCCGGAGGCGGTGGGTATCAGTGGGCAAACGGTTGAGGCACTGTGGAGCAGCGTGCAGAGCCTGTACCGCACCGGTGTCCATCCGGGCATCCAGATCTCGATCCGCCACCGGGGAGAGCAGGTGCTGCACCGCGCCATTGGCCACGCCAGTGGCAATGGGCCCGACGACCCGGCCAATGCGGTCCCGGTGCCGATGACCACGGACACGCCCATCTGCTATTTCTCCGCATCCAAGGCGGTCACGGCGTTGCTCATGCACATGCTGGCGGAACAGGGCCTGGTCAATCTGATGGATCCGGTGTCCTACTATTGCCCGGAATTTGCCAGTAATGGCAAGCGCACCATCACCGTCCATCAGATACTGTCCCATCGAGGCGGTATCCCCGCCATTCCCCGGGAAACCCCGATCGATGTGCTCTGGAACCGCGATGAGATCTGGCGGCTGTTGTGCGCCGCGCGGCCGGTGGAGGTGGACGGTGCCAAGGTTGCCTACCACGCCATTACCGGCGGCTTCGTGCTCCAGCGGGTGCTGGAGAGCGTCACCGGCGACAGCATCGAGAACTATCTGGATCGCCACCTCCGCCAGCCCATGGGTATGAAGTGGTTTACCTATGGCATTGCCCCGGAGCATCTCGGCGACCTGGCCAGCAATTACGCCACGGGGCCCAGGCCGCGCTTTCCGGTATCCTGGGTGGTTAATCGGGCCCTTGGCGGCGACATTCGCACCGTGGAAGCAGTGACCAACGATCCCCGGTTCCAGGAGGCGGTCATCCCGGCCGGAAACCTGTGCGGGACTGCCGAGGAAATGGGCCGGTTCTTCCAGATGATGCTCAACGGCGGGGTCTGGAACGGTCGACGAGTATGCAGCGAGATCACCGTGCGACGGGCCATCCAGCAGTTCGGGTCCCTGCAGATTGATCGCACCATGATGATCCCCATGCGCTTCAGCGCGGGCATGATGCTCGGCGGTAACCCGGTGGGCCTATGGGGCCCGCAGAGCCGGTTCGCCTTCGGCCATGTCGGGCTGATCAACAAACTGTGCTGGGCAGATGCAGCCCGGGACATCTCGGTCAGCCTGCTCAACACCGGCTTTCCGATTGTTGGGCACCATTTGCCGGCGCTGGCGAAATTTGTCTACACCGTGGGCAAACAGTTTCCCCTGATTCCGGAACACCAGCGCCCCCTGGTGGCCGCCTGAGAGGGGCGGCTCACAGGGTTCGCAGCTGGGCCTCCAGAATGCCCAGCACCGACGACAGGATGTCGCGGAAATCGGTCAGGGTCTGGGTCCGCTGGATAACGTCCTCGCGGTTTTCATCGAGCCGCTCCAGTTTCGGAACCACGCGGCGTATGCCTTCGGTGATCACCTCATAGGGGTAGTGGTGATCCTGGATGCTCAGTTTGTTGATCTCCGCCACTTCCTGGCTAAAGATGCTGATGATGTCGTACAGCATGTCCTTGTGGTGAATGCTACTGGCCTCCCAGTAGGCGTCGTCGAGCAGTTCCAGCAGCGACGAATATTCACGGAGCGTATCCGCCACGGAGGTCTGGGTCATGGGAGCTCCTGTCTGGTAAAAAATTGGATCCAGACGGAACTATAGCAGGGCTGCGAACGTGTGGATTACAGAAAGACCGGTACCGGCGCAGAAATAAAAGTGAAACTCTATTCATTTTTATTGCAGTCTGTCAGGCAGTTGTGCAGACTGGCGAAACGGGAAAGGGATCTATCACGACTCAATGGACGAGAAGCCGAATGGACAAGCCCCAAGCACCCCCCCAGCCAGAACAGCCTGGCGCACATCGCGAAGTCAAGCTGGACCACCACGACAGCGTTCGCCATCACGTACACCAGCAGGTCCGCTCCGAGGTTGAACGCCTGGAACGCCGTATCGAGACCCTGCGTCTGGTCAAGTCCCCGCACGCGGCGATCATGATCTCCACCTACGAACGGTTGATCGACCGGAAGAAAGGCTTCCTGCAGAACTGGGATCTTAACGGCGGTGCCGACTAGCGTCCGGTGACGGCAACGGTGGCCCAGTCTGTTACCGCATCGGCGTCTTCCTGGTTGGTGCAGTTATCAGGGTTGGCGATGGTGTCCTGGTCGTCCGAAGAGTTAGGGTCGTCGATGCGGGCCGGCTCCCCGTCCGAGGCGAATATCCGTACCCGCTCCATGTTGTAGTCCAGTTCCACCCTCAGGCAGTCCGGGCTGTTGTCTGCCCCGCTGTAGCCCGGGTAGCGGTCAAGACCGATCACCTCTGCGTCTCCGCTCTTGATAAACAGGGTGTCGGTATTATCGGCAATGAAATCCTGCCGCAATTCAATACTGCCGAAACTGCGGCTCAGGTAATCCGCCGTGGCAAATTCCGCCGGGCTGTAGCCCAGCTCCACAAACTGGTTGGCGGCGAACCGGCTACCGGCCAGCACGCTCAGCAGTTCCGGCTGCTCGGCTTTCTGCTCTTCGGGAACGCTGCGGCTGACGTACTGGATGGTGCGGTATACCTTGTTGTCCAGGTCCGAGCCTTCTGGTCCTTCGGGCAGGTACCGCCAGTCCAGGGTCGGGTAGATCCAGAGCTGGTCGTTGAGGGGCTGGTTCGCCAGCGCGGCGTTCTGGTCGGTGAAGCGGATCTGGGCACCGTTGCCGCGGGTGTTGTAGGTGCCCCCGGCGCCGTCGGCAATCCGCTGGCGAATGTAGCGTTTGCCTTCCTGGAAATTGGTCACTTCGCCGGAGGCCAGCACCTGGTTCATCAGATCCAGCGGGTTGCGCACCCGAACGTAGCTGGCGCCAGATTCGCTGGGCGTGGCCCCGATGAAGATGTCGATATGGCGGCGGATTTCCCGTGCGGTCTCACGGTCGTCGGCGTTGTCGTCGGCTGGCTCTATACCCCGGTAGAAATGCCAGAAGCGGGTGTTGGCCAGGTTGTCTGGCGCGGTGTCGGTGTTTTCCAGGTCGAAACTGGAAAAGGTGAGGTCCACATCGGTGGCGGGATTGAATGCGGATGGCCCCGTATCCTCGAGACCGCATCCGCTCAGAGCAACCAGGGAGGCGTAAACAGCGGCGAACGTGCAGGAATGTCTCATTTCGTAAGGCCCCGGGATGCGAAAACAGGTGTAACAGGCTAAAGTGATCTCCGGGGCTGGAATCCTGTTCTCGGCCACCGGTGGCTTGAGAGAGTAAAATAAAAAACCGCCATCTACCCTCGCGGAGATCACATTTTGCGGCAACGGTTTGAGTGGGCACCCACGGCGGCCAGCCACTGGCTGCTGGCCCTTGTGCTCCTGATGACGACACTGGCGCCCATCCCGGCGGGCGCCGCCGACACCTGTCGCGAGGGCGAGGTGGTGCTGGACGACGGGGTCGGGAGCATCCGCAATCTGGGGGGATGCATCTGGTATCTGGAGGATCCGGCTCAGACCCTGACCCTCGATGAGGTGCGCAGTCTGGGCGAGCAGGCATTTACCCTTCACCAGGGTGGGGTGCTCAATTTCGGATACACGGAATCCGCTTACTGGGTGCGCGTGGATCTGAGGGCTGCCAATGGCCTCGACCAGCACGACTGGATTCTGGAGCTGGCCCTGCCCCTGGTTGACGAAGTGGCGCTGTACATGGTGCGGGATAGCAGCCTGGTTGAGGTTCGCCGCGCCGGTTACGAGGACAACTGGGCCGACCGCGATCTGGCGGTGCCCAACCCCACGTTCCGGCTGGACGTCTCGCCCGGAACGCTGAACCGGCTCTACTTGCGCGTCACCAACACCAATACCTTCCGTCTTCCCATCAGTCTCTGGCATCCAGACAGCTACATCGAAAAAGTATCCGTGGACGAACTGGTGCGCGGCATCCTCCTGGGCGCCGTGCTGGCCATCCTGGCCTACAACCTGTTTGTGGCGGTGTCGGTTCGTGAGCGCAGCAACATCTACTACGTGCTCTATCTGGTGTCGGCAACCGTGTTCATCTTCACCGAGCAGGTCCATGGCATCCAGTTGCTGGAGAACCGACCCGCCCTGTTCGACAAACAATACCTGCATTTCCAGATCATCCTGACCTGGTTCTGGGGCCTGTTGATGGCGAGGTCGCTGCTGGAAACCCGGGAGCGTTCCAACGATCTGGACCAGGTGATCCGCCTGTGCCTGTATTCGGTGGTGGTCACCTTCGTGCTCTCCCTGTTCCTGCCTTATCACGTGGCCATGGAGTGGATCGTCGTTGGTTCCATTCTGCTCAGTATGATCATGATCGTTGTCAGCTACCTGTCCTGGCGGTACTACAATCCGGCGGCCCGATCCTACTTTTTTGCCTGGACCCTGGCTCTGGTGGGCTTTGGTATTTACGCGCTTACGGTGATGGGCGTGCTGCCACTGAACACATTCACCAACTATTCACCGCAGTTCGGTCTGACCGGACAGATCATCCTGTTCTCCTTTGCTCTGGCCGACCGGATCAAGCAGGTGCAGGCTGAAGCCCTGGGCTGGAGCCAGCGGGCCCTGTCGAACCTGCAGCGCTACCAGTCCCTTTTCGACAACGCCATCGAAGGGGTGTTCCAGATGTCCCCCGAGCGTCGTTTTGTCACGGCCAATCCGGCCATGGCACGACTGCTCGGTTATAGCAGTAGCGGCGAGCTGCTCCGGCATAATCCCGATGTGCTGGAAACCTGCATTGCCGACGAGCGCCTACGCCGGCTGGTGGTGGAGCAACTGGAAGCCCGGGGAACCGTCAAGGGCATTGAGGCCCGTTACCGCACCCGCAGCGGCGACGAGCGCTGGGCCACCATCTCCCTGCACACGGTGTACGACGCCGACGGCGAGCCGACCCATCTGGAAGGCACCTGCATCGATGCCACCGAGAGCCACAACCGGCAGAAGATCGAGCGTGAGCGTGAACAGGAGCGGTTGGAGAAGGAGCTGGCCCGCAACTCGGCCGAGGCCAAGAGTCAGTTCCTGGCCAATATGAGCCACGAGATCCGGACGCCGCTGGCGGCGATCATCGGCTACGGTGAAACCCTGCTGGACACGGATCTGACCGAACCGGAAAAGCGCAGCAGCGCCGAAACGGTGGTGCGAAGTGGTCGCCACCTGCTGGACCTGGTCAACGACATCCTCGACCACTCCAAGATCGACGCCAACAAACTGGACGTGGACATCGTCTCGGTCAACCTGCCGGAACTGCTGGACGAGATCCGCGCCTTCTTCGCCCCGAGGGCCCGGGAGAAGGGGCTGGATTTCAGCATTGTCTGCGAGTATCCGCTGCCGGAACGGATTCAGACCGATCCCACGCGATTACGACAGATTATTATCAATCTGTGCGGAAATGCCCTGAAATTCACTGAAAAAGGGTCGATCTCCCTGGCTGTGCGATGCGATCGTGACCAGCAGCGGCTGGTGGCCCGGGTAGTGGACACGGGCATCGGGATGAAGCCCGAACAGCTGCAGAGGCTGTTCGACCCCTTCGCCCAGGGCAGCGCCGCCATTTCCCGCCAGTATGGCGGCACCGGCCTGGGCCTGAGCATTTCGCGACGGCTGGCGGAACTGCTGGGTGGCAGTATCCGGGTCGACAGCACCTACGGCGAGGGCAGCGAGTTCGAGCTTTCGATCCGGACCGGTGCTCTGGACGGCGTGCACTTCCTGCGCGACGCGTCGGAGTTGAGCCAGCGGCGGCGTGCCATTCCCATGGTGGTGGCGCCGGCGCTGTCCGGCCGAATCCTCTGTGCCGAGGACAACGAGGTGAATCGGCGCCTGGTTTCCCTGCTGGTGGCCCGCACCGGCGCGGAACTGGTGCACGCGAGCAATGGTGCCGAAGCCCTCGAGCTGGCCATTCGTGAGCGTTTCGACCTGATCCTGATGGATATCCAGATGCCGGTTATGAATGGCCGGGATGCGACCGCGGCGCTGCGCGAGGCCGGCGTGAACACGCCGGTGATTGCTCTCACCGCCAATGTGATGTCGGAGGACATTGCCGATTACCGTCTGGCCGGCTGCAATGAACACCTGGCCAAGCCGATTGATAAACAGCGCTTCTACGAGACCCTGGCAAGGTACCTGACGGTCAGCCCCGAGAGCCCCTCAGCGGCGCCCAAGCGTTACCAGGGCAGGGTTCTGGTGGCCGAGGACAATGACGATAACCGGCAGCTGGTGGAACGCATGCTTCGCCGGCAGGGCCTGGAAGTGGTCTCGGTTACCAGCGGCGAGGAGGCGGTTCGAACGGCCCTCTCGGATACCGTGCATCTGGTGCTCATGGACCGGCATATGCCGGGCATGGACGGCGTTGCCGCCACCGGGTTGTTGCGCCAGGCGGGTTTTCGGCGGCCCGTCATCGCCTTTACCGCAGGTGACCAGCAGGAGATCGATGCCCTGCTGGAGGCCGGTTGTGACGGTGTATTGAACAAGCCGATCGACCAGGCCCATCTCACCTCGTTGCTCGATCGTCTGTTGGGTGCCATGCTGGATGCGTCGGACGCCAGCGACGAAGACGCGGAAATTGCGGACCTGATCGCCCGTTTTCTGGACGGTCTCTCGGAGCGCCGTGCCACCATGGAACGGGCGCTGGCCCGGGGTGACCGGAACACCCTGAAAACCGAGGCCCACCAGATCAAGGGTACAGCCGGCGCCATGGGCTATCCGCTGATGACCCGCCAGGCGGGCCAGCTTGAAGGGCTGTTGAAAGCCACCGAGCCAGACTGGGACCGGGTTCGCAGCGAACTTGCCGGACTTGGTGAAATGATAGACCGTGCCCTGGCGGCGGCCGAGACCCGAAACTGACAGGCGCCAGGAAAACCAAGGAACCAGCCCATGAGTGATCTGCCGGAACGTAAAGAACACCAGTCCCTGAGCATGATGTACGGAACCTACGCGGACATCCTGTTCGTGCTTTTCCCGTTCCTGGTGATCGGGATGCAGCGCCTGTGGGAAGGACGTCTCTACGAGGCCCTGTTGCGACCGGACCTGAGCATCGCGGCGGCCATTCTCGCCGGCTTGGCCATCGGCAAGTTTGTTCTGGGACTGGTCACCAATCGTGATCTGGGCCGATACAAGGAACGGATTGTTTTCTTCATTGCCCTCACCCTGTTCCTGGTGCTGGGCCCGGCCATTATTCTGATCCTCAGTATTCTGGGAAGCACGGACGTGCCGGGATTTGTCACCTTCGTCCAGCCGGTCCTGCTGATCATTGCCATCTCCCTCTATACCACGGCCGTGAGTATCAGTAATCTGCTGACTCGCTTCGGTGATCATGCCACCGCTGCCGACTCCGACGAGCCAGAGTCCGAGCGAGATCAGACGAATGCAGGCCGGAATCGCCCGGTGCCGCTCGACCTGCCGCGCCGCACGGGCAATGACCCAACAGTTTGACAGGAGTGACTCAATGACAGATTTGAGTGTACTGGTTGTGGAAGACGAACCGTTGATGCGGGAGCGGCTGGTGAGGATGCTTTATGAGGCCGGCGCCACCCAGGTGAAGGAATGCGTGGATGCGGCTTCGGCCAGGGTGGCTTTTGCTGCCGGTGAATACCACATTATTCTGCTGGATCTGGGTCTTCCGGACGGTGATGGTCATGAGTTGATGGGGGAATTCAAGGCTGCCCGGGAACAGCAGCACATCGTGCTGGTGACGGCCGACGATTCCATCGAAAGTATCCAGCGGGCGATCAGTGCCGGCGCCAACGGCTATGTGGTGAAACCCTATTCCCAGGAGAAAATTCACGATGTGGTCAACAATTACGCCATGGTGCACGGCGGAGACATGGCGCTGATGCAGGGCCTGAACCGGCGCCACTGACCGGTTCAGACTCTTGATGCCTGAGCGAAAGCGTCAGGCGACCTGTTTGGCAATCCAGGAGTTGTAACGGGTGGCCAGGGCCCGGACATACCGCGCTTCCGAGTCGTTCAGGTTGCCCAGTACCCCTTTGAAAATCCAGCCCCGCTCGTACACGCCCAGCACCCGCTGCTCGTCATCCAAATTGACGCGTTGATTGAGTTTCTTGCAGATCGCATCCAGCAGCGGCAGCTTTTCCGGACGCTTGATCGGGCCCTGGCGGTTGGTCATGGGCTGGTTCGCTGCGCGAGTGGTCGGATGTCTTCTCATGATGTTCTCCTTGTCGTTTTGCGGCTGCAAAAACAAAAACCCCGGAGCCGAAGGCAACCGGGGTTTCGCGGAGAAGCTGGCCCGGTCGCTGCGAAGGCTCCCGGGACTGACCGAAAGCCGTTAGATGTCTTTCACCATGGCACGAACAGACTGCGCTGCGCGGCGGCCTGCTGTGGCGTAAACAATGCTCTGTGGAATCATTCTGGTCATATCGGCTCTGGTGTTTCGGTTCGACTCTCAGTGTATAGGCTCTCTGACCTTTTGCAATAGGCCGCGCTCTTCGGCAATCCCCTACAGACGGTGTTCGGACGGCTTGCCATAATTTGCAGCGTCACGTGTTTTACGTTGTGCAATCCCGACTGCCTGCCGCGCCAGGCAGTTGATGGATCTCTCCTTTCTACGCAGCCCATTGGGCTGCGTTTTTTTTGCGTAGTGGAAACCTCGTAGCCGGTACTTCGTACTGCGTTCCGGCTCTGTTCGGGCGATAATTCGCACCCTAAGCATTTTTAAATCGCCAAGCTCAGAGGTTGAAACCGAACATCATGTCCGAAGACCCCGGATTAGCACGCAGAAAATTTCATTCCCATGCCCTCGTCGAAGTTGCCCTGGTATTAGCCCTGGGCGTGTACCTGCTGATTGCCCGGGAGCAGGTCGTCGGCGAAAACCTGGCGTTTACCGTGATTGGCGCGGGATTGATGGCCCTGGTGAGCTACTGGACGCTCAACACCCTGCGGGATGGTCTGGAAGTGCTCGCCCTGCGGGTGCGGCGCGCCCGGCATTGAGAGGCTGCGCTGGATGCAGGTCAGGCCTGACGGTCCTGACCTGCCACTGACGCGACGGATTCCCCCTCGATGGTCATCCGCTCCCAGGTTTTGTGCAGGATCAGGGCGTCATTGGCTGCGCGGTGTACCGGCAAGCCCAGCTCGCCGATGACCTGTTGACGCATGGCCGACCATTGCCGGACCTGGCGTGCGTTGAGTAACACCGAGATGGATTCCAGCTGGAACTGAGGGCGAATGCGGGCCGCCCGGAACAGTCGGTGCAGCCAGAAGCTGTCAAACGTCCAGGCGTCGCAGAACACCTGGTCGGGCAGCAGCTCATTGAGCGCCTGCGCGACTTCGCTGACCGGCGTGCCCTCTGCCTCAAGAGTTTCCCGGGTAATGCCGTGGATCTGTTCGGCACTGTCCGACCAGTCCTGCCAAAGCACGTGGGGGCAGATCAGCCAGCTGTGCAGGGTTCCGTCCGGCATGCAGATGCCTACCTCAATCGGATAGCTCGCGATCAGGTCGAGGCTGGAGGCCTCGAAGTCGATGAATGCCGGGCGTGTCGTGGTCATGGCGCCAGTGTAGTTGATCCGTTGTTTTTTAGCCGAGTTTACCCGCCCCGAACCCGAGACGCGAACCGAACCTGTGCGTGCACTGTTACAATATGTCCACTCGATGTAAAAGCCCGATGACAGCGTCCGACACGGGACGCGACAGTAAACCACCCAGAACCCAAGCGCACCATACGGGGAGCCCGAATGACTGACACCGTGGTTGTAATCTATTCCGGAGGTATGGACTCCTACACCTTGCTGCACCTGGCTCGCAGCCGGGGCTATCAGGTACATGCCCTGTCCTTCAATTACGGCCAGCGCCACGTGCGCGAACTCGATTGCGCCCGGTCGGTGTGCGAGGCCCATGGCATTCCCCACCAGACCATCGACATTCGCGCCATGAGCGAGGTGGTCATGGCCGGATCGTCACTGACGTCGGATCTGAAGGTGCCCGAAGGGCATTATCAGGAAGACAGCATGAAGGCCACCGTGGTGCCCAACCGCAACATGATCCTGCTGTCCCTGGCCACCGGCTACGCGGTAACCGTGGGTGCCAGTGCCGTCTGGTACGGGGCCCATGGCGGGGACCATGCCATCTATCCGGACTGCCGTCCGGAATTCGTGGCGAAAATGGATGCGGTCTGTCGCATCGCCAATTACGAAGCGGTGGCCATCGAGGCGCCGTTCATGGCCATGGACAAGGGGCAGATACTGGCGGAAGGGCTCCGCCTCGGGCTTGATTACCGCCACACCTGGACCTGCTACAACGGCCGCGAGCAGGCCTGCGGCCGCTGCGGCTCCTGCGTTGAGCGCCTGGAGGCCTTCGCCGCCAACGGGGTGACGGATCCACTGGACTACGAGGTGGCGCACTGATGTACCGGGTCAAGGAAGCCTTCTACACGCTCCAGGGCGAGGGTGCCCAGGCAGGCCGTGCGGCGGTGTTCTGCCGTTTCAGCAAGTGCAACCTGTGGACCGGTCGTGAAAAGGACCGTGCCGGGGCTGTGTGCAACTTCTGTGATACCGATTTTGTTGGCACCGATGGCCAGAACGGTGGTCGTTTTGAAACGGCCGAGGCCCTGGCGCGCCACATCCGGGGCCTGTGGCCGGAAGCCGATGGTCGCCCCTACGTGGTCTGTACCGGTGGTGAACCGCTGCTGCAACTCGACGGGGCGCTGATTGATGCCTTCCACCGCCAGGGTCTGGAGGTGGGGGTTGAGACCAACGGCACTCTGCCCGCCCCCGAAGGCATTGACTGGCTGTGTGTCAGCCCCAAGGCCGATGCCGAGGTGGTGATCCACGATTGCGACGAACTCAAGCTGGTCTACCCGCAACCGCTGGCCCCGCCCGAGCGGTTCCTGTCGATTCGGGCCCGGCACTATTTTCTGTCACCCATGGCATCGCCGTCGGTACCGGCGTCTGGTCGGGACGAAATCAAACAGAGCAACACCCGCCTGGCCACCGACTACTGCCTGGCGCATCCACAGTGGCGCCTGACCCTGCAGATGCACAAGATTGTCGGTATCGATTGATCGCTAATCCGCCGCCAGTGCCTGTTGAGCCGGCGCTTCGGATCGGTCGGCCTGAGTCCGGTACTGGCTCGGACTGGTGCCGGTCCAGCGCTTGAAGGCCCGGGTAAAGTTGGCGGCGTCGGCATAGCCGAGGGCATCGGCAATCTGGCTCAGGTTCAGGCCCGAGTTACGAAGCAGGTCCCCGGCTCGCTCCAGTCTTACCTCGTCCACCAGTTGCTGAAAACTGGCCTGCTCTTCCTGCAGCCGCCGCTTCAGGGTGCGCTCGGAGACAAACAGGGTGCCGGCGACCCTCGCCAGCTTGGGCGGGAACGGGTGGCTGGTCTCGATCACACGCCTGACCCGGCAGGAAAAGCCGGCGTCCTCGGTCAGCTGTCGCAGGGCTTCCTCGCATTGTGCCCGGGAAGACGCGGCCAGCTGGTCGTCGGTGAACCGGACTGGCAGCGCCAGGCGTGCAGCGGGCACAACCAGCGCATTCTCGGTCGCGTCAAATTCCACCGGCACCGGGATCTGTGAACGGAACCGGCGGAAATAGGCCGGCTCAGGACCGCGGCGGAGTATCTTCAGGCCGTCCACCACCGAACCGGTGAGCTGGGCGCCCATGGACACGCAGCCGAACAGCATGGCGTCCATGATGAATCCGTGCAGGGGGCCAAGGTCCACGTCGCAGGTAACCTGGTAGCAGGCCAGGCCGGCGTTTTCCCGCTTGCGAACCTGCAGGTGTGGCACTCGCAGGGTCAGGTAGCGGGTCATCAGTTCCAGGGCATCGCCCAGCGTGCGGCTGCTCATGACGGCGGTGCCAAGGGCGCCGTGCAGTGGCAGCTTCAGCTCCTTCGCCAGCAGAATGCCGAGGCCCGGCTCGCCACTCTCGATAATGGCCCGGGTGACGAATTCACTGGCCTGGGGCTGGCTCACCCGAAGATCGGTGGACTCCAGCCTGGCCGGATCCAGGCCGACCCGGAGCAGAAGGTCCTGCTCGTCCACGCCGATACTGCGGAGCAGCTCGGCCAGCAGATGCAGGTAGATGGCCGGCATGCCCAGGTCCTGTGCGGTTGAAACGGAGGCGCGCATGGGGAATTCCTCGTCTGGTTCTGTTCTTGTTATGTCGCCAACGGCGTAGTTCTGAGGATTATGGCCTGTTCGGTGCGTTTCCCCCATGACCGGGTTGACGGAGCGAATGGCCCGAAAGGCCAATTACCATAGGGCCCGGGCGCTTGACCTACCGGCTGTGATACTGAACAAAGCGTTTGAGAACGGCGGCCGAGCGCCAGGGCGTTTCCAGCATGGGCAGGTGCCCGATGCCCCGGAACATATGGATTTCGGCATGGGGGGTTGCCGACTGGAACCAGTCCACGCAACGGGTGGGTGTGATCACATCGCGATCGCCCCACTGCACCTGAAGTGGCGAGGTCTTTGGACCCAGGTAGCGCACGGGTGCGAACCCGTCTGCCAGCATGTCGTTGAATATGTGCCGCAGGGCCGGCGTTCGGTCCAGAAGATCCGGGCCAAGCAGGCCGGCCATGGCAAGGGCGGACAGCGAGGGCTTGCCCGTACCGACGCTGTTGAACATCCGGTAGACGCCTTTCCAGTCCCGGGGGATCAGGATGTCGTCCCGGTCGGATTGCACCGGCGCCGTCACATCCACGTCAGCGTGCTCGGGGATGCCGGCACTGTTCAGCAGGGTGACGGATCGGGGCGCCGGAGCCAGCCGGTGGGCAAGAACCGCCACAATGGCGCCACCCATGGAGCTGCCGGCCAGGTGCAGGTTGTCCGTTGGCACTCGCGCCAGCCACTGCTGCAGGCGGCTGGCCTGGGTCTCATACCGGTAGCTGGCGTCGCTGTGGTAACTGCTCTCGCCGAAGCCGGGCAGGTCGGGAACCAACAGGTGCCAGTGCCTGGGCAACGTCTGGAGCCAAAGGGCCCAGTTCTCCTTCATGGCAGCAAAACCATGAACCAGAACAACGGTGGGTACGCCGTCGCCGGGCTTGCCCCGTTCAAGGAACACCAGTCGGTGACCATCTACTGTGGTTTCGCGACGGCGGGCGCCGACCAGCAGGCGTTGGCCTGTGCGGGCAGCGGGCCATAGGTTGGGTGCGGGAATCTGCATAGGAAAACCACCAGAAGTTATGGGTCGTCCGGCCAGTTTACCTTTGCAGTGGCGAGGTACGTTGGCCCCAATGCCAGTCCGGGATCGGCATCAGAGCGAGCGTCCCGGCGCTTACAGTTGAAGATCGAGTATAACGGGGTTGTGGTCGGAGGAGCGCCAGGGTGCGTCGCCGCTGCCTGCCAGGTCACCCCGGTATCCGAGGGCTGGTGGTTCATCAGCGTTGATCAGCCAGGTTTGGGCCCTGACCATGCGGTTGCTCAGTGACCGGGAAATCAGAGCATAGTCGAGGCTGCCTTTGGCTCCCCGGTATCGATAGCTGTAATGCGGGCATTCGCTGGCGGTACAGCCGTGTTGGCTATGGACCGCGCTGGCGAAGCCGGCGTCTTCCAGGATGGCAAGTGGCCATTCCCGGGCGTAGCTGTTGAGATCGCCGGCAATCAGTGTGCCTGCCGAGCCCTGCGGAACGGGGAGTGTCGCTGCCCAGTCGGCCAGGGCCCGGGCTTCTTCTGCCCGTCGCTGCGCGTAACAGCCCTGACCGTCGGCCTGATCCTGGTTAGCGCCCCGGGCGCCCCGACAGGATTTCGATTTCAGATGGGGCACAATCACCCGGAAACTGGCGTCACCCCCGGAAGGCCGGAACACCTGGGTGAGGGGTGGCCGACCTCTGGACTGGAACGGGCCGCGGGCCAGGCGTTGGGCCGGGCCAAGGGTGCGTACACGGTCTGCCCGGAACAGCAGGGCGGTGCGGATGGCGTCATCGCCGTCGCCGCCGGGGGTGCGTACAAACTGCCACGGCTCTCCCAGGGCCTTTGCCAGGCCGGCGATTGCGCTGTCTGCACCATAGCCGTCGTTTTCCAGTTCAGTCACCGCCAGGATGTCGGGGTCGGGGGCCAGAAGGGCCCTGACCAGTCGCCCCTGCTGCTGGCGAAAGGCAGCTTCGGTGTCTGCGCCCCTGGGGGTCGGGAAGCCCTGCCCACGGCCGTCGCCATTGAAGTAGTTGGCCAGGTTCAGGGCCATGATCCGTACGGTTGCCTCGGGCGGGCGTTCAGGGACCGCCGGCCGGGGATTGGCATTGACGAAGACCGGTGGCGACTCGGGCTGTACCCGCCAGGCGTCGAAGCGGAAGTCGAGCACGCCCGCCAGATTCCGGATGCGATCACCGGCGCGCACGGTCGTGGCAAAGGACAGGCCCTCCGGGGGCCAGGGTACGGGTCGGGGATTGCGCAGTGCCCGGTTATCGTCCAGGTGCACCCGGTGTCGCTTCTGCTGCTCGGAAAGCGCCAGGGCTGCCGGGCCGGGCGGGTGGAGTTCGGTGGGCTGAACCTGATCGGTTGCGGCCAGAGTCAGCTCTCCGTAGCGGGTCAGATTGTAGTTGTCGACGATGGTGAGGGGCTCGGCAAAGCGTACCCGCATATTTTCGAGCTGCTCTGGCGGCTGGCTCCAGGGCAGGGTCACCACGATTGGCTCAGGCATGGGTGCCGGGCCGCAGACTGCCACTTCCTTTGTCGACACCAGCTCGGTCAGGCCGTGAAATTCCTTCACCGTGCCGGTCACCCGGAGCCGGTTGCCGGGCTTTCCCGCCTTGCGCCTGGTGTAGACGAACAGGGCTTCGGAGGTCCGTGGATCCTGATCTGCCTCGGAATCCGACTGTTGCAGGTAAAAACCTCCGAAGCCGCCCTCGATTCGCGAATCCAGCGTAATAATGCCCTCCACGGTAACGGTCTGACCGACCATGGGTGAGGCGGGGCCATGGCCCTGGACAGTGGCTATGGGAGTAGCTGGGCGCCCGCAGGTGGGTTCCGCCAGCCCCACCGACGGCAGCAGCCCTGTGGCCAGGGCGAGCGCTGCGCGGAAAAGGAGGATCGGTGAGATCACATCGGTCGACTGGGGCAGGCCAATCAGGACAGGCCGGCTACGGCTTTGAGTGCTCGTTCGCGCTTGCTGCCGAAGCCCAGCTGATCGGGGTTGGCCAGCTCCAGCTGCTGGATCAACGGGTCCGGATGCTGGTTGTCAAAGGTGATGCCCAGCCGGGACAGCACATAGGGCGCCAGGGCAGCGCGGGTGTCGATTTCCAGGCGGCCACGCTCCATGCCGTAGTCCCGGGCGATGATATCCTGCTGTGCCTCGGTGAGGCGCTGATCGGGCAGGATCACCAGGGTGACTTCCCGATTCCAGTCGTCGTCCTGTTGCCGGGTGTGTCTTGCCCGCTGCCTGAGGGCCTCCGGTGACGTGCGGAACCGACTCAGGGCAAAATCCCGGAACTCGCGGTTGGATTCACACCAGGCCCTCAGGTGCCAGGCGTTTCCGGCGCATACCAGGGTGTGGGGCTCGAGGATGCTCTCAACCGCTTCCGGGCGGCTCAGGGAAGCGTAGCTGGCCCGCAGTTGCCGGCCGTAACGGGTGGCCGTTACGACTGCCCGCATGGTTTCCGGTGCAATCACCCGGTTTGGTCCCTGAACCACGGTGCTGTCCGGCAGGCCGATGTTGAGAGACTCGAAGGTGTTGCTCAGGTTCTGTTGGCGGGCAAGCAGGTCCAGGTATTCATTGACCAGCCCCCGCGTGACCACCGGCCGGAATTTGGCAGCCGGAACGTAGCCTTTGAGATGCCGGTCGTAGACCAGGTTGCCGGGAGCCAGCTCCCGAAGATAGGTGTTGATGTCCTTGGACGCCTGCTGCCGGCCAATCCCGAAGCTGTGGCAGATGTGATTGGTGGTCAGTCGACCTTCCCACAGGGCAACGGTTTCGATCAGTCGATAGCGAAGCAGGAGATCCCAGCGGATGGGCCAGTCCGTTTTTTTCATAACCAGGCGCTCACGGTCCAATGAATAGCTCGCGGATTATGTTACCTGCTCCAGCACGCAGGGTCTGTTACGGCACATTAATGTAAAACCCTGTCAAACCGCTCTACGACAGCCTTCGAGAGTTTTTGTGACGTGGTTAACGGGTTTCGGGAAGTGCCTAGTGGCTTGCGGGCCGCGGGCTGGTCTAATACCGCGCGGCAAAGTCCGGTGCTTGCTGCTATTGTGTCTGTCATCGTCCGAAACCCGTTCCGTACTGCCCGGAGTTGCTTGCAATGACCCGAATGGTCACTTCCCTGTCTGCCCTGATTCTCAGCATTGTTCTGCTGGTGAGTGGCAACGCTTTTCTGATGACCCTGCTCGGTATCCGTCTGAGTATCGAGGCAGTCTCGCCCGATATCATTGGCTGGATTCTGGTGTGCTATTCCATCGGCTTTGTGCTGGGCACGCTGTACGTTCACCGGATTATCGGCCGTGTTGGCCACATCCGTGCTTTTGCCGCGTTTGCCGCCATGGCGGCGGTAGCGTCCCTGCTGTACCCGATGGCTGTTTCGGAAATTTTCTGGGCGGCGCTGCGGGTCATTTCCGGTTTCAGTATTGCCGGTGTGCTGGTGGTGATTGAAAGCTGGTTTTCCAGCCGCGCCACCAACGCCAATCGCGGCGCCCTGTTCGCCGTCTACCAGATTGTGTTCTACACCTCGGCGGCCGGTGGGCAGCTGATCGTGAATATTGGCGACCCTGCCAACTTCATGCCTTTCTCCATTGCCGCCATCCTGCTGGTGCTGGCTCTGGTACCCCTGTCGCTGACCCGAATGGAAGCGCCGGTGATCGAGCAGGTCCAGCGCATTTCAATTTTCACCCTGGCCAGGGAGTCCTTCACCGGCGTGGCCGGATCGCTCATCTGCGGCATCATGATCGGTGGGTTCTATGCGCTGGGTCCGGTGTACGCGACCCTGGTGGGGCTGGATGTGGCCCGTACCTCGACCTTCATGGCCAGTGCCATTGTCGCCGCCATGATTCTGGCCTGGCCCCTGGGGCGCCTGTGTGACCGCTTTGACCGGCGCCGGGTGATGTTCTGGGTGGCGGCGTTTGCGGCCAGTGCCGCGGGCGCGGTGGCGGTGCTGGGCGCTGCCAATCTGTGGATGCTCACCCTGCTGGTGGGTTTGTTCACGGGCCTGTCCGCGACCTTGTATCCAATTGCCGTGGCAATTACCAACGACCGCATGGAGAGCAGCCGTATTGTGGCCGCCAGTGCCACCCTGCTGCTCAGCTATGGTGTTGGCAGCGTGATTGGACCGGTGGCCATGGCCGAGCTGATCAATCTCCTGGGACCCAAGGGGCTGTTTGTGGGCAATGCCGGATTCCTGGTACTGCTGGCCCTGATTACCAGTTACCGGATCAGCCATACCGACGATGTTGCGGTGGAGGATCAGGAGCACTTTGTACCCGCCATGCCGGAGACCTCGCCGGTGCTTACCGAGATCGATCCCCGCAACAACGAGTTCCACGCAGCAACCGAGGCAGTGGAACTCGAGGAGGAGCTGCGTCAGGCCAGCTGACGCACTTCGGTTTTTCCCGATTTGTATTTACTTCCACATCTGTTTTTATTTCAATGGTTAGCATACTATTGGTAACTTTCCGATAATGTGAGTTAATGGCCCACACGTAGCGCCCAAGCGCCGGAAGCGGCCTGTTTCAGGAGCAGAGAACCATGAGAGACCAGTTCCCTTTTGCGGTGGCGCGAGTCACCCGTCGCTGGAGAAAAATGCTTGATGAGCGCCTGAAGGATCTGGGCGTCACCCAGGCCCGCTGGAGCACCATGGTGTATCTGGAGAAAGGCGGTGAAGGCCTGACCCAGCGGGAACTTGCCAGTCTGATGGCCATCGAGAACCCGACCCTGGTGCGACTGCTGGACAGTCTCGAACAGCAGGGGCTGATTGAGCGCCGACCCTGTCCGAACGACCGCCGGGCCCGGCGCCTGCACCTGACCAAGGCCGGACGGAATTTCATGGATGAGCTGTCAGAGCGCGCAGAGCGGCTTCGGGAAGAAATGCTCGAAGGCATCAGCGACAAGGACATCGAATGCACCGTGAAGGTCTTCAACAAGATTCTGGAAAACGCGGAAAAGCAGAAGTAACCCTTGGCGGATAACTCGGTCGAAGGCCTGAGGGCCCGTTACGGAGAGCGCTGGCGCTGGCTGGCGGTGATCACCGTGATGACCGGCACCATGGCAACGGTGCTCAGTGCCACGGTGGTCAACGTGGCGCTGCACGACATCATGGTGGAATTCGGTATCCGTCAGGGCCAGGTGCACTGGCTGGCTACCGGGTTCATTGCTGCCATGACCACCACCATGCTCGCCTCTTCCTGGCTGCTGGATCATTTCGGCGTTCGCAAGACGCTGGCCTCGGCCATGGCGGTGTTCACCCTGATCTCGATCGTGGGCGGTTTTGCCGCGACCCCTGAGCAGCTGATTTTGGCTCGTATTGGCCAGGGCGCCATGGCCGGGCTGATGCAGCCCATGGGGATGTACCTGGTTTTCCGGATTTTCCCCCGGAACCGACGCGGCCAGGCCATGGGCATCTATGGCATGGGCGTGATACTGGCGCCGGCACTGGGTCCGGTACTGGGCGGTTTTCTGGTGGACCAGCTGGACTGGCGTTACGTGATGTTCGCACCGGCGCCGGTGACCCTGATTGGCGTAGCCATGGCCTGGCGCTTCCTGCCGTTGCCGGTGTCCAGACCAGCGCCTTACCGCTTCGACCTGCCGGGGCTGGTGCTGCTGGGCCTCACCATCGGGCTGGCCCTTGACGCCCTTAACCGGCTCCAGGCGGCCAGCGGCCAGGAAGTCCGTATTGCCGTGGAGGCTTTGCTGGCGCTGGTGTCCTTCACGCTGTTTGTGCTGCGTGAGCGCCTCACCCCACACCCGCTGGTCAATCTGAATCTGCTTCGTAAACCGGCCTTCCTTTGCGCCTGTCTCGGGGCCATGGCCCTGGGTCTGGCGCTGTTCGGATCCACCTACCTGGTGCCCCTGTTCGTGCAGACCGCCCTGGGCTTTACTGCCATGGAAGCCGGTCTGATGATGCTGCCGGCCGGGATTGTGCTGGGCATGGTGTTTCCGCTGGCGGGCCGCCTTGCGGACAAACACAGCGCGCGTATGCTCGTGACCTTTGGCATTGGCGTGTTTGCGCTCTCGGCAGTGCTGTTTGCCCTGTCGGACCTCGAGCTGGGCTTTCTGTGGCTGGCGTTCTGGACCGTGCTGGGTCGTATTGGTATCGGCTTCATGTTGCCGGCGCTGTCGACCGGCGCACTGAACCCGCTTGAATCCAGCGAGCTGGGTGCCGGCTCGAGTACCCTCAACTTCATGCGTCAGCTCGGCGGTGCCTTCGGGGTGAATCTGGTGGCCCTGACCATTGAGTTCGGTGAGCACAGCTCGGGCCTGCCAACGATCAATGCCTTCCATTCGGCCTGGTGGCTGGTGGCGGTGTTCGTGTCCCTTGCGGTGGTCCCTGTGTGGCGCATGCGGGCCTAGCCCGGCCCGGCAGGTGCTTGCGAGCGGGCGGCGAATTCATTAACATGCGAACCACTCTTCAGGGGAGTAGCCTCCGGATCGTCACTGCGGCCGGATGGTAGTCAACATACTTGGGGCCAAATCCCCATGGCTATCGTGCTTCACCGGCAACTGGGTGGAGTTGGCAAGACCTGAGGCGGCTGCACCTCCGTAGGGCGGAAGGTGGGCTGTCTCATGTCTGGATTTCCGCCCTGGAGTTTTCTTGATGGATGCTTTCCTCGCCTCAACGGTTGCCGTTGCAATAGCGGAAATCGGCGACAAGACCCAACTTCTCTCACTGTTCCTGGTGGCCCGTTACGCCGCCCGCCTTCCGATCATTCTCGGTATCCTGGTTGCGACCATTCTCAACCACGCGCTGTCAGCCTGGCTGGGTGCCTGGATTGCGTCGTTCATACCGGATACCTGGCTGCCATGGATCCTGGCCATCAGTTTTGTCGCCATTGCCCTGTGGCTGCTGATCCCCGACAAGGATGACAGCGACGACTCCCGGTTCCTGGGCATGGGTGCGTTCATGGCCACCACCGTGATGTTTTTCCTGGCCGAAATCGGCGACAAGACCCAGGTTGCCACTGTGGTACTGGCTGCCCGGTTTACCGAGACATTCTGGGTGGTACTGGGCACCACCGTGGGGATGCTACTGGCCAATATACCGGTTATCATGGCTGGGCGCTGGCTGATGGAGCGGATGCCCCTGGCGATGGCGCGAATTGGCGCAAGTCTGCTGTTCGTGGCGCTTGCCATTGTGACCCTGGTGGCAACTTACATGAACTCCTGAGACGGATGCCTGTCTCTGTACCCGGGTACCTGATGTTTTCGGAAAGTGTGCTATGTCGTTCAGAATCCTAGCGTTGTTTTTCATGGCCCATGCTCTGGTGTTCGCTGGCACCGGCATGGCGGAGCCGTCGGCCAATGGCGCCGGTGACAAGGCCACTCCAGAGCAGCCGGACCGTAGCCCGCGCGTGCCCACCTTTGCGATTGACGGCGATCTGGCCGGCCAGCTGGGGGTCTTCGAAACCAGCTATGAGGATACCTTTGCCGGTATCGGCAATCGCCTGGCCCTGGGTTATCTCGAGCTGGTGAAAGCCAACCCGGGGGTGGATCCCTGGCTGCCTGGCGAGGGCACCACCATTACCCTGCCGCGGCAGTACGTTCTGCCCGATGCCCGGCGTGAGGGTATCGTGATCAATCTTGCGGAATACCGACTTTATTACTTCACGGACCAGGGTGTGCAGGTCTACCCGGTGGGCGTGGGCACCGCCGAGAACCCCTCGCCGCTGACCGATGCCAAGGTCACCATGCCCCTGGAATCACCGGCCTGGTACCCGCCGGCGAGCATACGTGCGGAGTATGAGGCGGCCGGGGAATACCTGCCCCGAATGATCCCGCCCGGCCCCGGTAATCCCCTGGGCACGCACGCGTTGTTGCTCAGCGAGAAGGGCTACCTGATCCACGGCACCAACAAACAGTTCGGAGTCGGCATGCCGGTCAGTCACGGCTGTTTCCGGATGTACAACGAGGATATTTCCCGGTTTGTTTATCAGGTTGAAAAGGGCACGCCGGTTCAGGTGGTGCACGATCCGGTCAAGATCGGCTTTTCCGACGGCGAAGTCTGGCTGGAGGTACACCGCCCCCATGAAGAATACCCCCGTGAGGACCGGGACCGGCTCTGGCGGCAGGTGTTTGCAGAGGTGGAAGCGTTCCGGAAACGTCACCCCGGGGTTGAGGTCAAGCGCGGGGCCATCGAGATTGCCGTGGACCAGGCCGATGGGCTGCCGACCATGATCGGTGAGCGCATTACTCAGATGGCCGCCGACAAGACGGTTGAGGAGAAAACACCGGAGAAGGTAAATGAGCCGGAGCAGCGGCTGTATTTCTGACGGCAGACGCCCGAACACCCGCCGCCTGAAGCTGTGGGCACTTGTGCTTCTGGCCGGTTCAGTAATGGCCTTCGCTTCCCTGGCGCATCGCGTCCTGGCCCAGCAACCCTCTTCGGATACCGCCCTGGTGCTCACTGTCGAGGGTGCGATTGGCCCTGCTACCATGGACTATGTCACCCGGGGTATCCGCAGGGCGGAGTCTGAGGGTCACGGCCTGGTGGTCATTGAAATGGATACTCCGGGCGGTCTGATGGATTCCATGCGGGATATCATCAAGGCGATCCTCGCCTCGGACGTGCCTGTTGCCACTTACGTGTCACCCCAGGGCGCAAGGGCCGCCAGTGCCGGGACCTACATCCTCTACGGCAGTCACATCGCCGCCATGGCGCCTGCCACCAACCTGGGCTCGGCAACGCCGGTGCAGATGGGCGGCTTGCCGGGCAGTCCGGAGCCGGCGGACGATCCGAATTCCGGCGACCCCAAGAGCGGCAGCGGCGACGAATCGGCAACCGAGGCACCGGACGACGCGCCAAAGACGGAAGACAGCGACAGCAAGCGTCGTGGCGGCACCGCCATGGAACGCAAGGTATTGGAAGATGCCGTCAGTTACATCCGGGGACTGGCCCAACGCCACGGACGTAACGCCGACTGGGCGGAGCAGGCGGTCCGTGAAGCGGTGAATCTTGGCGCCGACGAAGCCCTGAACAGGAACGTCATTGACGTGGTCTCTCCCAACATCCGGGACCTGCTGCAGCAGATTGATGGCCGAACGGTGCGCATGGCGTCCGGGGACCGCATCCTGCAAACCGCCGATCTGGAGATTGTCCGTTCCGGTCCGGACTGGCGTACCCGCCTGCTGTCGGTGATTACCGATCCCAACGTTGCCTATTTCCTGATGATCATCGGCTTCTACGGGATTATCTTCGAGCTGGCCAACCCCGGCGCAGTGGTGCCGGGTGTTATTGGCGCCATCTGTCTGATCCTCGCGCTGTTTGCCTTCCAGGTGCTGTCGGTGAACTATGCCGGACTGGCACTGATCCTCCTTGGGCTGGCGTTTATCGTGGGCGAGGCCTTTGTGCCCAGCTTCGGCATCCTCGGGGTGGGGGGTATTGTCGCCTTCGTGACCGGCTCGGTGATCCTCATGGATGGCAGCCACCGGGACATCTCGTTGCCAACCATTGGTGGCACCGCCGTAGTGGCGGCCGGCTTTATCCTCTGGACCGTGACCCGTTTTATCGGTCTTCGTCGCCAGCACCCGGTGAGCGGGCCCGAGCAGATCACCCACGAGGAAGCCGTGGCGCTGGAAGATTTCCCGGGGGACCAGGGGCACTATCGGGGCCATATCCGTCTCAGCGGTGAACGCTGGAACGCGGTCAGCGACAGCCCTGTTCACGAGGGCGACCGGGTGCGAGTTACTGCTATCGAAGGCCTGACGGTCACCGTCAGGGTCGTTTCGGACCAGCGCTGACCGGACCGACAGAAACCAACGGCAAGACAAGGAGGCCGTATGATTGGCGATCTGATTCCCTATCTGGCGCCCACCGTGGTGCTATTGCTCATTCTCGGTTCGGCGATCAAGATACTGCCCGAATACGAGCGTGGTGTTGTGTTCTTCCTGGGCCGGTTCCAGGGCGTGAAAGGCCCGGGCCTGATCATCGTCATCCCCGGTATCCAGCAGATCGTGCGGGTGGATCTCCGGGTGATCACGCTGGATGTCCCGAGCCAGGACGTGATCTCCCGCGATAACGTTACCGTGCGGGTTAACGCCGTTCTGTACTTCCGGGTGGTTGACCCCGAAAGGGCTATTATCCGGGTCGAGGACTACAACTCCGCCACCAGCCAGTTGGCACAGACCACTCTTCGATCGGTGCTTGGCAAACATGATCTGGATGAAATGCTGTCCGAGCGCGACAAGCTGAACTCCGACATCCAGGAGATCATCGACGCCCAGACCGAGGAGTGGGGCATCAAGGTCGCCAACGTGGAAATCAAACACGTGGATCTGAACGAGTCGATGATCCGGGCTATTGCCCGCCAGGCGGAAGCGGAACGGGAGCGCCGGGCCAAGGTCATTCACGCGGAAGGCGAGCTGCAGGCGTCCAGGAAACTGGTTGAGGCTGCCGATGTGATGGCCACCAACTCGGGCTCCATGCAGCTACGCTACCTGCAGACACTGGCGGACATGAGTAACACCAATTCCTCCACCATTGTTTTCCCGCTGCCGATGGAGCTGATGACCACGTTCCTGAAGGACAACAAACCGAAAGGCACAACCGGGTCCGGGTCGGAAACCCCCGAACCGGAGGCATAAAAAAGGCCGGCAGTGCCGGCCTTTTCGTCACGTATCAGCCTTATTTCTGGCTGGCACGCTGGAGCATACGCTTGGCACGCTCGTTGGCTTCGTCGGCAGCTTTCTGGGCTGCACGAGCAGCGGCCAGTGCTTCTTCCGCGGTCTGCTGGGCAGTGCGGGCAGTGCTGGCAGCGCTGTTAGCGGTGTTCAGTGCATTCTCTGCAGTCTGCTCAGCGGAGCTGGCAGTTGCATTTGCTTCGTCGATAGCGCCCTGATCAGTGGTGGCACAACCTGCTGTCAGAGCTGTAGCCAGTGCAAACCCGGCGATCGTCAGTTTACGCATTGTAAATCCCCTTATTGGTCGAGTTATTTCCTGTGATCCGGAAGTCAGTATAGACGACTTCCTGTCAACCTGCGCCCGGACAAAATCCGGGCGTTGACTACCGGAGTCGTGAAACAGTGTAAAACACTCTCACGAAGAATGTTAACTGCAGATAGGTAAATTTCCTATGCATATGACAACAACTTAATACTGTTGTCAGACTCGACTCAGGGCAGGATGCTGATCGGGGTGCCGTTGGAGACCAGTTCCCAGATTTCGTCCATCTCCTCGTTGGTCACGGCAATGCAGCCGTCGGTCCAGTCGAGGCCAGCGTAGGCAAACGCCATATCGCCGGCGTCGTTGGGCAGGCCGTGGATCATGATGCTGCCGCCGGGGTCGAGGCCCCAGGCAGAGGCCAGCTCGCGATCCCGTTCGCTGGGGTAGGAGATGTGGATGGATTTGTAGAAGTCGCTTTCCGCGTTGCGCCAATCCAGGGTGTAGTTACCTTCGGGGGTGCGCTCGTCGCCCTCGTACAGCTTGTGGCCCTCCGGATTATCGCCCAGGGAAATGCGGTAGCTGCTCACCACGGCATCACCGTCCATCAGGTACAGGCGACGCTCTCCCTTGCGAACGACGACCTCGCTGATGGTCGGAATGTCCGCCCCGGAGTAGGCGCCCGGTGTCGGAATCCGGGCGTCGGCACGGGCCAGCAGCTCGTCGGCACTGAGTGGGGTCGCCAGGGTGAGGCTGAACAGGGCAATGACTGCCAGCAGGCTGCGAGGAATGCTCATGTCCTTAACTTACCAATGGTTAATCTTCGCACAGGCGTTTTATACCATAGGCGGCGGGCCATCTGTTAAGGGGTTTTGTTAACTTTTTTGGCTATCTGGTTCCGGGATCAGTCATTTTGTGAACTGTCCATCTTCAGACCCACTTTGGTCACCTGGTCGGCGCTGGTAGCCCGGGCAACCAGGGTAACCGGGCCCAGGGTAACCACATCGCCTACCACCGGGTGGCCTTTGGTGCGTCGGGCAAAGCACTCGGCCAGGGATAACTCCGGCGGCAGGTCGTCAAACTCGATGCCGTACACCTGTTCCACATCCCCAAGCAGGGCATCGCCGTTCAGCACGAAATCACCGAAAAAGGCCCGTTCGGCCAGATATCGCGGGGCGTGCCGGCCGCTGAGCGCCTTGCCCAGTTCCGGCAGCACGTTCGGGGTGGCGAACATGGCCACCATGTCGCCACTGGACACTTCCAGATCGGCTTTCGGCTGCAGGCAGACCCGATTGCGGAATACCCCGGCCACCGCCGTGTTCTCCGGAAATCGTAACTGGCCCAGCCGGCGGGGCGTTTCCCAAGTCTCGCCACGCAGGGGGAACAGCATCAGCTCGTGGTCACCGGCCGCCGGGGCATCCAGTGGCAGGCGCCGATAGGGGTCTTCGCCGGCCGGGACCTCCAGGCGCAGCTTGCGGGCCAGGGGCGCCATGGTGGTGCCCTGGACCAGTAGCGACACCAGCACGATGAAGAAGGCCGCATGGAACACCAGCTGCGCCTCGGGCAGACCCGCGATGATCGGGAACAGGGCCAGCACGATCGGCACTGCGCCGCGCAGCCCTACCCAGCTGATGAAACCCAGCTCTCGGCGGTTGAAGGCGAAGGGCCAGAGCGTGAGCGCCACGGTCAGCGGGCGGATGATGAAAATCAGCGACAAGGCCAGTATCAGGCCACCCCCGGCCAACGGAATCAGGTCGGACGGCGTTACCAGCAAACCCAGCATCAGGAACAGGCACAGCTGGGCCAGCCAGGCCAGCCCGTCGTGCACCTGGAGAATCATCGGCATCATCCGGACATGGCGGTTGCCGATCACCACGCCGGTCAGGTAGATGGCCAGAAAGCCGCTGCCGCCCATGGCGTTGGTGGCCGAGAACACGGCAATGCCGGCAGCCGCCACGAGCAAAGGATACAGCGAGGGCGTCAGGCGGATCCGGTTGGCCAGCTCCACCACGGCGAAGCCGCCGAGGATGCCGGCGACGGCCCCGATGCCGAATTGCTGCACCAGCATGGTCAGGGCGGCCCACCCGGCGTGTTCACCGTTATTGCCGATCAGGGTAACCAGCATGAGGGTCAGGAAAATGGCCATCGGGTCGTTGCTGCCCGACTCGATTTCCAGGGTGGCGCTCACCCGTTCGTTCAGGTGCAGGCCGCGCCCCTGCAACAGCGAGAACACCGCGGCGGCGTCGGTGGAGGAAATGATGGCGCCCACCAGCAGGGCCGTCAGCCAGTGCAGGTCGAACACCCACCAGGCCACCACGGCGGCACCGGCGGCGGTCAGCCCCACGCCCAGTGTGGCCAGGATCAGCGCCGGCTTCAGGCCAACCCGGAAGGTTTCGGCCCGGGTTCGCATGCCGCCGTCCAGCAGAATGACCCCCAGGGCCAGATTGGCAATCAGGAAGGCCAGCTCGAAATTGTCGAACTCGATGCCGCCGGGGCCGTCCTCGCCCATGATCATCCCAACCACCAGGAAGATCAGCAGAACAGGCATGCCCACCCGGCTCGACAGCGGGCTCAGAACGATGCTGATGACCAGCATCAGGGCGCCAATCAGCGTTAGCGTGGGGTCCATCGGTGCTCCAGACAGAACGCTTGCCCCGGGCCGGGCACAGCGCTTATATTGCTCTCGCAGAGGTTGCGTACGCGGGTGTAGTTCAATGGTAGAACGGCAGCTTCCCAAGCTGCATACGAGGGTTCGATTCCCTTCACCCGCTCCATGACCATCTTCTCATATTCCCCTGCCGTGTCCGCCCTTTCTTTTACATCAAATGCTTGCGCAGTGGCCAGCCGGAATGCCTGCCGGTTTGCGCAATGCCGGGGCCGTTGCTAGCTTTTAAGTCAGGTATCCAAATCGGCAGCTGCAGGGCTGTACGGGGGAAGTACATGATCGAAAGCGCGGCCAGCGGTGTTGTCCAGAACTGGGCCACCGGTTTTTTTATCCTTGCGGTGGCCGGACTGTGCGCGTTCATGGTGGGGGCGTCCAGCCTGCTGGGCGGTCGCAGCCACGGCATCAGTCGATCACTTCCGTTCGAATCGGGCATTGTGGGTGCCGGCAGCGCCCGCCAGCGTTTCTCCGTGAAGTTTTACCTGGTGGCGATGCTGTTCGTCATCTTCGATATTGAAGCGGTGTTCCTGTTCGCCTGGGCCATTGTTATCCACGATGTGGGCTGGACCGGGTTCTGGGGCGCGGCGGTGTTTGTCTTCATTCTTCTGGCCGGGCTGATCTACGACAGCCGCAGCGGCGCCCTCGACTGGGCGCCCGAGCAGAGCCCGGCACGCAAGCGCGGCGCATAGCAACGCATTCCCGGCCCTCCGGATTCGTCGGGATCGGGAGGAGGGCCGCGGTGTGATCATCTTGGGAGGTTGTCATGGCCTACACCCTGACCCGGGCAGACGGGTCTGCGGGCGGCAATACCCGCTATCCGATTGATCGGCGCGAGCGGGTCGAGGATCCGGTCAAGCAGCAGCTGGAACGCAATGTGTTCACCGGCAAGTTGAGCGAGGTGCTCAATTCCGCCGTGAACTGGGGACGCAAGAATTCCCTGTGGCCCTACAACTTCGGGCTGTCCTGTTGCTACGTGGAAATGACCACCGCCTTCACCTCGCCCCACGACATTGCCCGGTTCGGCTCCGAGGTGATCCGGGCGTCCCCGCGGCAGGCGGATTTCATGGTCATCGCCGGTACCTGCTTCATCAAGATGGCGCCGGTGATCCAGCAGCTTTACGACCAGATGCTGGAGCCGAAGTGGGTGATTTCCATGGGTTCCTGCGCCAATTCCGGGGGCATGTACGACATCTATTCGGTGGTGCAGGGCGTCGACAAGTTCCTGCCGGTGGACGTCTACGTGCCGGGCTGCCCGCCCCGTCCCGAGGCCTTCTTGCAGGGTCTGCAACTGCTGCAGGATTCGATCCAGGAGGAGCGCCGCCCGCTGTCCTGGGTCGTGGGTGACCAGGGCGTCTATCGGGCCGAGATGCCTTCACAGCGGGAGAAATGGCGCGATCGTCGTATCCAGGCCACCGAGTTGAGGACCCCCGACAAGCTGTAGAACGCGCTTGCCGTCGATTACCAGGTATTGCCAGGAGCCAGACCACGAGCATGAGCAGCCGCATGGAAAAGACCGACCAAGACCTGATCAAAGCTCTGCAGCGGGACTTTGGTGAGGCGGTGCGGTGCGAGCAGCCGACCTTCACGGGCATGCCCGTGCTCTGGGTGCAGCGTGAGGCCCTCACCGACCTGCTCGGCTACCTCAAGGGGCTGGCCCCGCCCTACAACCTGCTGTTCGACCTGTCGGCGGTGGACGAGCGTCTGCGGGACCACCGCCGCGGCCTGCCGGCGTCGGATTTCACGGTGTTCTACCAGTTGATGTCCGTTGCCGGTAATCGGGACATCATGCTCAAGGTGGCCCTGACCAGCAACGACCTGAACATGCCCAGCGCCGTCGGCGTGTTCCCCTCGGCCAACTGGTACGAGCGGGAAGTCTGGGACATGTTCGGGATCAGCTTCTCCGGCCACCCGCACCTGGAACGCATCTTGATGCCGCCCACCTGGACCGGCCACCCCCTGCGCAAGGATTACCCGGCCCGGGCCACGGAGTTCGACCCCTATACCCTGACGGTGGAGGGCCAGAATGCCGAGCAGGAAGCCCTGCAGTTCCAGCCGGAGCACTGGGGTATGGCGCGGGAGCGGGACGGAGCCGAGTTCATGTTCCTGAACCTCGGACCCAACCACCCCTCCGCCCACGGCGCTTTTCGCATTGTGCTGCAACTGGACGGCGAGGAAATCGTCGACTGCGTGCCGGACATCGGTTATCACCACCGGGGCGCGGAAAAAATGGCCGAGCGTCAGTCCTGGCACAGCTTTATTCCGTACACCGACCGCATTGACTACACCGGCGGGGTGATGAACAACCTGCCCTACGTGCTGGCGGTGGAGAAGCTCGCCGGCATCGAGGTGCCCGACCGCGTGAAAACCATCCGGGTGATGATGGCCGAGATGTTCCGGATCACCAGTCATCTGCTGTTTCTCGGCACCTACCTCCAGGACCTGGGCGCCATGACGCCGGTGTTCTTCACCTTCAGCGACCGGCAGCGGGGGTACAAGGTGATCGAGGGCATTACCGGCTTTCGCATGCACCCGGCCTGGTACCGCATTGGCGGTGTCATGCAGGACCTGCCTCAGGGCTGGGAGAAACTGGTGCAGGAGTTCCTGGACTGGATGCCGCCCCGACTGCGCGAATACGAGCGGGCGATGATGGAAAATGCCCTGGTGCGTGAGCGCACCCGTCATGTGGCCGCCTTTGACACCGACCAGGCCCTGGCCTGGGGCGTTACCGGCCCCAACCTGCGGGCCACGGGCTGCAACTTCGACCTGCGTAAGCAACGTCCCTATTCCGGTTACGACAACTTCGAGTTCGAGGTGCCCCTTGGCCATAACGGTGACGTCTTTGACCGGGGCCAGGTGCGCATCGAGGAGATGCGCCAGAGCCTGCGGATCATCCAGCAGTGCGTGGACCATATGCCGGCCGGGGAGTTCAAGGCCGACCACCCGTTGACCACCCCGCCGCCCCGGGAGCGCATGCTCAAACACATTGAAACCCTGATCACCCACTTCCTGCAGGTGTCCTGGGGGCCGGTGCTCAAGCCCCAGGAATCGATGCAGATGGTGGAGGCCACCAAGGGCATCAACAGCTATTACCTGACCAGCGACGGCAACACCATGAGTTACCGCACCCGGATACGAACGCCCAGCTTTCCACACCTGCAGCAGATACCCAGCGTGATGCGGGGAGGCTTCGTGCCGGACCTGATCGCGCACCTGGGCAGTATTGATTTTGTCATGGCCGATGTGGACCGCTGATGATGGAACCGACACCGAACCCACAAACCGCAGGCCCGACCACCATCGCCACCGATGGCTTCCGGCTGCACCCGGACGACGAGGCCGCCATGCGTGCGGAGGTGGGCCACTATGAGCAGCCCCAGGCCGCCTGCATCGAGGCCCTGAAAATTGTCCAACGCCGCCACGGGTGGGTACCGGATGAGGCCATCCCGGCCATTGCCCGGGTGCTGGGCGTGGGGCCGGCGAGCGTTGAGGGCGTGGCCACCTTCTACAGCCTGATTTTCCGCCAGCCGGTGGGCCGGCATGTGATTCTGGTGTGCGACAGCAGCTCCTGCTTTCTCACCGGCTTCGATCAGCTGAGGCAGGCGTTGACCACTCAACTCGGCATTGGCCTGGGCGAAACCACGACCGATGGCCGCTTTACCCTGCTGCCCGTGTGCTGCCTCGGCGCCTGTGACGGTGGGCCGGCGATGATGGTGGGCGACGATGTCTACGGGCCGGTGGCTGACGGCGACCTGCCGGGCATCCTGGAGGGCTACCCATGACCGGCCAGCGTCAGTCTCCCGTGTATCGTAGCCGGCTGCAGCAATCGGCTTCGGAACGGGGGCCCGAGACCCATCCGCTGACCTGGCGGCTGCGCGACGACGGCCAGGTGGTGGAGCTTGAGGAGTACCAGGCCAAAGAGGGCTATCGTGCGCTCCGCCGGGTACTGGACGCCGGCGATCCCCGGGCGGTCATAGCCACTCTGAAGGAGGCCAATGTCCGTGGCCGTGGCGGGGCCGGCTTCTCGGCGGGCCTGAAATGGAGCCTGACCATGCAGGGCGATGACATGCCCCGCGGCTTCATCGTCTGCAACGCCGATGAGATGGAACCCGGCACCTTCAAGGATCGCCTGCTCATGGAGCAGCAGCCGCACCTGCTGATCGAGGGCATGGTGCTGGCCGGCTATGCGAACAACGCCCGCTACGGCTACATCTTCCTGCGCGGGGAGTATGTGGAATCGGCCCGGGTGCTGGCGCAGGCCCTGGCCGAGGCCCGGGATGCCGGCTGGCTGGGGCCGGACATTGCCGGGTCCGGCTTTGATTTCGACATTGCCCTGCACACCGGGGCCGGGCGCTACATCTGTGGGGAAGAGACCGCCCTGCTCAATTCCCTGGAAGGCAAGCGCGCCAATCCCCGGGCCAAGCCGCCCTTCCCCGGCCAGTCCGGCGCCTGGGGCAAACCCACCGTGGTGAACAACGTGGAGACCCTGTGCAACGTGCCGGCGGTGATGCTCAGGGGCGCCGACTGGTACCAGCGGTTGTCGGGCGATCGCACCAAAGACGGTGGCACCAAACTTTACGGCGCGTCCGGGCTGATCAACCAGCCGGGGTTGTGGGAGCTGCCCATGGGGGTCACCGGCCGGGAAATTCTCGAGCGCGCTGGCGGGCTGCGAGATGGCCGGGCGCTCAAGGCCTGGCTGCCCGGCGGCGCCAGCACCGGCTTTCTGTTGCCGGAGCATCTGGACCTGCCGCTGGATTTCGACACCGTGGGCAAGGAGGGCAGCCGCCTGGGCACCGGCCTGATCACGGTGGTGACCGAGGACCAGAGCATGGTGTCGCTGATGCGCAACCTCGAGGAGTTCTTCGCCCGGGAATCCTGCGGCTGGTGCACGCCGTGCCGGGATGGGCTGCCCTGGACGGTGAAGCTGTTGCGGGCGCTGGAACAGGGCGAGGGGGAAGTCGGTGATATCGAACTGCTGGACAAGCTGGCCGCCGACTGCGGCCCTGGCCTGACCTTCTGCGCCCACGCCCCGGGCGCGGCCATGCCCCTGCAGACCGCGCTGCGTCACTTCCGGCACGAATTCGAGCAGGGCGTGCGCCACGCCACGGGCAAGGCCCACGCCGACGCGATACCGGCGGGGGATCTATGAACCAACCATTCACTGGCGACGGGGAGTAATCGGGCACCATGGCAACCATTCACGTGGACGGCCAGAGCTACGAGGTGGACGGGGCAGACAATCTGCTCCAGGCCTGCCTGTCCCTGGGTCTGGACATTCCCTACTTCTGCTGGCACCCGGCCATGGGCAGCGTGGGCGCCTGCCGCCAGTGTGCGGTGCGCCAGTACAAGAACCGCGACGATGACCGGGGCATGCTGGTGATGTCCTGCATGACACCGGCGGCGGACGGCACCCGCATCGACATCGAGGACGAGGAGGCCCGCGCCTTCCGTGCCAGCGTGGTGGAGTGGCTGATGATCAACCACCCCCACGACTGCCCGGTGTGCGAGGAGGGTGGCCACTGCCACCTGCAGGACATGACGGTGATGACCGGCCACGACCGCCGTCGATACCGGTTCCGCAAACGCACCCGCCGCAATCAGTACCTGGGCCCGTTCATCGCCCACGAGATGAACCGCTGCATCACCTGTTACCGCTGCGTGCGCTTCTACAACGACTACGCCGGTGGCACCGATCTGGGCGCCTTTGGCGCCAAGGACAACATCTACTTTGGCCGCCATCAGGAGGGCACCCTGGAAAGCCGGTTTGCCGGTAACCTCACCGAAGTCTGCCCGACCGGCGTGTTCACCGACCAGAGCCACTCCGAGCAGTACACCCGCAAGTGGGACCTGCAGTTTGCGCCCAGCATCTGCCACCAGTGCGCCATGGGCTGCAACATCAGCCCGGGCGAGCGCTACGGCGATATCCGGCGCATCGAAAACCGCTACCACGGCGAGGTCAACGGCTTCTTCCTGTGCGACCTGGGCCGGTTCGGCTACGGCTACGTGAACCGGACGGACCGGCCGCGTATGCCCGAGTTTCTCCCGGGGCCGGAACAGGATCGGGAGCCGCTGGAAACCGATGCCGCCCTGGCCCGCATTGCCGAGGCCCTGCGCCACGCCGGGCGGATTATTGGCATTGGCTCGCCCCGGGCCAGCCTGGAGAGCAATCATCAGCTTCGGGAGCTGGTGGGTGCAGCCAACTTTTCCACCGGTATCCACGCGCGCGAGCAGACCTGCCTGGCGCTGATGCAGGACCTCGGTCGCAGCTGCGGGTTGCCCGCGCCAACCCTGCGGGAGGTGGAGGACCACGACGCCGTGCTGCTTCTGGGGGAAGACCCCATGGAAAGCACGGCCCGGCTGGGACTGGCCATTCGCCAGGCCATTACCACGCCGCCCGCGGAACAGGCAGCCCGGGTAGGCATACCCCGGTGGAATGCTGATGCGCTCAAGACCCTGGCCCAGGACCACCGCCAGCCGCTGTACATTGCCTACCCGGCGGCGACGGAGCTGGATGGCATCGCCCGGGAACGACTGGCGCTGGCGCCCGAAGACATTGCCCGCCTTGGCTACGCGGTGGCCCACATAATCGATCCATCGGCACCTTCGGTGCCCGACCTGGATTCGTCTCTGCAAAGCCGGGCGCAGGCCATTGCCGGTGATCTGATGGCGGCGGAAAAGCCTCTGGTGGTCAGCGGCGGTACCCTGGCACACCCGGCCATCATCCGGGCCGCCGGCAACATTGCCCGGGCACTGGCCCGCCGCGCCAGCCGGGGCGGGCTGATGTTCGTGCGCCGGGAAGCCAACAGCACGGGCCTGTCGCTGCTTGGCGGACAGCCTCTGGAGTGGGCCCTGGAACAGCTCGAGAGTGGGCACGCCGATGCCGCGGTGATCCTCGAGAACGATCTCTACCAGCGGCTGCCGGCGGCGCAGATCGACCCGGCCCTGAACAACGTCCGGACGCTGGTGGTGCTGGACCACCAGCGCACCCCGACACTCGAGCGGGCGACCTACTCCCTGCCGGCGGCCAGCTTCGCCGAGGGCGACGGCACCGTGGTCAGCCTGGAAGGCCGGGCCCAGCGTTTCTTCCAGGTGTTTGAGCCGGGCTATCTTCGCCCGGAGGCCCGCATTCACGAAAGCTGGCGCTGGCTCCACGGGCTGGCGGCGAAAGTGCAGGGCCATCCCCCGCAGGACATTACCCTGGATCAGGTCACCCGGGCCTGCAGCAGGGCCTGTCCGGACCTTGAGCTGATGACCGCTGCTGCACCCGATGCCGGTTTCCGGATCGAGGGCCTGCGTCTGGCCCGGGAGCCCCACCGGTACAGTGGCCGCACCTCCATGCGGGCCAATCGCAGCGTCAGTGAGCCCCGGGTGCCACAGGATCCGGATACCGCCTTTGCCTACTCCATGGAGGGTTACAGCGGTTACCGGCACCCGCACCAGCAGGTGCCTTTTGCCTGGGCGCCGGGCTGGAACTCGCCCCAGGCCTGGAACAAGTTCACCGATGAGGTGGGTGGCCATCTGCGCGGCGGCGACCCGGGTATCCGTCTCGCCGGCCCCGTGCCGGGCCGATACCACTACGATCGTGACATTCCCGACGCCTGGCAGCCGACCGGTGACAGGCAGCGGGCCCTGGTGTTGCCGCGGTTGTTCGGCGGCGAGGAAACCTCGGCACTGGCCGGGCCCATCCAGCAGCGGATGGACCAACCGACGCTGGTGCTGAGCGAGGCCGATGCCACCTCCCTGGGCGCCGAACTGGGCGGGCTGGTGACAGTGTCTGGCGAACACAGCTGTGTGACCCTGCCGGTACGGGTGCAGGCGGACTGGCCCCGGGGACTGGTGGGGCTGCCGGCCGGCAGCGTGCCCTGGGGAATGGGGGGCGATGTCACACTGACCGCGGGCCCGGGCTCTACGCCGGGCGCCCATTGTGAGGTGCGGCCATGAGCTGGCTGACTCCGGAGTGGCAGGCCATTCTCTGGGCCATGTTCCAGGCCCTGGTGATCCTGTTGGGCGCGGTTCTGCTGGGCGCCGCCCTGACCATCGTCGAGCGGCGCCTGCTGGGGCTCTGGCAGGACCGCTACGGCCCCAACCGGGTCGGCCCGTTCGGCCTGCTGCAGCTGGTGGCGGACATGATCAAGATCTTCTTCAAGGAAGACTGGATTCCCCCCTTCGCCGATCGCCCCCTGTTCCTGCTGGCGCCGGTGATTGCCTTCGCCTCCCTGCTGCTGTCGTTCATCGTGATTCCGATCACGCCCGGCTGGGGCATTGCGGACCTGCACATCGGGCTGCTGTTCTTTCTGGCCATGGCCGGCATCAACGTGTACGCGGTGCTGCTTGGCGGGTGGGCCAGCGGCAACAAGTACGCCCTGCTTGGCGCCATGCGCTCATCTGCCCAGACCCTCTCCTACGAGGTGTTCATGGGGCTGTCGCTGATGGGCGTGGTGGCCCTCGCCGGCTCCTTCAACCTGCGGGAGATAGTCGCGGCCCAGGAAGGTTTGTGGTTTGTGGTGCCGCAGTTCTTCGGTTTCTGCACCTTCCTGATTGCCGGCATTGCGGTGACCCATCGCCATCCGTTCGACCAGCCGGAGGCGGAGCAGGAGCTGGCGGACGGTTACCACATTGAATACTCGGGCATGAAGTTCGGGCTGTTTTTCATTGGCGAGTACGTGGGCATGGTGCTGGTTTCGGCGCTGATCGTGACCCTGTTCTTCGGCGGCTGGCAGGGCCCCTGGCTGCCGCCGGTGCTCTGGTTTGCCCTCAAGACCGGCGCCTTCCTGGTGTTGTTCATCCTGCTTCGGGCCTCGTTGCCCAGGCCCCGCTACGACCGGGTGATGAGCTTCGGCTGGAAGGTCTGCCTGCCACTGACTCTGATCAATCTTCTGGCCACCGGCGCGGTGATGCTGCTGGTTGGCCCCTGACGCCTGGGAGGACCCGGATATGGAACGAGACAAGGTCCCTTTCATCAGATCCGTGCTCTGGCTGGTGCCGGCCACCTGGAGCCAGCTGCGTACCCTGGGCATGGTGTTCATGCACAGCTTTCGCAAGCGGGAAACCGTGAACTACCCGGACCAACCCGTCGACCTGCCGCCCCGATACCGGGGCCGGATCGTGTTAACCCGGGATCCGGACGGCGAGGAGCGCTGCGTGGCCTGCAACCTGTGCGCGGTGGCCTGCCCGGTGGACTGCATTTCCCTGCAGAAGGGTGAGCAGGAGGACGGCCGCTGGTACCCGGAGTTCTTCCGGATCAACTTCTCCCGGTGCATCTTCTGCGGCATGTGCGAGGAGGCCTGCCCGACCTCGGCCATCCAGCTGACGCCGGATTTCGAGATGGGTGAGTACGATCGGCAGCAGCTGGTGTACGAAAAAGCGGACCTGTTGATCAACGGGCCCGGCAAGGATCACGACTACCACTTTTACAAGGTGGCCGGCATGGCCATCGGCGGCAAGGACAAGGGCCAGGCCCTCAACGAGGAGGAACCGGTGGATGTCCGCTCCCTGTTGCCCTAGAACCGGAGGATGAGCCCCATGGAACTGGCCTTTTATCTCAGTGGCCTGGTGGCGGTGCTGGCCACCCTGGGTGTGATCACCGGCAGGAATCCGGTGCATGCCGTGGTGTACCTGATTGTCTCGCTGATTTCGGTGGCGCTGGTGTTCTTTGCCCTGGGCGCCCCGTTTGCCGGCGCCCTCGAAATCATCGTCTACGCCGGCGCCATCATGGTGCTGTTCGTGTTCGTGGTGATGATGCTCAACCTGGGCCCGGACCAGGACGACGACACCGACGCCTGGCGCCACCCCCGACACTGGCTGGGTCCGTCTGTGCTCGCGGCGGTGCTGCTGGCGGTCCTCGGTTACCTGATTGCCGGCGGCGACATGGCCCGGGCCATTGACGGCGAACTGCTGACCGCACAGGCGGTCGGGCTCACCCTGTTCGGGCCCTGGCTGATGGTGGTGGAGCTGGCCGGCCTGCTGTTGCTGGGGGCGCTGGTGGCCGCCTCGCACGTGGGGCGCCGGTCCAACCCGCTGCGCCAGCAGCGACCGGGGAGGGCACCGTAATGGCAGGTATTCCCATGGAACACGGCCTGATTCTGGCGGCCATTCTGTTTGTGCTGGGCCTGGTGGGCCTGATGCTGCGCCGTAACATGCTGTTTGTCCTGATGAGCCTGGAGGTGATGCTGAACGCCGCCGCGCTGGCCTTCGTGGTGGGCGCCACTGCCTGGAATCAGCCGGACGGCCAGGCCATGTTCCTGCTGGTGATCACCCTGGCCGCCGCAGAAGCCGCCGTGGGGCTGGCACTGATGATCCAGCTGTTCCAGCGCTTCAAGTCCCTGAACCTCGATCTGGCAAGCAGGATGCGCGGATGATGGAGCTGGCGGTCACCCTGTCGTTTGTTCTGCCCCTGATGGGCACGTTGATACTCGCGCTCTCCGGCGGTCGCCTCGGGGTGCGGTTTGGTGCGTTTGTTGGTGTGGCCAGCATCGGCCTCGCCGCCCTGGCTACGGCCTGGGCCATTGCGCTCTACGACGGCCCGGTCGGGTTCACGCTCTGGAGCTGGATCCAGGTGGGCAGCTTCCAGCCCACCATTGGCCTGGCGGTGGATGGCCTGGCCCTGGTGATGATGGCGGTGATTACCGGCGTCGGGTTCTTCATCCATCTGTTCGCCGCCTGGTACATGGCCGGTGAAGCCGGAGTGACCCGCTTCTACGCCTGGATGAACCTGTTCGTGTTCAGCATGCTGATGCTGGTGCTCGGGGACAACCTCCTGCTGCTGTTCCTGGGCTGGGAAGGCGTTGGCCTGTGCAGCTATCTGCTGATTGGCTACTACTACCAGGACAGCGCCAATGGCCGGGCCGCCTTCAAGGCGTTTGTGGTTACCCGGATTGGCGATGTGTTCCTCGCCCTGGGCCTGTTCCTGATCTTCCGGGACCTGGGGACCCTGGATATCCAGCAGGTAATGGCGCGGGCGTCGGAGGTCTGGTCGGTGGGGGATCCCACCGCCAGCCTGGTGGCGCTCCTGGTGCTGGGCGGCGCCCTGGGCAAATCCGCCCAGGTGCCGCTGCACACCTGGCTGCCGGACGCCATGGCCGGGCCTACCCCGGTCTCCGCGCTGATCCACGCCGCCACCATGGTCACCGCCGGGGTGTACCTGATTGCCCGGCTCAACGGCGTGTTCCTGATGGCGCCGGATGTGCTCTGGCTTGTGGGCGTTATCGGAGCGGTGTCGCTGCTACTGGCGGCGTTCGCGGCCCTGGCCCAGACCGACATCAAACGGGTGCTGGCCTACTCCACCATGAGCCAGATCGGCTACATGTTCCTGGCCCTGGGCGTGGGTGCCTTCGACGCCGCCGTCTTCCACCTGGTGACCCACGCCTTTTTCAAGGCGCTGCTGTTCCTCTCTGCCGGGGCGGTGATCACCAGTTGCCATCACGAGCAGGACATGACGAGACTGGGCGGCCTGAGGAAGCGTTTGCCGGTGGCCTACGCCGGGTTCCTGGTGGGCGGGTCGGCGCTGGTGGCGCTGCCGCTGGTGACCGCAGGCTTCTACAGCAAGGATGAAATTCTCTGGCAGGCCATGGCGGCAGACCAGAACGGACTGCTGTTCGCCGGCCTGCTCGGTGCCCTGCTGACCTGCCTGTACACGGTGCGGCTGGTTCTGGGCACTTTCCACGGGGCCAGCCGCAGCGACAAGGCCCGCCATGCCGAGCCGGGTACCGCCTGGCTTACTCACCACCTGCCATTGGCAATACTGGCAGTGCTGTCCACGGTGGTCGGCACCTGGCTGTACCCCCACCTGGGCGACCTGTTCCCGGTGGCTCCGGGCGAACGGACCGAGACTGGCCACACGCTGCTGCAATTGCTGGCCATCGGTACGGTCGTTGCCGGCCTGGCGCTGGCGCTCTGGCTGTTCCTGAAGCGGGCGGACTGGTTGCGCCAACAGACCGCCCGGGGCGTGGGCGCTTTCCTGTGGACGCTCTGGCACCAGGCCTGGGGTTTTGATGCGTTCTATGACCGGGTGCTGGTCCAGCCCTGGCAACTGCTGGTCAGGCTGTTGCGCTACGATCTGATCAACCTCACTATCAACCTGGTGGCAGTGCTCGCCCGTCTGTTCAACGGCGCCCTGGTGCGCGCCCAGACCGGGCGGGTGCGAGGCTACGCTACCGCCATGATTCTGGGCGCAACGGTGATTCTGCTGGCGCTGGCGATGGTGCAGGGAATAGTGCCGGGAGGTGCCCCATGATCTTGGTGTGGCTGATCGTGATTCCGTTCCTGGGCGGCCTGCTGTGCTGGCACGCCGATCGCTGGGGTGAGCAGGCGCCGCGCTGGATTGCCCTGGCCACGATGCTGTTTGTGCTGCTGATCAGCCTCTGGTTGTGGGTGGCCGGCGACTTTGTGCTGGACGGCCCCGGCCACGCCTCCTGGCTGATCGAATGGCGGGCGGACTGGATCCCCCGTTTCGGCATAGAGATTCACCTGGCCATGGACGGCCTGTCCCTCATCCTGGTGGCCCTGACCGGGTTTCTGGGCGCGCTCGCCGTGCTCTGTTCCTGGCATGAAATCGGCCACCGCATCGGCTTCTTCCACCTGAACCTGCTGTGGATTCTCGGCGGCGTGGTGGGCGTGTTCCTGGCCCTGGACCTGTTCCTGTTTTTCCTGTTCTGGGAAATGATGCTGGTGCCCATGTATTTCCTGATCGCGCTCTGGGGCCACAGCGGGTCCGCCGGCCAGACCCGTATCCGGGCCGCCACCCGGTTCTTCATCTACACCCAGGCCAGCGGCCTGCTGATGCTGGTGGCCATTCTGGCGCTGGTGTTCATCCATTTCGACAACACCGGCCAGCTGTCGTTCAGCTACGAGGTGCTGTTGACCACCGAGGTGCCGGAGGCGCTGGCCCCCTGGCTGATGCTCGGCTTCTTCGTGGCGTTTGCCGTCAAGCTGCCGGTGGTGCCGCTCCACGGCTGGCTGCCGGATGCCCACGCCCAGGCGCCGACTGCCGGTAGTGTCGACCTGGCCGGTATCCTGCTGAAAACCGCCGCCTACGGCATGCTGCGTTTTGCGCTGCCGCTGTTCCCGGCCGAGTCGGCGGCCTTCGCACCGGTGGCGATGACCCTGGGCCTGGTGGGCATTGTCTACGGCGCCGTGGTGGCCTGCGGCCAGCAGGACATCAAGCGGCTGATCGCCTACACCAGCATTTCCCACATGGGCTTTGTGCTCATCGCCATCTACTCCGGCTCCCAGCTGGCCATCCAGGGGGCAGTGGTGCTGATGGTCGCGCATGCGTTTTCCTCGGCCGGCCTGTTTATCCTCAGCGGCCAGCTGTACGAGCGTATCCACACCCGGGACATGCGCATCATGGGTGGCCTCTGGGGGCGCATACCGGTGCTGCCCGGGTTCACTCTATGCTTTGTGGCGGCCTCGCTGGGCATGCCGGCTACCGCCAATTTTGTCGGCGAGTTCATGATCCTGTTCGGTACCTTTCCGACGGCACCGGTGGTGGTGGTGATTGCCAGTACCGGTCTGGTGCTGGCCGCCATTTATTCCCTGATTCTCATGCAACGGGTGCATTTCGGCCCGGTGTATCGCACCGGTGCCTTGCACGGACCCACCCCGCGGGAGTATCTGATGATGCTGAGCCTGGTGGCCCTGGTGATTCTGGTGGGCCTGTACCCTCAGCCGGTACTGGACACCACGGAGAGTCTTGCCCATGCGGTCGCTGCCCTGTTCGCCGGCGGTGACGGGCTCTCGGCGGCGCTCGGGGAGGTGTACTGATGCTGACCGCTGCCCACCTGCTCACCCTGATGCCCCTGATCATCGTGGGCGCCACGGCGGTGGTCGCCATGCTGGCCATTGCCTGGCAGCGACGCCACGGACTCACTGCCGTGCTGTCCGGGGCCGGTCTGCTGCTGGCCCTGGTGGTGCTGCCCCTGGTGCCCCGGGGGGCGCCGCCGCTGATGGCGGTGGACGGACTGGCCCTGATGGCCGGCACCCTGGTGCTGGTGTCGGCGCTGGTCACGGTGATCCTCAGCCACCATTACCTGACCGGCTACATCGGCCCCAAGGAAGAATTCTATCTGCTGCTGCTGTGCGCCACCGCCGGTGCCCTGGGGCTGGTGGCGAGCGACCACCTGGCCATGCTGTTCATCAGCCTGGAGCTGCTGTCCATGCCCCTGTACGGCATGCTGGCCTACAGTTTCCGGGCGGAAAAATCCCTGGAGGCGGGCATCAAGTATCTGGTGCTGTCGGCTGCGGCGACCGCCTTCCTGCTGTTCGGCATGGCGCTGATCTACGCGCGCACCGGCTTTCTCGATCTGAACGGCGTGGCAACCGCACTGACAGGCAATGCGGATATCTGGATGCTGGCTGGGGCGGCGCTGATGCTGGTGGGCCTGGGGTTCAAGCTGTCGGTGGTGCCTTTTCATTTATGGACGCCGGACGTCTACCAGGGCGGGCCGGCGCCGGCCACCATCTTCCTGGCCACGGTCAGCAAGCTGGCGGTCTTTGTGGTGTTGTTGCGTCTGGTGCTGGCAGCACCGGTGTTCCACAGTGAGTGGTTACAGACCCTGATCACCGCCCTGGCCGTGCTGACCATGCTGGGCGGCAACCTGCTTGCGCTGTTCCAGGCCAACCTCAAGCGGCTGCTGGGGTATTCCTCCATTGCCCATTTCGGCTACCTGCTGGTGGCCATCGTTGCAGGCAATGCCCTGGCTACGGAAACTACCGGCGTCTACCTGGTCACTTACCTGGTCACCACCCTGACCGCCTTCGGTGTGGTAACCCTCCTGTCCAGCCCGTTTGGTGGCGAGGACGCCGATGGCCTGCCGGTTTACCGGGGCCTGTTCTGGCGCCGGCCCTACCTGGCGGCGGTAATGACGGTAAGCTTCCTGTCGCTGGCGGGCATTCCACTGACGGCCGGGTTCATCGGCAAGTTCTATGTGATTGCCCTGGGCGTGGCCGAGAGCCGTTGGTGGCTGGTTGGCGGCATCGTGGCCGGCAGCGCTATTGGTCTGTACTACTACCTGCGGGTGATGGTGACCCTGTACCTGCCCGAGCCCGGCATGCGCCGGCGGGATGTCAGCAACGACTGGGGCAGCCGCCTGGGCGGCATCACCCTGATGGCGCTGGCGGTGACCATCCTGGTGCTGGGGATTTACCCCGCGCCGATGATCGACTGGGTACAGGGGCTGAGTATCGGTTAGTGGAGCTTCAATCTTGGATGCATGGCCCGGCTGATGCGGTCCATCAGCCAGATCACGCCGGTGCGCACAGGGCCGTGCAGGGCCACCTGGTGCATGCGGTACAGGGACAGGTAGAACATGCGCGCCACCTTGCCCTCGATGTACATGCTGCGCCCGGAGAGATTGCCCATCAGGTTGCCGACGGTGGTATAGCGGCTGAAGTTGATGAGCGAGCCGTGGTCGTTGTAGACGAACGGCACCGCCTCATCACCCTCCAGACGGTTGCACAGGGTCTTGAACAGGGTGTCGGCCTGCTGGTGGGCAGCCTGGGCCCGGGGTGGCACCGGCCGCTCGGAATCCGGCTGGGGACAGGCGGCGCAGTCGCCGAAGGCGAACACGTCGACATCCTGGGTGGTCTGGAGGGTCTGTTCCACCACCAGCTGGTTGCCGCGATTCACTTCCAGCCCGTCCAGCTCCGCCAGGAACCCGGGCGCCTTGATGCCCGCCGCCCAGATGGTCATCTCCGAGGGCAGCTCGGTGCCGTCTTTCATCACCACGGAATCGGATCGTACCTCGCTCACCGGCTGGCCGGTGAGCACCTTGACCCGCTGATGCTCCAGCTCCCGGGTGGCGGCCGCCGATATCCGGCCGGGCAGCGCCGGCAGGATGCGGTCGGCGGCTTCGATCACGGTAATGGACACATCCGAGGGCTGCAGGTGATTCATGCCGTACACCGGCAGCTCCCGGGACGCCAGGCGCAGCTCGGCGGCCAGCTCCACCCCGGTGGCGCCGGCACCAATGATGCTGATGTTCAGGGTGTGCTCGGAGCCCTGGAAGGCCTCGTGGTTCTTGCGCAGGAACGCATTGAGCAGCAGGTTGTGGAACCGCCGGGCCTGCTTGAGGCTGTCCAGGAACAGGCAGTGGTCCTGGGCGCCGGGCGTGCCGAAGTCGTTGGCGGTGCTGCCCACGGCAATCACCAGGGTGTCGTAGGGTATCTGGCGCTCGGGGACCACCTCGGTGCCGTCGATGTCGTGGAACGGGGCAATCACCACCTGTTTGTTCCGGCGATCCAGGCCACTCATGCGTCCCAGCTGAAACTCGTAGTGGTGCTTGCGGGCGTGGGCGCGGTAGTTGATTTCGTTGGCGCTGGCATCCAGCGAGCCGGAGGCAACTTCGTGTAGCAGGGGTTTCCAGACATGGGTCAGGCCGGCGTCCACCAGGGTGATTCGCGCCTTGCGTTTCTTGCCCAGTTTGTTGCCCAGCCGGGTAACCAGTTCCAGTCCGCCGGCGCCACCGCCGACCACGACAATGTGATGAAGGTTTTCCATGACGATCAGACCTGTAAGTGAAGAGAGCCAAGCGCACTTCGGGCAAGAACGCTTGGCTGTCCTCACTGGAACACAGACGTGCAGCCTGGGCTGGCTCGACTGTCTGGGTGGGGTCCGGAACGGGCGCCAATGGTAACGCGGTGGTGCCGGCAGGCACAATTCTACCGAAGTGGCGATTTTGTGCTCGCCGGAAGCAACGCTAGTGCTGGCTGCGGTAACCGTCCAGAAGGCTGGCCATGTCGTTGCCCAGGTCCTGCAGCGTCCTCGGCCCGGGATTGCGCTCGGCCATGGCCCGAAGTCCCATGATCTGGGCCTGCAGCAGGCGCGCCAGACGGCCACTGTCGGCGGAGGCCTTAAGCTCACCCCGCGCCTTTGCACGGTCCAGCAGTTCCTCGAAGGAGTGTTCGATGGCGGACAGGATGCCGTTAGCTTGATCCGCCAGGGCCGGGTTGGTGTTGCTGGCTTCGAGCAGGGTTTTCACGATCATGCAGGCGCGGGACGGGGGCGCATCGTCCTGGCCGCAGCCGACTGCAATGGCCCGCAGATAGGCCTGCAGGCCCTCGATCACAGAATCAAACCGGTTCATGTGCGCCGCCAGTTCACGGCCGCCCTGCTCGGCATAGCTGGCAAGCGCCTCGGAGAACAGGCCGTCCTTGCTGCCGAAGGTGGCGTAGATGCTGCCAGGGCGCATATCCAGAGTCTGCTCGATCTGTTTCATGGAGCTGCCGTGATAGCCCTTCTCCCAGAACAGGCCAACGGCCTTTTCCAGGGCGATTTTTCGGTCGTAGCGTGGGTGTCTGGCCATAATTCACTTTACCCGCTTCCGGATCTGAGCGATCATTCAATTTTAACTTGAACGAACACTCAATAATAGCGGTGAGTCAATTTGAGCCCGCTAGAGGGCAGATCAGGAAGATACTGCTGCGGCATCGGTGGCCAGGATGACGGGCTGCTTTGCCCGCTGTTTGTTGCGCAGGCGTTTGTCCACACACTGGTCCTCGTCCTTGAGAATCACCACGCATTCCAGACACTGGATGCATTCGTCGTAGTCGATGCGACCGTCCTTGCGAATGGCGTTGATGCCGCATTCGTTCTTGCAGTGCTGGCAGGGGTTGCCGCAAAGCTCCACCCTGTCGAGCCAGCTGAACAGGCGGAGGCGGCCGAGCACCGCCAGGCCGGCGCCTAGCGGGCACAGGTAGCGGCAGTAAAACTTGTGGATGAACATGCCAATCAGCAACAGGCCCACGGCGTAGAGCACGAATGGCCAGGAACGCACGAAGAACAGGGTAATACTGGTCTTGAACGGCTCCACTTCCGCAAGCTTTTCGGCGATGGTCAGCGAGTAGAAAGCGGTGCCCACCAGGCCGATCAGTATCGGATATTTCAGGAAGATCAGGCGCCTGTGCCAGTGTTCCGGCACCTTGATTTGCCGGACCTTCAGTTTTTCGCCAAGCCAGGCGGCCATTTCCTGCAGGGCGCCGAACGGGCAGAGCCAGCCGCAAAACAGGCCCCGGCCCCAGATGAACAGGGTGATAAAGGTGTAGGTCCAGAGGATGAAGATGACTGGATCGAGCAGGAAGACATCCAGTGAGAAGCCGTCCCAGATGGCCAGGAACAGGGTGTAAATGTTCACCACCGACAACTGGCCCTGGGCATAGAAACCGATGAAAAACAGGGTGAACAGCAGGAACCCCCAGCGGAAGCGGTGTACCAGTTTCGGGTTCTGGCTCAGGGACTTCTGTTTGGCGAAGAAGACGGTCAGTACGGTCAGGCCTGCGATGAGCAGTGAAATCTGCCACCAGCGCTCCTGCCAGAGGCCAACCCAGACCGGTTGCCGGGACGCTCCCGGATCCGGCGCCTGCTCAACGGCCTCAAACAGGTCGCTGTTGAATTGCACCGGGAAATCCAGGGTGGCCCGGTCGACCACGAGGTGGTTGCGGGCGAGCTCCACGTTGAGCTTCAGGGTAGCCTCGGCGCCCGGGTTGAAGCCAGCGTTGCCGCCTACTCGAAACAGGTGGCTTGCTTCAAACGAGGGCACGCCCTCGGCGCGAAAATCCAGGTTCTGATCCAGCAGGTTCAGGTCCCGCATCTCCACCGCCAGATTGTTCTGGGTCAGGCCGACCCGGTCCGGGGCGCTGCCGGGAACAAAGTCGTCGGAAACATGGAGGAACGCCCCCCGGGACACCAGTACCAGCACCTGGGCGTTGTCGTCGAGTCGCTGCATCAGGCGCGCGTAGCCTTCATCGCCGAACAGGTTGCGCCCGACCATGGGTGAATTGATATAGCCGAAGAACAGCTCGGCGAAGGGCTCGCCGGGCGACGGCTCCACGCTTTGCGGGTAGTCAGCCAGCGGCCGGCCCAGCGCCGATTCGACGGTATCGGCGGCAATCCGCCAGTGCCCGATATAACCGCGATCCACCAGCTGCTGCCAGGATAGCGGCTGGTAGAAATCCGGTTTGGCCCGGGTAGGTGCGCTCTGGGCGAACCCCTCGAGCTTTGTGCGGGCGACTTTCAGGGCTGAAGACAGCACAGTGTCGTTGATGATCAGTACCGAGACCGTGGCCTTGCTGACGCCGTCGAAGTGCACCACGTTACCGTCGGCACTGCGGCCGCTGCGGCTGGAGTTGGAGGTACTGACAATGATCTGCTCTCTCAGGGAGTGGCCTTCGTATTGATCCACGAAGGCAAACAGCGGTTCTTCGCCAAGACCGTGGAGAAACACCGGTTCGTGATGGTTCAGTACCCTCACCCCGGTAAAGCGTCCCCGGGTATCCAGGCCGATCAGCAGGCTTATTGGCTTGCCGGCGAAGCCCTGGAGTCGGCTGTGGTCGATGCTTTCGTAGGCATAGCCGATCAGCTCCTGGAGCTGGTAAACGGGGTAAACGGGATAATCCGGCAGCTTGTCTTCAATGACGGTTGCCGACGGAAACAGCTCCTGGATCAGCGCCCGCCGGCTGTCTGACAGCTCGGCCTGGACCGGAGGCAATACCAACAGATAGGCAACAAGGAGCACGAGGCGCCCTGGCATGAGGGACTCCTGTGGTTCTTTTTGTTTGATCTTCCATGCTAGAGTTTTCGGCCCCGGGCTCAATGCGACCTCGGAGCCAGCTGACTGCTACTTTGTGAGGAGAAAGACCATGAGCGACGCGACCTATACACCACCCAAAGTCTGGAAATGGGACTCCGAGAGCGGGGGTCGGTTCGCCAGTATCAATCGGCCGATCGCCGGCCCGACCCACGACAAGGAACTGCCGGTGGGCAAGCACCCGCTGCAGCTGTATTCCCTGGCCACACCCAACGGGGTAAAGGTGACGGTAATGCTCGAGGAGCTCCTGGAGCTCGGCTTCAGGGAGGCCGAGTACGACGCCTGGTTGATCCGGATTACCGAAGGTGAGCAGTTCGGCAGCGGCTTTGTGGAAGTGAACCCGAACTCCAAGATCCCGGCCATGATGGACCACAGCGTGAATCCGCCCCTGCGCCTGTTCGAGTCGGGCTCCATCCTGCTGTACCTGGCGGAAAAGTTTGGTGCCTTCCTTCCGAAAGACACCGCCGGCCGGGCCGAAACCCTGAACTGGCTGTTCTGGCAGATGGGCAGCGCGCCCATGCTCGGCGGCGGCTTCGGGCATTTCTATGCCTACGCGCCCGAGCACTACGAGTACCCGATTAACCGCTACACCATGGAAGTGAAACGTCAGCTGGATGTGCTGAACCGTCAGCTGGCAAACCACCGCTACATTGCCGGCGACGAATACACCATCGCCGACATGGCGATCTGGCCCTGGTACGGCGCCCTGGTGAAAAACAAGGTGTACGACGCGGCGGAATTCCTGGAAGCCCACACCTACACCCACGTGATTCGCTGGGCCGACGAGATTGCCAAGCGCCCGGCGGTGAAGCGGGGCCGAATGGTCAACCGCGCCTGGGGTGAGCCCGAAAGCCAGCTGCACGAACGCCATGACGCCAGTGATTTCGAGCTGCGGACCCAGGACAAAATCGGGGACGGCGAATGAAAATCGCCGTCTACTGCGGTTCCAGGACCGGCAACAATCCGGTCTTCGCCGACAAGGCCCGGGAGCTGGGTGACTATTTCGGCAGGAACGGCATTGAGCTGGTGTTCGGAGGCGGCCATGTCGGCCTCATGGGCGTGGTGGCCGATGCCGTGCTTGCCGCTGGCGGCCGGGTGCACGGGGTTATCCCCGAGCACCTGCGGGACCGGGAGCTGGCCCACGGCGGCCTGACAGAACTGCATGTGGTGAAGAACATGCACGAGCGCAAGGCCCTGATGGCGGACCTGGCGGACGGTTTCGTGGCGCTGCCCGGTGGCATTGGCACCCTGGAAGAGCTGTTCGAGGCCTGGACCTGGGGCCAGTTGGGGCTGCATCGCAAGCCTTGCGCCATCTACAACGTCAATGGCTTCTTTGATCCGCTACTGGCCATGGTCAGCACCATGGAGCAGGCCGGTTTCCTTGGCCAGCAATACATCGACATGCTGGTACAGACCGACCAGCCCGAGTCTTTGCACCGGGCTTTTGAGGGTTACCAGGGCCCGGGAGAAAAGTGGACCTGAGGCCCTGGGGCCCGGCCGTGCCGGGCCTTATTCCCCGCCTTCCTTTGCTTTGCGGATCGCTTCCAGTTTTTCGTGCAGCAGGGCCTCAAGCTTGATCAGCTTCTCACGGTTTTTCTCGTTTGGCCGGTTGGTGTACAGGTCCACGTAGGTCCGGGTGACTTCACTGAGCACCGGATGAAGCTTTTTATAGTCGTCCTCGCTCATGATTCTGGGTCCTCCTGAGCATGTGGGCTTCCCTACCCGTAACTATGGAGCATAGTTCCCATTGATCAAGGTCCATTCCCAGGCGAAAGTCCGAAGTGCAAGCCCGCGCCGATCTATTCCATCCGCGTGACCTTGGCCATCAGGCGTCGCCAGTCGATGGGCAGCCGGGCCTCGAAGTCCTCCAGTATCGGGTCCCTGGGGTGCACTGACTGGAAGTGGTGCTTGCTGGCGTACACCACGGTGTTGTTGCTCTTGCTACGGAACGTCAGTAGCACCGCAAAATAGCGCTTCAGTCGCCGGAAATAGGGGCCGTCGACGTCCGGTGTCCGGTGATAGTTCAGCACCAGCCAGCCGTCGTCGGCCAGCACCCGCGCGCACTGGTCCACAAACTGCCGCTGGGCCTGGGCAGGGCTCATCCGGTCGGCAGTGTACAGGTCGGCCAGGATCATGTCGGTGCTTCCGGGCGGCGCCTTCTCCAGGGCGCTGCGGGCGTCGGCGATGGTAACCTCAAGCCGCTCGCTGTCGGGCAGCTCGAAAAACTCCCTTGCCGTTTCCAGCACCGCTTGCCGCAATTCGATGGCGTGGATCCGGCACTCCGAAAACAGATGGTGGAACGCGTTTGCCATGACGCCTCCGCCAAGGCCCAGGAGCGTGACATGCCCGGGGTTGGCGAACAGCGAGGGCAGCATCATGGCCCGGTTGTATTCGTGCACGGGCAGGTACGGGTAGCGGCGGTCAATCTTGCTCTGCTCGAACACCGTGTTGAAGGTCAGCACCCGGTGCTTGCGGTAGTCGATCACCAGAATGCTGCCCAGGGCATCCCGGGTGTGATGGATAATCTCGCCTTTGTTGAACATGCCGGGTTACTGGCCGTGGTCGTCGAGCAGTCGTCGGACCTCTTCTGTGGCCGCCACGGAACGGGCGGTGTTGCCGTGGTTGTCCTGCACATCGGCCCTGGCACCCTGCTCCAGCAGCAGGCGCACCGTATCCGTGTGGCCGTTGCGGCTGGCCAGCATCAACAGGGTTTCGCCATCACTGTTGCGCATGTTGGCCGGAACGCCGGCGCTCAGCATGACACTGAGTGGTCCGGCACCGCCATTGCGGGCCAGCTCGAAAATGCCCTGGGCGAAGGCAACGGCGTCTTCGTCTTTCTGGCTGGCGGGCTTCTGGGGCTTGCCGTGTCTGTTATTGGGCATCGGGGCTCCGTGGTCAGGTCAATCGATTTTGTGTTAAAACCGTACGTATTATCACAGAACCTGGCTGTCCCAGTCACAGCCAATGAGTTCCTGGCCCAAACGCCAAACCGCCTAGACAAGAGGAGGCAACGCCGTGAAACTAGAGGTTCGAGGCATCGAGGAAGGCCAACCGATTCCGGAGAAATTCGCGTTCGGGGTCTACAGCGAGGAAGACCACATGAGCTTTGGTCCCAACCGGAATCCCGAAATCGTCTGGGAAGGCGCGCCGGAGGGCACCAAAAGCTTTGCGATCATCATGTTCGACCCGGACGTGCCCAGTGTGGCGGATGACGTAAACCAAGAAGGCAAGACCGTCTCCAAAGACCTGGAACGGGTGGACTTTTTCCACTGGCTGCTGGTGGACATTCCCGCCAACATCAGTCGCATTCCGGAAGGCGAGGACAGTGACGGTGTCATCCCCAAGGGCAAGGAACCCGGCCCCGGCCCCATTGGCATTCGCGGTGTGAACAATTACACCCAGTTCCTGGCCGGCAATCCGGACATGAACGGCACCTACGCCGGCTACGACGGTCCCTGTCCGCCCTGGAACGATGAAATCATCCATCACTACCACTTCGAAGTTCACGCACTGGATGTCGACACCCTGGCCCTCGAGGGCGAGTTCGACGGCAACGACGTGCGCGAGGCCATGGCCGGGCACGTGCTGGCCAGCGCCAGGGTTACCGGCACCTACACACTGAACCCGGATTTGCGCTGACCCCGTAAAAGCGCTGCAACGAGTGTGGCAACACCCTGGCCGTCATTGAACTGTCTTTGTGTTGTCACCTCCCCGTCACCGGAGGCTGTCAGGGTTTAGGCATCCGGACTGGCTGAGAGACGGGAGACCACATGCGGCGCTACCGGAGTGTTTTCATATCCGATGTACACCTGGGTACGGCCGATTGCCAGGCCGACTACCTGCTGGATTTTCTCAACCAGGTGCACTGCCAGACCCTGTACCTGGTGGGTGACATTATCGACCTGATCGCCATGCAGCGACGGGTACACTTTCCCGATGCCCACCGCGCGGTCATCCACAAACTCATGGAACTGGCGAGCAGTGGTACCCGGGTGATCTACGTACCCGGCAATCACGACGACTTCCTGCGTCGCTTCTGCGGTCAGAGCATTGCTGGCGTTGAACTGCGCCTCAAGGCCGAGCACACCACCGCCGATGGCCGGCGGTTCATGGTCTGTCACGGTGACCAGTTCGACCAGGTGATGCGCTGCAGCCCGTTGATGCTGCTTGTGGGCGACCGGGCCCACGGCCTGCTGCTGCGCATGAACCGATGGTTCAACGCCTGGCGAAGGTTTCGGGGCAAGCCCTACTGGTCGCTCGCGGCCTGGGTCAAAGGCCGGATTGGCCGGGCCCGTACCTTTATCCGCCGGTTCGAGCTGGCGGCCCTGACCGTTGCCGAGAAAGGCCACTACGATGGTTTTATCTGCGGCCATATCCATTCTGCGGGCTTTCTGCGCAGTGAAGACGGACTTTATTGCAACGACGGCGACTGGGTAGAACATTGCACTGCTCTGGTGGAACGGCAGGATGGCCGGCTGGAGTTGCTGCATTGGTCGGAAAGCCCGAGGATACTGGCGACAGAACCCGAGGACCCGCATCCGGATGTCTGCGGTGAGGCCCGACCAGTGCTCGATGTTGTGCCCGCGGGATTTGTCGAGCAGGTGAACCGGCTGGCCAGTTGATATCAGGAGCCGTATACCAGCAATTCGATATTGCGATACACGGTTGCCGCGTCGTCGAGCTTTGCCAGCCAGCTCAGGGGAATCCCGCGCTCACCGCCAAGGCCATGGACAGCGGCCATCGCCGGCCCGATCAACCAGGCCCGTCCGCAGGAGTCGCCACCGCAAAGGATGTTGGCGCGAACCGCCTCCGTGTAGCTGCTGGCATGGCTCAGTACATGGAAGATCACCGGCATGGCTTCGTGAAGGTAACAGGTACGACCAAAGGTGTCGCCAGCGCCCGGCCCGTCGATCCGCCTGCCGGCCCGCGCTTTTTCCAGACTATCCGGGGCTGGTGACTCGTCGGTGGCGCTGTCGAGGGCCGTCGATAATGACTCGCCCCGGAACAGAAGATCCAACAGCCTCATGGCGCAGCGTGCCCATGCCACGGCCGTATCGTTGTGGTTGGTTACCCGCACCGCTGCTTCTGTAACCTTCAGAAGGTCCGGGTGGTCACAGTACACCGCCACCAGAGGCGCCAGCTTTGAGACGGCTGGCAGCTGGGTGTCGTCAGCGCCACTCTCGGCCACGCGATGTCGATCAATGGTTTCTGCCAGGTGAACACCGGCGTCCTGGATCCCGGAATCCTGGTAGGTCAGGTTAATGGCCTCGCGCACCGGCCGGGCCAGCTGGCTGCCGGTCAGCCGGCGTGTGTAGGGCATCACCTTTTGTACCAGGATGCGCTTCTGCTCGTCGGTGAGTCTGGCCGGCATGTCGGCCAGAGCCTCTTCTACCGCAGTGCGCTCGATGGCGTCAAAGTTCTCGAGCGTGATGCGTGTGGGGTTGTCGATGAAGCCACGCCATTGCCCGCCCGGCCCGAAAAACGACCGGAAACGGCGCTGGTAGTCGCGAATGTCCAGTGTGCCCTGGCAGGCTAGCAGACTTTCCATCAGCACGTGGGTGGCAGCGCCATAGTGGCTCACATCCCCCACTTGTTTGCCATCATGGGCAAAGTAACCAAACCCCTTGGTGTAGTACTCCGCTCTTGGCGGCAGGAACTCGGGACGGTCACCGCCGACCTCGGCGATGCGTTCGCTGCTGTAGAGCCAGTGCAGTCCCAGGCTGGCGGCATCGGCCACCCAGCCACCGGCAAGGGCCGCAATCATGGCTGGGTTTTGTTGTCCGGGTTGTGTGTCGGTCATTCGGGCCTCCTTGATTGGGATACAGAGCCTTGGCGGAGAGTACGAGCCGTTGCCTGAGGCCGGACCAATGTGCCCTGGCCCTTCCATCCTAGGGCTTTGCCGGAGTGGTCACCACTCCTCGAAGGGTGCGTACCAGAAACCGGCGTTGACGCTCCGACGGGGGGCTTCTAGGGTTAAAGGAGGAGGTGTCTATGAGTCATACACTGAAAATTCAGGATATTCAGAATGTGACCCACGATGTCAGGCAGATTCGCCTTGAGAAGCCTCAGGGTTACACGTTTACGCCCGGCCAGGCTACCGAAGTGGCGGTTGATCGCGAAGGCTGGCGGGACGAAGGCCGGCCCTTTACCTTCACCTCGCTCGATACCGACCCTTATCTCGAGTTCACCATCAAGATCTACCCGGACCACGAGGGTGTGACCGATCAGATTGGAAAGCTCAGCAAGGGCGATCACCTGATCATCGGTGACCCTTGGGGAACCATCGAATACAAGGGCGAGGGTGTGTTCCTGGCTGGCGGTGCGGGTGTAACCCCGTTTATCGCCATCCTGAGAGACCTGCATCGAAAGGGCGAGATCGGCAATAACCAGTTGCTGTTTTCCAACAAGAGTGAACGGGACATCATCCTCAAGGACGAGTTCGAGACGATCCTGGGTGATCAGTTCATTAACGTCATCACCGATGAAAAGCCCAGGGGTGATCATCTCTTTCTGGATGGGGTCATCGACAAGTCCTTTCTGAAATCGCACATCGAGAATTTTGATCAGGCGTTCTATGTGTGCGGTCCCGGCCCGTTCAACAAGGGCATTATGTCTGCGCTGAAAGGGTTGGGCGCCAAGCCGGACGCGCTGGTTTTCGAGAAGTAGGTCAGGTCACTGAAAGGCGCCGATTACTTGCACCACGGTCAGTTCTGATAGACCCGGCAAAGCCGCAACAGAATGGGCGGTTGTCCCGCCCGACCGTGACTGCCGTTGTTACGCCAAACACACGGCTGATAAGGTTCTCAGTGATGACCTCTCCGGGACTGCCGATGGTTTCGAGCTGGCCGTCCGCCAGTATCGCAATCCGATCGGCAAACTGTGCGGCCTGGTTCAGATCATGCAATGACATCACCACCGTGAGGCCGTGATCGCGATTCAGCGTGGATAACAACTCCAGCACTTCCAGCTGGTAGCCCCAATCGAGGAAGGTGGTGGGTTCGTCCAGCAGCAGAATGTCGGTTTCCTGGGCCAGGGCCATGGCAATCCATACCCGCTGCTGTTGCCCGCCGGACAGTGCTTCAACCGGGCGTTCAGCGAGATCCGAGACGCCCGTCATGGCCATGGCGTCGTGGATCGCGTTTTCGTCAGTGGTGAGGTTCCGCTGCCACCATCGACGATGCGGGAACCGACCCAGCGCCACCAGATCCCGGACCAGGATACCCTCCGGCACAATCGGTTTCTGGGGCAGCATGGCAAGCCTGAGGGCCAGCTTGCCCCGCTCCCATTGTGCAACCGGTTGGTCGTCCAGGTAAACCTGACCGGACCGGGGGGGCAACAGGCCGGCGAAACTTTTCAGCAAGGTACTTTTGCCCGAGCCATTGGGGCCCAGCAGACAGGTAATGCCACCCTCGGGAATCATCAGCGAGACGTTGTCTACTACCGTTTTGTCGCCGTAAGCCAGTGAGAGAGACTGGGTTCGTATCATGGGGAAGGGGTCCGGCTTCAGGGTTGACGCGATAACAGATACAGAAAGAAAGGTACGCCAAGGACGGCGGAAACGACGCCCACGGGCACTTCATAAGGTGTGAACAGCGTTCGGCCCAGTAAATCCGCCAGTACGGCCAGCACCGCGCCCAATAGTACACACAACACCAGCTGCACCGGAAGGTTGGCGCCGGCCAGCCGGCGGCTGATGTGGGGGATTAGCAGGCCAATGAAACCAACGGGGCCCACCACGCCGACCGCGCTGGCCGCCAACAGGGTGGCAATCAGCAGAGCAAAGGTACGCCAGCGGTTCAGGCCCAGGCCCAGCGTACGTGAGTGTTGGTCGTCGAGTTGCATCACATTCAGTGGGCGCATGAGCAGAACCACACCGATCAGCCCAATGAGTGTCCATGGAAGCAACGTGTGCAGGTGTTGCCACTCGCTACCATACAGCGAGCCGGCCAGCCATTGGGCCACCAGCTCGGTATGGGCGTGGCCCCAGAACGCCAGGGCACCGGTGGTCAGCGCGTGCAGCATGCCGGCAATGACAGCGCCGGTCAGCGTCATTTTCACCGGCGACAGCTGGCCATGGCGCATGCCAAGGCAAAACACCGCAAGCGCCGTCACCAGTCCCCCGGCCATCGCAAACAGTGGCAGGTATTGAAGGGCAAAGGAGGTATTGCTGTAGGGGTTCTCACTGGAGACCAGCCAGTCACCGACGATGAAGGCGATAACGGCCACCAGGCTTGCGCCGGCGGAGATGCCGAGAATGCCGGCTTCGGCCAGGGGATTGCGGCTGAGCAACTGCAACAGCCATCCCGACAGGGCGAAGTGAATACCGATAAGGGCGCCTGTCAGGGTGCGGGGCAGCCGCAGTTCGAAGACGACTCTCTGGACGTGTTGCGAACTGTCTCCGGTGAGCCCTGCCCACACCTGGGTCCAGGTCAGGTCCACCGCCCCCAGCTGAACGCCAGCGATGATGACAACAACCAGGCTGAGCCCGCCGGCCAGAAACAGCCAGGCGATAGGGCTGGCACCCGAAGGCCGACTGCCAGCGCGGCTTGCCCGGGTTGGTGTTGTTGCCGGACTGGTCACGTTATGCGCTCCGGGGTGAGGTTCGCGAATTGAGCAGGTAGATCAGCCATGGGGCTCCAATAAGGGCGGTCAGCATACCGACGGGTAATTCCTGGGGGAAGGCCAGTTGCCGTGCCAGGATATCGGCGGCCAGCAGCAACAGCCCTCCGAGCAGAGCGCTCAATGGTAGCCAGTGCTGAATCTGATCGCCCGCGATCCGCCGGGCGATGTGTGGCGCCACCAGGCCAATAAACACGATCGGACCGGTGAAGGCGACCAGCGCGGCAGCCAGCAGCAATGCCAGTAACAGGAAAGTCAGACGCCAGCGTCCGACGGCCAGGCCCATGGCCAGCGCCAGATCGTCGTCCAACTGCAACACACGAAAGGGGCGCTGCATGACCAACAGGGCACCGAGTGGCAGTAGCAGCCAGGGCAGCACCATCTGGAGCTGGAGCCAGCCCCGTCCCATCAGGCTGCCCGCCAGCCAATAGTAGAGTTCGGCCGCCTCCGCCCCGGATACCAGCAGAAGGCCGGTAGTCAGTGCCGTTGCCAGCGAGGTCACGGCGATGCCGGCGAGTACCACGCGCTCCGGCTGGAGCCTCCTTCGACCGGCGATGGCGAAGGTCAGAGCACCCCCGAGCAGGCCCCCGCTCAGTGCCATCAGCGGCAGCCACATTGCGCCCGGAGAACTCAGGGTTCGAAGTGATACCACCGCCAGGGCGGCAGACGCAATCACGCCGGTCAGGCCTGGGGATGCCAGGGAGTTCCGGGTAACGCCCTGCATGACGGCCCCGGCAACCCCAAGTGCGGCACCACCTAGAATGCCGAGCAGGTTGCGGGGTAGTCGCAACTCCAGCACGGTAATGCGCGTCAGCAGGTCGCTGCTGCCATCAATGGCTGACAGCAGCTGGAGCGGCGACACCCACTGGGAACCGGCCATCAGACCAACGAAAAACAGCAGCACCAGGAACAACAGAGTTGCCACGTAGAGAGTGGAGGGGCGTGCTGTCGAAGCGCTACCGATCATGTGCCGGAGTCCGGGGCCAGCAACAGACGCTGAACGTCATCGAGGATGCGCTCCCGGGCGATGGGTCCGGCGCCCTCTTTCCAGTAGTGCGGCACTTCGTAGACCTGCCCGGTGCTTACGGCCTTGAGATAGGGCCAGATCGGATTCATCGTGAACGCCCGCTGACGACTGGTGGGTAACAGGAGAATGGTGTCTGGATTGAGTTTCAGCAGGGCCTCAAGGCTGATCCGGTAGCCCAGGGGGATGCCGCTCTCGGGATTGGGCGGCTTGCCACCGACATTGTCGAACCCCAGTTGTTCAAGCACTGCAGTGGGCAGAAAGTGGTCGTAGTAGACAAAGGGCGTTTCACTGCCGCTGGTCAGCAGTGCCACGGTCCCCATGGGCTTGCCATGATTGCGCTCCGCGAGCGATTGAACGTGTTCGAGGAACCGATCGTTGAGTGCCTCCGCTTTGGCCGGCTTACCCAGCGCCTGGCCTGCCAGCTCCACCGCCCGCAGGCTGTCCTCGACCGTTATCAGGTCCAGGGCCAGGAGCGGAGCGATGGCTTCGATCTGGTCACCGTCCTTCTCGGTATAGCGGCGGATGGCGATCACGAGATCCGGCCGGACCGACGACAGCACTTCCAGATTGGGCTGGTGTCGCGGTCCGAGACCCCGAACACCGCTTAACTGTGGCGCCAGGTAGTCAGGCACCCCCTGGAGTCCGTAGTCGGTGACCGCAACCGGCGCTGTTCCCAGCGCCAGTGCGACATCCGCGCCGAAAGTCGAAATCGCCGCGGGCCGGGTTGCCGCAGCGGGCAACCGCAGGGTTTCCCCGCGGTCATCCGTCAGCTGGATGCTGTGGTTGTCTGCCCAGCCCGATACAGGCGAAAGCAGGACAACCAGCAGGCTCGTTGCAATCCGTTTCCGTAGTGAGGCCATCAGAAGTCCAGCTGGGCCTCGAGGATGAAGCTTCGGCCCGGCTGAGGTACCCGGCCGACCGGGCTGACGTCCACGCCCCGGAAGTAGTAATCCTCATCCAGCAGGTTGTTGACCGCCAGGCCAAGGTTCAGCACACGATCACCGCCTAACGCGAAGTCTCGACCGACCCGGGCAGTCACCAGGTGGTAATCCGGCAATTCACCGGCGCTGCCATTGCTGGTTTCTTCTTCGGTGTTGTCGGCATCGCTGTAGCTTTCGCTCACGTACACCCAGTTCACGCTGGCATCCCAGGCCTGGTAGCTGTATACCGCATCGGCGCTGACCTTATGGGTGGGCGCGTTGGGAAGCTCGTTGCCTTCGTTATCGCCGGACAGCTGTTCGGTATCCAGGAAGGTGTAACCCAGGCCCAGTACCCACTGGCTGTTCACATTCCAGCGGTTTGCCAGTTCGATGCCCTGGTGGCGGGTTTCGCCCAGGTTTTCAAAGCGGCTGGTTGAGCGATTGAACTGGATCTGGTCTTCATAATCGATACGGAACAGGGTGGCGGATGAGAACAGGTCCGGGGTCACCTGCAGGCGTGCGCCCAGCTCATGGTTCCAGGCGGTTTCATTGGCTACGGCACCTTCACGGGTGGTCTGGGCAATCTGGACCGGCACCAGGGAACGCTGGCTGTTGGCAAAGACAAACAGATCGTCAGATGCCTGGTAGCCCACGGTCAGACCCGGCAACAGCTCCTCAGCGTTGTTTTCCTCGGTGTTGCCACTGAGGTTGTCGCGGAAATCCATATCGACGTCTTCGTAACGCAGGCCAGGCGTCACGGTCAGACGGTCATCCAGGAAGGACACGGTATCGCTGACGTAGAAGGCCGCAGCCCGGGTGTCCAGGTGCCAGTCACGTGCCACGGAACGGTTACCGGAGGAAAGTTCCAGTCGGTTGACATCGAACTCCACATCCTCGCTGACAAATCGCGCGCCCAGGGTAATGTCATGGCGACCATGGCGAATCGCGAACCGGGGCTCGGTGCCCAGTACGGTGAACAAACGTGGTGAATCCGCAACGTGGGTGGAGTCCAGGCCGGGATCCGCCCAGTTGCCGGTGCCGCTGAGGTTCTGACCAAAGAAGAAGGTGCGGTCGGCATCGTGCACGAAGTTGCGCCACTGGAATTCCACGTTGTCTGCCGGCGTGTAGGTCCAGGTGAAAGTGGCGCGGCTCATATCGGCTTCGTAGCCATCGTAGGGACGCTGGCTCTGGGTACGGTCCTGCTCATAGGCCTGTGGTGTCAGGGCACCCGGAAGTTCGGCATCGACACGGTAGTACTGCAGCTGCGACGCCAGTTCATGCTGGTCGTTCAGGTAATAACGGGCATCCAGGATCAGGTTGTCCACTTCGGTATCGGAGTGGTCACGAAAGCCGTCGCCGCGCTGGACATTGGCCTGGAACTGCAGGTCGAGCTTGTCAGTGGCCCGGCCGCCGACCCGGTAGTAGGTGTCGGTAAAGACGTTTCCGGTCTCCTCCGCAATGGTTACCCGTTCGCGAAGAGTCTGGGAGGTTTCCGCCGGAATCGGCTTGGTAACGAAGTTCACCACGCCACCCACGTTGTTAGGCCCGTAATGAACCGAGGCGCCGCCCCGCACAATATCCACGACTTCCAGGCTCGGAAGGGTAACGGGGAAGAGCGACACGCCGACGTTGCTGTAGGGGCCGATGGCAATCGGGTAACCGTCCAGCAGAATCTGAAGTCGTTCACTGCGCAGCGGGTTCAGACCACGCACGCCGATATTGGGAAGAATGCCCGTGCCGGTTTCATCAAGCACTGTAACACCGGGTACCGGGCGCAGGGCGTCCTCCAGGTTCAGAGCGCCGGTATCCTGAAGCTCCTCTTCCTCCACCACGGTGCGGGCCCCTGTGTAGGTTCTTTCGGACGCCTCTGTCGGCGGCCCCAGCCAGTCTGCGGTGACGTTCAGTCCCGGAAGCAGGGCAGCAGCCTCAGCCTGCTCCTGTGCCACGGCGCCGGGTGCGATGCCCATGGCCAGCAGGGAGACGGGGAGCATGGCGATGGCTACAGACAAAGGGTGGCGCTTTAGTGGCGTTGAAACTTCAGACTTCGACATTGTGTTCTCCAGCACGTGTTTAATTTTAGTGCGCATTGTACTGATAATAATTCGCATTACAATCATGTCAGATTGTCCCACGGGTCAATCGGCTGTCCGGTTACTCGATGAAAACTTCGTTTGGGTGGGGATGCATCAGAAAGGCCTGATGGGAGATGTTCCAGGCGTAAGCCCCGGCGTAGTGGAAGATCACCAGATCGCCAATCCCGAGCGAGTCGACCTCAACCCGGCGGGCAAAGACATCCTTGGGTGTGCACAGCTGGCCAACCAGGGTGACAGGGCTGCCTTTGACGCCGGGTGATTCGAAGGTTGTCTCGGAGGCGGGCAATACCTCAAATGGATGATTGTGTGCTTGCGCCACAGGGGTCCGGAAGTGGTGTGTCCCACCCCGGCAAATCGCAAACCATTCGTCGCCACAGCGTTTGACATCCAGGACTTCGCCAACATAGAAACCGCAGGGGGCGGTGATGAAACGGCCACATTCGAAGCGGATGTTCCAGGCCCGATCCGAGTGAGCTTGAAGCAGCTCGTCGAGACCGGCACAAAACCCTGGCCAGTCAAATTGCTGATGGGGCTGTGTATAGTTGATCCCGATTCCGCCGCCGACATTGATCTCGGCAAGGTTCAGGTCGTACGTCGTTTCCCAGGCGCGAACCGACTCCAGGTAGTGCCTTATCAACGCAAGATGACGTTTCTCGTCGAGCTGGTGTGACATCAGGTGAAAGTGAAAGCCACGCAGCCTGACCCGGTTCTGCTTCGCCAGCAATGCCAGTGCTTCTGGTATACAGGCTTCCTCCATGCCAAACGGCGTGGGCACGCCGCCCATGGTAAGCCGTGTGGAGGGTGTTTCGGCCAGTTCGAGATTGATGCGCAGCAGAATGTCCTGAGGGGTCTGTTTTCGGTCGGCGATGTCACACAGGCGCCGTAATTCCAGCAGGCTTTCCACATGGATCCGTTCAACCTTCTGATCAATAGCCTTTTCGAGGTCCGATGCCAGTTTGCCGGGGCCGCCAAAAATTACGGGCGTGGTGGGGAAATGACGACGCACCCAGTCCAGTTCTCCACCCGACGCTACTTCAAAGCCCCGTACAAAGGGGGCCAAGGCGCCGAGCACCGGCAATGCCGGATTCGCCTTGGCGGCATAAAACATGTCACAGCCGGCCGGCAAGCACTCGACAATGCCCTTGATTCGGTTGCGGAGTCCGGGCAGGTCATACACATAGGCGCACAGCGGGTCGCTTTCACCGCGCTTGAGCGCGTGGATGGCCTGCTGAACGGAGGCAGGTACGTCAGGCATGGCACAGCTCCTCCATGGTCTCCACGGAGAAAGGCATCGTCAGCGCCAGCGGGTTGGGTACCCGGGTGTACTGTGACTCACGGTCCGGGCGCTTGAACAGTCGAGTCATCAGGTTACTTTTGTTGGGAATCGGGTCGCCCTCCAGAAGCCTGCCGAGAACATCCATGGCCCATGGGTCGTCGGTCTCTTCCAGCCAGTCGCGCACGACTCCGGCGAGTGCCTGCCATAACCGGCGTTCAATAGACTCGTCTCCTCCGCAGAGGCAGGCGACGGCCTGGAACAGGTGATTGATCAACAGGCAGTATGCGATCCGTTTCCAGGCTTTGTCCTGACTGTAATGAACCGACGCCAGTGTTTGTTCATCGAGGGTATCCGGCAGTTGTCCCGACCATCGCCCGGGCACGAGTTTCGTTCCCTCCAGGTCACGAACAAAAACCTGGACGGGATACCCCTCCCGAATGCCCACAACCACGTTTTGAAGGTGTGGTTCAAAGACCACGCCATGATGGAACAGCGACTCGAAGATCGGTGGGATCAGCAAGGTGAGGTACTGCTCGAACCACGCCAGTCTGGCCTCCAAAACGGTGAGCCGTTCTGCAAGGCCCATGGTATCGGCAGCTTCGATGGCTGGGCAGCGGCCGAAACAGTCTTCGCTGAAGAGTGCTGCGGCCAGCAAAGGTGTGACACCAGGGTCGAGGTACGGTTCGATACTGTCTCGCATAATGACGCCGAATCCCTCTGCTATGGTGCGGCGATCAGGCTCCGGGTGATCGGTAAAATCAACCGTCTGGTAGCCGGGCTCATACAGCAGCCTGAACCCGCGCCAACGGGCCAGTGACGGGGCAAGGTAGGTCTTGAGTGCGGCGGAGAGGGCTACAGCACTCTCCAATTCATAGACCGCGTTTTTCCGGATGCAGTTGGTCAGTCGGACGTGGGTTGAAAATTTGAGGAAGTAGGGGTTGCCGGGCTGGTACAGCGTGCGAACCGATGCGGTCGGGTAGAATCGTTGACCGGCCTGGCCCAGGGGCAGGATGCGCCCGGAACGGATAGCACTGAGGATGACGGGCAGGCGCATGAGGTAGCGTGCCTGCCAGGGGTGTACAGGAACCGCGACCCAACCGTCGGGCACATCCAGCCCGATGTCCGGACCGGAGGCTGAAACTGGCCCGGCAATGTCACCCCGGATGCGAAGATCGTCCGGATGAACAGCGAAATACGAGAGAGCGAAGCCCGCGCCCATCTCCGGGGAATATTGCAGGATATCTTCCGGGTCGAACCCTTCCCTGGATTTTGGTGCCGGGTGGTAACGGTGCCCGAAACTCAGGGATTGCTCAGACCAGCGGAAAGCCTCCAGCCCCTGTCCCCAATCCGCGGGAACGCGGGTGTATTCGAGAATGCTCCGCATGACGTTCCGGCTGAGAAGAATCTGTCGGTAGAGCTCGCCGTTGAAGGGTTCATTGAAGCGCCGTGCCATTTGATGGAGCAGGATCCGGCCCAATTGCTCCAGCTCCAGGACCCGCCAGCCCCTGAGCGCGGATTTGTGATACGGCGCGGACAGGTAGCGGTAGTTGCAGGTCTGCGAGTCTCCCGCCACCAGAACCAGCAGAAGATCTTCGGATTCCGGGAATGCAATCTGTAGCACGCTCACCGGTTCCAGAGCCAGGCGGACACGGAGTCCCTGCGGCCAGGATCGGCTGCCTTCACCTCGATGAACCGCCAGTTCTCCGGAGGGTTGGGCCAGATCCCGACAGTAGCAGTTCAGCAGGGCCTCCATGCTGGCTTGATCGGCCTGAAAGTCGCAGTGCTGATCTCTGAAATAATGATGCGAGGCTGTCATTGCCATGGCTTTACTCCTTGTTTAGGTGTTCTTGGTTCAGTGGCGGGAGAGCGGGATCGGTAGACGCTCAGAGTGATAGTAAGAAGTGTTACCCCGGCGCCCAGCCAGAACGGCGCCGTCTGATTGCTCATCCCTGTGGCAACACCCGCGAGTACCCCCGCGGCGACACCGGCCCATTTGCCCGCACTGTCGAGGGCGCCAAAGCTCTGGCCAGCGTTTTCTATCCGTGTGAGGCGTGCGGTTTCGGCATTAAGGGCAAAAAGACAGGTCGTCATGCCCAGCCCCATGACCAATCGTCCGGCGAGAATGGCGGCCGTTGTTCCGGCCGTCGCCTGAATAACGTAGGACAGTGCGAACAGTGCCAGGCCCGCGGGCAAGGTCAACGGGTTACCGAAAAACACGCTTCGTCGCAGTGGGCTGACCAGAATAATCAGGTAGATGGCATGAGGGAGGCTGTAGAGAACTCCGGCCATCGCAGCGGTGCTGCCCGTTCGTTCCTGGGTCCAGGGAATGAAGTAGGGAAAACTGGCCACCAGTGCGAAATTGAAACCGAAGTAAAGTAACCGCAATCGCAGCCAACTAGCGGATGCCGAAACCCTTTCACGGGAATGTTTCTGGCCACCAGCCCCACCCGAAACCGGATCTGGCGGAGCAAGCTTCCATACCAGCAGTGCCGACAGAAGCGGCAGAATGGCCATGTAGAGGTACAGACGCTGGGCTGGGACCCAGGTCATGAAAAAACCGAAAAGGATGGGCGCCAGTATCATGGCCGACCTGGCCGAGCCCTGCATCCAGTTCAGTGACTGGGTCAGGTTTTGACCGCGAGCAACGGTGGAGAGGTAAGCGCTCGATGCGGCAAAGGTTCCGCCCAGAAAGCCCTGAACCATCAGTGCCATGGCAAAGGTAACCACGCTCGGCGCCAATCCGGCGATTACGAAGGCCACGGCCAGGCCAATCTGGGCCCGCAGCAGCGACCAGCGGCGGCCGAAACGGTCTGCCACCCTCCCCCAGAACGGCGCCGCCAGCGCCGTGAAAACCGTCGGGATAATATAGAACCAGCCCACCCAGACGGTGTGTTCAACCGCAAATGTGTCGGTCAGGATCAGCCCAAAAAATGGTGGCATCCCCAGTGCCACCAAGGCCGCGGTAAAGTGGCTGAGCAGGACCACCGGCAGAACAGACTGGCTCATGATCCGTTCCTGAGAAAGTTCGGGGCCAGCTTACCGTAGAATTTATTGATGTCAGCGGCGCCGGTGCGGGACTTGCTTTCCAGGCTGCCAGCCCTGAGAAGATACTTGGTGTAAAGCTGGCGATCCTCCAGCAGCACCTTGCGCGCTGGCTGAGTATTGACGCCGAGGTCGTCAAGCTGATCGAGGACGCTGATCACCTCCTCACGAAGCACCCTATACCAGTGGGCCCTGGATCCGAGCCCCCGTGCGGACAGGCCCTCAAGAATAACCGCCAGGTTCAGTTGCAGGGTGATGGTGGTAAACATCTGCGCCAGAGGTGTTTCATCATTGACCAGGATGCGTTGATCCCGGAGTTGCGCGATTTTTGACTCCATGGACGGCATCTGGCCGCATAGCCTGTCTGGCCACAGCCTGGGGGCGTCGTTGTCCTTGAAAAGCAGCTGCGGTGGACGCCCCGGCGTGAGCAGCACCATGGAGTTCTGCTGATTGGACTCCAGCGCAATGCCGTAGACCAGCCAGAGTCGAAGATGCACCTCCAGCGTCAGGGCAGCGTACTGGCGCACCCATTGTGTCAGGTCGCCGTTATTGAACTCGTCCGCCATCATCTGGGCAACGCAGCGACCGTCAGGGTTGTCGGCTAACAGGGAGGCAACGGGCACGATCTGCTGCTGGTCATAAAGCCCGTAAAACCGGCGTACGATGCACCCCAGCCAGGGCAGATCGCCAACGTGCAAGCCTGAGGATTCGTCGGCTACGGCAAAGGTCCCTGCAAGCAGCGGGTCCTTGCCGGCTATCTCCTGCAGGATTTGCTGAACCGTATGACCATCATAGAGCGTGCTCGGTTTGACCGTTCGAATATTCCGGTTGCCCAGTGTGCGAATGGTCAAGGGGACTTTCACGTGGACCTCCGGCGCTGCCTCAAGCTGGAGGGTTCGTACCGACAGTGTTGGCTGAACCCAAAGCGCAGGCGCTGGCGCACGGATAACCCTGGCACCGATGTCTGTGGTCGACAGATACTCACTCAGCGCGGTGTCCCAGAGATGAGGGTGCACCGGCAAGAGCTGGTAGCTGTCGGCAAGCCGGTTATCCAGCCCTACCTCGCTGAAATCCGGCCAACAACCCGGGAGCTCCCCCATCGAAGTGATTTCCGAGCCGGGGACGGCAAGCCACCTTAACTGGAAACGCGGGGCAAATTCAGGCGCGTAGGCCATCAGTGCCGCCTTATCAAAGCCACTCTTGGCGCGGGCACTGGGATAAAACGGGTGATCGAGGAAGGCCGCGAGACGATCGAAGTAGAGCATGCGTTGGGCGAGTCGGGGAAAATCCTTCCAGCTATGGCCCTGACGGCAGATTTCATCAAACCACCGGGATCGCTCCGCCCGGCAGAGGGTGTCGTGGGCCTCCGCTGTTCTGCACTCATCGGCATACACCTGTAACGGGTTCGTGGAATCGCCTTGTTCCCCCGCACTGAGGCAGGCCAGGACCTGTTCATAGTGATCTACCTCCGACACGCTCGCGGTGTGATCCGCGGGCTGCCAGATGAGCTTGTCGCCACTCCACTGCCAACGCTGCATGAAGGTTGCCGGATGGACAGGCAACCAGAAGATGCCCTGCGCCAGCGCCCACCTTAACCAGGTCGCCGGTGTTCCCGGGGAGCCGGGCACGCTGTCCACCCCAACTACCTGAGCATCGCTCTGACAGCCGGCCACGTCTTCGCGGATCAGGGCATCGACCAGCCTCCGGGTCAGATACTGCCCGGGGGCTGTTGAAGACAGAGCGGTGTTGCTGGTCATCAGCCTATCTCCCACTCTGCTTCAAGATCGGTGGCCCATTCGGCCAAGGTATCCTGCACCCGCGAGGGATCGCTGGAAAACAACCGCAGCACGCCCAGGTAGTCCTTGTTTGAATGAGTCAGTCGGACGTCATCGCCCACTTTCCTCAAAGGCTCAAACTCGGCAATGCCGTCACCGCACGGCTCCCTGCGCTCAGGAGCTGAACGGCGAACCCGCCCGCTGGTAGAAGCACTGAGATAGCGTATCTGCGCCGCCTGCGTGGGAGGGGATAATTCAAGAGGGTTGCCAACATGGGCCTGAAGGATGGCATGGAACAGTCCATGATTCGTCATGCGGTCAAGCAGGAATTCGCGGCCATCTCCCACCGTTCGGTAATTGATCTCGATAAGTCTCGGGCCAGTGGCGGTGATCACAAATTCGGAATGGCAGGAGCCGAGGCCAACACCGAAGTGCCTTACCTGCCTGAACATTTCCTGCAGGTGAGGACTGTCCGGCTGGTAGGGCACCCACGCCGCTTCAAGTTCGACGAAATGGGGAGGCTCGGAAAGCTGCACTTCAAATCCTCCGAGCGCAATCAGGCTGTTCCCGTCGCCAATGGTCTCCAGAGTGTGAACAGGGCCTGAAAGAAACTCTTCCAGCAGCAAGGGTTGCCCGGGTTGTTCCTGCCAGAACTGGTCACAGAACGATTGAAGTTGCCCAGCGTTGTCGAGGCGCCTGACGTTGAGGCTGGCAACCCCCTCCCGGGGCTTGGCAATACACGGGAAGGGAACGTCGTCGATCACCTTCCCCAGGGATGTCTGATCATTCACAGCCCTGAACCAGCATGCGCCATCATCGATCGCTTTCAGGTACTGGCGCATGGCGGCCTTGTTTTTTGCCCGGTAACAGGTTTGCCAGTCTTTGCCCGGCAGATTCAGGTAGGCTGCGGCCAGAGCGGTCACCGTCTGCAGGTGATCGCTGTTGGAGAACACGCCCAGGGGCGCCGGGAGTTCTGAAAGAAGATCGATAACAGACAGGGGATTGAAGACATCACACTGGAGAATCTGATCCGGATAGGCGGGAAGATCCGGTTGACTGAAATAGTGGTGATGAGTCGCTGCCTGGTCTGTCAGCAGGATTACTTTCAACCCCATCGACTTGGCGACTGGCAGAAATCCCCGATTCACGGCTGGCGTTGGAACATGAGCAAGAAAAAGAACGGTATCGCGCATTGGAAAACTCTTGTCAGACTTGAATAAGAATGGTTGCCTCAGTACGAGCTCGGCTCGGTACGGCAGGTCGCAAGGTGAGACTTGAGATACTTGAAGAGCAGACTGCGGTCTTCTCCCAACAGAAAGGCTTTTGCTCCCCACTCCCGCCATTCTGTTAATTGCCCAGGGCTTCGGGGCAAAGCGCAAAATTCCACCGGACGCCCGCGGCAACTCGCTGCCAGTTCCGCGATGGCGTGATTGACGGATGAATGGAACGGGTCACCCGGCCAGCCCAGTGATTGCGACAGATCGACCGCTCCCGGCAGAACCCAGTCGACGCCGGCAACATCGAGGATGGCTTCCCGGTTTTCAATGCCGTCCTGATCCTCAATCATGAGCACAATGAGGACTTCCTGGTTTGCCTGGCGGAGATACTCTTTCAGAGGGAGGGTGCCGAAACCGGTTGTCCGCCCACCGGTAATGCCACGCTGGCCGGCCGGTGCATAGCGGGCCATCTGAACAACCTCCTGCGCCTCTGCGGCGTTACGGACGCGGGGCACAACGATGCCCTGGGCTCCGCTGTCCAGGGCACGGGTAATCGCTGCGCGATCAATCCCCGGAACCCGCACCAGAGGGGTGACGGAGGCACACTCGGCGGCGCGGATCATATGTTCCAGGGACTCTGGATTGGTGGACATGTGTTCCGTGTCCAGGATGACAAAGTCATAGCCGGCATGGCCGATCATCTCGATCATCCAGGGCGTTGGCACTGCGTTCAGGAGTCCAAAGGCGGGTAAGCCATCGGTGATCAATTGGCGCGTGCGGTTATTGGTCAGCATTGGTGGCAATCCTGATTAACGAGAATGATTATCAAAAACATTAGATATCATTTTGCATTTGCCGACAACCGTAGCCCCGCGCTCCATGTATCAGCGCCCGTTGCTTCCCGGGGCGTTGTTGGGCTCAAAAAATAGGTGGAGTCGCTGGCAATGTCGGCTATCGCTGTTTCTTTTGGTGAGCGATTGTTCAAGAATGGCGATATGTCTATGAGGCTGCCGAAAAGCTACGTATCGGCTGTGAACACGGTAGGTGTAACCGAAATGTTAGATATTCATGAGCATTCGTTGACACAATGGCGGTTTACCTGACGTACAACTGCAATATCGCCTGGATACGCACGGCAGGGCTGTGCTTTAAAACCCCCGCGGTCGGGTGTCATTTTGCCCGTGGCTCTGAATCAGAAAGGACTTTTGCATGACGTTCAAGAAATGGATCCTGATCGCCGTGATTGCCGCGGTTGTCACCGGATTTGTCTCCGCCGGCGGTACCGAGGTTCTGACGCTCGACAATCTGAAGGCCAACCAGCAGGCCATCGGGCAGTGGATCGATCAGAATCTGGGGCTGGCGGTGCTGGGTTTTGTGGCTGTCTATGTGCTAGTAACTGCGCTCTCCCTGCCCGGAGCTGCCATCATGACCCTGGCCGGTGGCGCCTTCTTCGGGAACCTGTACGGGCTGGCCGCGGTATCGGTGGCCTCAACCATCGGGGCCTCCCTGGCATTTCTGGTGGCCCGGTTCCTGATGCGGGACACGCTGCGCAAGCGCTACAGCCAGACCGTCGCCAAAATGGACCGGGGCATCGAGAAGGACGGCGCCTTCTACCTCGCCACCCTGCGCCTGGTGCCGGTGTTCCCCTTCTTCCTGATCAACCTGGCTATGGGCCTGACGGCCATGAAGCTGCGCACCTACGCGCTGGTCAGCTGGGCCGCCATGCTGCCGGGTACCTTCGTGTATGTGAATGCTGGCACCCAACTGGGCCAGATCGAATCCACCGCTGACATCGTCTCGGCCGATCTGCTGCTGTCGTTTGCCCTGCTGGGTCTGTTCCCGCTGATTGCCAAGTTTGTCGTGGGCTTTCTTCGCCGCCGCAAGGTGTACGCCGGCTGGCAAAAGCCCGCGCACTTTGACTACAACCTGCTGGTAATCGGCGGTGGTTCGGCCGGTCTGGTTTCTGCGTACATCGCCGCGGCCGTAAAGGCCAAGGTGGCACTGATCGAGAGAGACAAGATGGGCGGCGACTGCCTCAACACCGGCTGCGTGCCGTCCAAGGCCCTGATCCGCAGTGCCAAAGCGGCGGACACCCTGCGCCACGCCAACCGCTACGGGCTGGAGTCGGTGCCGGTCAAAGGCTCGTTCAAAAACATCATGAACCGGGTCAGGGAGGTGATCGCGAAAGTGGAACCCCACGATTCGCCGGAGCGCTACCGCAAGCTGGGCGTGGACTGCATTGCCGGCGAAGCCAGCTTCGTGTCGCCCTGGGAGCTGGAAGTCCGCCACAACGATGGCCGCACCGAAAGGCTCACTGCCCGCAGCATCGTGGTTGCCACTGGCGGCAAGCCGGCCGTACCGCCCATTCCCGGCCTGAAGGACATGGAACCGCTGACCTCGGACAACCTCTGGCAACTGGAGGAGCAACCGGAGCGCCTGCTGGTACTGGGCGGCGGCCCAATCGGCTCCGAGCTGGCCCATGCCTTAGCCCGCCTTGGCAGCAAGGTGACACAGGTGGAGATGGGGGATCGCCTGCTGGCGAAAGAAGATACCGACGTTTCCGAACTGGTGCTGAAGCAGTTCCAGGCGGACGGCATTGATGTCCGGCTGAAACATTCCGCGGCGGAGTTCCGTATTGAGGAAGGCGAGAAGGTGGCCTATTGCGAACACGAGGGTGAGCGGGTGCGTCTTCCTTTCGACCAGGTACTGGTGGCCGTGGGCCGCGCGGCCAATACCGCCGGCCTGAATCTGGAGCGCATCGGCGTGGACACCCTGCCCAACGGCACGGTTCCGGTGGAAGAGGACATGAGCCTGCGTTATCCGAACGTGTTTGCCTGCGGCGATGTGGCCGGGCCCTACCAGTTTACCCACGCGGCCTCGCACCAGGCCTGGTACGCGGCGGTAAACGGGTTGTTCGGCCAGTTCAAGCGCTTCCGGGTGGATTACCGGGTGATGCCCTGGGTAACGTTCACCTCACCGGAAGTGGCCCGGGTGGGGCTCAGTGAGGCCGAAGCGAAGGCCCAGGACGTGGCCTACGAAGTGACCCGATATGGGCTGGACGATCTGGACCGGGCCATCGCCGAAAGCGAGGACCACGGTTTTATCAAGGTGCTGACTCCGCCCGGCAAGGACAAGATCCTGGGCGCTGTGGTGGTGGGCGCCCATGCCGGGGAAATCCTGGCCGAGTTCACCCTGGCCATGAAGCATGGCCTGGGCCTGAACAAGATTCTTGGAACCATTCACCCCTACCCGACCTGGAACGAGTCGGCCAAGTACGCAGCCGGTGAATGGAAACGGGCCCACGCGCCCGAAGGCGTTCTGAAGCTGTTGGAGAAACTCCACGGCTGGCGCCGGGGCAAGGAAAGACGCCAGCCCCTGAAGCACAACGATGTGACCACAGGCTGACGGAATGGCGTAGGGCGTGAACCCTTTGGCTTCTGCCCCTGTCTGTGGTCCGTGAACACTGAAGTATTGAGGAGCAGTCATGCCCGTGATCGAAGCCAGAGCGGCCCGAAAAAATCGCATTCCGGCTGTGGAGGTCCTGGAGCCCAGGGCCCGGGACAGCTGGACCCACACCCGCAACGGCGACCCAAGGGGTTACATCGACGCCGACCGACTCAAGGAGCTGTGGATCCACACCGGCACCGCCTGCAACCTGGCCTGCCCCTTCTGTCTGGAGGGTTCTCATCCAGGCGACGGCCGCATTCCGGGCATGAAACTGAGCGACGTAAAACCGTTCATTCACGAAGCCCTGGAGATGGGCGTGGAGCAGTTCTCTTTCACCGGCGGTGAGCCGTTCGTGATCCGGGACTTCGTCAACATCCTGAACTACGCCAGCCAGCACCGTCCCTGCTTCGTGCTGACCAACGCCACCGAACCGCTGCACAAACGTCAGCACCAGGTGTTGCCCCTGCTGGACAACCCCTACCCGATCCATTTCCGGGTCAGCCTGGATTTCCCCGACCGCGCCCGCCACGACAAGGATCGCGGCGAGGGCAGTTTTGACGAAGCCCTCGAGGGCATCCGCTGGCTGATCGAGCAGGGCTTCAAGGTGTCCATCGCCCGCCAGACCGATCCGGAGGAAATTCCCTCTGAGGTAGAAGCGGCCTTCCGGGCCATTTTCCGTGCCCACGGCATTCCCGAGAATCTGGCCTTCACCGCGTTCCCGGACCTGGGCACGCCCGGCTCGGAGGACGGCAGCCCGGAGATTACCGAAACCTGCATGGAAAAGTACCCCACGCGCGAATCCCGGTCGCACTTTATGTGCACCTATACGCGGATGCTGGTGAAGAAGGGCGACCAGGTGCGGGTGTATGCCTGCACGCTGGTGGACGATGACCCGCAGTACGACCTCGGTGGGACGCTGGCGGAGAGCATGGATGAGCGGATTATGTTGCGGCACCACCGGTGTTTTTCCTGTTATCGGTTTGGCGCCAGTTGTTCGGCGCCGGTTTAGGTTTGGCGTTTGTTTCCTGTAGGACTGATGGCTGGTCATTGGCGGCCTGGGGGGTGACGTTATTTTCCCTTGGGAAAAACAACTCGCTTCGCTCAGACATCTTTTTCCTGGCGGGAAAATAACGTCACCCCCCAGACCGCGGATAGGACTTTGCTATTCGGTTGCTGAGTGGGAAAGAAATGCGAAATCAGAAGAGTGATTAAGCGAGCCGAAGGGATGGCTGATGTCTAACTCCTCCGCCGGGGAAGCCAAAACTTAGGTTGAACAAGGGGCAGGCCGGATGGGGTTTCAAAAAATGTGGAGCGCCAGGGATGGCGCGACCAAGCCCCCCATGGATGGGTTCACGGGCGTTTTTTTGAAACCCCATCCGGCCTGACCCGAAATGCGCCCAAGCCAGAAACCCCGGGAAAAGCCCCGGACTAAACGACAAAGAACAAGGTAAGAAAACATGAACTTCACAGAGGCCGCCCTGTTCTGGGGATTCCTGCTGGTCTACGGCGTGGTGATGTATTGGCTGTCGCCGAGGAGCAAGAATGCGAATTCGTTCTATAAGGGCGCGGACGACCAGGGCAATCCGGTGGGTCAGTGGTCACTCACGGCGAGTATTTTTATCAGCTGGATCTTCGCCAAATCGGTGACCAACGCCGCCAACCTGGGGGCGGCCTACGGGGTGGTCGGGGGGCTGGCGTATGCCAGCTACTGGCTGTCGATTCCGGTGGCCGGCTACATCATTTATCTGATCCGGACCCAGACCGGCGCCCGGAGCTTGCAGGATTTTCTGACCTCCCGGTTCGGCCGGCTGGCGGCGCTGGCGTTTGCCGCGGCCATTCTGATCCGGCTGTACAACGAGGTCTGGAGTAACACCGCCGTGGTGGGTGGTTACTTCGGGCTGCCCGGCGAGTGGGAGTATTACGCGGCGGCGATGCTGTTTACCGTGTTCACTCTCGCCTACAGCCTGAAAGGCGGGCTGCGGTCATCGATCTTTACCGATGTGATCCAGGCGTTTGTGTTCGTGTTCTTCGTGGGTGCGGTGCTGTTCCTGATTGTTCCGGCCAACGACACCAGCGCCCTGCTGACCAACGGCGAGTTCCGGCTCAATGCCGGGTTTGATCTGTTGTTGGTGGCTTTGCTGCAGCTGTTCAGCTATCCGTTCCATGATCCGGTGCTCACCGACCGGGGCTTCGTGAACAAGGAAAAAACCATGCTCAAGAGCTTTGTGGTGGCCGGGCTGCTGGGTTTTGTGGCGGTGTTTGTCTTCAGCCTGGTGGGCGTGCATGCCCGGCTTAACGGCATTGATGCCATGGGCAACGCGCCCGCGGCGGTGGGGCAGTCCCTGGGCTTGGCGGCGCTGTTCTTCATGAGCGTGGTGATGATGACCTCGGCCGGTTCCACCCTCGATTCCACCTTTACCTCCCTGGCCAAGTCCCTGGCAGTGGATCTGCCAAGGCTGGCCCGGCGCGCATCAGACAAACTGCCCAGCATGCGTGTGGGCGCGGTGGTGATGGTGATCTTCGCGTTCCTGGGCAACCTGCCCATGTTCGCCGGCACCGATATCCTCAAGGCCACGACCATCTCCGGCACCATGGTGATGGGGCTTGCGCCGGTGTTCCTGTTCTACGGGTTCACCCTGTGGTCGCCCTGGAGCTTTCATCTGAGCTTCTGGACCGGTCTTGGTCTGGGCGTGCTGCTGGCGGTCGGGCTGATTCCTGCAAGCTGGGCCATTGGCGATGGCAAGTACGGCATGTTGCTGGGCGTGAACGCCTACGGCTTCCTGATCTGCACCGCGGGTTTCTTTGTCCCGCTGGTGTTACGTCGGCTGGCGGGTCGCTCGCTGGCGGCTGGCGAGGCCTGAGCCATGACCGAGGGCCGCAGCTGTCCGCTGGCGTACTGGTACTCACCTGAGAGCCTGTGCCAGGAGCCCCAGACGGTCACGGAGGACGTGCTCTATATTATCGGCGGCCTGTATGGCAATCCCTGGGCCCTGGATGAGATCGAACAGATGGCGCTGGCCGAGGAGCGCCTGGGGCACCGGGTGAAGCTGGTGTTCAACGGCGATTTCAACTGGTTCAACGCCAGTGACAGTCTGTTCCGGTCGATCAATAACCGGGTGCTGGACCATCTGGTGAGTCTTGGCAATGTCGATTACGAACTGGCCCTGCCCAGCGCCGGTGCCGGCTGTGGCTGCGCCTATCCGGATTTTGTCGATCAGGGGGTGGTGGAGCGCTCCAACCGGATCATGGAGCGTTTGCAGGCGGTCGCCTGTGAGCACCCGGATATTCAGCGGCGGTTGTCGCTGTTGCCCCGCTACCGCTGCCTGATATTTGGAGGCCTAAAGGTTTTGGTGGTGCATGGTGATCCCGAGTCCTTGGCCGGCTGGGGCCTGGCCCACGAGTCTTTTGTCTCCGGCAACGGGGAGAGACTGTCGGACTGGTTCCGGGCAACCGGCGCCGATGTCATCGCCTCCACCCACACCTGCCTGCCGGTGCTCTGGACCGGTCGGGTGGATGAGCGGGCCCGCATGGTGGTCAATAACGGCTCGGCCGGCATGGGCAACCTGCGTTCCGATCCCCGTGGACTGATCACCCGCATTGCCCTTACCAGCCCTGTCACCGAGCCGGTTGCCGGTGCCGAACAGCGAGGACTTCACGTGTCGCTGATGCCGGTGGATTACCGCCTCGAGCAGTGGCTTCCGGAATTCGATCGACTCTGGCCTGCGGGTTCACCGGCGGCCGTTTCCTACCGTAACCGGCTCGTTCACGGGACCTCCCTGGTGCCGGATGACGTTGTCTTTTCGTCGAAAAATTAACCGGATTGTCACTGGCGAATGAGGGTAATCGGTCTATTCTGAAAGAAGGGGCCGAGGTACTGATATGGGCAGCATTTCCGGCTCACTTGAAATATATTTTGTGGTCTATATAATTCAACACTAACTTTTTGCCACGAATTGATCTCGCCATGACAACAGAAGGATCGAATACAACCGCCATCTCGCTTCGCAAACCGGCGAAGGACGATGGCTTCAGGCTTCATCAGCTGGTGGCGGAGTGCCCGCCGCTTGACCCCAACTCGATCTACTGCAACCTGTTGCAGTGCAGCCACTTTGCCGAAACCGGCGTGGCCGCGGAGAAGGACGGCGATCTGGTCGGCTTTATCTCCGGATACATCCCTCCCCAACAGCCCGATACCGTGTTTGTCTGGCAGGTGGCCGTGCACGAGAAAGGTCGTGGACAGGGCCTTGCCAAGCGCATGCTGAACGCCATTGTCAGTCGCGACGCGTGCAAGGGCGTGACCCACATGGAAACGACCATTACCGAGGACAACGAAGCCTCCTGGGCGCTGTTCCGGTCGTTTGCCCGCGACATGGGCGCCGAGCTCACCTACCACGAGCACTTCGAGAAAGGCACCCACTTTGGCGGCAAGCACGACTCTGAATTTCTGCTGCGCATCGGGCCCTTCACCAAGCCAGCCTGAGACGCCTTTCGCTGTGCCGGCGTTGTACCAGACGTTGTTAGCGAAACGTTGTGACCGAGTGGTTATCTGAACCGAGCTGTTATCGGAAATAGTTATCTGAACCAGCCGGCAGGCTACTGAGGTAGGCCTGCCAGACGGCTTCAATCAACGCGCGGTGGGCCTGATCGACACCGACACCGTATGACTGTGACAGGCTGCCACGCACCTACCTCGAACCTGACATGCTAAGAGGCAAGATCATGGAAATTTTCAAGTCGACTGAATCCGAAGTACGTGTGTACAGCCGTGCCTTCCCGGTAATTTTCAACCGTGCCAAGAACGCGCACCTGTACACCGAGGACGGTAAGGAATACCTGGATTTCCTGGCCGGGGCCGGTTCCCTGAACTACGGCCACAACAACGACATCCTGAAGAAAGCCCTGCTGGAATATATTGAGGCCGACGGCGTGAGCCAGGGCCTGGACATGTTCACCAAGGCCAAGCACGACTTCATGGAGTCGTACAAGAAGTACATCCTTGAACCGCGTGGTCTGGACTACAAGATGCAGTTCACCGGCCCCACCGGCACCAACTGTGTGGAAGCCGCGCTCAAGCTGGCCCGTAAGGTAAAAGGCCGTAACGGCATCATCTCCTTCACCAACGGCTTCCACGGCGTCACCATGGGTGCGGTGGCCACCACCGGTAACAAACACCACCGTGGTGGTGTCGGCACGCCCCTGGGCAACGTCGATTTCATGTTCTACGACGGCTATCTGGGTGAGGACGTCGATACCCTGGAGATCATGGACAAACTGCTGAGCGACGGCTCCTCCGGTTTCGAACTGCCCGCCGCCGTGATTGTTGAGGCGGTCCAGGGTGAGGGCGGCCTGAACGCCTGTCGCGCCGAGTGGCTCAAGGGCCTGTCCGAGCTGTGCAAGAAGCACGATATCCTGCTGATCCTGGACGACATCCAGGCCGGCAACGGCCGGACCGGTGAGTTCTTCAGCTTTGAGTTCGCCGGTATCAAGCCGGATATTGTCACTGTGTCCAAGTCCCTGAGTGGCTACGGCCTGCCCATGGCGCTGGTGCTGTTCCGTCCGGAGCTGGATGTGTGGGATCCGGGCGAGCACAACGGTACCTTCCGCGGCAACAACATGGCCTTCATTACCGCCCGTACTGCCGTGGAAACCTACTGGAAAGACGACGCCTTCGCCAACGAGGTGAAGGCCAAGACCAAGGTGCTGGGCGACGCCCTGCAGGCGATTTGCGACAAGTACCCGGGTGAGTTCAAAATGAAGGGGCGCGGTTTGATGCGTGGTATCGAAGCAACCCACGCGGACATTACAGGCCCTATTACCAAGCGTGCCTTCGAGCACGGCCTGATCATCGAGACCAGTGGTCCGAATGATGAAGTCATCAAGTGCCTGATGCCGCTGACGACCAGCGAGGAAGACCTGAAGAAAGGGGCTGCCCTGCTGGCGCAAAGTGTCGACGAAATCATGCAGGAAGGGCTCAGCGAGGCCTCGTAAGGCCCGCTGTCCCTCCGCTGGACATTCATGCTGCAGGATAGCAAAGGCAAACCTATGACTAGCCAACAACATACCGTTGAAAAAATCGGCGGTACGTCGATGAGTAACTACGAGGCCGTCCGCGATAACATCATCATCGGGAATCGCAAGAAAGACGAGCTGTACCAGCGCATTTTCGTGGTGTCCGCCTACGGTGGTGTGACCAACGAACTGCTGGAGCACAAGAAGACCGGAGAGCCGGGTGTCTATGCCCTGTTTGCCGATTCGGAATCGGACTGGGCCTGGGGCGACGACCTCACCAAGCTGGTCAAGTTCCTGACCGACATCAACGGTGAGCTGTTCGAAGACCCCATGCTCAAGCAGCAGGCGGACCAGTTCATTACCGACCGTATCGAAGGTGTTCGCGGCTGTCTCATAGATCTTCAGCGCCTGTGCTCCTATGGCCAGTTCCAGCTCGAGGAACACCTGCTCACCGTGCGCGAAATGCTCGCCGGTATCGGCGAGGCCCACAGTGCCTTCAACACCGCGCTCAAGCTTCAGCAGGAAGGCGTCAACGCCCGGTTTGTGGACCTGACCGGCTGGCGCGACAACGAGCTGCTGCCGCTGGACGAAAAGCTCAAGCAGGCCTTCGACGCTGTGGACCTGTCCCGGGAGCTGCCGATCGTGACCGGGTACGCGCAGTGCAAGGAAGGCCTGATGCGCACTTTCGACCGAGGCTACAGCGAAATGACCTTCAGCCGGGTGGCAGTGATCACCAACGCCCGGGAAGCGATCATTCACAAGGAATACCACCTGAGCTCCGCCGACCCCAACATCGTGGGGGCCGACAAGGTGGTGCCGCTGGGCCGCACCAACTACGACGTGGCCGACCAGCTGGCTAACCTCGGCATGGAGGCGATTCACCCCCGCGCCGGCAAGGGTATGCGCCAGAACGAAATTCCGCTGCGGGTGATGAACACCTTCGAGCCGGAGCACACCGGTACCCTGATCACCGGCGATTACGTCAGTGAGAAGCCCCAGGTGGAGATCATCGCCGGTGCCAAGGGCGTATTTGCCGTGGAAGTGTTCGACCAGGATATGCAGGGTGAGCCGGGGTCTGATCGCCGGATTCTGGACGTGCTGGCCCGCTTCAAGGTGCGTTTCCTGTCCAAGGACACCAACGCCAACACCATCACCCACTACGTGGGCAGCACCCTCAAGCACGTCAAGCGTGTGGTCAAGGCGTTGAAGGAAGAGTTCCCCAACGCCGAGATCAGCACCCGCAAGGTAGCGGTGGTGTCAGCCATTGGCAGCGACATGAAAGTGCCAGGCATCCTGGCCCGCTCGGTCAAGGCCTTGGCCGACGAGGAAATCAGCGTATTGGCCCTGCACCAGTGCATGCGCCAGGTGGACATCCAGTTTGTGGTGGACGAGGACAACTACGAGAAGGCCATCGTGGCCCTGCACGGTGTCCTGATCGAGCCCCACAATCACGAATACGCCATCGTGGCCGCCTGATCGGCACCCCTGCCGAACCCAGGTAACCGAAGCGGCGCCCGGCGCCGCTTCGCGTTTCTTCCTCTTTCCTGCGCGTTTTTACGGACCTCCGCCGGTAAATCCATCGGCATCCACCGCTCGTACCTTCTGGTACATTTTCTGACCGGTACCTTGGCCATGCCTAACATCGACAGGCTGGGACCGTCTCCGACAACGCCCAACGATGGTGAAAGGGATTCCCTGGTCGGGCTGTACTTCAGGGATGCGTCCCGGTATGAACTGCTGACGGACGAGGCCGAACGCCGCCTCTCCCGTAAACTCACTCGCTGCTACCAGATCATCAGCGACGAACTGGCCCTGCCGCCAGAGACGCCGCAGACCTTCCGGGAGGTGATTGGCAGCCTGGGGGACGCGTGCGCGTTTTCATCCCGATGTCGCCGGGCGTTTCATCTTGCCACCGCCTGTCGCCGCAAGCTGATCCAGAGCAATCTGCGTCTGGCGGTGCACATTGTCCGTCGCTACGGCCAGCACGGCATACCCATGTCGGACCTGATCCAGGATGCGAACGTGGGCCTGATCAAGGCGGTGGAGCGGTTTGACCCAACCAAGGGCTTCCGGTTTTCCACCTACGCCTACTGGTGGATCAGCGAGGAAGTGAAGCGCTGTTTGCAGCGGGGCACCCGTTTGGTGCACACACCGGAGAACGTGGTGGATGAGATCCGCCAGATGCAGAAGGTGTCGTTGCGACTCCACCAGAGCCTGGGGAGAACCCCCTCACAAACGGAGCTGGCCCGGGAAATGGAGGCAACCCCGTCTCGAATTGGGGAGCTCAGGGCCCTGGCCACGCGGGAGCTGTCTACGGATGTGCCGCTGGTGGAGGATGGCTCGGTTACCCTCGCCGACAGCCTGGACGCGGGTGATGCAGTGGCACCGGACCACCCCATGAAAGACCGTGATCGGCGACGCACCCTCAGTTCCATGCTGAGTGAGCTGAGCGATCGCGAAAAGGACATTCTCTCGCGCCGCTACGGTCTGGGACTGCCTGAACCGGAGACGCTTCAGGTGATTTCCGATGATCTTGGGATCAGCCGGGAGCGGGTCAGGCAGATTGAGAAGACGGCACTGCGTAAGCTGCAGAGCCGGTACGACAGTGCTGAGGATGCTCTTGGCGCCTGACCGCTGGTCAGGCGCCGTGTAACAGCAGGAACGAGGCCGCCGCGATCACCTGGCACACCAGTACGACCGAAGTCAGCAACAGCCTGAGACGAAGGTACCACTGCGGCCAGTAGATCCGCATCCAGCGAGCATCCACCAGATAGAGTCCAAGATAGGCCACCGTGTACAGCACAATCTGGCCGGTTACCGGTAGTAGCAGGCCAATGCCCGCGGACACAAAGAACACCTGGCTCAGCAGCATGGTCATCAATGGCGACATCGGATAGGAGCAGTTGTCCAGTTGCATGGCGATAGGCCAGTAGACCCCTGCCATGAAGGCCAGAATCCCGGCGCTGTACAGGTAGAAGTACCCCAGCAATGCCACGCTGTGCTGGGGAACGAGGAAAAGACCGAAGATGCCGGCCAGAAACGGAACAAGACCGGCAATGCCTACGAGAACGGCAAGTCTGGAAACCGAAATCATGATTTCTGCCTCTGCACCCGGATCCGCAACGGCTCTATCTCTGCCGGTTTCATGCCCACCATTTCATGGTAGGCGGATGGGTGCACAACCTGCGTTTCCCGAATGGTGAACGAGGCGAGCGTGTCCTGGATCTGCCAGGCACTTCGGAACAGGCTGGTTGTACCCTGTCTGTCTGAAAGAAGAAACAGCTTGCCGTCCAGGCTGAGACGGGCCATGTAATGCTGGCCCTCGAGGGACAGTATCTCAAGCAGGTCGATAACCGGGTTTTGCAGGCTTCGGAGCTGGTCGAGGGTGATGCGCACGATGTTCTCCAGGATTCATTGCTCTCCTGAACGTACGACCCTCCTGGCTATTGAGATCATTGACTCAGTAAATAACAGGCACGATGTTGGGGGCACTGCACCAGATGATCATTCACCATGCCGGTCGCCTGCATGAAGGCATAGACAATCACCGGCCCGACGAACGTGAAGCCGGCCTTTTTGAGTGCCCGGGACATGGCCTCGGAGGCGTCGGTGGCCACCGGGACTTCCTCCAGGGACTGCCAGTGGTTCTGGACCGGCTGGTGGTCCACGAATGACCACAGGAAATCGCTGAAACCAACGCCTTGATCCCGCAGGGCGAGGTAGGCCCGCGCGTTCTTGATGATGGAGTGGACCTTCAGGCGATTGCGGATGATGCCCGGATCCTGCATCAGCTCCTCCACCCTGGCGTCATCGAACCGGACAATCTTTTCGGGATCGAAATGGGCAAAGGCCGCGCGGTAGGACGCCTGTTTGCGAAGAATGGTGATCCAGCTCAGGCCCGCCTGCTGGCCATCGAGGCACAGCTTTTCAAACAGGGCGAGATCGTCGTACTCGGGACGTCCCCAGACTGTATCGTGGTAGTGCACGTACAGTGGATCGTTGCCACACCAGGGGCAGCGGCCGGCGTCTGCCATGTCTAGTCCTCCCGCGGGGTCAGCGTTTGGGGCGAATGGTCCGCTGGAACAGGGGCTCCCAGGAGCTTTCGAGGGTTTCCGCCTGCACCAGCGCAAAGGCCGGAGGCGGCGGTTCCAGCAGGGAAAAGTCCGGCCAGATCGGCCGGGAACCCCGGTACACAACGGTGACCAGGAACCCTTCAATGTAGCAGCAGGAGGCCTGCCAGTCCTCTTCCGGGCGATCGCCATACATCTCGAAGTTCCTGCGCACTTCCAGGGTTTGCAGGTTGCCGGCGATGCCCCGACCGGTGGCTTTCAGCCAGGCTTCTTTCAACGTCCATACCTTCAGGAAGGTGTTGGGGTCGTCGTCCCGGAACAACCACTCCTGTTCCACCGCCGAAAACCAGCGGCGGGCCACTTTGTGCCACTGAGGATGGCGCTGGCAGGGCTCCAGATCAAGACCGATGGGGGAACCTGCCAGGGTGGCGCAGGCGGACAGGCCGTGGCTGTGGCTGAGCGACAGTTGCCAGCCCCCGGGCTCGCCGGAAGCCACCGGGCGCCCGTCCACGGGCCGGCAGCCGGACGGATTCTGGCCTGAGGCCCCGGCAATGGCCTGGCGAATCAGCCACCGGCTCGAGAGGTATTCCCGGCGTCGCGGCCCGCTGAACTTGCTGACGGTGTCGCGCTCATAGTCGGTGAGCCAGAGTGGCTCGGGCTCCTCGATACCCTCCGTCTGGTGGCAAAGCCAGACCGAGGGCTTGTGCTCAGGGCTGGAGTCGTTGGATGAGCCAGCCATCACTGTCCTTAACGTATTCAAATCGATCATGGAGTCGGCTGGGTCTGCCCTGCCAGAATTCGATGCGCTCAGGCACCACGCGGTAACCACCCCAGAAGCTTGGCAGCGGCACGTCGCCGTCACCGAACTTGCGCTTGATTTCAGCCACCTTCTGCTCCAGGAGTCCCCGGGAGGTGATCACCTGGCTCTGTTCGGACACCCAGGCGCCAATCTGGCTGCCCCGGGGGCGGGAGGCAAAGTAGCGCAGGGATTCGGTTTTGCTCACTTTCTCAACCGTGCCCTGGATGCGCACCTGCCGGTTTAACCCGATCCACGGGAACAGTAGCGCTGCCCGCGGGTTTTCCGCCAGCTCTCTGGCCTTGCGGCTGCCGTAGTTGGTGTAGAAGACAAAGCCGGTGTCATCAAAATACTTCAGCAACACGGTTCTCAGGTCCGGCATGCCGTCGTGGCCGGTAGTCGCCAGTGACATGGCATTGGGTTCGAGAATCCCGGCCTCTCTGGCATCGCCGAACCAGTGTTCAAACTGCCGGATGGGGCTGTCATCCAGGGATTCACGATCCAGGCCTTCACTTTCGAAATCTCGACGCATGTCGCCGATGTCCATAAACCGTCCTCATACTCGTGCGGAAACGACACGGGTTTTACGTGGTGGAAGCATATCGGGTTCAGGGCTGGCTGTCAGCGAGCTTTCTGTCGTGTCGGTTTACAGAATGACAACAAACCTGATGGATCCTGTCCGTTTTTTGTACGTATTTCCCGGCACATGAGGAGCATCACCGGTCATGCGTGGGCTCCTGGTCTGCAAACATTTTCACTGAAAGGGTTGAAGCGACGATGAATAACTACGATCCCGCGCTGCTGGTAGCCTCGTTTGTGGTGGCCGTTATGGCCGCCTACGCGGCTCTGTTCTTTGGCGCTCGCCTGCACGGGGCAAGCGATGAAACGCGCTGGCGTTGGCTTGCCGCGGGTGCTTTGCTGATGGGTACGGGCATCTGGACCATGCATTTTGTCGGCATGCGCGCGATGCCCTCCGACGTCCCCCTGGCGTTTGATGGTGCGCTCACCACGATTTCCTGGCTGGCGGCGGTTCTGGCCTCTGGTGTTGCCCTGAAGATGATTGGTCGTGACCAGTTGGGCGCGAAACTATTCGCCGGCGCAGCGGTTGCCATGGCGGCCAGTATTGTGGTCATGCATTACCTGGGAATGTACGCGTTGCGGATGTCGGCGCCCCCGGAATTCCACACGGGCTTTCTGGTGCTCTCCATGGCGATTGCGCTGGGCGCATCGGCGGCAGCCCTTGCCCTGTGCCGTATCCTCCAGAAGACCGAGGGCCAGAAAGCTCTGGTACTGCAGTTTGTAGCTGCCATCGTAATGGCGGTGGCCATTTGTGGTATGCATTACACTGGGATGATGGCCATGACCTTTCCCGAGGGGGCGGTCCCGGCCGCTGGCAACGCTCTGCGGGGCGAGTGGATGGGGATTCCACTGGCGATGTTCTGCAGCGTCCTGCTGGCATCAGCGTTGGCGGTGACGACGCTCGACATCAAGCAGCAACGCAAGCGCGCCGAGGCCCGGGAACAGGAGCAGCAGCGGGTCGCTGAACTTGCGTTTATCGATAGCGCGACCGGTTTGCCGAATCGATCCGGACTTGAACAGAACTTGCTGGATATCCTGGCCCGACAGGACGCTCGTAATCATCCGTTTGCCCTGATCTACCTGGATATCGCCAATTTCCGCGAGCTGTCTGCCCGGATGGGTGAGGAATCCCTTGTGGCCGTGATTAACGAGGTCACCGAATCACTGAAGGAGCACCTCTCTGAGGATGCGCTTCTGGCCCGTTACGCCGCTGGTACCTTTTTCATCCTGGTGCCGGACAACCAGGACGCCCGGCATGCCTTTATGTACAAGAGGCTGAGGCAACTGGACAAGCGCATTGGCACGGAGGCAATGCCCATCACCTGGCGCGCCGGCCAATCGGCTTTTCCGGTGACCGGTAATTCAACCCGTAAATTGATCAGGGCAGCCATGGTTCCCCGGGACCTGGCTGAGATCGGGCGATTCACCAATATGGCGGCCGACCCCGAGCTGGTACTGCCAGGTCAACAACGGTACAGCTGACAAGCCGCTGTCGGGCCGACTACACTTGTGATCAGGACGGCGGGCGAAAAGCCCGCCGTTGCCCTTTGTTTACAAGGAGATGTCCGTGGCCCGGAGCCGTCAACCCAGTCACAAGACCCGGAATCTGCTGGCCCTGTTGCTGGCCGTCCTCGTTCTCTATGCCCTCGCCGGTTTCCTGCTGCTGCCCTGGTGGCTGGAACGAACCCTGCCGGATCAGCTTGAGCAGCGCATGGGCTGGCAGGCCGAGGTTGGCGACATTCGAACCAATCCCTTCACCCTTACCGTCGAAGCCGGCGCGTTGTCCGCCTCTGACAGCGGCGGGGAACAGGTGCTCGGCTTTGACCGCCTGCTCGTTGACCTGAATTTTTTCCAGCTGGTGCGGGGAATTGTCGGCTTCGAAGAGATTGCCCTGGAGGAACCCTTCATCAGGCTCGACCTGCTGGAGGATTACAACATCAATTTTGCCCGGGACTGGCAGCGGGCCAACCCTGAACCTGCAGATGCGGCGCAGCCAGAGGCTGAAGCCGGAGACCCGCCCCGACTCTACTTCGGCGGCATTGATGTCAATGGCGGCGAGCTCCTGTTCCGTGACTTCACCCAGTCGCAAATGGCGGAATTCCGGATCACCCCGCTGGATCTGACCCTCAACGATCTGGCCACCTGGCGACGGGAGGGCGAGGACAGCGATTACTCACTGCAGGCGGCGCTGGGCAGCCAGGTCATTGAATGGCAGGGCGATCTGAGTGTCGCTCCGCTTTACTCCACGGGCTCGCTCCGAATTTCCGCGGTGGATCACCAGACCCTCGCACATTTCCTCGCGCCCTGGTTGCCCTACGATTTGCGGGGCGGGAGCGTGAGCCTGAGCTCCGACTACGCGATACAGGCCGGGGAGGTGTTCCGGCTGGAAACCAGCAACGGCGAGCTGACCCTCAATGACCTTGCCGTTGCCCCGAGCCCGGAGGCGGAAGAGGCGCGTCTGAGCAACGGTACGCTCACGGTTGACGGCATAACCTTTGATCTCAATGCCCGTGAGTTCCGGGTGGGTCAGGTAGCGCTTGAGGACCTGGATGTTGCGCTGGCCCGGGGGCCGGAAGGACAGATTGACTGGCTGAGGCCGTTCACCGGAGAGGGCGAGACCCGCGGCGCCGACACTGCCGAAGAAAGCCCGCCGGAGGGCGAATCCTTCCGTTGGTCGCTGGCCGGCGTGTCCGTCGCCAACGGCCGGGTGCTGTGGCAGGACAGAGTGCCCGAGACCGCGGCAGAGATTGAGCTGGAGTCACTGTCAGTGTCGACCGGGCGCATCAGTCACCAGCTTGATGAGCCGGTGACCTACGAGCTGAAGGGCACGCTTGCCAGTGGCGGGCAACTGTCCCTGACCGGTCAGGTGACGCCGGCGCCCTTCACCCTGGAAGCGGCCATTGCCGGTTCGGGAGTGACGCTCGCGGCGTTCGAGCCCTACCTCCGCGAAGGCGCCAATCTCGCCGTTACCAGTGGCACCCTGTCGGTGGACGGCAATCTCGACCTGGATGGGCAGCAGGACCCGCTCACCGGCACCTTCAGCGGCACCGCCGAGGTGGCGGGGCTTGATCTGAAACTGCCCGGGGCGCCGGAGCCGTTGATGGCCTGGCAAACCCTGCGTCTGGCCCCGATCGAGTACAACGTGCACCCGGCCCGGCTGGAAATCGGCACGGTGACCCTGGTTGAGCCCTTTTTCAACATGGTTCGCAACGCCGACGGTGTCCACAACGTGGAGCGCATCGCCCGCAAGTCCGGCCCGACGAGCGATGGCGAGCCGGCGGAAGGGGCCTCTCAGACGGCGGACGACGAACCGGAATTCATTTTCCGGATCAGTGAATTACTGCTTGAGGACGGAGAGCTGGCCTACACCGACCGCACCCTGCAGCCCGCGTTTACAACTCGCCTCGAATCCCTGAGTGGCACCGTAACCGGGTTGAGCAACATCTCGCCGCAACAGGGCAAGGTGTCCATGCGCGGCCGGGTTGGTGGCGTGGCCGACCTCGATTTCCAGGGCACCATCGGCACTCTGGGCACCGAAGATGTCAGTGATCTGAAACTGCTGATCGACAATCTTTCTCTGCCAGTGCTGTCGCCTTATTTCGGGCGGTATCTCGGCTACGGTGTCGACAGTGGCAAACTGGACCTGAACCTCGATTACGAAATTGCCGGCACCCGTATCGATGCGACCAACCTGGTGGTGATGGACCAACTGGAGCTGGGCTCGGCGGTTGCCAGTGATCAGGCGGTTAACGCGCCGGTCAAGCTTGGTCTGGCGCTGCTGCGGGACCGCAAGGGCGTCATTGAGGTCGACCTGCCGATCAGCGGTGATCTGGCCAATCCGGATTTCAGTGTTGGCAAAGTGGTCATGCGGGCGTTCGTCAACCTGCTGGCCAAGGCCGCCGCCTCACCGTTCAGCATGCTGGGCTCCATCGCCGAGCTGGCGGGCCTGAGTGGTGAGGAGCTTGGCAAGGTGGCGTTCGTGCCAGGCAGTGTCCGGCTGGCCGAGGGCGAGGCTGAAAAGCTGGCCGCGTTGGCGGATGCGCTGCTGGACCGGCCCGACCTGCTCCTGAACATCCGTGGCAGTGTGGCACCGGAGACCGACGGCCTGGCCCTGCTGCGAGAAGAACTGACGAACGGAGGCGCCCGGACACTGTCGGATGGGGATTGGCAGGCGGCGCGGGAGGCCTATCTTGCCGGTGAGCGGTCCCTGGCGCCGGAGGCGTTGAGCAACCTGGCGTCTGCCCGCGGCGTTGCCATTCGCAAGGTGCTGCGGGAGACCCACGGTGTGCCGCAGGATCAGCTGTTTCTGCTGGACCCCGCCCGCACTGCAGACCTCGGCAGTAACGGGAATGTGGTGGTGGCGTTTACCCTGGATGTTCGCTGATCAATGATCGGTAAGGTCTTCCATCAGGGCCGTTGGTGCCGCCAGGTTCCATTTCTCGACCAGGCGCTGGTACTGCCCGCTCCGTACCAGCGGCGCCAGCAGTCGCAGAAATTCGTCGGCCCCGGTCGCGGCGTTCTCCCGTGCGATGATACTGAGCTGGTAGCGCTGATCCGGCTCCTCGGCAATCAGCAGTCTGTCGAGGTCACCGGGATGTTCCGAAAGATACCGCTGCAGGTAAGACTCGCTCACGATGGCCACTTCCGCCACCGAGGGCCGGTCGGCCATAATCAGCTTCAGGTTGCGGCTGTGGCTGTCGGAGAATTCAATGTTGAACTGATCCTCCAGCGCCTGGGTGTCGGTCTCATAGCCCGTCAGTCGGTAATGGTAACCCGAGATGGCGACAATGGTGCGCTGGTGGAGGTTCTCGAAAAAGGAGGGTCCCCGCCCGGGTTTGTTCAGGGCGACATACCGTTCCTCGTCTTCAAGGACCGGCGCGGTGATATCAACGGGTCTTTCTGACCAGCCCCAATGGGGGCTTTCGAAAAAGATCACGTCATACAGGCCAGCGTCAAAATCCAGGTGGCGGCGCTTGGGCGAGGTATGAACAATCTGGAAGGAGAGGCCGGGGTGGGTCTGTTCAAGAGCCTTCAGAAGATCGCCCAGCAGACCCTCCGCTTCGCCGTTCTGGCCCACGCTGGCAATGGGGGGGAAATGGTAGACGCCAAGGTTGATCTTGGTCTGATGCGCTGATGCCTGTGTTATTGCCGGCAGCAGGATGGCAAACAGTGTGAACAGAATCGTCCGGGCAATGTCTCGAGCGGGCACCGTTTTCACCGGTTATGTAGTAATTGAATACTCGTTCAGGATACCACGGGCGTTTTGACCACCTGAAGCAAAAGATCATGAACTTCTGTAAAACAGGAACAGTGACTATGGGCACAGCTGCCAGCCATTTTTTTGCCTATGTGTCCCGCCTGCGCTGGATCAAGCGCTGGGGCCTGATGCGCAATGCCATTGAGGAAAACGTGGCCACGCACTCCTGGGAGGTGGCCACCCTGGCCCACGCCCTGGCCCTGATCCGCAACCGGCATTTCGGAGGCCAGGTGAGTGCAGATCGTATTGCCGCTGCTGCCCTGTATCACGATGCCACCGAGGTGATCACCGGTGACATGCCAACGCCGGTCAAGTACCACTCGCGGGTAATGCGTGAGGCTTTCGGAGACATCGAGCACAAGGCGGCGGGCGAGCTGCTGGCCCTGTTGCCGGACGATCTCCGGGAGGATTTTGCGCCTTATGTCCGGGAATCCGGATTGCCAGCGGCGGAGAAAGAACTGATCAAGGCGGCGGATCGCCTGTCCGCATGGCTCAAGTGCCAGGCCGAGATCCGGGCCGGCAACCAGGAGTTCGAACCGGCCGCCTCGCAGATTCGTCGTCGCCTTGAGCAGGACGCGCTTCCCGAGGTGGACTATTTTCTCCGGGTATTTGCCCCCAGTTACGATCAACCCCTCGATAACCTGCTCGGAGAGGCCTGACAGAGGGTGGCCGGAGCGCCCGGTAGGGGCGCGCCCGAGAGCCATATCCGGTTCACAGCCAACTGTTAGAGTATCTGCTTTAATTGACAGAGCAGATAACAAGAGGCCTGTGACCATGAAGAAACTGAAGGACAAAGTTGCTGTAGTAACCGGTGCCGGCTCCGGTATCGGCCGGGCCCTGGCCCAGGCGCTTGCCGCGCGCGGCTGCCGGCTGGCGCTTTCCGATGTAAACGAGCCGGGTCTCGCCGAGACAGCCAGCAGCCTCAAGGACGCCGAGGTAAAAACCTACCGTCTGGACGTGGCCGACCGCGACGCCATATACGCCCATGCCGAGCAGGTTGCCAGCGACTTCGGACAGGTCAATCTCATCATCAACAACGCCGGCGTGGCGTTGTCGGCCTCGGTGCGGGAAATGACCGATGAGGACTTCAAATGGGTGATGGACATCGACTTCTGGGGCGTGGCCCACGGCACCCGGGCGTTCCTGCCGCACCTGATTGCCTCCGGCGATGGTCACGTGGTGAACATTTCCAGCGTGTTTGGCCTGATCGGCGTACCCAAGCAGAGCGCCTACAACGCCGCCAAGTTCGCGGTTCGCGGCTTTACCGAATCCCTCCGCCAGGAAATGAAACTGGAGAACCAGCCGGTGGCTGTCAGCTGCGTGCACCCGGGCGGCATCCGCACCAACATCGCCAATGCGGCGCGCATGGGCAAGTCCGAGAACGCCGAGGCCCAGCGCAAGGGGTTCGACAAGCTGGCCATGACCACGCCGGAAAAGGCCGCAGAAACCATTGTAAAAGGCATTCTGAAGGACGAATCCCGCATTCTTGTGGGGCCAGACGCCTGGGGCATTGAAGCCATCAACCGCCTGCTGGGCGCCGCCTACCAGCCCCTGGTGGAGCGCTTCTCCCGAAAGAATCTGTACGTATAGCGCCTGAATGCCGTGGCAGGAGTGGCCCGGACATTGGCCTCTCCTGTACATTTTACAAACAGGTATTCAGGACTATACTCGAAAGCTGATTCAGGGAAGTGTCAGCATGAAAACGTCTCACCATGCGGATCTGGGAGCCACACTGGAACAGAGCCGCTCCGGTCTGCGCGATAACCATCGCCGCTCGCTGATGCGGCTGCTTTTTGTGGCCACCGGCTCTGCACTGGTGGTTTTCGCATGCCTGCAGATTCTCAGCGGCTTCCTGTGGCTCGGTCTGGGGGAGCTGGCGGCGAGTGTCGTCCTGTTCGTGGGCACATGGCGCCTGAAAACCACCCGCCATCTCCAGGCCTGTATCTACGCCTACTTGCTGACACTGTTCAGCTTTTTCCTGGTAATCATTGTGCTGCCCAACGCCTCGGTGGCGGCTTTCGTGTGGGTCCTGATGATGCCGGTGCTGGCCTACCTGTTGCTGGGCAAACGCGAGGGCCTGATCCTCAGTGTGCCGTTCATGATTGCCGGTGGCGTTATCTACTACCTGTACCTGGAGAATGTCGCCAGCCCCCACGCGCTCATCGACCTGCTCAACATGGTCCTGTGTGGCGCCTTGATGCTGGTGTTCGTGCATTTGTATGAAGTCCGCCGGGAGGAAGCCGAACAACGGCTCGTGGACATGGCCCAGACCGATGCCCTCACTGGCCTGGCCAACCGCAGTAACTTCCAGGGAACACTGAACCGGACCATCGCCGAGTGCGAGCGCAGTGGCACCGGGTTTGCGCTGGTGGTGATGGACATTGACCACTTCAAGGTGGTGAACGACACGCTCGGCCACGAAGCGGGCGACTACGTACTGAGAAACATCAGCCGGTGCCTGACCGAGCGCCTCCGGGGTACCGACTTTGTCGGCCGGCTAGGGGGCGAGGAGTTCGGCCTGATCCTGCGCGATGTGAAACCGGCCGATGCCTTCGAGCTCATGGACGAACTGCGCCAGCGAATTTCCAGCAGCGAACTGGCCTACGGCGAGGCCCGGATCCGGGTAACCGCTTCCTTCGGTATTGCCCAGTGGCCGGACCACGGCCGGCAGGCGGAAAGCCTGATGCGGGTGGCCGATCGCTGCCTGTACAGCGGCAAGCGGGCAGGCCGCAACCGGGTGGCCGCTGCCGGATCCAATCCGCGGCAGATGGAGATTCTGGCTGGCGAGACCGGATAATTGCGGTACTCTGGTAAGGCCATGCCACTGCAAGACTGATCCGAACCATGTGTGAACTGCTGGCCATGAGTGCCAACACCCCCACCGATCTGTGCTTCAGCTTTACCGGCCTGACTCGCCGAGGCGGTGCCACCGGCCCCCACAAGGACGGCTGGGGCGTGGCCTTTTACGAAGGCAAGGGCGTGCGCGCCTTCCACGACGCCGACGCCAGCGCCAGTTCCCGCATCGCCGAAGTCGTCCAGACCCACCCTATCAAGAGCGAAGTGGCCATCTGCCACATCCGCCAGGCCAACGTCGGCGAGATCTGCCTGGCCAACACCCACCCGTTCATGCGCGAACTCTGGGGCCGCTACTGGGTCTTCGCCCACAACGGCCAGCTGTCCGGCTTCCGCCCGCAACCGGGCTTCTACGAACCGGTGGGCAGCACCGACAGCGAAGCGCTGTTCTGCGACATCCTCAACCACCTGCGCAGCCACTGCGACCGCAACACCGCCACCGACGACATCGTCGAGCGCCTGGTGCGCCTGTCGCAGGCCTACGCCAGCCAGGGCGTGTTCAACCTCCTGCTCAGCAACGGCGACTGGCTGTTCACCTACTGCACCACCAAAATGGCCAGCATTACCCGCTGCGCCCCGTTCGGCCCGGCCCGTTTGAAAGACGCGGATGTCACTGTGGATTTTGAATCGGAAACCACCCCCAACGACATCGTCAGCGTGATCGTGACCGAACCGCTCACCAGCGATGAGCGGTGGGATATCTACCAGCCGGAGGAATGGCGTTTGTGGCGCAAGGGAGTGGTGGTGCGTTCCGGTAAGTCAGTAGTTTGAGGCCGGACTCGTAGCGGGTGGGCGCGAACGGCCTTCCGGAATCGTGCGGAGCCATGGATGGCGGAGCCGAGCGTACATGGACGTATCCACAGCGTATTCCGGAAGGCTGTTCGGGCCTGCCCGCGGAGCCTGAGGGTTACTAATGTTTATTACTGAAGCGTTCGCCGATTGCCATTCTGGTACTGAGGCGCAATGTGCGCCTGGATCTCGGCCTTGAACCGCGCAATCAGCTCGCTGTTGTCGTGATCCCAGGGGTGAAAACCGGGCTTGAAGTATTCCAGCCAGGTCGGAATCAGGCTCGAGAAAGTGCCGTTCCTGCCCCACATGCGCCACAGTCCCCGGGCGCTGTCCTTCAATGAGAAATTCTTCCGGTCGTTGAGCATCATGCGCCCGGTAAAATAGCTGGCCATTACGCCCAGGGCTGCGGTGCTGAACACCTGGTAAAAAGCGCGCTCGGCGTAAGTGCCGCCCACCTGCTGGAACACATCGTAGGTCACCGCCTTGTGCTCGGTTTCCTCGATGGCGTGCCAGACCCACAGCGGACGCATGGATTCGTCCATGTCCTCGCGCACGTCGCTGCGCTCCAGCAGCATGTCGGCCATCATCGCGGTCATGTGTTCAAGGGCACAGGTAATGGCCAACTGGTGGCGCTTGGGCAGCTTTTTGGCGATGCCCAGAACCACCTCCAGGTGCTTCTCCAGCTCTTCCACCGGCATGCCCTGATCCCGCACGTGCTGGTTCATGGCCACGTGTTCCAGGGAATGCATGGCTTCCTGACCAATGAATCCGCGCACCTCCGCCTTGAGCTTGGGGTCGGAAATCTGGTCGCGATAGGCGCGCACCGAATCCACAAAGAACTGCTCACCCTGGGGGAAGAGCACCGAGAGGGCATTCATCATGTGGCTCAGGAAATAGCTGTTGTCGAGCCAGTACTGCGGCACCTGCTCGCCGAACTCGAAGCCCATGCGCTGGGGCTTGATGGTGACCTGCTCCGGCGTGTTCGAGGCCCGGGTTGCCGGGGCCTTGCGGTTTTCTGCCGTCTTGTTACTCAGCATGTGTGTACTCCTCACTCTGGGGGATGTCATGGCTCCAGTGTGGGGAAGTCAACGCCCGGCAGGAATGCGCAAAGAGGACTGGGATCTATCAAAATGGGACAGCTCGCCATCGGCCCCAGCCCGACGATGGATTGGCTAAGCTGACGGCGCAGCAGGTGCGTCTGGCCCCACTGTCGCCGCCCGGGCCTTCTGATAGAGTCAGTCCATGGGCCAGAACCAGCACAACAACAAGGATCAGCAATGAGCGCAAGCGGACCAGACAGAGAACGGCAGATGCTGGGATTGTTCCTGGTGCCGGGCGTGTACATGCGGGTGTTGGCTGACACCGTTCGCCAGCTCGGTTACAACGACCGGCCACTTTATGACGGCCTGGAGTTCAGCCCCGAGGACCTGAAAACCAACGACAGCCGGGTGTTCGTCACCGACGCCATCGTCATGGCGCAGCGGGCCCTGGAACTGGCTGGCAAGGACGGCCTGAGCTTCCTGCTGGCCCGGGAGCTGCGCCTCACCATCCATGGCACCCTTGGTTTCGCAGCCCTTACCAGCCCCACCTTCGCCGATGCCCTCGATTCCGTGCGTCGTTACCTGCACCTCCGCGTGCCGTTCCTCAGCATGAGCCAGTCCGAGGCGGGGGATCAGGTGCTGGTGAAACTCTGCACCGAATTCCAGGTGCCCGGGCTCTACCCGTTTCTGGCCGAAACCGTTTGCGCCACCCTGATCCTGCTGACCGAACAGTTGCTGGACCGCGATGACGCCGCCAGACACGGCTTTGCCCTGGAAGACGGCAAACTGCCCGGCGTCACCGTCTGCCTGAGCGCGCCCGAGCCGCCCTGGTACCGGCAGTTCGCCCACCAGCTGCCGGTGCGGTTCGAATACGATCAGCAGGACGAAATGATGGTGTTCCCGAAGGAGCTGCTGAAAGTGCGCATGCGCCTGGCCGACGCCGAAGCCTCGCGCATGGCCCGGGACCAGTGCGAATTCGAGCTGCAGAAAGCGCTCAAGGAGCAGGGCGACATCGTACTGGCGATCCGCAACATGCTGCGCATGATGCCGGGCCCACTACCGTCCCTGGAGGCCATGGCCGAACGCTTCTGCGTGTCGTCCCGCACCCTGAAACGCCGCCTGGCGGATCGAGACACCAGCTACCGGGAAATCCTCGAATCGGTGCTGAAAGACCGGGCCATCCAGCTGCTGCGGTACACCAACCAGTCGGTGAGCGAAATTGCCTATGAACTGGGTTACGCAGACCTGTCCAACTTCAGCCGGGCGTTCCGCAAGTGGACTGGCAAGTCGGCCAGCGAGTTTCGGGAGGGTGGTCCGGATCCGGCGCCTGAGGTTGGACCTTGAGTTTAGGGACCTCTTGGTTTGGAGCGTGGTCGCAGGGTGGGGGATTATTTTTTCGGGTAAAAACAACTCGCTTCGCTCAGACATCTTTTTCCCCGAAAAAATAATCCCCCACCCCACGCCCTGCTTACAGTTCAGACTGCCGTCCTGTTTTTTATTGCCCTGTCTTAATTTGTCTTTTCTTTCCTATGCCACAATGTTTGGACGGACGGGGGGAAGGAATATTTTCCCGACAGGAAAAAGATGTCTGAGCGCAGCGAGTTGTTTTTCCCGAGGGAAAATATTCCTTCCCCCCGGCCAGCCCCAGAAACATTCAGGCTGGGGCAAGAACAGAGCACACGAACCAACCAAGAATAGGACCCTAAAACCATGACAGACCGCCCAGACACCCACAGCAAAGTGATCGGCTACCTGCTCTGGATCTTCGGATTCCTGGGCTCCCACCGGTTCTACTACGGCAAGCCGGTCACCGGCACCATCTGGTTCTTCACCCTGGGCCTGCTGTTCATCGGCTGGATCATCGACCTGTTCCTGATACCGGCCATGGACCGGGAAGCCGATCTGCGCTTCAAGGAGGGCGAGGTGAGCTACAACATCGGCTGGATCCTGCTGACCTTCCTCGGTGTATTCGGGATTCACCGCATGTACATGGGCAAGTGGATTACCGGGATTATCTACCTGCTCACTGGCGGTCTGTTCCTGATCGGTGTGCTCTACGATTTCTGGACACTGAACAACCAGATCTCCATCCGTAACGAAGAGCGCCGCTTCGGTTAAGCGCCAGCGATCACAGGCCTGCTGCGGCCTCCAGGTCGGTCAGGCCTTCTTCCAGGTAATCGAGCATCCGTTGCAGGCTCGGTAGCGTGCGGCGGCAGCCGATCAGGCCGAACTCCACCTGGTCGCCGTAGCTGAGCAGGGTCATGTTCAGGGCCAGGCGGTCCATGGCGATGGACACCGGGTACATGCCGTCCAGCCGGGCGCCGTTCCAGTAGCAGGTCTCCTTTGGCCCCAGCACGTTGGAAATCACCACGTTGAAGGTCTGCCACCTGGGAGCCATGCCGGTGAGCAGATGGAAGGCCGCCGGGGCCAGGGTCAGGGCGGTGTAGTTGATGATTTCCTCGGCGCTCATGTGGGCATAGCGCTCCTTCGCCACTTTGACATCCTCGTGGATCTGCATCAGCCGGGTGACCGGGCTGGGTATGTCGGTGTGCAACGAGGCGAGGATCACCCCGACCTGGTTTCCGCCGGAGCTGTCGTCCTTGCGCAGGGATACCGGCACCATGGCGATCAATGGCTTCTCCGGCAGCGCGTCCTGGTTCATCAGGTAGCTTCTCAGGGCACTGGCGCACATCGCCATCACCACATCGTTTACCGTGGCTCCATAGGCCGCGCCCACGGCCTTGATTCGTGCCAGGTCGTAGGACTGGGCGGCGAAGCGCCGGGAACCGGTGATCTTCTGGTTAAGCAGGCTGCGGGGGGCGTGGAAGATCGACGAATAGGCGGGGTCCTTGCGGGCGTTGTTGATGGTGCGCAGCAGTTCCCGGGCGACCGTTGGCACCGTTCCCAGCTGTTTGCCGGATTCCCCCAGCAGGTGGCCGACGCTGCGCCACAGGGAAGAAGCGCTCTCCTCTCGATTGCCAGAATGGCGCGGCGGCATTGCCCAGATCGGTGGCATGTCCCGCTCGCCGGTGTCCTGGCACAGCATCCGGGTGGCCATGCGCATGGCCGACACGCCATCCACCAGGGCGTGGTGCACCTTGGTGTACACCGCAAACTGCCGCTCTCCCAGACCTTCAATCAGGTGGAACTCCCAGAGCGGACGTTCCCGGTCCATCAGGTGGGAATGTTCCGCCGACACGAACGACAGCAGCTCCCGGACCCGGCCCGGCGTGGGCAAGGCCTGGAACCGGAAATGGTGCTCCAGGTCCAGGTGCTCATCTTCCACCCAAACCGGCTGGCCAAACCGGTAATCCAGCCGCTGGTTGAAGGGCGGCGTCACCCGGGTGTACTGCCTCAGTCGTTCGGCCAGTTGGGCAACATAGTCGTCCGGCACACCCTCGGGAAAGGAAAACAGCTGTAAACCACCCACGTGCATGGGTTGCTGGCGTTTTTCCAGCCAAAGGAAGAGTTGATCAGTGGGGCTGAGGGGCTTCACGGGGCGTCCTTGTATGGCGAGTTTGCGGGGTGACAGACTCATGGTAACGCACAATCGGGCGGTCGGAATTGACTTCTTTAAAAACCGCGGGCTCAGGCGCGGTCAACCGGAGACGAGGTCCGGAGCGCCGTTTCTGTCGTAAGCTGAAGCGTAAGGTTAGCACTTGCATCCATTTGAAACGTCACAGGGAGAGAGGTCAGTGGGTCATCCGTTGAAATCCATTCCGGCTATCGTCTTGCTGGTTCTGTCCGTGGTGTCTCCGGGCGTCGCGGCTCAGGACCTTCCGGGCGTGCAACTGGAAACCGTGAACCCCGGCACCATACGGCAGGAGGTCACCCTCAACGGCACGGTGACAGCGCTTCGGGTATCCGGCATTTCCGCCTCGGTGGCGGGGTTGCTGGAGCAGGTAGAGGTGGAGACCGGGGATCGGGTTGCCAGGGGTGATACCCTGGTGGCGCTGGATGATGAACTGGCCCGGTGGGAGCTGGAGGCGGCGAGTGCCGAGGTCGAGGAAGCCCGAAGCCGGCTGGAGGAGGCCGAACGCCGGCTCACCGAGGCCCGCTCGGTGGGCGCCGGTCGTAACATCGCAGCGACCGAGGTCAGTGCCCGGGAAAGTGAAGTAGAGACCAGCCGCGCCGCCCTGGCGCGGCTTGAGGCAACCCGCCGTCAGGTGGCCGTTAATCTGGAGCGACACCGGGTCACGGCGCCGTTCGACGGCGTGATCAGCCAGCGTTCACGGGACATCGGCGAATGGGTCACCCCCGGGGATCAACTGCTGACCCTGGTGGACACCGGCAATCTGAGGCTCGATTTCCGGGTGCCCCAGGACTTCTACGCCCGCGTTGACGACAACACCCGCCTGCTCGTCCACGCCGGCGGCGACAGGGTTCCGGCGAACATTGACTTGCTGGTGCCGGTGAATGACCCCCAGGCGCGGACGTTCCTGCTTCGCGGGGTAAAGCCGGAGCCGGTGCGGCTGCTGCCCGGCATGGCGGTGCAGGCAACGCTGCAGGTTACCACCGGTGAGCAGGGACTCACCATTTCCCGGGATGCCATCAACCGTTATCCGGAAGGCCGGGTGACTGTGTGGCTGGCGGAGCCTGATGATGGCGACACCTGGACCGTGCGCGAGAAACGGGTGTACCTGGGAGCCGGCTTTGATGGCAAGGTGGAGGTGACTCGCGGCCTGGAGCAAGGCCAGAAGGTGGTGGTGCGCGGCAATGAATCCCTCACCGAGGGTATGAGGGTGAAGATCTCCGAACGGGAGAGCCGCTGATGTTTGCCGGTATTATCCGACACGGTACGCTGGTCACCGTCGTCGCGCTGATTGTGGCCATTCTGGGGGCTGCAGCGGCGCTTCGGATACCGGTACAGATGATTCCGGATCTGGAAGTGCGCACGGTTACCGTGGAAACCAGCTGGCCGGGCGCCACTCCCCAGGACATCGAGAAGGACATCCTGATCGAGCAGGAACGCTTCCTGCGCAACGTGCCCAATCTCAGCCGCATGACCGCCACCGCCTCCAGTGGCGCCGCCGAGATCGAACTGGAGTTCCCCTTCGGCGTGGACATCACCGAGACGCTGATCCAGATCAACAATGCCCTCAGTCAGGTCCCCGATTACCCCCGCAACGTGGACGAGCCGCGCATTGTGGCGGCGTCCTTTTCGTCCAACGCCTTCATGTATTTCCGGATTGCCACCCTGGAAGGCAACCCCCGGGAGCTGGATATCGAACTGATGCGCGACTTCATCGAGGACCGCGTGCGGCCGAGGATGGAGAGCGTGCCCGGGGTGTCCGAGGTGACGGTGGGCGGGGGTGCCGACCGGCAGATGCAGGTCATCGTGGATGAAGCCGCCCTGGCCCAGCGGGGTCTGAACCTGCTGGATGTTCGCGATGCCATCGTGTCCCGTAACCGGGATATTTCCGGTGGCGAGATCGACTCCGGCAAGCGCCGTTACCTGCTACGCACCGTTGGTCGGTTCGATGACATTGCCGCGCTGGAGCAACTGGTGGTCCGGCGTGAGGGCGACAACGTGATCCGCCTCGGCGAGGTGGCCCGGGTTCAGCAGGGTCATTCCCGCATCCGCGAACTGTCGCTGGTCAACGGCCAGCGGGTCATCGGGTTGCAGGTGCGCCGGGAGAGCGGCTCCAACGTCATCGATATCAAACATGCGATGATGGACGAGGTGGCCGCCATCAACCGGGAAGTTCTGGAGCCGGCCGGCATGAACCTGAGCCTGACTGCGGACGATGCCCGCTATGTGGAAGCGTCCGTGGCCAATGTCTGGACCAACCTGGGTATCGGCGCCGTCTTCGCGACCCTCGTGATGTTCCTGTTCCTGCGCTCGGGGCGGGCCACCTTTGCCGGAGTGGTGGGCATCCCCCTGTGTGCCATTGCCGCATTCATCGGCTTGTTGATCACCGGCCGCACCATCAACGTGATTTCCCTGGCCGGCATTGCCTTTGCCATCGGCATGACGGTGGACAACAGCATCGTGGTGCTGGAGAACATCGAACGACACCGCCGGCTGGGGCTGGACCGGTTCGAGTCGGCCCTCAAGGGCGTTCGGGAAGTCTGGCCGGCGGTGCTCGCTTCAACGACCACCACCATCCTGGTGTTCCTGCCCATCCTGTTCATCGAAGAGGAGGCGGGCCAGCTCTATTCCGATGTCGCCATCGCCATCTCCGCCGCCATCCTCGCCTCCATGCTGGTGGCCATTACCATCATCCCCACCCTCTGTGCGCGCCTGGATTTTGGTCGGAGGGCTGCGGATACCGACCAGTACGGCAACGAGATCTCCGGTCGCTGGAGCCGGGGCGTGATGGGGGTGGTCCGCTGGCTGGTGAACGGATCGGTACGTCGGGTGGTCGTCGTGGTAGCCACGTCAGTGACCAGTCTCTGGATCATCTTTGTGCTCACGCCGCCGGCCGAGTACCTGCCGGAAGGGGAGGAACCCAAGACCTTCGCCGCCATGTCGGCGCCGCCCGGGTATAACCTGTCGGAAATGCGGGCCATCGGCCGCCAGGTCGAGGACTACTTCCTGCCCCACGTGAACGCCGATGGCGACGCCTACGCCGCCGGCGAAACCCGGGTGCCACCCATGGCCTACCTCAACATGCAGGTGACGCCCACACGTATCCGCATCATTGCCGAGACCCTGAATCCCAGGCATATCGAAGCGCTGATGGACGAGATCACCCGGTTCTACGAACAGTTCCCGGGTATGCGGGCCTTTGCCGCCAAGGGCTCGATCATCTCCAGCAACGATGGCGGAACCCGCAGCATCAACCTGGACATTGCCGGGCCGGATCTGGTGTCGGTGTACAGCGCCGCCAACGCCGCCTACCGGCGGGCCGAGGAAATTTTCGACAACCCCCGAATCCAGAGCCAGCCCTCCACCCTGTCCCTGGCCCAGCCGCTGATCCAGATCCTGCCGGACTGGGACCGGGCGGCGGAACTGGGCCTGGGGGCCGAAGGCATCGGCTTCACCGTCGCCTCGCTGACCGAGGGCAGCTATGTGGACGATTTTTTTCTGGACGACGAGAAGATCGATATTTATGTGTACGGCAGCGAGGGTCGGAACCCGGAACTGGACGATTTACCGGACGTGATGGTGCACACGCCCCAGGGCGCCACCCTGCCCCTGTCGAGCCTGGCCACCATTGAGGAAACCGTGGATACCAGCACCGTGCGCCGGGTGGACGGCCGTCGGACCGTGACCCTGAACGTGATTCCCCCGGGCGACGTGCCTCTGGAAGCGGGCGTGGACCGGGTGCGCACGGATCTGCTGCAGTACCTTCGCGACAGCGGCGCGCTGCCGGCCAACGTGGATGTGGACATCTCTGGCGCCAGCGATCAGCTTAACGCCACCCGGGAGGCGCTGACCGGCAACTTCATCATTGCCATCGCCATCGTCTATCTGCTGCTGGTGGCGATCTTCGCCCACTGGGGCTTCCCGCTGCTGATCATGACCGCCATCCCCCTGGGCGTGGCCGGCGGTATCGTGGGCCTGGCGCTGATGAACCTGGTGGGCAGCCTGATGCCAATGATCGGCCTGCAGCCGCTCAGACAGCCGTTTGACATGATCACCATGCTGGGCTTTCTGATCCTGATGGGCACCGTGGTGAACAACCCGATCCTGGTGGTGGACCAGGCCCGCCAGAACCTGCGCCAGAAAGGCGTGACCGTGGTAGAGGCGGTCACCGGCGCGGTGCAGACCCGCCTGCGACCCATCGCCATGACCACCCTGACCACCCTCTGCGGCCTCTCGCCCCTGGTGTTCCTGCCGGGCGAAGGCACCGAACTCTACCGGGGCGTCGGCGCCATCGTCCTGTTCGGCCTGCTGGGAGCGGCCATAGTGACCGTCACCTTCCTGCCCTCACTGACCATCATGGCCCTGGGCTGGCGGGAACGCTGGCGGTCAGGCCGCCACTGAGTCGCGCTGGCTGGCACGGACCTCCAGACGGATCTGGTTGCCATCCAGCAGCACCGGATAGGTTTTCACCCGCACCGAATCGTCCTCCAGACAGACCCCGGTGCGCAGACTGAAATGCTGCTTGTACAGGGGCGAGGCCACCACCGGCTCGCCCTTCAGATCCCCGGTAATCCCCCGGGCCAACACATTGGCGCCACTGAACGGGTCAGCGTGACTAATTGCAAACAGGGCCGGCAGCCTATGTGGCAGGTAAAACACCGCCACCGGGCCTTCGTCAGTCCAGACCGCGACGCCGGATTCCGGCACCAGGTCGTCTACCGTGCAAACCGCTTCCCAACGAGTGCGTGGTTTCATTGTGTTTCTCCTAATCCTTCCGCGTTTATCTCAACGATTTTCTGATGCGATACCACCAAAGCTTGGCGAGCGAGGTGGTATGGGGGTGCTTTTCTGGCGGGAAAAAGATGTCTGAGCGAAGCGAGTTGTTTTTCCCAGAAGAAAAGTATCCCCATGACGCCTTGCTCAAAACGCCAAATCCGCAGGCTACGCAGACTCAGTCTCCAAAACAGGCCGCCGCTGCCCCCGCTCCACGGTCCACTCCTGCACCGGATCACTCTGCGAAGGCGCATTCACAAACTCCCGGAAGCGCTTGCGCTTCTCCGGATCCTCCACGGCGGATTTCCACTCGCACTGGTAGGTGCTGACAATGCCCTCCATATGCTCCTCCAGCTCCGCGCAGATCCCCAGACTGTCCTCCAGCACCACCTGTTTCAGGTAGTCCAGGCCGCCCTCCAGGTTCTCCATCCACACGCTGGTGCGCTGCAGCCGGTCGGCGGTACGCACGTAGAACATCACCACCCGGTCAATGGTGCGGATCAGCTCCTCGTCAGACAGATCCGTGGCGAACAGGTCCGCGTGCCGGGGGCGCATGCCGCCGTTGCCGCACACGTACAGGTTCCAGCCCTTGTCGGTGGCAATCACGCCAAAGTCCTTGCTCTGGGCCTCGGCACACTCCCGGGTACAGCCGGAGACCGCCATCTTCACCTTGTGCGGCGCGCGCAGGCCCTTGTAGCGGTTCTCCAGCAGGATCGCCATGCCCACGCTGTCCTGCACACCGTAGCGGCACCAGGTGCTGCCCACGCAGGACTTCACCGTACGCAGGGACTTGCCGTAGGCGTGGCCGGTCTCGAAGCCGGCGGCAATCAGCTTTTCCCAGATCTCCGGCAACTGGCTCAGGGTGGCGCCAAACAGGTCTACCCGTTGGCCGCCGGTGATCTTGGTGTACAGGTCGTACTCCTTGGCCACCTCACCCAGCACAATCAGCTTGTCCGGCGTGATCTCACCACCCGGGATGCGCGGCACAATCGAGTAGGTGCCGTTCTTCTGCATGTTGGCCATGAAGGTGTCGTTGGTGTCCTGCAGCGGCACGTGATCGGTGGCCAGGATGTGCTCGTTCCAGCAGGTGGCCAGGATTGAGGCCACTGCCGGCTTGCAGATATCGCAGCCGTGGCCCTTGCCGTGCTGGTTGATCAGGGTACGGAAGGTGCGGATGCCGTTCACCTTCACGATATGGAACAGCTCCTGGCGGCTGTAGGGGAAGTGCTCGCACAGGTCCTTGCTGACCTCAACGCCGCGTTTTTCCAGCTCGCTGTCCACCACGTTCTTGAGCAGCGCGGTACAGCCGCCGCAGCCGGTGCTGGCCTTCGTCTCCGCTTTCACGCTGCCCAGATCCGCGCAGCCGGCATCAATGGCGCTGCAGATATCGCCCTTGGTAACGTTGTGGCAGGAACAGATGGAAGCGGTTTCCGGCAGCGCATCCGGGCCCAGAGTGGGCGCGCCGCCCTGGCTTTCCGGCAGGATCAGGGTCTCCGGATTCTCCGGCAGGGTGATGCCGTTCAGCGCGTACTGCAGCAGGGTATCGTAATGGCTGTTGTCGCCCACCAGGATGGCCCCGAGCAGGGTTTTGCCATCTTCGCTGATCACCATGCGCCGGTAGTGGCCGGCCGGCTCGTCGTTGAAGCGGATGTTGCGGGCACCCGGAGTCTGGCCGTGGGCATCACCGATGGAACCCACGTCGACACCCAGCAGTTTCAGCTTGGTGCTCATGTCGGCGCCGGTAAAGGCTGCTTCCCGGTCGCTGTTCAGGGCGGCCGAGAGGGTACGGGCCATGGTGTAACCGGGCGCCACCAGGCCGAAGATTTTCTGCTCCCAGAGCGCGCACTCGCCAATGGCGTGAACGTGGGGGTCCGAGGTAGTGCACTGGTTGTTGATCACGATGCCACCGCGCTCGCCGATTTCCAGACCGCTGGCCCGGGCCAGGGCGTCCTGGGGCCGGATGCCGGCGGAGAACACGATCAGGTCGGTTTCCAGGAAAGATTCGTCGCTGAAATTCATGCGCAGTCGGGCGTCCTGGCCTTCGACAATCGCCGTGGTGGCTTTCTCGGTGTGCACCTGCACGCCCAGCTCCTCGATCTTACTGCGCAGCAGGGCGCCGCCGTCGGCGTCCAGCTGAACCGGCATCAGCCGGGGCGCGAATTCCACCACATGGGCCTCCAGGCCCAGGCTCTTGAGGGCATTAGCCGCCTCCAGGCCCAGCAGGCCGCCGCCAACCACGACACCGGCGCGGGCGCCCTCGGCGCTGGCGCGAATGGCGTCCAGGTCTTCCAGGGTGCGGTAAACCAGGCAGTGGGGGCGGTCATTGCCCTCGATCGGCGGCACGAACGGATAGGAGCCGGTGGCCAGCACCAGTTCATCGTACCGGTACTCACCCCGGGGCGTTTCCAGGGTGCGATGCTCCCGGTTGATGCCGGTGACCTGCTCATTGAGGTGCAGCTGAATGCCCTGCTCGGTGTACCACTCCAGGGTGCCCATCGCCAGGTCGGCATGGGTGGAGCCGCCAAAGTACTCCGACAGGTGAACCCGGTCGTAGGCCAGCTGCTTTTCCTCACCAAACACGATGATCTCGAAATCGGCGGCCGCCGGGCTGGCGCAGAACTGCTCCAGGAAGTGGTGGCCGACCATACCGTTGCCGACAACGATCAGGGTTTTCTTAGTCATGGGTCTTTCCTCTTTCCGGGCGAAGGGCGCTCCGAGCGGATGGCCCGGGCGTTATGCCGCCGCCTCGCAGTAGTGCTTGCCAAAAGCGATGTGGTCCCGGTATCGGGAGATGTCGTCCTGTTGCTGGATGCGCTGGCTGTACCAGGGGCCGTCCCGGGTATCACCCAGCAGCACCGCACCGGCCAGCCGCTGGTTGCGGATCAGCAGCCGGCAGTAGTGGTTGTGTTCATGGTCTTGCCAGATCACGGATTCGGTGTCCCGGTCTGCGCTGATTTGCCCGCAGGAAAAGATCGGAACACCGCTGATTTTCAGGCGGGTCGGGGTATCCACCGGCGTATAGCTGGCCCCGCAGTCCTGGCCCTGTACAGTCGCAACCAGAACCTCGGCCAGTACGTCCGCCTGCTGGTAGCCGGGTTCGACCAGTCCGAAGATGACATCCTCCAGTTGGCAGCACTCGCCCAGGGCCCAGATGGAGGGGTCGCTGGTGCGCAGCCGGGAATCCACCAGAATACCCCGGTCGCAGGCCAGCCCCGCCTCCCGGGCGAGCTGAGCGCGGGGGGTAATGCCGGTGGCGAACACCACCAGATCGGTACTGATCAATGTATCGTTATCGAGCTGCACAGCGCGCACCCGCGAGCGCCCGAGCAGGGCCTTGGGGGAGGTTCCGGTGAGCACGTTGATGCCTCGGGCCTCCATGTGCTGTTGCAACAACGCGCCGCCGACCGGATCCAGTTGCCGGTTCAGCAGGTGGCCGCTTCGATGAAGCAGGGTCACCGCCATGCCCCGCTGGCGCAGGCCATCGGCGGTTTCCAGTCCCAGGAAGCCGCCTCCGATGACCACGGCCCGGCGCTGGTAGCGAGCGGTATCGATCAGGGACCGGGCGTCTTCCAGGTCCCGGAAGGTCATTACCCCCCGCAGGTCGGCGCCCGGGAGCTGCGGCTTGGCCGGCTCGGCGCCGGTGGCCAGGACCAGGTGGCTGTAGTGCTGGACGCGACCGGTGGCGGTGGTCACGGTGTGGGCCTGGCGGTCAATCGCGACCACCGGTTCGCCGTTGCAGACGGCAATGCCCCGGTCCCGGAACCAGCCCTCGGACTGCAGGGCCATGGCGGCCTCGTCGGTGTCACCTGCCAGCAGCACGGACAGCTGGATGCGGTTGTAGGCGTCCGCCCGTTCCCCGTTGAACACCACAATGCGGTCGAACGGCTGGTCCTGATCGCGACACAGGGACTCGAGCAGGCGCTGGGACACCATGCCGTGGCCGCAGATCACCAGTACCGATTCCCGTTGTTCCTTCATTGCACTCATTTCCGACTACACCCGCCTGTTTTCTGGCCAACAAAAAAAGCCGGAGCATCTATTCCCGAGGGAAGTCGATGGTCCGGCGCCAATGCCAACAACAATGATCTGATGGTCCGGCCTGATCCTTGGCCGGGACATTCGTCCATGGTTTTGAATTAGCGATCTTCGTGCCAGTTTTTTAAATCCTTTAAAAACAGTGATTTGCCGTAAAATGCGCCGATGATGCCCGCTTTGTACCCGCGATTGCTGCCCCGCAACAGGGCAGATTGCACGGGTTTGGGGCCAGTGCGGTGGCCCGGTAATTGCTGTGGTCTGACCAGAGGTGGAGCCAATGAATACCGGAGCACAACCCGGCGCCGCCAACGAATACTGGAAATGAGGCCAACCGGCCTCCGGAGTCTGTGATGAATGCCAAAAGAGCCCCTGCCGCGAAAGCACCCACCGCGGGCGATTATCTGATCGCCTCCAAAAGCTGTGAGTTGATGAACCTCCAGTACTTTTTGCAGATGGGCAAACTGGTGCAGTGCATCAGCAATCTGGTGCACGCGCTCCAGTGCGAGCGCGGGGCATCCAACGTTTTCCTGGGCTCCGGTGGTGAGCGGTTCGCCAGTGAGCGCGAGAGCATGGTGGCTGAATCCGACCGGTTGCTGGCGGACTTCTATCAGGCATTGACCGAAATCCACCGGGAACTGACGGCTCATCCGGTCAGCAGCCGGCTGCTTAACCAGCTGGCCAGCGCCCTGCACGGCCTGGACGGCCTGCAGGAACTGCGCCGCTGTGTTCTGGCCCGGAAGGTGACGGCGGCATCGGCCACCGAGGACTACAGCAGCCTGATCCACAATCTGATTGCGGTGGTGTTCGAGGCGGCGGATACCGCCGTGGACCCCACCATTGCCGGCCTGCTGGTGGCGATGGTGCACCTGATGAACGGCAAGGAATTCTGCGGCCAGGAGCGGGCGGTGGGTTCGGCGGGCTTTTCCAGCGGACGGTTTGATCGTGCACTGTCGGAGCGCATGATGCACCTGATTGAAGCGCAAGAACGCTGTTTCGAGGTGTTTACCAGCTTCGCCGATGACGATTCCCTCGCCCTTTGGGAAAAGCTGCGCCAGAACCCTCGCGAGAGCGAGATCGAAAAACTCCGGCAACGGGGCACCGCCATTGGCCGCTTCAAGGATCTGGATCCGGCCCTGGCCGATGAGTGGTTCCGGCTGATGACCGAACGGATGGACGAGCTGAAAACCGTGGAGGATTCGGTGGAGGGTTGCTTCCACGCCCGCTGCACCGAGCGCTTCGCCGATGCCCGGAACTCCCTCGCGCATCAGGAAACCCTGATCGCCTCCCTCGATGCCCGCGATGCCCGGGAGCCAGCCTCCAGGCCACTGCTGGTACTGTGCGACTCCGGCGGCGAGCAACCGGGCGGTGACACCTGGGAGAGCGACGGCGTTGGCCAGCAGTTCGGACGCTCCATCTTTGACCTGGTGCAGGAACAGACCCGGCGCCTGCAGCAGATGACCGACGAACTGCAGAGCGCCCGGGAGGCCCTGGAAGACCGCAAGACCCAGGAAAAGGCCGTGCTGCTGCTGATGGAACACCGCAAGATCAGCAACGACGAGGCCCACCGGGTACTGCGCAAACTGGCCATGGACCAGGGCCGCAAACTGCCCGAGGTTGCCCGGGCCCTGGTGTCCATGGCGGATGTTCTGAAGTGACGTTCCTCCAGTGATCCTCAGGCGCTGAATCGCCCGGCTCAGGCCCGGGCGACGCGCGTCTGGGTCTTGCCCTCCTCCGGCTCGCCGGTGCCTTTGGTTCCGGACCGGCGGGGCGACAGATGCTCCAGCTTGCGCTGCTTTTCATACAGGAAGCGCAACACCTCCTGCCGGTAATGGACGTATTCCGGATTGTCTGCCAGGGTCACCCGATTGCGGGGCCTGGGCAGCTCAATGCGCAGATCCTCGCCCACCGTGGCGGCCGGGCCATTGGTCATCATGATGATCCGGTCTGACAGCAGCACCGCCTCGTCGACGTCGTGGGTGATCATGATCACCGTGTTGTTCAGCTCCTGCTGGATCTCCATCAGCGAATCCTGCAGATGCGCCCGGGTGAGCGCATCCAGCGCCCCGAAGGGTTCATCCATCAACAGCACACTGGGTTTCATGGCCAGCGCCCGGGCAATCCCCACCCGCTGGGCCATACCACCGGACACCTCTCCCGGCCGCTTGTCCGCAGCGTGGGCCATGTTCACCAGCTCAAGATTGTGATGAATCCAGTCCCGCCGCTCCTGCTTGCCCATGGACTTGCGAAACACCTGCTGCACCGCCAGTTCCACGTTCTCGTACACCGTCAGCCAGGGCATGAGCGCGTGGTTCTGGAACACCACCGCCCGTTCCGGCCCCGGCGAATTCACCTCATGGCCATCCAGCACACAGCCGCCCTTGGTGGCCTGCAGCAACCCGGCGACGATGTTCAACACCGTCGATTTGCCACAACCGGAATGCCCGATCAGGGAGACGAATTCGCCTTTCTGGATCTTCAGATTGACGTTGTCCAGGGCCACGAAGGGGCCCTTGGGCGTATCAAACGCCATTTCAACACCGGTTAATTCAAGATGAGACTTACCCATGGAAAGCACCTCTCAGTAATCGGAGCGCCGGGCGGGTCACGCCTCCCGAAACCCTCAAAAACATGGATGTTTTTGCGGAGCGTACAGGGATGTACTCGCCGCGTGTTTCGGGAGGCGTGACCCACCCGGTGCGGCCTGCTCCAAAGAAAAACTCACTCATTCCAGGCAACTTTGCGCTGAATCAACAGCATCACCCGGTCCAGCACAAACCCGATAAACCCGATGGCCAGCACCGCCACCATGATCCGGCTCAGGGACTGGCTGCTGCCGTTCTGGAATTCGTCCCACACGAACTTGCCCAGCCCCGGACTCTGGGCCAGCATCTCGGCGGCAATCAGCACCATCCATGCAATGCCCAACGACACCCGAAGACCGGTGAAAATCATCGGCACCGAGGACGGCAGCACCACCTTGCGCACGTGGGTCCAGAACGACAGCCGCAGCACCCGTGACACATTCAGCAGGTCCGGATTGACCGCCGCCACGCCAACGCTGGTATTGATCAGCGTGGGCCACAGACTGCACAGGGTGACCGTGATCATCGACGTGATGAACGACTTCTCGAACATCGGGTCATCGCTCACGTAGGTGGCGGACACCACCATGGTCACCAGGGGCAGCCAGGCCAGGGGGGACACCGGCTTGAATACCTGGATCAGCGGGTTCACCGCGGCCTGGAAGTGCCGGTTCAGGCCCACCACGATCCCCAGGGGCACCGCAATAGCCGTCGCCAGCACGAATCCCGCCAGCACCGTGAACAGACTGGTCCGGATCTGGTCGATGAAGGTCGGCGCTCCGGGATAGGGCCGGATACGCACCTCGGCGTCGGGGTTGTCCGCCAGGATGCGGGCGTTCCGTTCTTCCTGCATGGCAATGAACTTGTCAGCCCGCTCCCGCTGGTTCGCATGCTCCTGCCAGAGCTGGCCCGACTGCTCCCAGACCTGGGCCGGGCCGGGAAAGCTGCCCAGGGAGGTGTCCACCTGGGGCGCGGCCAGATGCCAGAAGCCGACGAACAGCAGGATGCCAATGATCGGCAGCAGCATTTGCCGGCCGGTGGCGGCCAGCCTGGCGGGCGAGAGCGCCTCGGCCATTGCCTGCAGGCGGTGTTTCAGCCAGCGGGGCGGTTGCGACCCCGGGGTGGCAGATGTGATGGTGGTCATGGCTTAACTCCTCCTTGCCAGCCCGGTTACGGGGTCTGGCTTCCTTTCAGGCCGATCTCGAAACTGTCGATGTAGGCATTGGGTGTGCGCGGGGTGAAGGCCACACCGTCGATCAGCTCACCCTGATGCGGGCGGTGGAAATTCTCGGCCTCGAAATCCGGGAAATCCGATGCCTTCAGGGTGCCGTCGGCGATCAGAGAGCGCGCAGCCTGCTCGTAGATGTCCGCCCGATACACACGCCCGGCGGTTTCCATGTACCAGCTATCCGGCTTGGCCTCAGGAATCTGACCCCAGCGGCGCATCTGGGAGAGGTACCAGATGGCGTCTGACGGGTACGGATAGGTGGCGTTATAGCGGAAGAACACGTTGAAATCAGGGACCTTTCGAACATCGCCTTTCTCGTACTCGAAGGTGCCGGTCATGGAGTTGGCAATGACGGCCTCATCGGCGCCGACGTAGCTGGGCCGGGCCAGGATGCTCACCGCTTCCTCGCGATTGGCGTTGTTGTTTTCATCCAGCCAGTGGGCGGCGCGGATCAGGGCCCGCAACAGGCGCAGATGGGTGTTGGGATAATCCTCGGCCCATTGCCGGGTCACGCCGAAAACCTTTTCCGGGTTGTTCGGCCAGATCTCGTAATCGGTGATCACCGGCACGCCGATGCCCATGAATACTGCCTGCTGGTTCCAGGGCTCGCCCACGCAGTAGCCCTGGATGGTGCCGGCCTCCATGGTAGCCGGCATCTGCGGCGGTGGAGTGACCGACAGGTGGACGTCGGCCTCCAGGGTACCGCTGGTGTCGCCCCGCTGTGGCGCGTAGAAACCCGGATTAAGGCCGCCGGCCGCCAGCCAGTAACGCAGCTCGTAGTTGTGGGTGGACACCGGGAACACCATGCCCATCCGGAACCGCTCGCCCTTTTCCCGGGCGGCGTCTACCACCGGCTTCAGGGCACTGGCGCTGATCGGGTGCTGGGGTTTTCCCTCGGCGTTGGCCGGGATCTGCTGACGCATGGTCTCCCAGACATCGTTGGAAACGGTGATGGCGTTGCCATTAAGGTCCATGCTGAAGGCGGTGATGATGTCCGCCCGGGTGCCATAGCCAATAGAGGCACCCAGCGGCTGGCCCGCAAGCATGTGGGCGCCGTCCAGTTCCCCGGTAATCACCCGGTCGAGCAGCACTTTCCAGTTGGCCTGGGCTTCCAGCTCAACGAACAGGCCCTCGTCCATAAAGAAGCCCTGCTCCCAGGCCACAGCCAGCGGGGCCATGTCGGTCAGTTTGATAAAGCCCAGCTTGAGGTCCGGCTTTTCCGCCGGCCCCACCTCAGCGTGCACCAGGGCAGTGGTGCCCCAGAGCGATGTCACCAGCAGCAGGCTGCAGAGCCATCGAGCGGTTCGGTTTATGAGTGTGTACATGGCGTTACCTCATTCTGTTTGGCCCAAACGCAAAAACGCCCGCTCTCCGTCTCCGGAAAGCAGGCGCCTGTGCCTGGGGATCAGTTGTCTGTTAATTCGTGAACGCGCGTCTCTGAGTCAGACCCTGCACGTGCTATGCCATATTGAAAAGTTCATTTAAAACATGGACCTACAAAATCACGGGGAAGGCGTGGTGGAGAATGCGGGCAAAGACCCGGATTGTTTTAGTGCGGCGTTGCGTAAATTTGCACCAATTTGAAACCGGAGCGCACCCCGGCGCCGGGGTTGCGTCAGGGCTGCGCCGGAGCACAACCCTTGTCAGGCGCGCCCGGCTGGCCTGGAGTGCTATCGGTGCCGGCTGGCCCTGTTATTGCAGGTACTTCTGACTACGTTCGAGACAATTTGATTCCACTGGCAAAGAAGCCCGCCCATGACGGCCCCACGGCCTGAATCCGGCGGGCTTTTTTGTGTTTGATGCATGAGGAAGCGCCGTGACCAGCACCGATCATTCGTCCGCACCCGTCAAGACCACCTGCCCATACTGCGGTGTGGGCTGCGGGGTCAACGCCACAGCCACCGGAACTGAGGGCGATCAGACGCACCCCGCAAATCGCGGTCGGCTGTGTGTCAAAGGCTCCGCCCTGCATGAAACCCTGACGCCGGAGGGGCGCCTGTTGAAGCCCGCTGTGCGGGGGCGCGACACCGACTGGCCCACCGCCATTAACGAGGTGGCAGGGGCGATCCGGGCGTCTGTGGAGCAGCATGGGCCCGGCTCGGTGGCTTTCTATTTATCCGGTCAGTTGCTGACCGAGGACTACTATGTGGCCAACAAGCTGGCCAAGGGCTTTATCCGTACCCCGCATGTGGACACCAACTCCCGCCTCTGTATGTCGTCGGCCGTGGCCGCCCACAAGCGTGCCTTCGGGGGCGACCTGGTGCCGGGCTGCTACGAGGACCTGGAGCTGGCCGACCTGCTGGTGGTCGCTGGCAGCAATGCCGCCTGGGCGCATCCGGTGCTGTACCAGCGTATGCAGGCCTCGGCCCGCCCGGGCCGCCGGGTGGTGGTGATCGATCCACGCAGGACCGCCACCAGCGACCTGGCGGACCTGCACCTGGCATTGCGGCCAGGCACCGATACCATCCTGTTCAACGGTCTGCTGGTGTGGCTCGATCACCACGGTTTGGTGGACAACCACTACCTTGACGCCCACTGCGAGGGTTATGACGACAGCCTCGCCACTGCCCGCTCCGTGGCGCCCAACGTGGAGGCGGTGGCCAGCCTCTGTGATCTGCCGGTAGCGGAAGTAACCCGCTTCTATGAATGGTTCTCGGAGCACCCCCGCACCGTGACCGCGTTTTCCCAGGGTATCAACCAGTCCTCGGCCGGCACCGACAAGGGCAACGCCATCATCAATTGCCATCTGGCCACCGGCCGGATCGGCAAGCCTGGTGCGGCGCCTTTTTCCCTGACCGGACAGCCCAACGCCATGGGCGGCCGGGAAGTCGGCGGGCTGGCCAACACCCTTGCCGCCCACATGGACTACGACAGCCCCGGTGCCCGGGACCGGGTGGCCCGTTTCTGGGGCACAGACTCCGTGGCCGACGGGCCTGGCATGAAAGCCGTGGATCTGTTTGATGCGGTGGAACGGGGCGAGATCAAGGTGCTGTGGATCATGGCCACCAACCCCGCGGTGAGCCTGCCGGAGACCGATCGGATCCGCCAGGCGCTGGCCCGATGCCCCACTGTGATTGTCTCGGACTGCGTGCGGGAAACCGATACTGCGCGCTACGCGGATATCCTGCTGCCGGCGGTGGGTTGGGGCGAAAAAGACGGTACGGTCACCAATTCCGAGCGCTGCATTTCGCGCCAGCGCCGGTTTCTTCCGTTGCCGGGGCAGGCCAGGCCGGACTGGTGGATTGTCAGCCAGGTGGCCCGGGCGCTGGGTTATGGCCCCAAGTTTGATTACCAGGGGCCGGCGGACATTTTCCGGGAACATGCCCGACTCTCCGGTTTTGAGAATGATGGCGGGCGCTTCTTCGACATTTCCGGTTTAGCGAACCTCACCGACTGGCAGTACGAGCAGTTGGCGCCGACCCAGTGGCCGATACGGAGCGCGGGTTCAGGCGCCGGGGGTGTCGCCCAACGGCTGTTCACGGATGGTTGCTTTGCGACCAGTAACGGACGGGCCCGACTGGTACCGGTAGGCTCCCGGCTGCCGGTTCGGCCGCCCACAGACGTGTTCCCCCTGGTGGTCAACACCGGCCGTATCCGCGACCAGTGGCACACCATGACCCGAACCGGGCGCTCGGGACGCCTACTGGCTCACCGACCGGAGCCATTCATTGACGTGCATCCGAACGATGCCCGCACGTATGGGCTTTCGCCCGGCGGGCTGGCCACACTCACCAGCGCCCATGGCCAGTTTATTGGCCGGGTGCGAGTGGCGCCCGAGCAGCGCAGGGGCGAAGTGTTTGTACCCATTCACTGGAACCGGCAGTTCACCGGCCAGGGCCTGGCCACGGCGCTCACCGACAGCCTGGTGGACCCGGTGTCGGGTCAGCCCGAGGCCAAACACGGCCGCGCCGCCCTCGCCGAATGGCCGGCTCGCTGGCACGGTCGTCTGCTGGTTCGCCGTAACCGGCCTCTGCGCTGGCAGGCGGATTACTGGGCGCACCAGCCAATCGCTCAATGTGAGAGCTGGTTTGTGGCCGGGCGATCCGCCGTGGACTGGCCCGAGGCGGTGGCGGACTGGCTGGGTGGTCCCCCACAATTGGTGATGCAGGATGCCCGGGAGGAGCGTTTCCGGGCGGCCCGGATTCGCAACGGTCAGCTGGAGGCGGTGCTGATGGTGGACCGTGATCCGAACGCCCTGCCAGCCATGGACTGGGTGGCGGAGTGTTTCAGCCTGCCGGAGCTTGATGAGACCACCCGTAGAGGCCTGCTGGCGGCGAGAGCCCTGGATGGCGATGACATGGGCAACCTGGTCTGCAGCTGCTTTCAGGTGGGCGACCGCCAGATCCAGAAAGCCATCGAGCAGGGCGCCGACAGCGTGGAGGCCCTGGGGCAGGCGTTGCAGTGTGGCACCAATTGTGGTTCCTGCCTGCCGGAGATCCGTAGCCTGCTGCCGGTCGCTACCGAGGCGGTGTAAGTGGGCTCAGCATCTGCACCGGTACCCGGTAGCGCACCCCTTTCGAGGGGCCAATACCGTCCACTGTGCAGGTCTTGCGGTTGACCCGGACGATCTCTCCGTGCAGTTCCCGCCGACCGGTGCCGAAACGCACGGTATCGCCAACCTGCCAGCGGGCCAGTTGCTGGCGGGTATCGACGGGCGCAAACGGCGTGTCTGGCAGCGCCACGCCCTGCTCGCCAGCCAGCTCCGCCAATGCTGTCCGCGTGGTCCGGGCTGCCCCGCTTTCGTGCAGCTCATCGAGAATGGTGTAGAAATGTCGGTTGTGCACCGAGCCCCGGTAGCGCTGGCCGGCGCATTGTTGCAACAGGTGGGCGAATTCATGGCAACAGGTGTGGGCCAGAAGATTCAGGGTGCTCAGCTGGCCGTCAAAATACCCCCGCTTGCAAATCTCCCGCCCTGACAGCCAGCCACTGGCGGTTTCCGGCCGGTGCTTGGCGGCAATCATACGGGCACCATAGGTGATCAGGTGCTGCCCGGTGTGGGCATCGAAACGATGATAGGTGGCCTGGCCCGAGCCTACCCGGCAGTGCAGGAGGCTGCCCGGATGGCGCTCACGAATCCACGCTTTGGCGGGCTGCCAGAGGTGGTCGCGGGTGACGGCGCACATCAGTTTGCCAAGTACCAGAGGGGTGGTGGTTTCCATGGATCGCACAGTGAAGAGAAGGTCTGTGGCGATCATACCCCGTGACGGAGCCGGGGTAAAAGCAACAACGGCCGGCAGTGCCGGCCGTTGTTGCTCATCGGACGAATTACGCCTCGATCGGCGAGCGCCAGTCGTCGGCACCGGAGGTGCCGGCAACAGCGTGCTCCCAGGTGACCTTGCGGTAGGACAGGGACACAGTGACCAGCTGTGTGAAGTCGGCGTTGCTGGCGTCCTGGCAGTGCGGCATGTTGCAGTTGATGTCGATGATGGTGGCATCTTCCAGGATGGTGGAGAAGAAGTGCTCCTGCTTGCCCTCAACGGAGGTGCGGTACCACTTCAGCTCAACCTTCGGCAGCATTTCGCCGGAAGCCAGGGCGTTGTACATCAGCGGGGTGGCCTTGTTCAGCGCCGAGGTGAACTTGAACGGCTTGTGTACGCGCTGGCCGGAGGGCTGACCGGACTGGGGATCGGTCGGTACAGTGACAACGTGACTGAATTCCTGCACCAGCACTTCGTCTTCGTGGCCTTCCACGTAGATGTTGCCGACCGAGTCGGAAGTGAATGCGCCGGCGGTGATGTTGCCCTGGGTCTGGCCTTCGATACTGATATAACAAGGAGTTGGCATAGTCTGCTCCGTGACGTGTGAATGAAAAAAGTCCCTGGGGTACTCCCTGGACACCGGGGACGGTTACAAGTGCCATGCCAGGTGCAGAAAAGTCATTGAAAACAGTTTACTAGGTTGTTTTCGGGCAGTCCGGCTCACGGGCGGGGCAATCCCGTACCCGGAAGCCGGGCAAGTGGTTGCTGCCTGGGCAAGAAATTGCTCGTCGGATGGGTCAGCGGATGGGTCAGCGGATTGCCAGTACCGTCAGGAGGACCAGAAGCAGGATGGCCGAGACGCTCTGCCAGAAAACCACCGGCTGGCGTTCCATCAGGGGTTGCTGCTGACGCTGTTGCCAGTCCTGTCCGGGCCGGCGCAGCTCGGTGAGGTATTCTGACAGCGCCGGGTAGCGCTTGTACGGCTGCAGGTGCACCGCCCGGGCAATGGCATGGTCGACCCATCCGGGAACATCGTCCCGCAGCTGTCGTGCGGGCCGGTAGCTCAGACGCTTCAAATCGTTGGTACCCCGGGCCTTGGGGATTTCCGCGCCATACGGCAGGTTGCCGGTGAGCAACTGGTAGCTGATCACGCCCAGTGAAAACTGGTCGGCCAGCCAGGTGGCCGGTTCTCCGAAGAGAGTCTCCGGCGCACTATACAGCGCGGCGCCCCTTGGCCCCCCTTTGATCGACGGTGCCGCTTCTTCCAGACCGGCGACCCGGGTGGCGCCAAAATCGATCAGGGTTACCGTGCCGTGGGTATCCACCATGATGTTTTCGGGCTTCAGGTCCTGGTGCACCATTTCCAGCCGATGAAAGGCCCGCAGACCCCGGGCAATTTGCTCCACCAGCGACCGGACGGTCTCCAGTGCGGGTTTCGGGTTGTCCAGCATCCATTGGCGCAGGGTGCAGCCGTCAACAAACCGGGTGGCCTGATACAGTACCGTGCCGCGCCGATCCGGCTCGAACGGCCGTACCACATGGGGGTTGTTGATGCGCCGGGCAATCCACTGCTCGGTGGAAAACTGCTCCAGATAGGCCGGGTCGTGCCGCTGTTCCATGGACGGCAGCTTCAGCACCACGCGGGCGCCACTGTCCTCATCCTGTGCCAGGTAGACATGGCTCCGGCTGCTGGCGTGAATCTGCCGCAGGATCTGGTACCCGTCCAACCGCTGCCCCGGACGCAGCTCATCGGCAAAGGGCCGCTCCGAGAGTTCACGGAAGAGTTCGGCGTTGTCGGTGTCGGAGGCCACCGAGTCGACCCGGATCACCTGAGCGGTCAGGTTGTCGTCACTGCCATTTTCCAGGGCCTGTGCCACCAGCGCTTGCGCGGCCTTGTCCAGATCGTCACCCGCCGCACGGATCGTGGCCGCCATGGTGCGATCCTCCAGGTGTTCGTGAACGCCGTCGGTGGTCAGCAGGAAGGTGTCGCCGGGAACAATGCCAATCTGGTGGTAATCAATGTCCAGCTGATGCCCGATACCCATGGCCCGGGTCAGGCAGCTTTGCTCCGGGGACAGCCAGAGCCGGTGGTCCGAGGTGAGCTGTTCGAGCCGGTTCGGATGAACCCGATAGATGCGGCAGTCGCCCACGTGAAAGAGATGCGCGGTGGCGGACTTCAGCACCATCACGCTGAGGGTGCAGACATAGCCGCGGTCGCGGTCGTAACGGTACTGGCTCTGCCGGGTCTGGGCATGGAGCCAGGCATTCGTGGCCCGCAGCACCCGCTGGGCGGATTGCTTGACTGACCAGCTGTCGGGGGTGGAATAGTAGTCGGTGAGAAACCCTGCCACCGCCGATTCACTGGCAATCTGGCTGACGTTACTGGAACTGATACCGTCGGCCAGGGCCACGGCAACGCCCTTGGTGACAAGCTGGTGGTTGTCTGGCACCAGTAACCCGTGAAAATCCTGGTTTACCGTCTTTCGGCCGGCCTGGGAGTGCTGGCCTGTGGAAATCGACAGGGTTGAGGCCATGGTTTGCGTGGCTTCCTTCAAAAAAACTCCGGCGGCTGTGCCGCCGGAGTGCTCGGGCAAGCTCTGGCTCAGTTGGAGCGGGCCAGGGCTCCGTCATTGTAGGCTCCCGGCATCTGACGCTTGGGTGCCGTGCGCACGTGGGTGGTGTAAAGCGTCAGGCCTGTGAATGCCAATCCGCCCACCAGGTTACCCAGCACGGTGGGAATCTCGTTCCACCACAGGTAGTCCATCACCGAGAACTCGCCGCCCATGATGATGGCGGACGGGAACAGGAACATGTTGACGATGGAGTGCTCGAAGCCCATGAAGAAGAACAGCATGATTGGCATCCACATGGCCAGGAACTTGCCGCTGACGCTGGTGGAGATCATGGCACCGACAACGCCCATGGACACCATCCAGTTACACAGCATGCCGCGAATGAAGATGGTGGCCCAGCCGGCGGCGCCGTATTCGGCGTAGCCAAGTGTGCGGGCCTCGCCAACGCTGGCGATCTTGGCACCGACCGCGCCCGGGTCGGTGTTAAAACCGTAGGTGAAAATGAACGCCATCATCACCGCCACGGTGAGTGCGCCGCCCAGGTTGCCCAGGAAGACCCAGCCCCAGTTGCGAAGAATGGCCGCCGGCGTTACCCCCGGCCGCTTGTCCAGCAGGGCCAGCGGTGTGAGCATGAAGACGCCGGTGAGCAGGTCGAAGCCCATCAGGTACAGCATGATGAACCCGATCGGGAACAGGACGGCGCCGATCAGGAAGACGCCGGTCTCTACGGCAACGGTAATGGCAAAGGCCGCAGCCAGGGCCAGGATGGCGCCGGCCATGAAGGCCCGGATGAGTGTGTCGCGGGTGGACATGTAGATCTTGGATTCGCCGGCGTCGACCATTTTGGTGACGAATTCCGAAGGCGCTATGTAGGACATATTGGTTTCCCCTGACTTCTGTTCGTTGGCCGCGTATTTTTCCGGCCATAAAAAAACGGCGCTGCCTGCTGCCTGCAAAGTGCAGGTGCAAGTAGACGCCGTCGTCTGAATGTATCTGTCGCTGTGAACGAAACCGCCAGTGGCTTCGATACAGGGTGGATTGCAGGGACCATGCCAGAACAATGTCAACCGTTGAAAGCACAGTTAATTCAATGGATTGCCGCGGTTTTGGTTGCCGGTAAAGAGTCCGGGGAGATGAGGGGCGAGGGCCCGAGGCACCTGATTGGTGCGCTCTGGGCGGCAACTGCTGCAAGCTGGCGCATGGCCCTGTCGGTTAGCGGAGACTGAAGCGAACCGGCAGCGCGTAGCGGAATTTCTGGCCGCTGATGTCGTCCGGTACGGTGGGCAGTGGGGCTGCCTGCTCCAGCATCGCGAGCGCGGATTCGTCCAGAAGCTGGTGCCCGGAGCTGGTTCTCAGGCTATGGCCTATCAGTGAGCCGTCCCGGCGGAACTCGAACACGATCACCGGTGTGCCCTCCTGGCCGAGTCGCCGGGCCCGCCGCGGGTATTCGTAATAACGGGACAGGTGGCGGCTCAGCTTCGACAGGTAGTTATCAACCGCCGATCGAACGCCGGCATTCTGCAGTGGAACCGTTGCCTGGGACTGCGGCTCTTCGGTGCGCGTGGCAGCCGCATCCTCGCCGGCCTGCTCGGATACTTCCGGCTCGGGTGTGGTGTCCTGCACCGGCTTTGGCTGTTTCACCGGTTCCGGGTCCGGTGCCGGTTCGGGTTTGGGTTCAGGCTTTGGCTCGGGTTTCGGCTCCGGCTCGGGTTTCGGCTCCGGCTCTGGTTCTGGCTCCGGTTCAGGTTCCGGCATTGGCTCAGGCTCTGGTTTCGGCGCCGGCTTCGGCTGCACCTCTGGCTCGGGCTCTGGCTCCGGTGTTGGTGCAGGTTCTCCGGCCAGTCTGATGCGGATAGCCGGTGCGGTGTTCACGGCAGACTCACCCAGGGTGTGGAGCTCGACGGTTTTCTCCGGTGCAGCGAGCACCAGGCCAGCCACGGTAATCACCCCGGCCAGTAGCAGAAGCACCCAGCGGAAGGCAGGTGGTCGCGGCATCATTGGCCGGGCTCCGTGAGCAACAGAATGTCCCGGTATCCGGCGCGCTCCAGCAGCCTGAACAGCGACTCCAGATCCGCCATGGTGGTGTTTTCTGCGGCGGCAATCTTCAGCGGCTGCTGGGCATCGGGTTGAGGTAGTTGTGCGATCAGGGAGTCCCGATCAACCGGCGTTTCCCCCACCTGCCAGTTACCCTCGGCCGTCACGATCAGGTCGGCCTCGGGGGCCTTGCGGTCCTCGACCTCTCCGGTGCCGGGTAGTGGCGGCAGTGGCGCGTCGGCAAGCTGGCCGGCAACAATGAAGAACATCAGCAGCAGGAACACCAGATTGATCAACGGCAGAAGCGCATCTTCTACCCGTTCCATCAGGGTCTTGCCGGAGGTGAACGGAGGTGGAACCAGATCGCTCATGGTGTCTGGGGCCTGGTCCGCTGCCAGTGGGTTTCGATGCCACCGTCATTCAGGACACTCAGGGTACGGGTGAAGGCGCCCAGCGGCGTGTTGTCTGTGGTTGCCAGATTAACCTCCCCGATGCCGGCGCTTGTCAGGCTCTTGACCAGCCGATCGAGTGTGAAGGACTGCTCCCGCCAGCGGACTTCGCCCGAAGCGATAACGGTCAGCTCCGGCAGAGGTTCCCCGGTTACCGAAGTTCGGCTGGCCGTGTCGTTGGCCAGTTCCAGATAATCCACCGGCAGCAGGCGGGTGGTGAGCATAAAGAACACCAGCAGGATGAACACCACATCAATCAGGGGCGTGATGCGGATCGGAATCGGCCGGCTGGGCCGCGGTTCAACCAGTTGCATGGGCGAATCGCTGACCCTGTGCTGTAGCGTAGTTGTCGGCAGGCTCGCTGTCCGGTTCTCCTGCGAGCCGGCTCTGTGAGGCCGTGCCGTTGGTTTCCGGAGCGTCCAGAGTCTGTTCCGGGACAATGTGCAGGATGGAAACCAGCGTGCTGTTGATGGTCTTGTGAATCCGGCGCAGACGGAATTCAATCCAGGCGGCCAGAGCAGCAAACGGAATGGCAACCACCAGGCCCGCAGCCGTTGTGGTGAGCGCCTCGTAGATACCGCCGCTGAGCTGGGTGGCGTTGGCCCGGCCATCGGTGGCCGCCATGGCGCTGAATGCCTCCATCATGCCGAGCACGGTACCCAGCAGGCCGAGCAGGGGCGCCAGCGCTGCGATGACCTCAATAATCTTCAGGGGCGCTTCAAAGGGCTCCAGGGCGTGCTGGGCATCCCGCGCTGCGGTTTCACGGATCTGCCGGTCGTCCTGGCGGTTCTGCAGGGCCTCAATGGTGTTAGTCACCAGGTGCAGGAGCGGATTCATCCGTCCCCAGCGCCCGGCCTGGCTACGGACCTCGGCCGGCCGCACCGAGTCGGGATTGCTCTGCCAGTTCATTACGGTTTGTTTAAGACGCCCGGACAGACGCGGGGCGTAGCAGGTACCCAGGAGCATCAGATACACGAAAGTCACCAGCCCGAACACGGCAAGTGCGAGCAGCACCACCATGACAGGGCCTCCCATATCAATAAGTTGGGCAATGGGGCCGTCGGTCAGGGATAAAAAAGAGCTCATGTTTCGAGGCGCTCACGGAATACTGAAATGGATAATAATAGTAACGATTATCATTAAAAATGCAAGTGAGTGGCCTGACATGAGAGCTTCCGCTGGATAGACTTGGAGCATCCACAGAACCACAAGAAGCCGTTGCAGTCAGGAGGAACAGATCATCGCTGTTTGTCGGGTCCGCCCTGAGGTGCGGCTGTCATGCTGAGACATCGCTGGTTTGGCAGTCTGGTCAACCGGGCGGTCGCGTTGGTTATTGGCGGCATTCTGCTCTCGGCGCTGCTGGTGACGGTGGCCGGCTCCCTGCTAAGTCGGGCGGAGCTTCAACAGCAGGCGCAAATCCAGGTCCAGACCATTGCCACCCTGGTGGCCGAAGAACTTGACGATAAGCTTGCCCTTCGGCTCGAAGCGCTCAACCACGTGGCCCAGAGCCTCACCATGTCCGACCAGGTACTCAAGACCCGTGCGCGGGTTCTGGTGCGGCGGCAAACCGCCTTGCAGCACCTTTTTGACGGTATCTATCTGGTGGACGAGAACGGCCGCGTCGTGGCCGAACACCCGGAGGCGTTCCGGCAGACCGGTTTGAGTGTGCGCGACCGGGAGTATTTCCAGCGAGTGTCGTCCATGCTCACGCCGGTGATCAGTGAGCCATACCGCTCGAACTATCAGAACAAGCCTGCGGTGATGATTGCGGCGCCGATTTTTGACCACAGGCAGCGCTTCATCGGAATGATCGGTGGGGCCATCCTTCTGGAAGGTGACAATTTTCTCAAACAGTTTATCGGATTACGCATTGGTGAAACCGGGCGGCTGAGTCTGGCCACGCGCAGTGGCATTGTGGTGGCCGATGAGCGGGATGGCCGGATCATGTCTCCGGTGAGGGTTGCCAATCCGGTGCTTCAGGACGCCATGGGGGGCTTTGAAGGTACCCTGGAAACCCGGGCTGCTGACGGTGAACGCACGATTCTTTCGGTGCAGCAGATGAGCCAGGTGCCCTGGTTCGTGGCAGCCTCCTGGCCGGCCCGGGAAGCGCTGGCGCCGATCACCCGGACGCTGGACGCGTTTGTCTGGACATTGCTGGGGGTTATCCTGCTGATCGCGCCTCTGGCTCTCTGGCGTTTCAGTCGTTTGATGGCGCCCCTCACGGCTCTTGGCGAGCAGATCCGCGAGCGCCACCTGGGCATGCGGTCGGAACCGGTGAGTGTCTCCGGTGGCACCGAAATCCGCCAGGTGGCGGAGATTTTCAACACCGTGATGGACGAGCGTGACGAGGTGCTGGGGTCGCTGGCGGAGCGCGAGGCCTTCTTCCGTTCACTGACCCAGAGCGCGCCAATCGGCATTGTCCAGACCGATGTCCTGGGGCGCATCGAGTTTGCCAACCCGGCCTTCGAGGCCATCATCGGGCTGCCTGCCGAGGAGCTCACCTACAGCTACCTGGCAAACCGGGTGGATCAGGCCGATCGGGCACAGGCGGTGGCCGGCTGGAAGCAGGCGATCCGGAACCAGAGCGTGTTCCGTGGCCGATTGAGACTGGAGACCATCAATCCGGATCAGGTGGTCTGGGGCGATGTCATGACAGCGGCGATCCAGACGCCGGAGAAGGCTCTGGGTACCATCACCGTGGTGCGTGATATCTCCCGTGAACTGGAAGTGGAAGAGGCGCTCCGGGACGAGCAGCAACGGGCGGAGAGCATTCTGGGCGTGCTCCAGGAAGGGGTGCTCATGGTGGATGTCACCGGTGTGATCCGTTACGCCAACGACGCAGCCTGCCGTTTCCTGGGCACCGAAGGCGAATGTGTGCTGAGAAACTTCTTCGAACTCGTGACCATTCAGAACGAAGAAGGTCCCCTGCAACGGGACAGATTCCTTGCCGGAGAAGACCTGGACAGCCTCTATATAACGCTGGCCAATAACCAGGGCCAGAGTTTTGCCATCGATCTGACCATGCTGCACATTCGTCGGGGCCGGGAGGACGAGCGACTGGTGTTCGTGCTTCGGGACGACAGCGATCGGCGTCGGCAGGAAGAGCGGCTGTCCTGGGAGGCGACCCACGATAGCCTGACTCACCTCCTGAACCGTCGGGCCTTCAACGCCTCCCTCATCAAATGCCTGGGCGAGACCTCCCGCCAGGAGGCTCCCTCGGTACTCATGCTGATTGATCTGGACCACTTCAAACCAGTAAACGACGAGGGCGGGCATCTGGTCGGGGACGATCTACTCAAGCGGCTGGCCGAGCTGTTCCGGGAATCTGTGCGCCAATCGGATACCGTGGCCCGCCTGGGTGGGGACGAGTTCGGGATTATCCTGCCGGCCTGTGGCATGGCCCGGGCCGAGGCCCTGGCCGAGCGCATACGTTCTGGAGTGGAGAGCCTGCGCATTGAACACGATGGGCGCTCGTTCGGTGTGACCGCCAGTATCGGCCTCACCGCGCTGACGCCTCAGGACAGCAGTCCCCGGGAAGTCATGTCCCGGGCGGATGAGGGCTCCTACATCGCCAAATCCCATGGCCGCAATGCGGTTGTCGTTGTTCCCTCACCACCAGCCGGCTGAACCGCTGGCCTGCCACAACAGACGGATGGCCAGGGCCGTCAGAACAACATTGAAAATCAGCGTGAAGCGCCGGTCGCTCAGCGTGCGGAGCACGTGAAGGCCCAGCCAGGTGCCGGCAAAGCCACACACAATCATCGCGAGGATGAAGGGCAGCCAGTCAAGGAACACAAAACCGGCTGCCCCGAAAACCAGTGCCTTGGGCGCATGTTGGAGGGACATGGCGGTGGCGAAGGTGGCTACGGTCCGGAAGCGGTCGGTGTGGATCTGCTTGATGAACGCCGCGACCAGCGGGCCGGTGGCGCCTACAAACAGGCTCACGAAGCTGGTTAACGCCGATGCCACAAAAACCCCGGGGGTGCCGAGTGCACCCTTGGGCAGGGGTGGCCCCCAGCACAGGTAGAGCACAAACAGTGCGATGGTCAGCTGCCAGATGTGCGCAGGCAGGTTGACCAGCAGCCATGCGCCCAGTGCCGCACCAGCCAGAACCCCGGGAGCGAAGGCCGCAATCACCCGCCAGTCCACCCGCCGCCAGGTCAGGGCCGCCCGCCCGACGTTTGAGCCGAGCTGAATCATGCCATGGACCGGGATGATCGCCGCCGGCGGCATCCAGGAGGCCATCAGAACCAGCAGCAGAACGCCCCCGCCCGCGCCGAGACTGGCGGTAATCATGGAGGTGATGGTGGAGCAGGCCAACAGGAACAGTGCAACGGTGAGGCTCAGGCTTTCCGGCAGGAAGGCGGCGGGCGAGAGGGCTAGTTCCATTCACAGAATTCCGTTGATTTGAGTCGGGCAGTGCGACAGAGGGCTTCAGTGGCCAGTTGCACATCGGCCACGTAATACAGGGACGCCAGCCCCAGCCGGTCGCGGCCGAGATTGTGGAATATCAGGCCGAAGGCAATGTCACCGGCGCTGAAGCGCTCGTGGTTGTCGGCGAAATAGTCGGCCGGCTTCGACAGCAGTGGGTCTTCAAGCAGCGCCTGGACCCGACCGGCGCCGCCATGATAGGCCTGAATCAAAAGCAGAGTGAACAGGCGGTTGCGTTTGTCCTCTGGCAGGTGACCGAAGCGCTGGTTGAACACCGGTTGAAGGTTGCGGGCATTCTGGTTCATCAGGCGCAGGGCGCAATCGATCTGGGCCAGGCGGTGCCAGTAGTTGTCCGGCGCAATCTGACAATCGGCGAGGGCTGAAGGCGACAGTTGCAGTATGCCGCGGGCGTTGGCCCTGGAGTGGGCGCGGGCCTGGCCACCGCTCTCAATCAGGATCTGGCCGGCCAGATACCGGGGCAGTGCTTCTGGCAGTGTCAGCCGGTTCTGACTGTTGCGCCGTTCCACCACATACATCATCGCCTCGTGTAGCGCGCCGGGGGCGTCGCTGGAGGCAAAGACGAGGTCATCCCAGGCGCCCCAGATCCGATCGGGCGGCAGGGTGCCCAGGTAGCGGGCAACCGCCTCATCAAGATTCACGTGGGGCTGGTCACAGGCCAGGGCAAAGGGGTAGCCGGTCTGGCCGGTGTCGCCCGGCACCCAGTGATCCACCTCACCCCGCTCGTGCAGAGATTGTCGGGTTTCATTAAGGCGGCGCTGGGTGATCTCCCGCGTCAGGCCGTCGCTGATCCAGGCCAGAAACCGTCCGCGCATGTCAAAGAGCACGTGGCGATCGCTCTCGGCACAGTATCCGGTTTCCTTGAGTACCCAGCGCCGTATAGTGAGAATGTTGTCGAAGACGCCCTGGCTGACCCAGTAGGGGGACGTTCGAACGATGTCAGTCCAGTCCTTCCTGTCCTGGTTTCCAGTGGTCTGCTCAGCCCCGGAGGCCAGAATAGGGCAACTGAGGCCAAGGAACAGAACCAGCCAGTGTAAGCGCTTGAGAAATCGGACCATAAACGTTATACCCGTGACGTTTGCCAAACCAGAATAACAAAATGGAACCCGCCATGAAGCAATCCGAATACCTTCGATACGACGCCACTGCCCTGGCCGACCTGATCCGGCGCCGCAAAGTCAGTTCCCGGGAAGTGTGCGAAGCCGCCGTGGAGCGGGCAACCCGCGTAAACGGCACGCTGAACGCTATCTGCCACCCGCAGTTCTCCGAGGCCCTGAGCCAGGAGTACCCGCAGCAGGCACCCTTTGCCGGTGTACCCCTGCTGCTGAAGGATCTGGCCCAGGAACAGGCCGGTCACCCCTGTACTTATGGCAGTCGTAGTTTGAAGCGAAACGTTGCGACCCGGGATTCGGAGTTTGTGCGTCGCGCCCGCAACGGTGGCCTGGTGTTCCTGGGCCGCACGGCGACCCCTGAGTTTGGTCTGAAAGCGATTACCGAATCGGCATTGTGGGGACCCACGCTCAACCCGTGGAACACCGATTTGACCCCGGGTGGTTCCAGCGGCGGATCAGGGGCCGCGGTTGCGGCGGGCATTGTGCCCATGGCGGGGGCCAACGATGGCGGTGGCTCCATTCGCATACCCGCGGCCTACAACGGTCTGTTCGGTCTGAAACCTTCCCGCGGCCGCATCTCGTCAGGACCACTGGTGGGCGAGGCCTGGACCGGGGCGTCCACGGATCACGTGGTGAGCCGCACGGTCCGCGACAGCGCGGCCATGCTGGACGTGCTCCAGGGCCCGGCGCCGGGCGATCCGTTCGTGATCCCCGGGCCGCTGGCGGCTTACGCCGATCTCATGCAACAGGCGCCCGGCAATCTGCGCATTGGTGTGTTCACCTCCTCGCCCTACGACACCGAGGTCGCCCCCGAGTGCGTGGCCGCCGTTGATGAAACCGCCAGGATTCTGGAAAGCCTCGGCCACACCGTGGAATACGCGGCGCCGGAGTTTGACGGCATGGCCCTGGCCCGCTGTTACCTGGGGCTCTATTTCGGCGAGGTATCTGCACTGATGGCCCGGGCCCGGGAACAGTTCGGGGCCAGCGACCAGGACTTCGAGCTGGACACCCGTCTGATCGGGATGCTGGGTGACACCATGCCCCTGGCTGATTACGTACGCCGCCGGCAGCAATGGAACGACTTTGCCCGGGCCCTGGGCGCCTATTTTGGCCAGTACGATCTGTACCTGTGTCCGACCACCGGACAGTTACCGGCCGCCATCGGACAGCTGGAAACACCGGCTCACCTGAAGTTCGCAGCCAGTATCATGCTCAAACTGAAGGCCGGCAAACTGGTGCACCGCACCGGCCAGGTGGATCAGATGGCGCTTGAGAGCCTGGCGCGCACGCCCTTCACCCAGCTGGCCAACCTGACCGGGACCCCGGCCATGTCGGTACCCATGCACTGGACCAAAGAGGGACTGCCGGTGGGTGTGCAGTTTGGCGCGCCCCATGGTGGCGAGGCCCGGTTGCTGCAACTGGCGGCGCAGCTGGAAGAGGCCCGGCCCTGGTTCGGCCAGTACGAGAAACTCGACAACGCCTTTTGACAAACCACCCCGGGGTTGTGATCCGGCGGGCGAAACTCCACGTTTATCTTTGTAGCGGGAACAGGCTATGCTGTGAGTCAGGAAGACCCTTTCTTCCTGACAGACCCTGATGGCATCGAGGAGGCGAGCGTATTATGAACCAACCGATGGCAATCGACGATCTGGTATCAGTAGCACAGGCCGAGGCCATGGGGGAGCTTGATGCCCCGATGATGGCTATCGTCCTGTCCAGCGAACAAAGCTACGACTTGCCCATTAATTCCCTTGAAACCGATGCCGACAAGGCCCGCTGGGGTTTGATCCTCCGCGCCGCCCGCGAGCATGTGGAAGCAGACGCCGTGGCGGTGCTCTACCCCGCCTGGACCACCATCCGTCACAAGAAGCCCGATCTCGAAGTCGAGGCTGCCCAGGAAGACCCACAGGAGGATAACGAGGGCGCAGACGGACCCATCGATACCCTGTTCGTACAGCTGCACACCCGGGACCATGTCTACTGGCGCGGGTTTGAGCAAATTCGAGATCCCAAGCATCAGCGCATCATCGGCTTCCGCCGGATCAAGGCGCTGTCCACAGACTACAAACGTGACGAAGCGCCATCCGTAGCGTCCTGGCTCAGCACCCTGTTCGAGCCACTGCCGGAGGAAGGTGCCGAGACTGAGGTGGATCAGGAACTGGCCAACCTTCTGGAGGAACCCGAGGTCAGTGCCGCACTCTACCCACGGCAGATGCGGGCGCTGCATTAACCGGGGGCAGCGTGCGCTCAGAAAACGGGCGCACGCTCCACCACCCAGAGCAGACTGAGGGCACCGGTGGCCACCAGGAGCACAGGCACGACGGCCTTCTCATACGCCCTGTGACTGGCCAGCAGGTAAAGTGCCGGGAACGCCACCACCAGCAGGGCCAGTTGCCCCAGCTCGACACCGATATTGAAGCCGGCAAGAGCCAGCGCCAGGTCACTCACACCATTCGTCAGGTCGCCGAGAACGCTCGCAAATCCGAAGCCGTGTACGAGGCCGAAACCAAAAGCCAGCTTCCAGGTCTTCCGGCCGAGCACCGGCCACACCACGTTCAGGGCTGCCAGCGCGATGGACAGTGCAATGACGGTTTCCACCCAGGCAATGGGCAGTGCAAGCACATCGAATGCGGCGAGGCCCAGGGTGATCGAGTGGGCCACCGTGAAGGCCGTGACAATACCCGCGAGGTTCCACAGCCGCGAGCGGAACGTGTCGCTCGGTCCGCTCCCCGGAAATCCGTCGTCTTTCCGAAATGTGGCCGGGAGGATCAGAACCAGCAGGAACAGCATGTGGTCGAGCCCGATCAGCAGGTGCAGAACCCCCTCGTACAGGAACGTGCCAAACAGGGCCAGGGCTGTGCCGTCTCCGTTGACGGCAAGTGCGACAGTCCTCTGATCCGGAGTCGCCACCCTGAGCATTGTTGCCGCTCCGGTATCGATACTGAGCAAGCCGCGGTGCAAGGGGTCCTGTTCAAAAAGAAGATTGTACTGAAGCGTGGTGGGCGTCCCCTTGTCTGGGCAGATTACCTGGTAGAGGGCAGCCGCGTAGGGCCCGTCACTGTGGCTGGAGAGTCCCCACTGCTGGCCTTTCAGGCGACAGACACCGCTGTCATTCGATAGCCGGAGGCCCTGTTCAGTCCAGCCCGTGATGTCCCCTCGGCTCGCCCGCAATTCAGCGCCACTGAGCAGCTGATTGTGGTTCCGATCCAGCGGAAGCACCAGGGCCAGATCACGCAATGCCACGTCGACACGCAGGGTCGATTCGTCCTGATCGTAGTATATGAAGCTGTCGCTGGCCTTATGCCCGTAGGCCAGGCTGGCGAATAGCAACAGCCCGAAGGCCATAAAGCGCAGTACCTGCGAGAAGCCACTCATGGCTGTTCCTCCGGATAACGAACGTCGGCCTGGCGTTGCTCTGCCAGCCAGGCCCTCGCCAGACGTGCGGAGGATGGGCTGCCTGCCGCCTCTGCCGCGCGAAGCAACAGGCGAGTGTCCGCCGGTTCGCGCTGGTCCTGCCAGTTGTCCAGTGCCAGGGCAACGGCGGCCTGGGCGTTGCCCTTGACGTCGAGCTCGAACCGGGCGATGTCCCGGGCGTGGAGCAGATTCCCGCGCCAGCGAGCTTCGGCGAAGCGTTCATCCAGACTGGCTGTGAGGTCGTCTGCTTCCGGATGACCAGACTGGCGCATGGCAACGGCCCGTAGCACTGCCAACGCATCCACTTGCTCGTAGTTGCTGGTAAGCGCCAATGCCCGATCAAACTGTTGCCGACGGATCAGCCAGTCCACCAGCTGTGCCCGGGTATACAGGTCGTCCGGGTTTGCCACGAGCACCCTTTGCCAGTGTGCCGCTGCCTCAGGCATTCCCAGTTGTGCCGCGATTTCTCCAAGGGTTCCCTCGGCCCAGAGCTGCGATGTGCGGTCGGCCGGGGTCGTTTCCAGGTATCGGGACAGTGCCCGATAGGCGCCGGGCGCATTGCCTGTGCGTGCGTCAACCTGGGCGAGACAACTCGCGGAAATCAGGCCGGGCATGCGGCTTTGCAGGTCCTTGCAGTGTTGTCGGGCGCGTCCATAATTGCCCTGGACGGTCTCAAGGTTTGCCAGCAACAGTATGGCTTGCGCAGCTTGGCGGGCGTCGGCCGCCCGGCTGATGACGGTGGATAGGTCACCGCGGGCATTGTCGAAGTTATGAAGGCTCTGCTGAACCGTGGCCCTGAGTACCAGCAGACGATCCGTCATGGGCCCTTGCCACTGCTGTAGTGTGCGGGTGGCATAGCCGTAGAAGCGGGGATCGCCCGTGGCTCGGGCCTCATCGATCTGTTGCCTGACCCGATCGGCCAGTTGTTCCGGGTTTGATGGCAGGTCGCTGGTGGTCAGGGAGGCATCCGGCAGCGCTATCAGCACCTCACTGTCAGCAAAGTGGGTATCTATGGGGGCCGGCGCCGCGTTGGCGCCAGCTCCGACATTCAGCAAACCGATCAGCAATACAAAACCACAACGAACGCTCCTGCCTGAGCGGGCAGGAGCGTCGACGGCGGCAGTCTCCATACACGAGTGCCGCCGGTGGTTTTTATTGCAAGAACAGCTCGTCGTAAGCCTGTTCATTGCTCTGGTCATTGAAGGTGAACTCCAACGGGTTGATGTTGACCGGCTGCAGGTCGACCGCCTGTTTCTGAACCTCGGTCTTCACGAACGAGGTAAAGTCGACCGGCAAGGCCTCCCTGGGCGCACGGCTGTTATCCGAACAGCCGGCCAGCGCCATGACGGCCAGCGTGGATGCCAGAACGTGGATGGTCGTTTTCATGGTGTCCTCCCGCGCTTACGGCGTACCGTTCGGTGAACCGGCAATCGGTGTTGCCAGGTATGGGAAGGTTTCCTGCAGGTTCAGGGGATCAACGCGTACACCGTCGGTGAAGGGTACGTCCCGATTCGGTGCATCCGTGGTCAATGCGCCCATGGCCACCCGAAGCGCGATGTCCACCACATCGTCAACGGGACGGCGTCCGTTCGGGAAGCCGGCGTTGTCGCCCGCGAGGGCGCCCAGATCATCCTGGCTGCTCTCAGCAACCGCCGGAATGGCAGGGTTGAGTCGCAGCATTTCCGAGGCGGTAACGCCGCTGGGCTGGTTGAGGCCTGTCAGACCGGTCAGGAAGGCGGAAACAAGGTCGTTGCGGGGGAAATTGTTCGGGGCCGTAGCGCCGGCTGAACTGAACAGGATTTCCAGCAGCTCCGGCAATGTCGGATTGGTGACGTAGGTGGCGAACTGGCCATCGTCCTTCGGTTCGCTGGCGTTGAAGGCATCCTTGTCCGGCAGGCCGATCACCACTTCGTTGACCAGCGGCATGCCCAGACGGGAAACCTGTGTAAAGGCACCACCTTCGATGCTTGCGCCTTTGTCATTGGCCTTGGGCGCCGGGTTGATGACGCGGGCCTGGCGAATGCTTGCGGTGGTCCAGGCGCCAATAACCGGGTCGCCTGTGCCTGTCACGGCAGAACCTGTGAGGCAGGCGACGGGCACCTCCAGAGCAAAGCTGGTGACATTTTTGTCGGCCAGATCGTTTTGCTCGTCGTTGCGCTCAATCTCGGTTTCCGCAATCGGGTCGGTGTTCACCAGGTCGAATATTTCGCCCAGATTGACCGCGAACGCTTCTTTACGCTGACCCACAAACACCCGGCCGTTGGACGTGCAACCCGGGATTGCAACGTCATAGATATGGCTGTTGGCGTAGGCTTCGTAATCGCTGAAGGTTTTCGCACCGATGTTATCGATGGGCTTTCGGAAGGTGGGTTGGCCGGTGGTGACATTCATGGCCGCTTGCCGGGTGCCTGTGCGGCGGTCGCCAGAGATCACTGTCAGCTCGTACTCCTGGCTGACCTGGAACTTGTCGCCCTCTTCAGGGGTAGTGCCAACACCAGCCGAGGCGCCTTTCAACGGGATGGCCACGGCTTTCTGGTCGCCAGCCGGGCCGACGTTCAGCACGATCGGATTCTCGACGGGGGAGAACTGGAACTGGAAGGTCAGGTCCTCGACCGCATCCCCGGTGTTATCGATATGGATCTCGTAGATGGCGTCATCGTCGAGGTCGAAGTAATTCGGGCCACCGTAGGCATCCTGCAATGGCAGGTAGTTGGCAATGAGGGTAACAAAGCCTTCCCGACCGCTTTCGTAACTGCGAAACATGTAGAAATCGGTGCCGTCGACTTTCGGCATCTCCGTGATAAACGGTGCCTCCCGGTGACTTGACGCATGGGCAAGGCCCGCCGTCAGGCAGGCTCCTGCCACGGCTGCGGCCAGACCGGCGCGGTTGAAAATCGTGTTCATACCAAACTCCTTTCATGAAGGTCTGAGGTGTTGCAAGGGAGGGAACGAGGCAGGGTTGCAAAAAGATGCACTCGCTTCGGAAGAAAGTTGACTGTTGAACTGCAACTATTCATGGCTCTCGCCCGTACTGCAGAGAAAGCTCTGTTATTCGGGAGAAGGTATGTCGGCCGGGAGCGTAAACCAGGACGAGCTGATGCGTTTGTTGCGACGGGTCGCGGCGAGAGATCGGAAGGCCTTTGAGGCACTATACGGCCAGGTTGCGGCGCGCATGTTTGGGCTATGTCTGAAGCTTGCCAACCAGCGGGAGCTGGCCGAAGAGGCGCTTCAGGAAAGTTTTATCCAGATATGGCATCACGCGGGTGAATATCACAGCGACCGCGGGGCACCACTGGCCTGGATGATGACCATTGCGCGCTACCGGACCCTGGATCTGATCCGTGCACGCAGAGCGAGGCTGTCTGACAGCGATGATCAGCTTAGCCAGCTTGAGGATGCCGGGCACGGCCCACTTGATGAGTCCCTTCGCCGCGACGGTGCGAACCAGCTCACCGGCTGCCTCGAGCAGCTGAGCGACGTTCAGCGGGACAGCATCCTGCTGGTGTATTACCGCGGTTTGACCCACGACGAACTGTCGGCAGCACTGAGTAAACCGATCGGTACGGTCAAGAGTTGGGTAAGGCGTGGGCTCGCTGCTCTGAAACGGTGTCTGGAACCATGAAAAAATCTGTTGAGCGCATTGAACAACTGGCGGCGGAATACGTGCTGGGCTCTTTGCAGGGCCAGGCGCGTCGACGTTTCGAGGGCTGGATGATGGAGTCTGGTCGGGTTCGTCAGGAGGTCTGGTTCTGGGAGCAGACCCTGGGGCCGCTTTCGAATTCCGCCGAACCGGAGCAACCGCCTGCGGAGATTTGGTCGGCACTGACCCGGCGGTTGTGGCCCGAAGAGACACCGAAGTCGGCAGAGCGCCTGGGCCGACCGCACTGGCTCTGGCCCGGATGGGGATTGCTGGCGACGGCAGTTGCGCTGGTGCTTGCGGTTCTGCTGGTTCAGCGGCCCTTGCCCGATGTTGAGCAACAGCAGCTGGCGGGAGCCATTGTCCAGTCTGGCAGCGACACGCCCCTGTGGCTGATTAGCGAAGCAGGTCGCGATAACCTGCTCAGACTGAAACCGGTCTCGGCAACAGCGGCCGGTGCCAGCAAAGACTATGAACTGTGGGTCGTGCCGGAGAATGGGGCGCCTTTGTCTCTCGGCGTGGTGCCGATTGGTGGCACACACCAGATCCGTTTGTCCGATCAGGCCATGAGGGAGCTTGTTCGTAGCAGGACGTTGGCCATCAGCCTTGAACCCTCAGGCGGTTCGCCAACCGGCACTCCGACCGGTCCGATACTCCACGTGGCCAAACTCTACGATCTCTAGGGCGGTTACCGGCCAGAGATCAGGGTCAGGCAAAGCTGGGCGTTCTGGAGGAAGTGGCCGAAGGCGGACAGCTGCTCATTCGAGGGCACATAGCCACCCCCAGCATTGTCGGCATAGAACAGGCCGACCAGCCGGCCATTGGCCTTGATGGGGCCGATAAGGGCAGGTACTTTTCCGAGCCATCGGTCGTAGGGTACCCCTTCGGCGTTTGGTTTGGGCTGGTAGATGCTCGCATGGGCATGGGGAAGCAGTCCGCCCAGGGACCCTGTGCCATCCTTGTGGATCAGAAAGTGCTGCCGCCATTCTTCAGTTCCCCGGCCACCAAGCTTCCTTGGTACCAGCTTGTCCCCCGCTCGGTCGGCCATCAGCAGCGCCACCCTTTGCATACCGATGGCCCTGTGTATGCCCTCGATTACCAGTTGACAGACCTCGTTGATGTCGGGCTTTTCCGCCAGGCATTGGCTCAATTCACGCAGGATTTCCAGTTGCAGTTCCGGGTCCATGGTCGGTGCCTCCGGGACCGCCTCCCCGGCAGCGCCCGAGGCTCCCGGCATCAGCGCGGTAACCTGCGGAATGCCCAGCGACACGGCAACTCGCATCGCTTCTGAGGCGTTCACCTTGAGCTGGTCCCGAACCACCGCCGGGCTTTCGCCAATGTCCTTGCCCAACCGCTCCAGTGCCTTGTCCATATGCGGCCCGCTCCAGCCCTGCTCGGACAGCCGGGCCATATCGACGCAGTTGCGAACCAGGCTGGAACCCAGAGAATTGGCCTGCCCCGGTGACACCACATCCTTGATGAAAGGGCCCAGGGACCAGGCCTCTACCAGTCCGCGGGTGATCTCGGTAAAGGTGGTATGCAGCACCGCTTTTTGCGCCTCGACGGGAGTCTCATCCAGACGCAGGCGCTCCTCCAGTTCCGTTGCCTGCTCGGTTTCACAGGACCAGAATGCCAGCTCGCCGATGTTCATCAGCAGGGCCCCGATGAACACCTCCTCAAGGGCAGTCTCGTTGCGCTTGGGCATCAGGCATCGGGCCTGAACAGCGGCGTGAATGGCCCGGGCGAGGCACCTCAGGAGATGCGGCCGATCGTTGCGCTTGAGCAGGGTATCGACAATCAGTGAGGAGATGGCCATGGATTTGACGGCATCGAAGCCGATCAGGGTAATGGCTCGGCTGACGGTGCTGACCTGGGTGCGGGTCTGGTTATAGAACACCGTATTGGACAGTCGCAACACCTGGGAGGTGAGCTGGGCGTCGTTGAGAATCACGTTGGCCAGCTCGTTGACGGTGCTGTTGCGGCTGTCGGTCAGCTCATTGATGCGCCGCAGGGTGTTGGCAAGAACCGGCAACTCGACTTTGCTGAGATAGGTTACCCAGGCCTGGGTGGAGTTCATTCTTGCGGGAGCGATTGGTTTTTCGGTGGTCACGGTTGTGAGCCTCTGGGGCCGGCGCCTCTGGAGAAATTGAAGGTTCTTTTACGATCCAAGTTTAATCCAGCGGGTGAACCGTGTCAGGTAACGGTTTGTGTAGGGACAACTACCCACAAAGCCGGGGGTGCCCGAACTCGGGTTTGCCCGCCGGATGGGCTATAATCGCCGGTTTTAACGCTGCACCCACAAGGCGCTGACCGTGATTGTATTTGACCAGGTACAGAAATCGTATCAGGTAGGCGGCCGGGCGATCCCCGCGCTTAATCCCACCGATATGACCATTGAAACCGGCGAGGTGTTCGGCATTGTTGGCCATTCCGGGGCGGGCAAGTCGACTCTGGTGCGATTGATCAACCTGCTGGAGCCGCCCACCGGCGGGCGTATACTGATCGACGACGAGGACATCACCGGCTACGATGCCGCCGAGCTGAGAGCGTTCCGGCGCAAGGTCGGCATGATTTTCCAGCACTTCAATCTGCTGTCGTCCAAGACCGTGGCGGACAACATCGCCTTCCCCATGAAGCTCGCCGGTATCTATTCCAAGGCAGAGATCCGCAACCGGGTTGAGGAACTGCTGGCACGGGTCAGCCTCAGCGACCACGCCAACAAGTACCCTTCCCAGCTATCCGGCGGCCAGAAACAGCGGGTGGGCATTGCCCGGGCCCTCGCCTGCCGGCCCACCATTCTGCTTTGCGACGAGGCCACCAGCGCCCTGGACCCGCAAACCACACAGTCTGTGCTGAAGCTGCTGGCGGACATCAACCGTGAACTGGGCCTGACCATCGTTCTGATTACCCATGAAATGGACGTGGTGCGCCGGGTCTGCGACCGGGTGGCAGTGATGGACGCAGGGAAGGTGGTGGAAATGGGCCCGGTGAGCGAGGTGTTCCTGCACCCCAAACACCAGACCACCCGGGATTTCGTGTTCGAAAGCGAGAGCATCGACCGGGACGAGCTGCAGGAGGACCTGAGCAAGGCTGACGGCCGAATCCTGCGCCTGACCTTCAAGGGCGAATCCACCTACAAGCCGCTGCTGGGCAGCGTGGCCCGGCAGAGCGGTGTCGATTTCAGCATCCTGTCCGGCCGAATTGATCACATCAAGGACATCCCTTACGGGCAGCTGACTCTGTCGCTGGTGGGCGGTGACCTGAACGTGGCCATGCAGGCCTTCGAGGCCGCCGACGTACACGTGGAGGTATTGCGCTGATGGAAGCCTTGCTGAGTAACGTGGACTGGACCGAAATCGGCTGGGCCAGCTGGGATACCCTGGTGATGGTGGGTATGTCCCTGCTGTTCAGTGTGCTGATCGGCCTGCCCATCGGCGTGCTGCTGTTCCTGTTCGGCAAACGCCAGCTTCTGGAACAGCCAGTCGCCTACGCGGTGTTGTCGTTCGTGGTGAACGTACTGCGTTCGGTGCCGTTCATCATCCTGCTGATCGTGATGATTCCCTTTACAGTGATGCTGATCGGCACGTCACTAGGTGTGGCCGGCGCGATTCCGCCATTGGTTGCTGGCGGCGCCCCGTTCTTCGCGCGGTTAGTGGAAACCTCCCTGCGGGAAGTGGACCGCGGCATCATCGAAGCCACCCAGGCCATGGGCGCCAGCGTGCGCCAGATCATTTTCGGTGCCCTGCTCCCGGAAGCCCTTCCCGGCATCATCGCCGGCATCACCGTAACGGCTATAACCCTGGTTTCCTACGCCGCCATGTCCGGCGTGATCGGTGGCGGTGGCCTCGGTGACCTGGCCATCCGCTTCGGATATCAACGATTCCAGACCGACGTAATGGTCATTACAGTCGCTTTACTGGTCATCTTCGTACAGGTGCTCCAGATGGTCGGTGACCGCCTGGTCCTGTACTTCAGCCGGAAGTAGGCATGCCTGGGTGCAAGCCTCTGGCGGGAAAGCCCTTCCGAAAAACGCCCGTAAATACGTCCCTGTAGGGCTCGGTCGCGCCATCCCTGGCGCTCCACGTTTTCGGAAGGGCTTTCCCGCCAGCGGCCCGGACTTGTCAGGTGAGCCAACAAGATTTTTTCTAACTGCCAACAGGAGAACTGATTTATGAATCTGAAGAAAACTTTCGTGGCACTGGCTGCCGCAGCGACTTTCTCCGGTGCGGTTGCTGCCGAGGAACTCTCCGTAGCGGCCACGCCGGTACCCCACGCCGAAATCCTGGAATTCGTGAAGCCCCAGTTGGCCGAGCAAGGCGTTGAGCTGGATGTGAAAGTATTCACCGACTATATCCAGCCGAACATTCAGGTGGACCAGAAGCGGATGGACGCCAACTTCTTCCAGCACAAGCCGTATCTGGATGAGTTCAATGCTGGCCGTGGCACCGATCTGGTGACCGTCACCGGGGTGCACGTTGAGCCCTTCGGCGCCTACTCCAGCAAGATCGACTCGCTGGACGAACTCAAAGAAGGCGCGGTAGTGGCCATCCCGAACGACCCCACCAACGGCGGCCGTGCCCTGCTGCTGCTCCAGAAAGCGGGTCTTATTACCCTGAAGGATGAGAGCAAGATCACCGCAACACCGCGGGACATCGCGGAGAACCCGAAAGATCTGGACTTCAAGGAACTGGAAGCAGCGACCCTGCCGCGTATCCTGAACCAGGTGGACCTGGCCCTGATCAACACCAACTATGCGCTGGAAGCGGGTCTGAACCCCACCGAGGATGCGCTGGTGATTGAAGGCTCCGACTCCCCCTACGTGAACATCCTGGTGGCCCGTCCGGACAACAAGGACAGCGAGGCCATGCAGAAGCTGGCGGATGCGCTGACCTCTGATGCGGTTCGTGACTTCATCAAGAAGCAGTACGAAGGTGCGGTTGTGCCGGCGTTCTGATCACCGGGTGGTCGGACATGAAAAAGGCCGGGCAGCCACGCTGCCCGGCCTTTTGTGTTTTCAGGGCCCTGAAACGTGGCGAGTTACTCGCCGCTCCAGTTGGCCTTCGGGTCCGGTGTCATCCGCAGGTAGGATTTCACTGCTTTGTAGCCTTTGGGGAAACGCTCCTTGATCTCATCCTCATCCTGCAGTGATGGCACGATCACCACGTCGCCGCCACGCTCCCAGTTACCGGGGGTGGCCACCTTGTGGCTGTCGGTCAGTTGCAGGGAGTCGACCACCCGCAGCACCTCGTTGAAATTGCGGCCGGTGCTGGCCGGGTAGGTGATGATCAGGCGCACTTTTTTGTTCGGATCAATCACGAACAGTGAGCGCACGGTCAGGCTGCTGTCAGCGTTCGGGTGGATCATGTCGTAAAGCTGGGACACCTTGCGATCCTGGTCGGCAATGATCGGGAAGTTCACCGAGCAGCCCTGGGTTTCGTTGATGTCCTTGATCCACTCCCGATGGGAATCGACCGGATCGACACTCAGGGCGATGGCCTTCACATTGCGCTTGGCGAATTCGTCCTTGAGCTTGGCGGTCAGGCCCAGTTCGGTGGTGCACACCGGGGTGAAGTCTGCTGGGTGTGAGAAAAGAATGCCCCAGCTGTCGCCCAGCCAGTCGTAGAAGGAAATTTTGCCTTCGCTGGAATCCTGCTCAAAATCCGGTGCGGTATCTCCAAGACGCAGAGTCATTGATGCTCTCCTTTCCTTTGTCAGGTTAACTTAGACACTGTGTTGTACAGGTAAAACCTTGGTGCGGAAGGCCGTTAAAACAAGCCTTCCCGGCCTCAATCATTCGATTGTCTGCTCACATCCTTATGAACAGACGCTCTAATCGGGCGTTCATTTAACGCCAAGAGTTTTCTCTTTATCAAAGTAGTCCCTGGTCAGCCTGAATACCACCGGGCTCAGCAACAGCAGCGCAATCAGGTTCGGCAGAGCCATCATGGCGTTCAGGGTGTCCGCCACCAGCCATATGAAGCCCAGATTTACCGTCGCGCCTACCGGAATGGCCAGTATCCACAGTACCCGGTAGGGCACGATGGCCTTTACCCCGAACAGAAATTCGATACAGCGCTCACCGTAGAAGGACCAGCCGATAATGGTGGTGAACGCGAAGATCGCCAGGGCAATGGCCACCAGGTAGTTGCCGAAGCCCGGCAGACCCTGTTCAAAGGCCAGGGAGGTGAGCGCCGCGCCGGTTTCGCCGGAAGTCCAGGCGCCGGAGGTGATGATAACCAGGCCCGTAATGCTGCACACGATAATGGTGTCGATAAAGGTACCGAGCATGGCCACCATGCCCTGTTTGACCGGGTTGTTGGTCTGGGCCGCCGCGTGGGCGATGGGCGCCGAGCCCAGGCCGGCCTCGTTCGAGAAAATGCCCCGGGCCACGCCAAACCGGATAGCGGCCCACACGGCAGCGCCCGCGAAGCCACCCTGGGCGGCGATTGGGCTGAAGGCGTGGGTGAATACCATCCCGAAGGCGTCTGGTATGTCATGGGCGTTGATGGCCAGAACCACCAGGCCCACGAACACATAGGACACCGCCATGAACGGCACCAGCGCGCTGGCCACCTGACCGATACGCCGGATGCCGCCAATCAGCACCAGGCCCACCAGCACCATGAGGATCAGGCCGGTCAGCCAGTGGGGAAGGCCGAAGTTGGTTTCCAGCACATCCGCCACCGAATTGGCCTGCACCGTGTTGCCAATGCCGAAGGCCGCCACCGAGGCAAACACCGCAAACAGGATCCCCAGCCAGGCCCACTTGCTGCCAAGGCCATTGCGGATGTAGTACATGGGGCCGCCTACGTGGGCGCCGCGTTCGTCCACCTCCCGGAACCGCACGGCCAGGACGGCCTCGGAATACTTGGTGGCCATGCCCACGAGGGCGGTCAGCCACATCCAGAACAGGGCGCCAGGTCCGCCCAGGAACACCGCGGTGGCAACACCTGCGATGTTACCGGTGCCCACCGTGGCTGAAAGGGCCGTCATCAGGGCCTGAAACGGGGGTATTTCACCCTCGGAGGCATCGCCCCGGGCCCGGCCGCTCCACATCAGCCGGAAACCGGCGCCCAGTTTGAGGATGGGCATCAATTTCAGGCCAATGCTCAGGAACAGGCCGACGCCCAGAATCATGACCAGCATGGGCGGGCCCCAGACCAGTCCGTTTATTTCGCCTACAAATGCGGATATCGCTTCCATGGGGTCTCCCTGAATGTGCCATGGATGGGTTTGATAGTGAGCCCCTGTTGGGGATAACCCTTTGAGTTTAATTAGATAATTTGCCTTGTAAACTGACAGTCGGCGAAAAGTGGTGTATCAGCTGAGGATTGCCTATGTTTATAGCAAAGGCGGTCGGGAACATTCGGGCCGCAGCAACATTCATCAATGGGAGGGACTCTGCCCATGCGTTCGCTCAAGGTCTCTGATGTCATGTGGAACCACATCGAGCCGATCCGGTGCGGTACCCCGCTGACCTCCGTGGTTAAAACCCTGCTGCACAACCACGTGACCGGCTTGCCGGTGGTGGACGACAAACGGCAGGTACTGGGGTTTGTCTCCGAACAGGACTGCATTCACTCATTGCTGGTCAGCAGTTACCACAGCGAGGGCGAACCGATTGTTGACGACGTCATGTTCCGGAAACCGCTGACCATTTCTCCGGAACTGGCGGTGGTGGATCTGGCCCAGAACCTGGGGGCGGGCAAACCGAAAGTGTATCCCGTTGTGGATCACGGCAAACTGGTGGGCATTGTTACTCGTACCGCTATCCTGTCGGAACTGGCGCGCACCGGTTGTGGCCTGGAGCTGCCCAGGTACGCCAGCGCCGAGGATTGATCCACTTCCCATTCACCGACTGAGGACACTATGGAACTTTTATCCACCAACGTCTGTTTCGATGGTGAGCACCGGCGTTATCGCCACACCTCCGCGACCCTCGAATGCGACATGGAGTTTGCGGTGTACCTGCCGCCCGGTGCGGTAGGCGCCAGGGCCCGACCGGTACCGGTGCTGTACTGGCTGTCGGGCCTGACCTGCACAGACCAGAATTTCATGCAGAAAGCCGGTGCCCAGAAAAAGGCGGCCGAGCTGGGCCTGGCGATTGTGTGCCCGGACACCAGCCCCCGGGGCCTGAACCTGCCCGGCGAGGACGACAGCTATGATTTCGGAACCGGCGCCGGGTTCTACATCAACGCCACGCAACAGCCGTGGGCGCCTCACTACCGGATGTACGATTATGTGGTCAAGGAGCTGCCGCAGCTGATTGAGAACGAGCTGCCGGTGACCGATCAGCGCGCCATCAGCGGGCATTCCATGGGTGGTCACGGGGCGCTGATCTGTGCCCTCAAGAATCCGGGGCGTTATGCATCGGTGTCGGCGTTCGCGCCCATTGCCAATCCTACCGAGTGTCCGTGGGGCCAGAAGGCGTTCAAGGGATACCTGGGCGACAACCCGCGAAGCTGGGAAGAATGGGATGCCACGCTGCTGATCCCCACCGCCCGTGAGCGACTGCCGCTGCTGGTGGATCAGGGCACGGCCGACGAGTTCCTGGACAGCCAGTTAAACCCGGACGCCCTGGCGGATGTCTGCGAGAAGTTTCACCATCACATCAACCTGCGCATGCACCGTGGGTATGACCACAGCTACTTCTTCATCGCGTCGTTCATCGAGGATCATCTGCAACATCATGCCCGGGCGCTGGGGTTGTAGAGGCGACGTCAGGAACCGAAGCCCCATACCAGGCTGAAGTCCATGGACGGCATGATCTCGGGCTCTTCCAGGGCCCGGATATTGAACTCCAGCAGGCTGGTGTCGCGCTCAAAGGTACCGGTGTAGCGATTTCCACGAGGGCCGAAGATGGCTTTGACGAAGGGGCCACGGGCCCGCACCGGTCGTTTTGTGACCACGCCCACCTCGTTGTTTTCCAGCCGCACCAGAACGCCGGGCGGATACTCCCCCAACACCTGCAGAAGCGCCTTCGGGATAGCCGGGCGGAACTTGCCGTCGGCCAGGTTGGCGATCAGTTTGCGGGCCTGGGCGATGTTCATCCGGTTGCGGTAGGCCCGCTTGGTGATCATGGCCACGTAGCGTTCGGCCAGGGCCAGAATCTCTGCTTCCGGCCGGATCTCGGTACCGCTCAGACCCTTTGGGTAGCCGCTGCCGTCGGCCTGTTCGTGGTGCTGGGCGATGATGGTCAGCAAGAGCTTGTTGTCGATGCCGGCATCGCGCAGGGCCTGGATGCTTCGGTGCGGATGCCGTCGGATCACCCCGCGCTGTTCTTCGTTAAGAATGGTGTTGGACGCGTTGAGCTTGTCGGCAATGGGCACCAGCGCCAGATTGGCCGTTAAGGCGGCGGCTGTCAGCACACTGATGCGTTTTTCCTCGAGCCCGAACTGGCGACCGACGAACTGGCACAGAATGGCGTAGAACAGGATCTGTTCGTAGATCACCGGCCCGATGGAGTAGAGGTGCACCAATGCGAGGGTCGCCTCTGGCGATTCGGTGCAGGAGCGTTCCACCATCCGGGCCAGGCCAAGCAGCCGCTTCTGGGCCGAGGGATCGCCTTCGGTAATGGCGTTCAGTGTTGTTTCCAGCGCCTGGAGCAGATCCGGGTAGTCGGCAAAGGGATTGCGTTCCCGGTTGTCCTCGAACACTTCCTCCTGGGGCCGTTCGATTTTCCGGGGCTTGAACCGGCCCCGCTCGAACAGCTGCTCCAGCTGGGAATTGGTCTGAATCACATAGCCCTGGCGCAGCAATACATTGCCGTCGGTATCATAAACGGTCCAGGGCAATGGGCGGCCAATGGTCAGGGCGCCGGGAGCAATTCGGACGAGGTCGTTCAAATCAATGTTTCCTGAATACTGCTTATGGTCGCTACAGTCTACCCCTGAACCCGGATTTAACTCCAGTCAACGCGGGCCGCTCCTGCCATGGTCTCAGGAGGAACGCATGGCGGCATGGTATTGAAATGCCTGCTGGATGTGCTCACGTATCTGTTTATCATCCCAGGGCTTGGTCAGGAACTTGTAGATGGCGCCCTGGTTGATGGCATCCGTTACCGATTTCAGGTCTGTGTATCCGGACAGAACAATTCGAACCGTATCCGGATGGATTGCTTTTACCTGACTAAAGAACTCAGTACCGGACATTTCGGGCATCCTTTGGTCTGAAACAATCACCTGCACTTCATTTTCTGCCAGCAACCGGAAGGCTTCGCTGATACTCGTTGTGGAGAGTATGCGATAGCCGTCTCTTCGGAAAACTCGCACAAGTGCGCGCAGAATATTCTCCTCGTCATCAAGCAGCAGCAGCGTTTCCTGGCCCTGATCTTGGAGTTCTCTTGAATCTGTCGGCCTGACACCAGACTGGGCCATATAGGTTTTGAGGTCCTCAAAGGGCATCGGTCTGGCAAAGGCGAACCCCTGAAGCAGATCACACTGGTGCTTTCTCAAAAAAGCAGCGTGGGCCTCTGTTTCAACACCTTCGGCAACCACTTCCAGGCCGAGATGGTGGGCCATGGAAATCACACCCTGGGTTATAGCGGCATCGCTTCGATTCTGGATGACATCGGTGATGAATGTGCGGTCTATTTTGATTTTGTTCGCAGGCATGAGTTTTATATAGCTCAGGCTGGAAAAGCCGGTGCCAAAATCATCGATGGCGAGTCGAACTCCAATATTTCGGAGCTCATGCAGGACGCTGAAGACTTGATCAGTGTCCTGGAGCACTGCCGATTCAACGATCTCCAGTTCCAGCATTTCCGGTGGCAGGCCCGAGTCGGTAAGAGCTTCACGCACTGTCCCGACAAAGTCCCCTTTGCGAATCTGTATGGGCGATACGTTGACCGCCACACGGCAGTCCCTGAATCCAGAAGCCCGAAGGGTCACCATATCTCTGCAGGATTTGCGCAGCACCTGTTTGCCCAGGGCAATAATCTGTCCTGTATCTTCTGCCAGCGAGATAAAATCCGCCGGAGAAACAAGCCCCCTGGAGGGGTGTTCCCAGCGTACCAGCGCTTCCACGGAGCGTGCCTGGCCCGAGCGGGAATCGACGACCGGTTGGTAAAAGACCGCGAGACTGTCGTTATCAATCGCGTCCTGTAGTTCATTCCGGAGCTTGACCCGATAGCTTGCAGAGGCGTTCAGTTGTTCGGCGAACCATTGGTAGGTATTGCGGCCGAGCTGTTTGGCACTGTACATGGCCAGATCCGCCTGCTGGATCAGTTCCATGGGTTCTCCAATTGAACCATCGGTTACTGAAATTCCGATGCTGGCCGTCAGATGAAGGGTGTCATTGGCCAGTCTGTAAGGAGCGCCAAGTACCGACTGGGCCTTCTCGACGATGCCGATGATGTCGTTGACCTGGGCGATGTCAGGAAGAACGAGGACAAACTCATCACCACTGATGCGTGAGACTGTATCGCCGGACCGCACCATATCTTTCAGCCGGCGGGCGACTTCCACCAGGATCTGGTCTCCAATCCGATGTCCGAGGGAATCGTTGATCAGCTTGAATCCGTCAAGATCGACAAAAAGCACCCCAACAAACCGTTGATAACGTTGTGCAAGTTGGCATGCCTGGACAAGGCGATCTTCCAAAAGTGTCCGGTTCGGGAGACCGGTCAAAACGTCATGGCTCGCGTTGTAGGCAAGTTCGCTCTCAACAAACTTGCGCTCGGATATGTCGTTCTGCACGCCGACATAGTGAGTGATCAGCCCCTCTTCGTCTTTGACGGGCGACAAATAAAGATCATTCCAGAATGGGGTTCCGTCCTTCCGGTAGTTGCGGAGCACCGCGACGACCTCCCGCCCACCGTCGAGGGCGTCGCGGATTTCCGCTAGTGCCTGCGCGTTGTCAGGGTCTGGAGGCGAGCCCTGAAGGAATCGGCAATTCCTGCCAATCGCTTCTTCTTTGGAATAACCGGTGACTTTTTCAAAGGTTGGATTGACGTAAACCAGTGGAAAATCCGGTTGCTGTGCATCCGACACCACAATGCCATTGGAGCTGGACTCAATGCAGCGCTGAAGCAAACGAAGTTTCTGGCTGCTGGCGATCTGTTCCGTCAGATCCGTCAACATCCGCAGGACCAGGTTTCGATGATTGATGACAATCTCTTCGGACAAAACCTCAACATACAGGTTTCGACCGTCCCGGGTCCGGTGATGTTCAAGCGTGCCATGCTTCCGCAGAACAAGACCATGTAGATGCGTCGGCAGGTCATTGTCAGGGCTCTGCAGGGTTCCCCAGCGTTTACCGATCAGGTCATCAGCGGGAAATTGATAAAGTTCCCTGGCAGAGTGATTCATGGATTGTATGGTGTCCTCGTCGGGTGCAACGAGGAACATGGGCGCCGGATTGTTCTCGAACAGCAGCCGGTAATGCGCCTCGCTGCTGGCCAGATTCTCATTGGCCTGTGCCCGGTCTATGGCATAACGGATGCTTCGTAAAAGAGTATGGCTGTCTGTCTCTCCCTTGGTGAGGTAGTCGGCAGCCCCCAGTGCCACGGCTCTGGCATCCAGCTCCTTCTGGCCCTGGCCGGTCAGAAGAATGAAGGGAGTGGTGATGCCCTCGTCTCGTGCATATTGGATCAGATCAAGCCCTGAGTCGGGGCCAAGTAAGAGATCGACCAGTGCCACGTCGATGGACAACTCGTGCAGCGCCTGAATGCCGCTGTCGAGACTGTTGCGCCAATTCAGCTCAATGGGGACCGGGCTTGCTTCGACAAGCAGGTCCCGGGTAATCAGAAAGTCGTCTTCGTCATCCTCAACCAGCAGGATTCGGAGAATAGGGTCTTTGCTACTCATGATGCTCGGGTTTATATGGTTCGTGTTTTTCAGGTCGCAGGTACACCGACAGGCGAGCGACCAGTTCCAGCAGTTGGGTGTAGCCCGGAGGTTTGATCAGGTACTCCCTGGCGCCATGTTTCATGCAGAACACTCGGTCTTCAGGGCTCTCCGAGGTGCTCAGGATAACGATGTCGATGGCCGCATACTGCTCGTCTGCCTTTAACGCCAACAAGGCTTCGCGGCCATCCTTGAGGGGCATGTTGAGATCGAGCAAAAGCAGGTGTGGAAAAACGTAACCGGTCGCGACCGTGCCTTTCTGGGCCCGAGTTGCCAAAAAGTCGAGCAACTCCTCGCCGTTTTGAACGAACTGCAAATCACAGTCCCGGCAGCGATCGGCAAAAGCCTCCTTGAGAAGCTCTCGGTCGTCGGGGTCATCTTCGGCGATCAGTACGTAGGGGCGCTTTTCAAGAGCGGCCATGGTTCGCCTCCTTGCGCGAGCCCCGGTGGCGGAAATGGATCCGGAACGTGGTGCCCTCTCCGGCAGCGCTGGAGACGCTAATATCCGCACCATGACGGTCCAGGATCTTTTTGACAATAGCCATGCCGATCCCCGTACCCGCATAAGTGTCCCGATTGTGGAGGCGCTTGAACGGATGAAAAATCTTGTCGGCGTACTTCTGATCGAAACCGATGCCATCGTCTTTCACCACCATAACCCACGAAGTGGACGTTACCTCTTCAGGGTAGACCATAATCCTGGGTGGCTTGCCTGGCTCGTGGAATTTCAAGGCGTTACTGAGCAGGTTCTGGAAAACCTGCCTTAACTGGCTTTCGTCGCCAAGGATCAAGGGTAACGGAGCTATTTCGATTATTGCCTTTTCATTGGCAATGGACGTTTCCATGTCCTGAAGAACGCCCTGAAAAATGGCATGAGTGTCGCACTCCTCGAACATTTTTGCGCGAGTGGTTACCCGGGAGTAAGTGAGCAGGTCTGAGATCAGCGCTTGCATCCGTGCAGCCGCGGATTGCATTCGCCTCAGGTAATCCTGTTCATCAGGACCAAGCTGGTTGGACTTCACCAGCAGTCGATCCGAGAAGGTTCGGATTTTTCTGAGGGGCTCCTGAAGATCATGGGACGCAACAAAAGCGAAATCCTGTAGGTCCCGGTTGCTTCTCTCCAGCTCTTCCATCGTCGCTTCAAGCCTCATCTGGGCCTCTTTCCGCTCACGGATGCTGCGGTAATAAACCGCGAGGCCCTCTTCGGAGGGGTAGGCGCTGATCTCCAGCCAATTATCGAGAGGCTCGTAGTAGGCTTCGAAGAACACCGATTCGCCGGTTTCAATGGCGTATCGATATTGCCGGTCGATTTCAGAGCCAACGGCCGCCGGGAACATCTCCCAAAGGCTGTGGCCGAGCAGCTCTTCGCGGGGTTTTTGCAGAATTTCCTCTGATCGCCGATTCACATAGGTAAAGCGCCAGTCCCTATCCACTGTGAAGAAAGCATCGGTGATACTCTCGAAGATGACCGCCTGGCGCTCGGCGTAGCGTCTGATCTGGTCCATTGTTTGCCGGGATGCGGTGATATCCTGAAAACCGCCCTGTAATCGCACGATTCTGCCGGTCTCGTCTTTGACAGCATGGCCAATAGCCCTACCCCAGCGGAGCCTTCCGCCAAGCGTTCGGAACTGTACTTCCTCGTCGAAAGGGATGCCGGTGCTGATGCACAGCTCGATTGCCGCGGTAAGGCTTTCTCGGGACGTGTCGGTGCACCAGCCCAGCCCTGTATCAAGGTCCGGTTCCGCGTCTTCAGGGACTTCGAAAATATCGAACATGGCGGAAGTCCAGGTGAGCTTGCCGGAGGAAATATCGAGGTTCCATCCCGCGATCATGGCGGTTTTCTCGGCAATCCTCAGCAGCGCTTCACTTTGAGCCAGACGCTCCTGGGTTTCGAGTGCATCTGTGATATCTCTGGCGACTACGTAGATGAGGTCATCAGCGCTCAGGATCGCATTGATCTGAAGCCAGTGTACGTCGGAACGGGCATCCAGGGCCCTGACGGAAAGGTCCTGCACAGTGTTACCTTCGGTCAGAGAGTTGACGGCACTCACGACTTTTTCATGATCTTCGGGGTGGATGAGCTGCATATACGAGGTGCCCAACAACTGCTCGCGGGTATACCCAAGCGTTTCCAGGAAGGTGAGGTTCATCTCAAAAAAGTGACTGTTCAGATCGACAATGCAGAACATGTCCGGAGACAGGGAGAAAAACTGATCCCGCTCCCGGGAAAGGGTTTCAGCCACCAGTTCGTCGGTTATATCCCGGCCGACACAGAACATTGCGTGGTCTTCCTTTGACCATTCAGCGGTCCAGGACACGGTTACCGTGTGACCGTCTTTGTGCCGAAGCCTTGTACGGAAGCCCGTGGATGTGTCGCGCTGGCCCGAGGCCAGCCTCTGGAATTCTTCTACCGTTGAGTCTCGATCCTCGGGCGCCAATAGAGCGCCGTAGTGCCTGCCTTGCAGTTCTTCTGGTTCGTAGCCGAGCATTGCCCGACTGGCTGGGCTGACCGCAAGGAAGCGACCTGCTGGGCTGATAGAGCAAAGAAGATCTTTTGAAAACTGCATGATCCGGTCGTTGGTCTTTCGAAGGCTTCGCTCCTGCTCAAGATGATGGTTCAGGGTGTTGTTTAGGTCACTCAACACCATGGAGCGGCGTTCGGATTCACGCCAGAAAAGGTGGCTGAGCATGACAAGGAAGGTCAGCCCGATTCCGCCGAAGAGAATCAGGGGTGGCAGATAAAGCTGGTCAGTTGCCAACGTTCCTTTGGCGATATAGCTTTCAATCCGCCAATCATGGTCGTGGTGCGACTCCACAATCGCCGCTGTGAGTTGAACCTTGTTCGATTCGGTTAGCCTCGGTAAAGAGTCAAACACCTTCTTATGCTCGTGGAACACTGCCTGTTCGATATTGCCACCGAAAGGCAGAGAAAGTTCTTCGAACACACTCTGTAGATTGACCACTGCAATCACTACCCGGGAGTCCCCAGCATGGGGTGTAACGGGAGCCGAGATGATGGCATGAGCGCTGCCTTGTCTGTCTTCTATCGGCTCGCTCAGGTGGGGCCTGTTGGACTCAATCGTGTGGCTCAGCCATTTCCTCGCCCTCGCGTCCGCAAAAAAACTGTCGAGCAGATAACGGTATTCCGGTGTTCTGGATTCAATGCGTATGTGAGTCAACCGATTATCGAGAAGCGCTATCACTTTCAACTCGGGGAAGTCTCGGAGGTAACTGCTGGCTTCAAGCTGCCACAGTAATTCCGAGGGGGCGGTGCTTGACAGTTCCCAACGCTCCGCCAACCGCCGGATCAGAGCCAGTTTTATGGCAAAGGCGGAGGCAGTGCTCGCTGCGAGCTGCGCGGACTGGCTCTCAGCCCTCGTAATCAGGTTTTCGCTATGCTGGAGCCGCATGACATGCCAGGTCATGGTGGTGGCGAAAATACCCAGTACACCGAGCAGGATGAGTACTCGGGAATCAACGGGAATATCCCGGTGGTATACCCGGCGCAGAAAGGGCAGGGTCAGACCGATCAGCATCATCAATGGACTGATCACCACAGAGGATTCGGAAAGACTGCCAATCCCACTACCGTCGGTTTGGGGGAGCCAGCGGGATAGTAGCGAAAACAGGCCAATGCTGAACACGACGGGCATAGCAATCAGGCCGACGCGCCATCCCTTCGAAGAGTGCATGGCAGCCAGAGCACTCGAAAAAATGAGTAGGGTGACCAGAAGCAAGGCAGGGGTGATCGCGATGGCTGAGAGATCCCGGGAGACCGGCCAAAACGGCATGCTTCCCATGACCAGGGCGGTCACAAGGCCGAGGATTGCTGTCGTGGTGGATAGTCTGGGGCGTTGGAACAGGAGCGCCAGAAAGGTTGCGCTCAGCAGTAGCGAAAGAACGCCACTGCCGGGATGCAGGGATATCCTGCCCGGCGTGTCGGGGCCGCCGCTCAAGAAATCATAGAGGATGATGGCGCCCACCGACGCCAGCGAGATTGCCAGGGCCAGAGCCAGGCAAAACCAGAAGATCTCCCGGTTTCGGGTGCTAATCATTCAGCACCTGTGGCCCGAGGAGCCGCAGCACTTCGTCCGCTGTCGTCAGCCCAGCCCGCAATTTTTCGAGGGCGTCGTCCAGCAGCACCTGCATGCCCTGCTCCCTGGCAATGGTTTCGATCTGCATGGCGCTGGCCCCCTCGGTAATCGCAATGCGCAGATCTTCGTTCATGGTAAGTACTTCGTGGATGGCCACACGCCCCTTGTAGCCTTTGTGGCATTTCTCACATCCCCGGCCACGATAAAACACCAGATCGGGGCTTTGAAATTGAGGGCCCAACTGGTTTAGAACGTCAAAAGGCGGCGGTGTCTGCTCCCGGCAATGGGTGCAGATGCGCCGGACCAGACGCTGTGCAATGATGGCCTCCAGGGCAGAAGCCAGCACAAAGGGCTTCAGTCCAAGATCAAGCAGGCGTGCGACGGTTGCCGCCGCTGAGCTCGTGTGCAGTGTCGAGTATACGAGGTGCCCTGTCATCGCCGCGTGGAAAGCGACATCGGCGGTCTCTTCATCCCGGATCTCGCCCAACAGGATGACATCCGGATCCTGACGGAGTATCGCCCGAAGAACGCTGGCAAAGTTGAGACCGATTCGTTCTTTAACGGGTACCTGGCCCGCCATGTCCACGTGAAATTCCACGGGGTCTTCAATCGTTACGTAGTTACGCTCTGGTGAGGCGTTATGCTGCAGCAATGCATACAGGGTCGTGGTCTTGCCACTGCCAGTCGGACCTGTGGCCAGAATGATGCCCTGAGGCTTGGCGACCACATGCATCAGCCTTTTGAGATTGTGTTCCGAGAGGCCAAGATCGCCCAGGGATTGGGCAGAGGACTGTCTTTCCAGGACCCGCATCACCACTTTTTCGCCATTTATCGTTGGCAGGGTGGAGATCCGAAGATCCACAATTCGCATGGGCGTCTTGACGGTAATCCGTCCGTCTTGCGGCTTGCGGCGTTCAGTGATGTCCAGTTCTGCCATCACCTTGATCCTTGAGACGACCGACATCAACAGATTGGTGGGAATGTGGATTTTGTCCTGCAGTACGCCGTCAATCCGGTAGCGGACAACCAGTGATTTCGTACGAGGATGCACGTGTATGTCGCTGGCGCCCAGCCGTAGGGCCTCCAGAATGATGGCATTGACCAGTCGGATTGCAGGCGGCTCCTCAGAGCTTCCCAGTAACTGCTCAAGCGACTCCTGATCGGAGTCCTCGTCCAGGACAATCTCGATCCCTTCGTAGGGATCGTCGGTACCTACCTTGGTGGTAATGTCGTCCAGGTCGGTTCCTTCACCAAATATCTCAGCAAGCTTGGCTTGCATCTGTGAGGTCTCACAGAGCAGGGGGTGGATGGTGTAACCGGTCATAAAGCCCAGTTCATCAATCAGGTTGATGTCCATCGGGTCGACCATGGCAAGGCGCAGGCGCTGGCCGCTCGTGCGCAGCGGCAGTACCAATTGGCGGGTACAGATCTTCTGAGGCACCAATGACAGCAGGCTCGGATCGGGCTGGAACTCCCTCAGATCAATCTCTTCGAAGAGCATTTCGTCCCGGAGCAGCTCAAACACCTTTCGAAAATCGACCCATTCGTGCTTCAGCAACTGCCGGACCACGGGAGTTTTCTGGCTTTGCATTTCCCGGTGTAGCTGCTGGATCTGCTGTGGATTCAGCCAGCCTTTCTTGTGCAGCAAAATGGCGAGCTGGCTGCGATTCGTCGCGGTCAGCTTGCTGATGGTCTCCAGATCCCGGCTCTGCTTCTGGGTTTGCTGTTCAAGCGCACGGGTTCGTTGGATCAGTTCGTATTGCTCCAGCGCCAGTGCGATGGTGAGCCGGATGTCATCATCGTTCCAGGGTTTCAGGATGAACCGATATACCGCGCCATCCTTGATCGATCCCATGACGGCGTCGGTATTGGCGTGTCCGGTCAGCATGATACGAATGGTCTGCGGCCACCGTTCGCGCACCTCCCGGAGTAATTCACTGCCGTTCATGCCCGGCATCATGAAATCGGTCATGATCAGCTCTGCTGGCTGTTTCTGCATGATTCTCAGTGCTTCCTCGCCGCTACGGGCAAACAGAAGCTCGTAGTTTTCCCGCTGAAACACACGGCGTAGGGATGTCAGAATGTTGGGTTCGTCATCTACCAGCAGGAGCCTGTACGGGGCCTTCTTTGACTCTGGTGCACGGTCAGAACTGGTCTCGGCTGTCTCACTGTGGAAGAGCGACGCGTAGCGCTTAGCCATGATTGCCCCCTGTGGATTCGGTGGGCAGGTCCAGCGTTACCCGGGTGCCGGTGCCGGGCCGACTGTTGATGGAAATCTGCCCCCCGTGGGCCCTCACAGTATCTCGTGCCACCGTTAGCCCAAGACCTGTGCCCGAGCCTACCGGCCGGCTGGTGAAAAAAGCATCGAAAATGCGGGGCCGATCAGTCTCCGGAATGCCGCAGCCGTTATCCTGAATAATGATTTGGATGGAGTTCCCCTCACGCTTTGACTGGACAACAATCTGCCCCTTTGCCGGATCCTGCTCCGAATCCCTGATCGCCTGGGCGGCGTTGTCCAGCAGATTGAAAAAGGTTTGTGACAGCCGGGCGGGGTGGCCTTCGATGGGTGGCAATTCGGCCAGGCGTTCAGAAATCCGAAGGGTGTGACTGAATTCGGTCTGCACCAGATGAATTGCACTGTGCAGAAGATCATTGATGTTGCACAGGGAGTAGTCCGCCTGATCAATGCTGGAGAAGGTTTTCAGGTCCGCGACGATGCGTGCGACACGGCTGGTACCCTCAACGGATTCAGCGAGCAAATCCCGGAAGTCATCCAGGAGCTCCCGATTTGCGGGTGTGCCAGGTATTGCTGCGCCCAGGTCCTCCAGGTAATCCTCGGCGACCCGGAGGTTGCTACTGATGAATCCGATCGGATTGTTGATCTCGTGAGCTACGCCCGCGGCAAGTTGCCCTACCGATCGCAATCGTGCGCTTTCAAAGAGTTCCTGCTGGTTCTTCTGTATAACGCGGACCTGTTCATCAACCCTGTTCTGAAGTTGCTCGGATAGCTCCCGGTAACGGGCTTCCGAGGCTTTCAGGGCGTCATTCTGGCGTTGAAGCTCGGCGTAGCTGGCTTCTGTGGTGTCGTGGTGGAGATTTGCCGCCAGTCGGTATTTCGCCACGAACATCATGATGAAGCTCACCAGATTTGCGGCCGCATGCCGCTGCTGGACGGAACCGCCGGACAACCACCCGATGGTCTCCAGGTTGAACTCCACCGGTACCGAGCCTTCCGATGCCTCCTCACTTAACCGAACCGGTTCGCTGCACAGGTTGGTAAGGAGACTGTTCAGACGATCCAGTTGATCGGACGCGAGCAGGTCTTTCAGGGTGGGGTCGTCTTCAAAGCTCCGCATGGCGCTCCCCATAACCGGCGCTCAGGCCCTCTACGAAGGTCTCCCGGCTGATGCCGTGTTGTTGTTCCAGGTGACATTCACGATCCGCGAAAGAATACAGGCGATCCAGAAGCACTCTGAAGGTCTCGATCACCCCTTCACCTCGGAGCGCAGAGGCCATCATCAATGGCGCCCAGGGAGTCGCCGCCCAGCGCGTCTGGAGCTCCTGTTCACCGATAACCCCGGGGATGTCCCGTTTGTTGAACTGAACCACCAGCGGCAGGGTGTCAATGTCGAGGCCGACCTTTTCCAGGTTTTCTTCAAGGTTTCCGAATGCCGTGGCGTTATTATCCTGCTGGGAAGGTTGTGAGTCGGCCACAAAGACCACACCATCCGCTCTCGAAAGCACCGCCTTGCGAGTGCTGTCGTGCTGAACCTGGCCGGGCACCGTATAAAGTTTCAGGCGCAGATCCAACCCGGAACGGCCGCGAAGTCCGATGGGCAACATGTCGAAGAACAGGGTGCGGTCGTCCCGGGTTTCCAGCACCATAAGCTCGCCCTTGCGCTGGGGATTCAGCAGGGAATGGAGCTGCATCAGGTTGGTGGTCTTGCCGCTAAGGGCCGGGCCATAGAATACAACCTTGAGCGTCAGCTTGTTGTCGTCTACTTGAAAATCAGGCATGGATCGTCGCTTTTTCAGTCCGGGTCAACGATGAGTACCGATCCGTCGGCGTCGCGATGCACGCGGGTAATCCCGGGATTTTCGGATTCCAGTCGCAACAGTTCCTCCTCACGGACCCGGAGCATGGCCTTCTGGGTATCCACTTCCTCCCGTAACTGCCGGTTTTCCACTTTCAACTGATACAGGTCGATAGCGGACTTGATGGACGCCACCACCTCGTAGTCATCCCAGGGCTTGGACAGGTAGCGGTACACTTCTGCGTGATTGATTGCCTTGATCATGGAATTGCGATCGCCATGGGCGCTCAGCACAAGTCGCATGGCATCCGGTTGCCGTTGCTTGGCAAACTGTAAATAGGTGACGCCATCGGCGGTGGGCATCTGGTAGTCCGACACGATGACGGCGAAGTCGTGTTCAAGCAGACCGCCGAGGGCTGATTCCACCGTGTCGTAGGTGTGAATTTCCCAGCCCTGGGGCTTGAGGAGCCTTCGTAGGGCGCTGAGAATGTTTGGCTCGTCGTCCACTAGCTGGATCTTGATCATTGGGTGCTCTCCGTTTCTTCGTCCGGGCGATGCACATAGAGAGTGTAGCGGTGCCCGTCCGGTTCGCCTTTTTCAAAGGCTGCAAGTTTATCGATGAGAAGGGAGGTGAGTACCTTGCCCTCGTTTAACAGCAGCATGCCCGATGCGGCATACAGGTTTCGGGCGAGAACCATCCCAGGCTTCAGTCTCAGCGTGTCTAACACCAGAACATCCGGATCTTCGTGGTCGATGTCCGGGGCCACTTCCAGCACCATTTCGAGAAACTGATCGGCCACTTCCGGATCGTAAAGCCGGTCCCGGTAGCGCTTGATAAGTTTGATGGCATTATCCCTGGGCACCCGCCGTTCCAGAATCAGCCCGAACTGCAGCTCAATGAAGTCTACCGCCAGCCTCAGGATGCGGGACCCGAGTGGAATATCCTTTCCCGCCAGTCGGTCGGGCACGCCATAGCCATTCCACTTCTCCTGGTGGTGGCGGATGATTTTGGCGGTATCCCGTAGTGGTTCGAGTGCCATCAACAACTGCTCGCCGGCCACCGGATATTTCATATACTCCAGCCTCTGGTCTTTGGTGAGCAGATCTGACGGCGCGGTAAACAGCTCATCCGGCCAACTGAGCTTGCCAAGATTGTAGAGGGCTGCCGCCATGGTAAGGTTTCGGGTCAGTTCCTCATCCAGTTTGTGATAGTCGGCGAAGGCTTTCACCAGGGCGATCACCTTGGTATTGGGCTGGCGGTTCGCAGGCAGTCGTTTGTCGATCAGGGAGGAGAACACCTCCGTGGTTGTCACATAGCTCTGGCGAAGCTCCTGATACGCCAGGTCGAGCATGTCGGCGGTTTCCTTGAGTTCTGCGGTTCGGTCACGAACCTTTTCCTCGAGGGTGGCGTTCAGTTCTTTCAGGTCCCGGTTCTGCTTTCGTGTCAGCTTCTCAAGCGCCAGCCGCCGGCGTTCGGATTGCTGAAAGGCCAGGGCCTGACGGAGAATCAGTCGGAGTTCATCATCATCCCAAGGCTTGCTGATGTAACGATAGATTTGCCCATCATTAATCGCAGCGATGGTTGAATTGATGTCCGCATAGCCGGTCAGGAGAATGCGGATGCACCAGGGAAATCGTTTCCTGATGTTGGCCAGCAGGGTGGGCCCATCCATGCCGGGCATCCGGGCATCCGAAATCACCAGGTCAAACCGCTGGCTTTCCAGCAGTTGTAACGCTTCCTCTCCCGACCCCGCCGTGGTCAACTCATAAGGCTCCTTGCGCAGAACCCGTTTCAGGCTGCGAAGAATATTGTCCTCGTCGTCTACCATCAGCAGCCTTGCTGTAGCAGGTTTGGCGTCTGCCGCCTCTTCGGGCCGAGATTCCGATGCGCTCATGATCGTTCGTTTTCGGATATCGTGGGCTGTTTGACCGGGAGGGTGACTCGGAAACAGGTACCTTTGCCGGGCTGGCTGTCGACCTCAATGTGGCCATTGTGTTTTTCAATGATGTTGAATGACAGCGAAAGCCCCAACCCCGTGCCCTTGCCGATCGGCTTGGTGGTAAAGAAAGGCTCGAAGATCCGGTTCATATTCTCTGGCGCAATGCCTTTGCCGGTGTCTTCAATTTCTATGACGGCGCTGCTACCCTCGGCACGTGTGCGGATATGGATTTTTCCGAAATCATCGATGGCATGGGCTGCATTCACGAGCAGGTTCATAACCACCTGGTTGATTTGGGAGATGATGCATTCCACCGGAGGAAGCTCGCCAAATTCCCGGACGACGTCGGCTTTGTATTTCAGTTCGTTATTCACCACGTTCAGCGTGGTTTCGATGCCCCTCTGAATATCCGCCGGCTTGAACTCTTCCTCCTCAATGTGTGAGAAATCCTTCATCGCCGAGATAATGGTTTTGACTCGCTCAATGCCTTCCCGGGATTCGGCCAACAGGTCCTTGAGATCGTCCCTGACAAAGCCATAATCGATGCTCTGTTTTATCGCCCTCAGGCTGTCGAGGGATTCTGCGCTATCAATCGCGTCGGTCAGCCGTAACAGATCGGTGAGGTAGCTTTCTAGGCTCTGCAGGTTGGAATAGACATACCCCACCGGATTGTTGATTTCATGGGCGACGCCCGCAGCGAGCTGGCCAATCGCGGCGAGCTTTTCCGACTGGAGCAGTTGGCGCCTGGCCTGCTCGAGCTGGGCATTCATCCTTTCCTGTTCGGATTCTGGGCTTGCTGCTTTGGACATTTTTCGATCCTGATGACTGTCTGCAGTAATGTCGGCATGGTGGCGGCGATCCAACAAAACATGCTATCCAAATAACGTTTTTGTGAGCCAGTTCAAGTATATCTAGTGTGAATTCCTTGACTCGTAAAAAAATGTATATTTTCTCCAGCGTTAGGTTATATGCCCGGCGCTGGGTTTACAGGGGCTCACAGAGTAAGGTAGACCTGATCAGGTAACTTCGCCCGAATTGAAGGATTGCGGAGGAGAGATGGTTTGACGAAAGCATCGGTTGAGTATCAGTTTCTGTTTCAGGACGGGGTGACCTGGAGGTATGTCGTTGATGCCGATGGGTGTGACTCTGCACCATCACTGCCCAATGATATTCCGCATTGGGCGAAGCTGGATTTTCATCAGTGCAGCCACTGCCCGCTTTTGCCCGATGACCATAGTTACTGCCCCTACGCGCTTGCCCTGGTAGAGCCTGTTGAACAGACGTCGTTGCGAGCGTCACACGAGGCTGTTGTTCTCGAAGTCAGCACTCGCGGTCGGCAAATTCATGCGGAGACAACGCTGCAAAGAGCGATGGGTTCGCTGCTGGGTCTGATCGGGCCGTTTTCTGGCTGCCCGGTAACAGCCATTCTTCGGCCCATGGCCCGGTTTCATCTGCCTCTGAGCAATCCAGACGAAACGCTGACTCGCGTTTTTGGTACCTTCCTTGTGGGTCAGTATCTCAGGGCCCAGCATGGCAAAGTCGCAGATTGGAGCATGGACGGCCTTCAGACTATCTATCGAGACCTTCGTGTACTGAATCATGCGATGAGCAAACGATTGCGGGCGGGCCAGAAGGAAGACTCCGGCGTTAACAGTTTTGTGCTGTTGGATGTCCTTGCAGCAGATGTGGGAGCCGTGTTGGAGCAGTATGAGGGAGACCTGGACGAGAACTTCCGGGAGTTCCTTGATAGGGATCTGTAAACTGATTGGGCAAATATTGTTAAAAAACGTAGTGCTTTGACGACCGCTCAAAATTCTTCCGCTATTCTGGGATCCTAGATCATACTTTTGTCAGACGAGCCAGTTGAATGCTCTACCGCCTGAAAACCGATTTCAGACTGTCAATCATTACCTTGCTCGGTGCCAGTGCGGTACTGGGCATCACGCCGTTTGCCGTTATGCGATTCCTGCAGGGCAACGTGGTGGCCGGGATTGTTGATACCCTGATTCTGCTGGGTATCACGGGTTCTGTCGTCTATGCATGGATGACCGGCGACACCCGCAGAAGCGGTCTGGTCTGTGCCCTGATTGCCTGCGGCGGGGCGGTGACGGTGGGAGCCGTGGTCGGCGAACCGGGCCTTTTCTGGCTCTATCCGTGCCTCGTGACCACTTTCTTCCTGACCACCCCGCGCATTGCCGTGGTGCTCAATATTATGTCTGTGGTTGCCCTCGTGGTCCACGGCGGCGCGTTTCGCTCGGAAGTGCACATGTGGACCTTCGTTGCCACGGCTCTGGTTGTCAGTGCCTGCGCCTATGTGTTCGCCTACAGGAATCACAACCAGCGTGAGCGGCTGGAGCATCTGGCCACGGTTGATCCCCTGACCGGCATCAAGAATCGCCGTTCCATGGATGAGGAGCTGGAGCTGGCGGTGGCCAACTCCGTGCGCACCGGTTTGCCCTATGCCCTGGTGCTGTTGGACATCGATCATTTCAAGAAGATTAACGATGAGCATGGCCACGGCGTCGGCGACGATGTGCTGGTTGATCTGGTGGCGTTGCTGGCCCAGAACACGCGGAAATCGGATCAGCTTTTCCGGTTTGGCGGCGAGGAGTTTGTGCTTCTGCTGCCCGGGGTGGATGGGATTGGTCTCAAAGCCGTGATGAATAACCTGCAACAGGTGCTGCGCAAGTATATGAAGCACCCTGGGGGTACGGTCACTGCCTCCTTCGGTGTGGCCCTGCTCAAGCCGGGTGAAAGTGTCGACAGCTGGTTGGCGCGTGCAGACGCTGCCCTGTACCAGGCTGCGTATTCCGGCGAACGTGACCGGTCATTCCGGGGATCGTGACCGATTTGCACACGGCCATCACGCTGGAGTCGATTTTGTACTCTGAGCGGTCACGATGGGTCAACCGATTCCGTCTTTTGTGTTTTCGCTTTTCGCAGTGATTCCCCCTTCAGATTGAGCCGGTGAGCGCCGTGCAGGAGCCGGTCCAGGATGGCGTCGGCGAGCGTGGCGGAGCCGATGTAATCGTGCCAATGCTCCGTTGGTAACTGGCTGGCAATGAGAGTTGAGCCCCTGCCGTGGCGGTCCTCAATCACTTCCATCAGATCCTGTCGCTGTTGCGCGGTTACCTTCTGCATGCCCCAGTCGTCCAGGATCAGAAGGTCGGTTTTCAGCAACTGGTTCATCAGCCGGGCATAGCTGCCATCGCCATGGGCGATGCGCAGTTGTTCGAACAGGCGCGGTACCCGCAGGTAGCGAACCGAGAGCCCCTGCCGGCAGGCCTGGTTGCCCAGGGCGCACGCCAGCCAGGTCTTACCGCACCCGGTGGGTCCGGTAATGCACAGGTTCAGGGATTGGTGGATCCAGTCACAGCTGGCCAGTCAG
>NZ_JBHIXV010000002.1:0-187788 GCF_041984545.1 Marinobacter sp. | reverse complement strand
CAGCTCACGGGAGGACTTGCACCTCCAGGAGTGCGCCCGTGCCGGGCGCACCAAAAAGCCCCCGAAATCGGGGGCTTTCACGTGCGAGTGCAGCCGGTTACTGGCTTTCTTCGACCATGTACTCAACGGCCGCCTGAATTTCTTCATCCGGACAGTTTGCACAACCGCCCTTGGCCGGCATGGCGTTGAAGCCGTTGATGGCATGGCTGACCAGGGTTTCCAGGCCTTTGTCGACGCGCGGAGCCCAGGCTGCGGTGTCACCAATCTTGGGCGCACCGGCGGCTCCCGTGGAGTGGCACGCCATGCAGACCGCGTCGTAGACTTCGCTGCCTGAACGGGGACCCGCACTGGCGGTTTCGGTGGGTGCCGCGGCACTGCCACATTCCTCGCCCTGCAGGCACACTTCACCAACCGGCGCGATACGGGCACGGATTTCGTCTTCGACACTTGCCATTACGGCGCCGGCTGTCAGGCCCGACAGGACCAGCACAGCAGCCAGGACTCTCTTCATCATCGCAATGCACCTCGCATTTGAGCGTTATAATCGTCGGTCGCCGCATTATAGCGATTGAAACCTGGCAAAAAAACCAAACCGCAAAATCATCGGTCGGTTTTCAGCCGATTTGATTGCGATTTCGTAAGTGAAGGAGTGTTTCCAGGGCAATCCGGTTACCATGGGGTTTGCCGATTTCACACTATTCAGGAACCGTGTCATGAACCATTCGGACCCCGCGTCGCCCCATCCTTTGCGAAAGCCCCTGTTGATTGCTGAATTCTCGGCTCTGGCGATTCTGCTGGCCTCCATGGGCTGGTTCTCAAGCCAGACCAGCGACGGCCAGACCATCAGTGCCGCGTGGTTGCTGGTGCCCGCACTGGCCAGCCTCGGGGTGTTTCTCAGTTTCATCGGGCTGATGTATCTGCGCTGGGTGGCCGCGGCGGACAGCGCCAACCGCTTCAAACACAAACTGATTTTTTCTCTTCTGGCCGTGACCCTGATCGGGGTCTGGATCTACGGCGTTGCCAACACCTGGTTCAGCCTCACCGACGCCTAGGAGACCCGGACCATGAAGCGACCACCCATGCGGGCCGGATCCGTGGGACACCTCGCGATGGCAGCGGCTATGGCCGTCCCGGCCGTCGGCCTGGCGCAGGAAACTCCGGGCACGGCGATACACACACCCGAGCAGTGCGCCCTGATTGAAGACGGCATTCAGCGCCTCGCCTGTTTCGACAGCCTTTACCCGCCGGAGGACCGCCAGGCCGAGGCGCCCGAGCAGGTTCGTGAGGCCGTAGAACGTCGGGCCGAGCAACTGGCACCCAACGGGCGCGACCTTGAAGACACCACAAACGGGACGCCATCGGACGATCCCGACGCCGGCGTGATGGCGGCCCTGATGGAACAGTACGTGGCCGCCGAAAAGGCGGTATTCTCGTTTTCCGGAAGCTTTGTGGGGCACCGGCCCACCTATATTCTGCCGGCCACCTGGGTGAAGGAGCCCAATCCCACACCCTCCAGCCCACGGCTGGGCACCACGGGCTACGACTACGACCTGGAGCGGGAAGAGGCGAAATACCAGATCAGTTTCAAGGTACCCTTGCTGACCGGTCTGCTGGATGACCGGACAACCCTCTGGTTTGGCTACACCCAGACCTCCTTCTGGCAGGTCTACAACCAGGACGATTCCGCGCCTTTCCGGGAAACCAATTATGAGCCGGAAGTGTTCCTGCGCTACCAGGCCGACTGGGACGTAGGCCCCGGGCGGCTTAACGGGGTGACCATCGGTTTCAATCACCAGTCCAACGGCCAGTCCGAGCCTCGCTCGCGCAGCTGGAACCGGATTGTCGGCACCGCGGCCTACAGCTATGACCGGTGGCTGTTCATGGTGCAGCCCTGGTACCGGATTCCGGAAAACAGCAGTGACGATAACTCGGATATTGATCGGTATCTGGGCTACGCCAACTACCACGCGGTCTACAAACTCACCGAAGACCGGACATTTTCCCTTCGACTGATGAACAACCTGCGCTCAGACGACAACAAGACGTCGGTGGAGTTCGGGTACAGCTTTCCGATGGGGGATACCGTCAAGGGGTTTTTCCAGTATTACAACGGCTATGGGGAGAGCCTGATTGACTATAACCACCGGATTCAGCGGTTCGGTATCGGCATTATGCTGAACGATTGGCTCTGACATGGCGCCTCGGCGCAAGACCGTTCGGCACGGTCTCGGGCTTCAGTGCTAGCCCTCTTCGTTCAGTCTCTGCATTTCAGCCAACAGTTCTTCGGTCTTCTCTTCCATCAACGGAATATTCGCCCTTGATTCAACATTCAGCCGCACAACCGGTTCGGTGTTGGACATCCGGAGATTGAAGCGCCAGTCGTCGAATTCGATGCTCACGCCGTCCACATGGCTGACGCTCTTGGCGCCAACGCTGTATTTGGCTTCGATCGCCGCGATGACCTTGGGCGGATTGTCGATGGTGCGGTTGATTTCTCCGCTGGCCGGGTAGGCGTCGATTCTGGCGTCGATCAGTGACGACAGAGTCTGGCCGGACTGGCACAGGCGTTCGGCAACCAGCAGCCAGGGAATCATCCCACTGTCGCAGTAGGCAAAGTCCCGGAAGTAATGGTGGGCACTCATTTCGCCACCATAAACCGCGTCTTCGTCGCGCATGCGCTGCTTTATGAAGGCGTGGCCGGTTTTGCTTTCGACGGCCTGGCCGCCGGCGGCCTTCACCAGATCAATGGTGTTCCAGGTCAGCCTGGGGTCGTGGATCACCTTGCCACCACCGGTCTTGCGCAGGAACTGGTCCGCCAGCAGGCCGACAATGTAGTAGCCCTCGATGAAGCGACCGTTTTCATCGAAGAAGAAGCAGCGGTCGTAATCGCCATCCCAGGCGATACCCATGGCCGCGCCCTGTTCGATCACCGCATCGGCCGTGGCCGCCCGATTTTCCGGAAGGATGGGGTTGGGTACACCGTTGGGGAAATGGCCGTCTGGCTGATGGTGCACTTTCACGAATTCAAAGGGCAGGTGCTGCTCAAGCTCGTCGATCACCAGGCCGGCACCACCGTTACCGGCGTTGCAGACGATGGTCATGGGGCTGAGAGCGGCAGCATCAATGTAGCCCAGGAGATGATCCACGTAGGCGCTCATCACCTCCAGCGGCTCGTACCGGCCCTGCTCAGGGGCATCGGCGAAGGGCTCCAATACTCGATCCCGGATATCGTTCAGGCCGTTGTCGGAACTGATGGGGCGCGATTCGGGCCCGACCATTTTCATGCCGTTGTGGTCTTTCGGGTTATGACTGGCCGTGACCATGATGCCACCGTCCATCTGGTAGTGGCTGGTAGCGAAGTACACCTGCTCGGTACCGCACAGGCCAATGTCGAAGACGTCGGCACCGGCGGCCATCAGGCCCGAGCTGAGCGCCTCGGCAATGTCCGGGCTGGAGAGGCGGATGTCGTAACCGACAATGACTTTTCTGGCGCCGGTGATTTCGACGTAGGCGCGGCCGATTTTCTCGGCAAGAACGGGGTTGAGCTGATCAGGCACACGACCGCGAAGGTCGTATGCCTTGAAGCAGGACAGGTCCATTGTCTGGGTTTACTCCGCGGCGGACTGGAGCTGGATGTAGTTCTGGATACCCATCTGGGAAATCATTTCAAGCTGGGTTTCCAGCCAGTCAATGTGCTCTTCTTCGCTCTCGAGGATGCGGCGGAACAGCTCCCGCGACGCGTAATCCTTCACTTCATCGCAGTAGGCAACCGCTTCCACGTAATCGGCGTGGCCGGCCAGTTCCAGCTTCAGATCGCACTGGAGCATCTCTTCCACGTTCTCACCGATCAGCAGCTTGTTCAGGTCCTGCAGGTTGGGCAGACCTTCGAGGAACAGGATGCGCTCGATGAGCTCGTCAGCGTGCTTCATCTCATCGATGGATTCTTCGTATTCCTTGTCGGCGAGCTTGGTGATGCCCCAGTCCTTGTACATTCTGGAATGCAGGAAATACTGGTTGATGGCAGTCAGCTCGTTGGCAAGAGCCCGATTGAGGTACTGGATGACTTTTTTATCGCCTTTCATAACCGTTTTCCTTGTGTGTTAGCTACCTGAAATTACAAGGATAGACGGTTACGGGCAGATAAAAAACCGCGCCTGTAAAAAGGTCGCAATTGGCAATGGGGATGACTATCAGGCAGGTTGGGCCAGCAGGTTGGCAAGGGCCAGATAATCCGTGGAACGGCTCTCGCGAAGGATCTCCCGCGCGGTGCAGGCGCAGCGACCGCATTGGGTGCCCACACCCAGCTCCTTACCCAGCTGGCGCATGGAGGACACGCCGTTTTCAGCCGCTTCGCGAATTTCCCGGTCGGTAACCCCGTGGCAAAGGCAGACGTACATAAAATTGACTCACCAACGCTGTAATAGTTAGTAAGAATTATTGTTATTCACATCTGGAATTGCAAGCCCTTTGTATCAATTTTGTGCAACGGAGTGTTTCAGTCCGTTGTCTGTTCCCTGGTGAGATTGCGTCGTCCGGCGTCGGTCACAACCACATTGTCCTCAATCCGGATACCGCCACAGCCCCGGAGCCGGTCAATCAGCTCCAGATTCAGAAACTGGCCCAACTCACCTTCTATCAGGGGGTCAAGCAGCGAGGGAATGAAGTACAGACCCGGCTCGATGGTCACCACCATCCCCGGCTCCAGTCTGCGGGTCAGGCGTAGAAACGGTGCGTCTGTAGGCGCGGGCGTTGGCTTGCCGGCCACATCGTGTACCTGAACACCCAGCAAATGCCCGACTCCATGAGGAAAGAAGGCCCTGGTGATGCCCCGGTCAACGATGTCCTGATCGGCTATCCCTTTTACCAGCCCGGCTGACGAAAGCAGGGCGGCAATTCCCTGGTGAGCCTTCCGATGGATATCGATGTAATCGACCCCGGCAGCCACCATGTCGCAAAGCCGGATCTGAAGTTGCTCCAGCCCCTGAATCAGAGCCGCAAAATGCGGCTCGCCAGGCCCTGCCGTGGTGCGCGTGATGTCGGAGCAATAGCCACGGAAACGGACCCCGGCATCGATCAGCAGGCTGCGGGGCTGAGCGGGCGGCCGGGTATCGTAGTACTGGTAATGCAGGGTACCGGCATGTTCATTCAGGCCGATGATACTGTGGTAGGGCGCCTCGGTCTCCCGCTGGAGGGTGGCGCGCTGGTAAGCCAGACTGATATCAAACTCGGTCTCGCCGGCGAGGAAGGCTTCCCGGGCGGCGGCGTGGCCCGCCAGGGCCCGCCTGTTGGCCTCTGCCAGACATTCAATTTCGTAGCCGGTCTTGCGCACGCGGGTTTCGTCCAGGTCCCGCAACAGTCCTTCCGGGTTGGCGTCTCCGGGCAGGCCGGAGACCAGGGCCGGGTCGCCGATCACCGCCAGGCTGCCGGGATCATCCAGCACCGGCGCCTCGGGCGAAGCGCTGCTCCGCACCTCGATGAAATCCTGCCAGGGTTCTTCCGAAAGCGTTGGGTTCGCGTGCCAGAAGTCGACCGGCTCAAACAGCCAGAGCATCGGTTTGTGACCAACCCGAACCCAAAGCCAGCAGTGCTCGCGCCCGGCGAGTCCCGTCCAGTGCAGAAACGGCCCGAAGCCCTGGAAGTGCCAGGCCTGGTCATCGCCATAGCGGTAGGGCGCGGCACCGGAAGCGATCAGCAGGCTGTCGTAGCCGTGGTCTGCCAGTGCCGACTCGTACCGGCTCTGCAGTTCACGCAGGTGATCATTTTGCAGTGACAACAGCGCTTCATGAGACATAGACATCTTCCAGTGTTTTCCAGAGCGCCCGCAGATCCTCGGAGCGGGGTTCCTGCAGGCGGATCAGGCGAATTTCCAGAGGCACGTCCCAGCGTTCATCACCGGCACGCACCAGACTGCCAAACTGCTCGCTTTTCTCGGTCATGCGCCGTGGCAGCCAGCCCATGCCAAATCCCTGTTTGACCAGCGCCTTGATATGGCGGACTGGGTATTTTCGTTCAGGGGCAGCAGATTGGCGCTCAGGCCACGACGGGCAAGATGGCCCTCAATGGCCGACTGCAGGAAACCACGCCTGTGGTACGCAATCAGCGGCACCGGCTGATCCGGAAGGCCCGGCAAGGCAAAGCGGGGCTGGCCGAGATCATCTGCCACGCTGACCGGCACCAGCGATTCGCGCGCCAGTACCAGCCATTGATAGGTGTCTGCGGTCAGCCGTCCGCCCCAGGGCAGGTCCGGGTGCCAGTAACACAGCACCAGATCGCATTCGCCACCGTCGAGGGCTTCGAGGAACTGCTCGCCCACCCAGCTGGTGGCGTTCAGATTCAGCTGCAGCCGCTCGGCAATGCCCGCATCTTTTGCCCAGCCCTGGTAAAAGTGCGAAAACAGGCCCTGGGTAGAGCCAACGCTGATCCTGGCGGAGACTTCCGCCTCCAGGGCCGAAATTCGATCACGGGTGTCGCGGACATCCCGGATAATCCGCTCACACAGCTCCCGGAATATTTCTCCCGCCGGCGTCAGCGAGAGCGGCAGTGTCTGACGGTTGACCAGCGTACTGCCCATGGATTCTTCCAGCAGCTTGATCCGGCGACTGAACGTAGGCTGGCTCACGTGCTGCAGCTCGGCGGCACGTGAGAAATGGCGCGTGCGGGCCAGCGCCAGAAAATCTTCCAACCAGCGTACTTCCATGGGTTTACCTGAGGAGGTGTCGTCGTATTGATGCCAGAGCAGTTGCTGGCATCATAGCCTATCGCGGCAGCGCCTTTACAACCTGCCCTCGTCTACCGCATGGCAGGCAACCTGGGTACCGGCATCGGTGGTGATCAGTTGCGGCACCTCCTGCCGGCAGCGCTCATTGGCATAGGGGCAACGCCCGTGGAACACGCAGCCTGACGGCAGATTGACCGGCGTGGGCACCTCCCCTTTCAGGCGGATGTGGTTGGGGCGGTCGTCCTCCAGTTTCGGAATCGCGGACAGCAGCGCCTGGGTGTAGGGATGCCGGGGCGCGGAAAACAGCGTTTTCGTGTCCGCCAGCTCACACACCCGCCCCAGGTACATCACCGCCACCCGGGTGCCAAAGTGCTCCACCACCGCCAGATCGTGGGTGATAAACAGGTAGGTGAGCCCCCGGCTTTCCTGGGCGTCCATGAGCAGGTTCAGCACCTGGGCCTGAATCGACACGTCCAGGGCCGAGATGGGCTCGTCGGCGACGATGAACTCCGGATCCACCGCCAACGCCCGGGCAATGGCGATCCGCTGGCGCTGGCCACCGGAGAACTCATGGCCGAAGCGGCTGCCCCAGTCCGGATCAATACCCACCGAATGCATCACTTCATGAATCTTGTCGCGCACCCGGGCCGGCGACCAGTCCGGATGGTGGAAACGGATCGGCTCTTCCAGGGTCTGCTGGATGGTCATGCGCGGATTCAGGGAGGCGTAAGGATTCTGGAAGATCATCTGCATCTTGCGCCGGTATGGCAGAGAGTCCTTGCGCTCGAGATGGTCGATACGCTGACCGTCGTAGTGGATCTCGCCGGCGCTGGGCGACAGCAGGCCCATAACGGTCCGGGCCACGGTGGACTTACCACAGCCGGATTCGCCCACCACACAAAGCGCTTCGCCCTTCTGCACGTTCAGATCCACGCCGTTTATGGCATGAACCGCTTCCTGTTTCCGGCGGAAACGACCACCCTCGAAAGTAATCTGCTCCAGCAGGCTGCCGGACAGATCAAAGCGCTTCTCAAGACCGCGAATACTTACCAGGGGGGAGGTCATGATTCGGCCTCCTGCATGCGTTTCTCCTGTTCAATCAGGTTGGCAACTTCGTAACAGGCCACGTTCACGTTGCCCGAACGGACATACTCCGGCATCGCCTGCTTGCACTGCTCGGTGGCGAACTTGCAGCGGGGGTGGAACGGACAGCCCGAGGGTACGTTCTTGAGCGACGGCATGGAGCCGGGAATCTGGAACAGACGCTCGCCGGGCTCGCCCATCTGCGGCAGCGCATTGATCAGCCCCTGGGTGTAGGGGTGCTGGGCATCGTTGATGATTTCCCGGGTGGGGCCCTGCTCAATGATCCGGCCGGAGTACATGACCAGCATCCGCTGGGTCACCTGGGACACCACACCCAGATCGTGGGTAATCAGCATCAGCGCCACATTTTCCTGCTCGCACAGGTTCAGCAGCAGGTCCATGATTTCCGCCTGGATGGTCACATCCAGGGCCGTGGTCGGCTCATCCGCGATAATGATTTCCGGGTCCAGTAGCAGGGCGATGGCAATGATCACCCGCTGGCGCATACCGCCAGACAGCTCATGGGGGTACTGGTCCAGACGCTTCTCCGGCGAGGGAATCTGCACTTTCTGCAGCCGGTCCAGGGCAATGGCCCGGGCCTCTTTCTTGCAGATCTTCCGATGGGCAAGAATGGCTTCCACCATCTGGGTGCCGATGGTGAGCACAGGGTTCAGGGTCATCATCGGGTCCTGGAAGATCATGGCAATCCGGTTGCCGCGGATTTTGCGCAGCTCCCGCTCGCTCATGGCCGCCAGATCCTTGCCTTCGAACAGGATCTGGCCGCCGGCGATGTAGCCCGGCTTGGCGATCAGGTTGAGAATCGAGAACGCCGCCACCGATTTACCGGCACCGGACTCGCCCACCAGTCCCAGGCGTTCGCCCTTGTCCAGAGAAAAGCTGATACCGCGCAGCGCGGTCAGGTCGCCACCACGCACCGCAAAACGCACATCCAGATCTTTCACTTCCAACAGTGCCATGGTGTTACCCCTTGTACAGCCGTGGGTTCATCACATCCCGCAACCAGTCACCTAACAGATTGATGACCAGCACGAGCACCACCAGCACCAGGCCCGGGATCAGGGTGATCCACCAGGAACCGCTCTGGATGTAATCAAAGCCGGACTTGATCAGCGACCCCAGCGATGGCTGGGTCTCCGGCATACCAAGACCCAGGAACGACAGCGCCGCCTCGGAAATGATGGCGTTAGCGATCTGCACCGTGGCAATAACGAAAATCGGCGACAGGGTATTGGGCAGGATATGCCGGAACATGATCCGGCGGGTGCCGAAGCCCATCACCTTGGCCGCATCCACATACTCTTTTTTCTTCTCCGCCAGCACAGAGGCGCGCACGGTCCGGGCAATCTGCGGCCACTCGGCAACACCGATGATGAAGATCAGCATGTAGATGGCGATCTCACCAAACATCAGGTTGCCGAAGCTCGCCTTGAACACGGCGCCTACGATAATGGCCACCATCAGCGTGGAGAACGACAGCTGCACGTCGGCGATGCGCATCAGCACCGCGTCCACCTTACCGCCCAGGTAGCCGGCCAGCAGACCAAAGAGAATCCCCAGAAACGCCTGCAGGACCACCGCACCAAAGCCGATCATCAGGGACACCCGGGTGCCGTAGAGGATGGTCGAGAGCAGGTCCCGGCCCTGGGCGTCCGTGCCCAGGGGGAAGGCGGGATCCGCTCCGCTCATGCCCACCGGGGGCAGTTCGGAGTTCATGATGTTGATCTGCGCCAGATCGTAGGGATCGGTCGGGGCCAGCAGCGGGGCAAACACAGCGGCCAGCACCATCAGCAGCAACACCGCAAAGCTGGCAATGGCCACCTTGTCGCGCTTGAAGCTGTACCAGAAAAAGGACTCGCGGAAGCGGTCCCAGCGGGAAACCGTTGCCGTTGTCATGCTTTCTTACCTGTCAGTTTGACGGTGGGGTTCACCAGACCGTAGATCAGGTCCACCAGGGTGTTGGTAATCACGAAGATGAGGCCCACCACCATCAGGTAAGCCACGATCAGCGGGATGTCGCTGCGGGTGATGGCCTCCAGGAACATCAACCCCACGCCCGGCCACTGGAACACGGTTTCCGTGAGAATGGTGTAGGCCACCATGATGCCGATCTGCACGCCGCCGACGGTGATCACCGGCAGCATGGTGTTCTTGAGCGCGTGCAGGAAGTTGATGCGACCAGCGCTGAGACCCTTGGCCCGCGCATAGCGGATGTAATCGCTCTGCAGCACTTCCATCATCTCCGCACGGATCAGACGGATGAACAGGGGCAGCATGATTGAGGCCAGGGAAACCGATGGCAACACCAGATGCATCAGCCCGCCGCTTGAGAAAAACCCGGATTCCCAGGTGCCGAACAGATGGGTGAGCTCATCACCCCGCCCGTAGGACGGCAACCCTCCCTCGGTGGAAAAGAAGTCGTTCAGCCATTGCCCCCAGCCGGTATCCGACGGAAACCAGTTCACCGTCACACCGATGGAGAACAACTGAATCAACACAATGGCCGTCAGGAACACCGGGATGGATATCCCCACGGTGCTGACACCCATAAAGAATTTGGAGAGCCATGCCTGGGGCCGGATTGCGGCATAGACACCGATAGGCACGGACAGAAACACGATAATGAGGCTGGCACCAATCACCAGCTCCAGGGTCGCCGGAAGATGTTCGGCGATCACCTCAAGGGTCGGCTTGCTGTAGAAATAGGAGTTGCCCAGGTCGCCCTGAAGCGCATTGCCCGCAAATCGCAGGTATTGCACAAGCATCGGGTCGTTCAGACCGAGTTCCTCACGAATGGCTTCCCGCTCCTCCTCGGAGACGGACATACCCACCATCTCCTGAAGCGGGTCCCCAAGGCCGTCCTGAATGGCAAAGGCGATCACGCTGATCACGAACATGACCAGAACCGCCTGGGAAATCCGCTGTACCAAAAACGCTAGCATGGAAAGTGTCCGGATAAGGCTTGCAAACAAACGGCCGGCGCCGGATCACTCCAGCGCCGGCCGGCCATCAAAGGCAATTACTCAATGACCAGGTCACCCAGGTAGGGGAAGTTCATGACGTTGAGCACCGGCTCAATGTTCACGTTCTTCTTGGACGCCCAGGCCAGGTCCTGCCAGTGCAGCGGAATGAAAGCCGCATCCTCGTACAGGCGCTGTTCCACTTCCTTGAGCATGGCCGCCCGCTTCTCCAGATCGGTCTCGACGTTGGCCTTGTTCACCAGCGCGTCGATTTCCGGGTTGCAGTAGTTACCAGCGTTGTACTGGCCGGCACCGGTTTCGGTATTCGGGCAGAAGGTCAGGAACTCGAAGAAGTTGGCGGAATCCTCGGTGTCGGCGTGCCAGCCGATCATCATCATGTCCGCAGCGCGGTTGTCATACTCCGGCCAGTACTGGGCCTTCGGCAGTGTTTTCAGGTCCACCTTGATGTTGATGCGCGCCAGCATGGCCGCGACCGCCTGGGCGATCTTGTCGTCGTTCACGTAGCGGTTGTTGGGCGCCATCATGGTGATGGTGAAGCCGTCCTCATAGCCGGCTTCTTTCATCAGCTGCTGGGCCTTGGCCACATCAAAGCGTGGTGTCAGGGACGCGTTGTGGCCCTGGTAGCCTTCCGGTGACATCTGCGCCGCCGGGGTGGCGAAGCCTTTCATGATCTTGGCGGCAATGCCTTCCTGGTTGATGGCGTAGGCAATGGCCTGGCGAACCTTGGGGTTCTTGAACGCTTCCACCCGATCCTGGTTCATGTGGAACAGAATGATCCGGGTACCGCTCATGGTGACCAGGTTGACGTTCTTGTCCTTGCGAATCCGCTCCAGATCATTGGGCGGCACCGGGGCAATGAAGTCCACACCGCCAGAGAGCAGGGCCGACACGCGGGTGGCGTTCTCCTTGATTGGTGTCAGGGTGATGGTGCCAACGTTGCCCGGAGATTCGGTATCCCAGTAATCGTCAAAACGCTCGAATTCCACCCGAACGCCCTGTTGACGGTCGGTGATGACATAGGGACCAGTACCGGAGAGATTTTCCGAGGCAAAGGAGTTGCCGTGCTTAACAATGGCGCTCTTGTCCTCGCCGCCCTCGGTTTTGCCGGTGTAGAACTCGCTGTCCATCGGGAAGATGTAGGTGGCGGTATTCAGCAACAGGGGGTAGGGCTCTTTGGTGACCAGCTCGAAGGTGTAGTCGTCGATCACCTTGAGTTCGCTGAACGGCTGGAAGATCGCCTTGTAATCGGGGCTCTGCTTGAGACGCTCAAAAGTGAACTTCACGTCCTTGGCGGTCAGCTCATTGCCGGAATGGAACTTGACCCCTTCCCTGAGCTTGAAACGCATGGTGTTCTCATCAATGCGTTCCCAGCTCTTGGCCAGGCGCGGCTCGAACTGCAGATCCGAGGTCCAGCGAATCAGCGGGTCGAAGGTCATGTGGCTGAGCTGCAGCATACCGCCAGACAGCTGCTCATGAATATCAAGGGTCACGGGGTCGGCGTCGTACGCCATCTTCAGTTCCTTGGTTGCCTCGGCAGACAGGGCTACCGGCGCCGTTGCCAGGGCCATGGAACCGACAAATGCTGCTATCAGTTTTTTCATCGCGTTTTCCGTCGCTGTTTTAAGAATTTTCACGGAACATCGGCGCAGAACGGCGCCGAATGCCTGGCCAACAAGCTAGTCTCGGAAACCACGTAGGGCAATCGAAATTACGACAAGGGCCTATACGCCAGGTGAATGACCCGATTTGGCGCAGGGTTATAGCCTGAAAACGAGAGGCAGAATCAGGGCGGTGAACACCCCGGTGAGGCCCATGCCCAGTGACGCAAAGGCGCCAGCGGCAGGGCTGATTTCAAACGCGCGCGCAGTCCCGATGGCATGGCCATTGAGGCCCAGGGCGAAGCCCAGAATCCGTTCATCTTTCACCGGCAACAGTCGGGCAAACAGGTCAACGAAGAGGGTTGCCACCACGCCGGTGATCAACAGGCCACCCATCATCAGGGGCACCGAACCACCCAGCTGCTCGGTAATGCCAATGGCAATGGGTGCCGTTACCGACTTGGGCGCCAGCGACGCCAGCACCTCCGGCGTGGCGCCCAGGGCCCAGCCGATGACAAGGGCGTAGACGGCAGCCATGGTAGCGGCGACCGGCAGAGTGACCAGAATCGGGCGCCACATGGCACGGATATGGTGCATTTGCTGGTACAACGGAATGCCGAGGGCCACGGTGGCAGGCCCGAGCAACACGGTGAGCCACTGGGCGCCCTGTCGGTAATCGCGATAATCAATCGCCAGAACGGCAATCACACCCGCCAGCAGGCAGGCCGCGAGCACCACAGGCGGCAGCCACAGCGGCCTGCCAAAGCGGTTAAACAGCCAGTTACCGGCAAAGAACGCGCCGAGGGTCAGGCCGATGGCCAGAACCGGAGTTGCCGCCAGCACATCCAGTAGCGCCTGGGAGCGCGCAAGAAGCTCACTCACGTTCTGACACTCCCCGGGCCGTTACCCACTTCATCAGTAACAGGGTGGTCAGCACGCTGAGCAGGGTCCCCAGCAACAGCGCCGCGGCCACTGCCAGCCACTGCCCGGAGAACTGACTGGCGGTAAAGAACACCCCCACCACTCCCGGCATGATCAGCAGTACCAGCACCGAAATCAGCCCCTGGCTGGCCGTTGCCAGCGCATCGCTCACGCTGCCCTTCACCATCAGAGTAAAGGTAATCAGCACCATCCCGAGCACACCACCACTGACCGGGAGCGTCAGCAGCAGGCGCACGGACTCGCCGAGTATGAAAAACAGCACCAGAACCAGAAAACCACGCAACAGCGGCATGCACTTACATCCAACGGAAAGAATTGCATTACACTAGCCAAACTCCCACCACGATACCATCGCAGGAAGCCCATGGCGCTCAAAGCAACCGTTCTGAAAGCGACCCTCAACATCGCCGACATGGACCGCCACTACTACGCCGACCACCATCTCACACTGGCCCAGCACCCGTCGGAAACCGACCAGCGAATGATGCTGCGACTGCTGGCCTTCGCCCTGAACGCCAGCGACACCCTGGAATTCACCCGTGGCCTGAGCACCGATGACGAACCGGAGCTCTGGCAGAGGGACCTGACCGGAGAGATTGAACTCTGGATCGAGCTGGGGTTACCCGAAGAAGACCGGTTGCGGAAAGCCTGCAACAAGGCGGCGCAGGTGATCCTCTACACTTACGGCGACCGCGCCTTTACCGTCTGGTGGGACAAACATCATGGCAAGCTGGAGCGCTTCGACAACCTCCGTGTTGTGCACCTCCCTGGCGAGGGTACCGAAGCGCTTACCGCCCTTGCCGAGCGTTCCATGGCGTTTCAGGTGACCATCCAGGACGGCGAAGTGACCTTCAGCAACGACACCAGCCTGGCCTCAATCACACCCGAACCACAGCTGCATGAAACCTGAGCCGGCGACTTGCCCGCGGGGGCTGGACAGCGGCGAGCTTCGCACGTAAGATTGCGCACTCGAAATCGGCGAGCCCTCGCCGTGCTCGAAGCGCCCGTAGCTCAGCTGGATAGAGCGTTGCCCTCCGGAGGCAAAGGTCATAGGTTCGAATCCTATCGGGCGCGCCATTATTCGAAAGGCCTGCGTGAGAGCGCGGGCCTTTTTTATCGGCCCACGATTGCCTCAACCCGCCCCCGCGCAAAAGCATCAACATCCACTGGCCGGCCGAAATAAAACCCCTGAAACCGATCGCAGCCCAGTTCGCTCAGCAGCCGGTGCTGCTCGGCCGTTTCCACGCCCTCGGCCACCACTTTCATGCCCAGCTTGTGGGACAGGGTGATGATGGTTTCTATGATCACCCATTCGCTCCGGGAAACGTCGTGCTCCGCCTTTTGTACGAAGGCCTTGTCGATCTTGACTTCGTCGAACGGCAGGCTGGACAGATAAGCCATTGAAGAGTAGCCAGTGCCAAAATCATCCATGGCGATCCGGATGCCGGTTTCCCTGAGTGCTGTCATTTTCACCAGAGCATCATCCAGATCGTCCAGAACCATGGATTCGGTCACTTCCAGGCACAGGCGGGCTGGATTGATGCCATGCCGCCCGACCGTTTCCATGACCCGCACAACAAAGTCGGGTTCGTGGAACTGTTTTGAGCTGACATTCACCGAAAGTATCAGCGAACCAAGCTCGGGATCCTCGGACCAACGGGCAAGCTGGGCACAGGCCGCGTCAATCACCCACTGTCCCAGGGGCAAAATCAGGCCGTTGGCTTCGGCAATCGGGATAAAATCGGACGGCGGTATGTATCCGAGTTCGGGATGGTGCCAGCGCAGCAGCGCTTCCACTCCCTCACACTGCCCTGCCAACCCCACCTGCGTCTGGTAGACCAGCGTCAGCTCCTGTCTTTCAATGGCACGCCGGAGCTCAATTTCCAGGCGAAAGCGGGATTCCAGTATCGACTGAACGCCAGGGTCGTGGAACCGCACCCTGCTCCGACCTACCGACTTGGCCTCATACATGGCAGCGTCGGCCCTTTTGAGCAACTCCTCCCGGGACAGATCGTCGCCCTTGAAAAGAACGATGCCCATGCTCGCCCCACACCGGTATTCATAACCGCCCAGATTGACCGGCTCGCCGAGGATTCTGAGCAGGGTTTCTGCAAGCTTTTCCGCATTCCGGGCTGCACTCTCTTCAGTGGTGCCCAGCTCGTTGGCAATGATCACGAACTCGTCACCGCCGAGTCGGGCGACCGTGTCGCATTCGCGGAGGTTCTCGGTCAACAGTCGCGCCAGGCCTATCAGCAGTCTATCGCCAAAGGAGTGGCCGAGACTGTCATTGAGCGTTTTGAAGTCGTCCAGATCAATGTAGAGCAACGCGCCAAACTGCCCATGTCTGGCCGAGGCAGCAAGGGCGCAGTCGATGCGATCCTCGAACAATCGGCGATTCGGCAAGCCGGTCAGTTCATCAAAGAATGCCAGTTGGTGAATACGCTCTTCCGATCGCTTCTGCTCGGTGATGTCGTTAATGAAGCCGCTCCAGACTACACTGCCATTGCCCAGGCGCTCCGGGATCGAATTACCCTGAAGCCAGCGCTCCTCGCCATCAATCTTTACCCGAAATTTATGCTTCCAGGCGCTCAGAGTGTCCGCCGACTCGCGAATTGACGCTTTGAGCCCGACAATATCGTCGTGATGAACAAAACCAAAGACCGTACTGACACCCGCACGTACATCCTCTGCCGTAACGCCAAGCACTGATTCGATCGCGTCGCTGGCATAAGGAAAGTGGGTGTGGCCATCCGCGTCTATCTGGAACTGGTACACCATGCCCGGAAGACGGCTGACAAGCTTCTGAAATCTGTTGTCAATTCGCTGCGCTTCCTGCTCGGAGCGGGCGGCCAAAGCATCCAGGGCAAGGATCCTGTGTCGCAGAATGACTGTTAGCGTGGACACAACCAGAATAAACACACTCGCAATGACGGCGAGCGTTACGATAAGCCTCTCGTCCATGTTTTCGCCAAATTGCCCAACAACACTGGGCTGGTCGGCGGGGATGAACACAGTCGCCGCCATGGCCACGTAGTGAAGGCTGGAAATGGCCAATCCCATGAGAATGGCGGTTGCCAGCTTGAAAACGCCGCCGGACAGTCGAACCGGAAACCGCGCCTCCAATGACTTGATTGCCCGGGGCACGATCAGAGCCAGACTTGCCATGAAAACGGCAACCAAAATGGACGCAACAAACAGGCCGGGCTGGTACACCATTTGCGCATCCACGATCATGCCACCCATACCGACGTAATGCATCACGCCGATCCCGGCACCCATGATGGTACCGCCGAGAATAATGGCCCTGGCTCCTGGTTCGGGTTGTCGCAGAACACTCAGGCCGGCATAACCGGCAAGGACAGCAGGCAGCACCGAGACCAAAGTGGGTAATGGGTCGAAATAGACCTCGATGGGCAGTCGAAAAGCGACCATGCCCACAAAATGCATGGTCCACACCCCAACGCCCATTGCCAGCGCGCCAATGAGATGCCAGCGTCGCACAGCGCTGGGGGATTCCGATGCCCGCATCAGGTCAACATGACTAACGCTGGCAAAGGCCGCGAATATCGCCACCAACACAGAAACCGCAACCAGAGGCAGAGAATACTGGCCAGCCAAGGCTTGCCCCAGAGATGTGCTGGCGTCGGCGAAGTGGAGTTGCATAAAAGCCGGTTCATTTTCACTGGATGTGTCGCCACTATAGCTGGATCCAGGCCTTCCTTGTGTTAAATGAGCCGTTTTTTACATTTTTCCAACGAATCCGGCCCTTCCTGCAATCGCACCTCCGCGCCGAATCACACCACGAACCGGGCTGACATATCCTTCAGGTCCCCGGCAAGACGCGCCAACTCCTCCCCGGAGCTGGATACCTGGCCTATCGAAGCGGCGCTTTGCACGGCCACTTCACTCACACCCGTGATACTGCGATTAATTTCTTCGGACACGGAGCTTTGCTCCTCGGTGGCAGCCGCGATTTGAGTGGTCAGATCGTTGATCCGGACGACGCCCTGGCCGATCGCATCAAGGGCCTGGCGCGCGTGCTCGGCCTGCTGCCGTGCGTCACCCGCCTCGGCCAGGCTGGTTTCAATTGCACTTACGGCCGATGCACTGCCTTCCTGCACCTTTTTCACCGTGGCGGCAATTCGGTCGGTCGATTCCTGGGTTTTCCGGGCGAGCGACCGCACCTCGTCGGCAACCACGGAAAATCCGCGGCCCGCTTCGCCAGCCCTTGCCGCCTCAATAGCCGCGTTCAGTGCCAGCAGGTTGGTCTGGTCGGCAATGCCGGTGATGATGTCGATGACCTCGCCAATATCCAGCGCGTGCCGGTCCAGCTCACGGATCACGTCCGCGGCGGCATTCATGGCCGAAGCCACATCGCTCACGGATTGCTCATTATCACGGATGGTTTGCTGGCCCTTCCCAGTTTCCTGGTTCACGCTGTCTGAAGTAGACGACGCGCCCGCTGCGTGCCGCGCCACCTCCTGGACCGAAGCCACCATCTGGTTCATTGCTGTCGCTGCCTGCTCGGTCTCCCGGCGCTGCTGCTCGATACCCTGAGCGGTTTGCTGCGATACGGTGGACAGCTCCTCAGCCGCGGAAGCGACTTGTACCGAGGCATCTCGCAAGCGACCGAGCATGCCACCAAGCTGCACTCGCAAATCCTCGGCGCTACGGGCCAGTTTGCCGACCTCATCTTCCGAGCCCGTTGTTACAGGTCTGGAAAAATCGCCGGTGGCCATGTGCTGGAGGTCTGTCATGACCACTTTAAGAGGAGCAACAACCGTGCGACGCACCAGCCAGAACAGCAACAATGCAGTCAGGCCTATTGCCAGCACCATGGCCATTATTCCGACTGTCAGCTCGCTCCAGGCATCCGCCATCGTGCGCTCCGCCTTTTCTGTACCACGCTCCTCGATATTTCGCCGAAGGTCCTCAAGCGCATTACGCATGGGTGTCATTAGCCCTTCCAATTCATCGTCAACTCGGTCAGCCTGAAATCCATTGCGATTGAGCCGGTCGCGAGCTGCATGCATAACCTGGGTCATCTCCGAATGAACACGAGCAAGGTTGCTGAGTGAAGCCGATACCTGCGGGTCGTCAAATTGTGTATCCAACTCGCGAATGTTTTTCTTAACGCCGGCCTCGGCCGCTATAAGACGTTGCCAGTAGGCTTCCCGCGCCGAGGGATCCTCTCCCCGGATAAGATAATTTTTCCAGGCTATCGCCTCGGCCGCCGAGCGTCTCTGAAGGTCAGCGGAGTCACCCATCTCCGCCGCTATTTCCTCCTGGATCAGATCGAACTCCCGAACCGCATCCCAGGTTTCGTAGAGCGCGAAACTGGCCGCACACACCAGAAGAAAGACACCTAGCGCAATCGCGCTCAGCAATTTGGCTTCAACACTACGCCGTAAATAACTCATGACCACACCATTTATAGAATTTTTCAATATTTAACGGTTTTTTGATAACCAAAAATTAACAGAGGCGATTCTAGTCACGCAGGGTGTGAGCACAAGTTATTTTGTGTAAATGAAATGAGCCTATGGACAGCCATTCGCCGCCAGGATCCTGTGCTTGGAGTGTGCTAGAAGAAAAGAAATTGATTCGAGATGAATTATTCAGCGTCTTGCTGCAATGACCGGGCGTTCTCCTTGTTTGCCGAAGTAGTGCAAGAGTCTCTTGAAGCCGCCCAACCCGGAATCGCTTCTCCGGGCATCGGTTTGGCAATACCATATCCCTGGCCATAGAGACACCCGATCTCCATCAACCTGGCGCTGTGGTCCGGCGTCTCGACTCCCTCAGCAATAACATCAAGGCCGAACGAGTCGGCAAGGCCCAGTATGCCCTGCACAATGGCAAAATCGTTCGGATCCCGCAGCATGTCGCGCACGAAGCTCATGTCTATCTTAAGCTTCTCAACCGGCAGGCGCCGCAGGTAGGAGAGCGATGAGTACCCGGTGCCGAAGTCATCCAGTGAGAACACAACGCCCAGCGACCGACATTCGTGGATCAGCTCAGAGACGGTTTCAAGGTCCTCCAGTGCCGACGTCTCGACAATCTCCAGCTCCAGCTCTCCGGCCGGCACCGAGGGGTATCGCTCCAGGATGTCCTTCAGGCGACACGCAAAGTGTTTCTGCCGGAGGTGGAAGGAGTTGATGTTCACGCTCACCGGAACCTCAAAACCCTGGTCCCGCCACTCGGCCATTTGCCGCAAAGCCGCACCAAGAACCCACTCGCCCACGCTGACACTCAGTGCGTGATGTTCAATCAAAGGCAGAAACTCACCAGGGGCCACCAGCCCCCGTGCGGGATGCTGCCAGCGAATCAGGGCTTCCAGCCCGATGACTGCCCCGGTTCTCATATTTACCTTGGGCTGGTAAAAGAGCACAAACTCCCCGTTCTGCAGGGCCGCACTTACCTGGCCCACGGATTCGTGGAACTCCCGAACCGCCTTGTCGTTCTCGGTATCAAAGTACTGGTAGCCGTTGCGGCCCTGCTGCTTGGCGGCGTACATGGCCTGGTCTGCCTGGCGCAGTAGCTGGTCGGCGTCCAGGTCGTCCTTCTGGGGATAGAAGGTCAGTCCTATGCTCGCCGTGATGTCCACCTGTCGACCGGACAAGAGTACGTGTCTTGCCACCGCTGCGAGAATCCGCCTGACCACGTCATCGGCGGTTTCCTGCTTCTCGAGTTCCGGCAATACGATGACAAACTCATCGCCACCGAAGCGGGAAAAGGTATCGCTGTCTCGTAGCTCTTCGGAAATACGATGGGTGATGATCCGTAGCAACTGGTCGCCGCTTTCATGGCCCAGGGTGTCGTTCACCTGCTTGAACCCGTCCAGATCAAGAAACAGCACGGCCAGGCGCTTGCGATTGCGCTCGGCCTGGCGCATGGCCTGATCGAGCCGGTCGCCCAGAAGCACCCGGTTGGGCAGCCCGGTGAGTGCGTCGTACCTGGCCATGCTTTCCAGCTGGCGTTGGTAGGTTTTCAACTCGGTGATGTCGCTGATCAGGAAGATGTAGCGCCGCACCGCGCCGCGCTCGCCCCTGATTGCGCTGATTTTCAGGACCAGTTCGACGGCATCGCCGCGCTTGTTGGTCAGCGCGGTTTCTCCCTGCCACTGGCCAAACTGGTCCAGCGCAACGAGCACCGCCTGGCTCAGAAATGCCGTGCCCTGATCGGGAAACAGAGACTCCACTTTGCAGCCCGCGGCCTCATCAATCGGGCAGCCGGTTATCTGGCTGAAGGCGGCATTCACATCCACGATCACAAAGTCCGGGTCGGTCAGGAAAATACCCTCGTCCACGTGGCGGAACACGCTGGCAGTCTCCTGAAGTTTCCGGTCTGACCAGAAGCGCTCCGTGGCAATCGAGATTACCTGGCAGGCACGATTGATAACATCAACCTCCCAGGGCGTTTGTGGGCCACCAACCAGCCGCAGGATCCGAAGGCTCCCCAGCCGAAGCCCCTGGGAATCCCGAACAGGCACCACCTGCCAGGGTCTGCTCGCCAGGGCTGCAATACTCCCTTTACCCACCAGAAGGTAGGAAGCAGGCGGAAAGTAAGTGTTTGCTTCGCAGTCGGGCCCGCCCAGTTCAATCACACAGCGTACCCGGATCATGGATTCAAGGTTGGCCAGGACCGTACGATAGACCTCTTCCAGCGCCCCCCGCCTGGCCAGCTTTTCCAGTGCCTCTCGCCCAAACAGCTCGAGCTCGGACATCCTTCTCTGTTCTGTCACCTCGGTTTCCACCGCAATAAAGCCGGTGATGCCGCCGTTCTCCGCACGCAAGGGCTCACAGTTGATGCGAACCCAGTAGGGCAACCCATCCTTTCCGCGATTGGTTACTTCTTCTTCAAAACTGCGCCTGTCTGCCAGCGCCCGGCGAATTCGTGTTACCGCCTCCTCGTCCGCACCCGCGTTCGCCAGAACGGGGGCGAGCTTGCGGCCCTTCATATCCTCAATGCCGTATCCGGAAATGCGAGTAAACCCCTCGTTAAGCCACTCCACCCGGCCTTCCAGATCGGTAATCACAATGCCGTTGGTTGAACTGTTCAAAGCCGTCGAGAGCCGCCAGATCGGCGCCGTGAGCACCCGACTGAGGATCTGGGAGGCGAGGATACCCAGAAGCAGCAGCACGCCGAGCAGTACCACCAGTTTGAAGGCTGCACCCGCCAGTTGGGCGGCAACAGGGCCCGAGGGTGCCTGAACCACCACCGTGAGTGGCTCACCGTTGTTTACCGACTGAACCATCTGGTAGCGACCCTGCCGTAACGCCTGAACGAACGACAGATTGCCCGGTGGTTCCAGAAAGCGCAGCTCGCCGTCTTTCATGGGCGCAGAGGTTGGCCGAAGCTGGTCTGTCCAGGGCCCACCGTTGCTTGCGACGACCGTTCCGAAGGGATCGAGTATCGCGAAGGCCAGGGAGGAATCGATTCTTGGCCGGGCCACAAAATCTGCAAGAACCTCGTCTGCCGGTCGTTCTGACAGCTCCACATCGGTGGCCAGGTGGTTCAGCAGGCCCGACAGGCGAGCGACCAGAAGGTTCTCCGTGTTTCGCTCATCGTGCTTGCTCGACTGGATGATAGGCAGAGTGCCCGCACCGAGGATGAGCGCCACCAGCGAGTGAAACAGTATGTTCTTGATCTGCTGGCGCCCCAGATAAAACCGGGAAAAACGCCCAAGCCCTATATTGATCAGCAAGACGGCAAGACTGGCCACCAGCACATTGAAAACGGCGTTGATGAACTGCTTCAGGGTAATCAGCCAGGAAGACTCGAACGGCAGGGCAATGATCTGCGTGAGGTACAGCAGGGTGATGGGCATGCCTGCCACAACCCAGAACAGGATATCCGCACTGAGCAGCGACTTGCCTCTGCGGCGGCTCAATCCAAAGACAATCGCCGCTTCCAGAGCGAAGACCAGGCCTGCGTAGGGATGCCCCCACATAAACCAGGTGACCGCTCCACACGCGCCGGCCACCGCCAGTGCCGCGGGCAGGCTCAGAAAAGCGACGGCAATAAAGACAAAAATCGGACCGAAAATGAGATCAACACCGAAGGCGAGGCTCACCGAAAAGATATTGCCCAAACCGGCCAGAAGCGCCAGCACAGGCGCAGCGGCAAAGGTGGCAAGCCGGGCAGAAAACAAACGATTCGCACCGTTCATTGTCCATTACCTCGGTGGGCGGGCATCATCGGCGGGAAGGCTGGAGCAATCGGTTTTCCCGGCTTCTCAATTCATTGTAGTTGACTGGTCAGGAGTTGACGGATTATGCGCCTCAGCCCCTGGAATCCCCGGATTCCCGGGCCTCTGACCCAAGCCCCCGCAGCCACGCCGCGCGGAACGTCTCGGCGGCCACACCGGCGATCAATCCAAAGAACGGATCCGCCCAGAAAGTGACCAGAGCCGTTACGCCAATGACTGGCCAGCAGGACGGTTTGGCAACCCTGAGCCTGCGGGAAAAACCAAGCTCCACCGCTGCAACCAGCAGCAGGGCACCCAGCCCGGCTGCCGGAACCGCAGCAATGAAGGACAGGCCGCCGGGCACCAGCGCTACCAATAACAGACAAGAACCGAGGACCACCGGTGCCAGACCGGAGCGGGCGCCAAAGCGGTAATGGGCTGCAACGCCGCCCGCACCGTGGCACATGGGCAAGGCGCCGAAAGGCGCCAGGCACAGGTTGGCCAGGCCGGTGGTCACGGACAGCCGCGCCGGTGTGGCCCGGTGGCCCTGCTCACCGAAGTAGTCGCCCACCACCAGCGCCGTCAGCACAATGGCATTGGTGACGGTCAGCGCCAGTTGTGGCAGTACGAGCATGGAGAAGCCCTGCTGCCACTCATCCACGGACGGCAGTTGGGGCAGCGGGAAGGGCTGCGAAGACGCCTCAGGCAGCGGCAATCCCGGGGCACCGATCAAAACCCCGATTCCGAGGGCCACGGCGAGCCCTACAAGGGCTGCGGGCCAGGCTGGCAACAGCCTGAGCATAAGGATCAGTACTGCCAGGGTCACCAGACCCGCCATCGGGGAGGTGACGATCAATCCGACGCTCATCCAGGCCAGCAGCAGCCCGAGCCCCAGTTGCAGCCCGCTGAGCACCGAGCCGGGCACCAGCCGTGCAGCCCGGTTGATCCAACCGGTCGATCCCAGCACCAAAAGAATCGCACCAATGAGCACGCCGCCTGCAATCAGGCTGCCGGCACTCATCTGGGTGGTAAGAAGAAGAGCCGCCACGGCTTTCATGGGCTGTACCGGCACGGGCAAACGGTAATACAGCCCTGTGGCAATGTAGAACAGGGCAAAACCCAGCAGTACGGGCACTGGCGCCAGCCCGGCAACGCCAATGGCCCCGAGCGTCAACGGCAGCAGCGTACCTATATCCCCCAGCGCGCCGCTGATCTCGGTGATCAGATTCTTTTTGGTCAACCCCATCAGAGGGCTCCTGCCTTAACGGTCTTTTTATTGTTGTCGTTCAAGCGTTGTACACAACTTTGCCAAGCTCACTTATATCATACCCCCCTAACGCCTCGGCGCGCTGAACAAATCGTTCGCTGCCCACAAACCCCAGCAGGCGCTGCATGGCGGGCTCAAAGTAATGGCGCCGGCGCATGGCCAGATCAAAATGCTCCTGTTGCAGGGGAATGAACGCCAATCCCTGGCGCCGGGCCGCCGCCTCAATACCTATGCCCACATCGGCTTCGCCCTGGCGGATGGCCAGGGCAAGGTCGTCCTCGCTGAGCGATGGATGCACTGCCCAATCCAGTTGCCGGGCATCAATCCGGTGGCGCGCAAGCAGCCCCTGCAGCAAATGGCTCACGCCGGCGTCGGGCTGGCGGTGCGCCAACCGGATACCGGGGCGGGCAATGTCTTCGATCCGGGCCAGTCCGTGGGGGTTGTCCGCCGCCAACAACAGCCCCTGCTGGCGCCTGGCCCAACGAATCAGCACCAGGTCCCGCATACCACTCAGGCCCAGGGTGGCAGGATCGTTGTAGCTCTGGCTGTCCGCGTGCCAGATATGCACGCCCGCCAGCATCGCCCGGCCATCCACCAGCCGCTGGACACCGTCGCCACTGCCCTGGCACAGCAGCGCCAGCTCGGCGCCGCTCTCTTTCACCGCCCACTCCAGCAGCGGATCCTGGCTGCCCGCCAGCACCTGCGGGGTTGGCGAGCTCACGGCGTCGTCGCCCTCCAGGTGGTTCATCAGCCACAGGTCTATACGCTGGCGAGGGAACAACAGCTTACCGGTCACCCGCACGCACGGAATCACGCCCTGGCTGACCAGATCGTACACCTTGCGCTCCTTCAGACGGAGGTACTCGGCGGCTTCAGCCGTGGTGAGGTAGGCGGGAAGGGGCATGGGCTTCTCCTGGGGTCTGCGATAGGCGTATGACTGTTTTTAACTGCATTAATTCCACAACGCTGTGCAAAGCGTAGTGAAAAGCGCCAGGATGCTCAACGGTGAGGAGACGCGGTTGTGGACAATAATAATGCGTTTTATGTAGCACTCTCGCTACTGTTGAATCTAGATTCGTCACTGCTCCAGATTGTGGGACTGTCTTTGCAGGTCTCGCTGATGGCCGTCGTGATTGCAGCTGTGCTGGGGTTTCCCCTGGGCGCGGCCGTGGCGCTTTGGCGATTTCCGGGGCGCGGCGGCGTTGTGGTGGTGCTCAACGCCCTGATGGGTTTGCCGCCAGTCGTTGCCGGCCTGATGGTGTACCTGCTGCTGTCCCGGGCCGGGCCACTGGGCGAGTACGGACTGCTGTTCACACCCGGCGCCATGGTCATCGCCCAGGTGGTGCTGGTACTCCCCATTCTGGCCGCCCTCTCCCGACAGAAAGTGGAAGAGCTTCTGGGAGAATACCGGGAGCAACTGGTGTCTCTTGGCATGTCACGCCTGCGCATGATGCCGACCCTGCTCTGGGATGCCCGCTTCGCCCTGCTGACCATCCTGCTGGCCGGGTTCGGGCGCGCCAGTGCCGAGGTAGGCGCCGTCATGATGGTGGGCGGCAACATCGACGGCATTACCCGGGTGATGACCACCGCCATCGTCCTGGAGACCGGCAAGGGCAACCTGCCCCTGGCCCTGGGGCTGGGCATTGTCCTGCTGACACTGGTTATGCTGATCAACGCCACCGTCTATCTGGTGGGAGAGACGGCAAGGAGGCGCGCAGGATGACCTCTCTCAACGGACTTTTCACCGCGGCCACGGTGCTTTCCCCGGCGCCCGCCCTGCACTTTAACCAGGTAACCTTCAGCCACCAGGAAAAAACGCTGCTGGGCCCCTGCTCGTTTGCGCTCGACGGCACCGGCCCCACCCTGGTCATGGGCCCCAACGGCGCCGGCAAAAGCCTCCTGCTCCGATTGGCTCATGGCCTGCTCACCCCCACCGAGGGTCAGGTATCCTGGTCTACCGGCACCCGCCCGAGGCAGGCCATGGTGTTCCAGCAGCCGGTGCTGCTGCGCCGCTCGGCTATGGCCAATCTGGTGCACGCCCTGGCGGTGAATAACGTAGCGCGCAGAACTCGCACAAAGCTGGTGGCGGAGGCCCTCGAACGGTTCGGTCTCACCGCCCGCGCCCACACCCCCGCACGAGTACTATCCGGTGGGGAGCAGCAGCGGCTGGCCCTGGCCCGCGCCTGGGTGCTTCGCCCGCAGGTCCTGTTCCTGGACGAGCCCACCTCCGCCCTGGATCCGGCGGCCATCAAGGCCGTTGAGGCATCGGTACGGGAATTTCACAACCAGGGTACCCGCATCGTGATGACCACCCACGACCTTCACCAGGCACGACGACTGGCCAGCGATGTGCTGTTCCTCTCCGGCGGACAGGTCCGCGAGCACACACCCGCAGAGACGTTTTTTCAATCGCCGGCCTCCCGCGAAGGGCGGGCCTACCTTTCCGGAGAACTGGTTGACTAGTTCCTTCAAACCGACGACGGGAGAATAAAAGATGAAGAAAGCCCTGAACCTGATACTCGCAGGCCTAACAACCCTGGGATTCGCGCTGAGCGCCCAGGCAGAGGAATACATTACCCTGGCCTCGACCACCTCCACCCAGAATTCAGGTCTCTTCGACGCCATTATTCCCAAATTCAAGGAAGCCACCGGCATTGATGTGCGGGTGGTGGCCGTCGGTACCGGCCAAGCGTTTGAAATTGCGCGGCGTGGCGATGCCGACAGCCTGCTGGTTCACGACACTGCTGGCGAAAAGCGATTTGTCGAGAACGGTTACGCCACGGAGCGCGCCGACGTCATGTACAACGATTTCGTACTGATCGGTCCGTCTGAGGATCCCGCCGGCATCAGCGCCGCACAGAGTGCCGCCGAGGCCTTCGCGGCCATCGCCGAGGCAGAAGCGCCCTTTGCTTCCCGCGGTGATGACAGCGGCACCAACCGGGCCGAACTGCGTCTGTGGGAGAATGCCGGCGTGGAGCCAGGCGGCGACTGGTACCGTGAATTGGGCAGCGGCATGGGCGCCACCCTTAACACGGCCGCCGCCATGGATGCCTACGTGATGTCTGACAGAGCCACCTGGGTGGCCTTCAAGAATCCGCAGAACCTTGAGCTGCTCTATTCCGGCGATCCGGCCATGTTCAACCAGTACGGCAGCCTTGTTCTGTCGAAGGAAAAGCACCCGGGACTCAAGCACGACCTGGCGGAACAATGGCACAACTGGCTGATTTCCGAGGCCGGCCAGCAGGCCATCGCCGGCTTCAAGGTGAACGGACAGCAGTTGTTCTTCCCGAACGCCAAGTAACCATCCCGCCTCGACGAGAGCCCGGCCCCGGCCGGGTTATTTTATGCTTGATCACCCGCTGTTTTTCCCAAACGCCAAATAGGCTAATCTCTGGCAATCTGCGTAGATAACCCACGCTCAAAGACTTCCAGAAATGGCCGCAAAAAAACAATGACGATTGATCCCATACTCCCAGACCCGAAAGACCCCCGACTGTCACGCGCGGTGGAAGGTGTCGACGAAACTGGCCAGCCGAAATCGATCAGCGTGATCGAAGAACGTCCCCTGACCATCTACCTGAACAGCCAGGAAATCGTGACCGCCATGACCATCGGCGACCACCCGGAATACCTGGCACTGGGGTTTCTCCTGAACCAGGGCATGCTGACATCTCGGGATGAGGTCACCGGCATCGACTACGACGAGGAACTGGAAGTGGCGGTAGTCAGAACTGCCGGCACCACCAACGTCGAGGACAAGCTGGAGAAGAAAACACGCACCTCCGGCTGTGCCGTGGGCACGGTGTTTGGAGACATGATGGCCGGCCTGGAGGGGCTGGAACTGCCGGATACTCCGGTACACACCAGCACCTTTTACGATCTGTCGTTCCAGATCAACCACACTCCCAGCCTGTACATGGAGACCGGCGCCATCCACGGCACCGCACTCTGCCAGGGCCGGAAGATCCTGGCCTACATGGAGGATGTCGGGCGCCACAACGCGGTGGACAAGATTGCCGGCTGGATGCACCAGAACGACATTTCGGCCGAAGACAAAGTGCTGTACACCACCGGTCGCCTGACCTCGGAAATGGTGATCAAGACCTCCCTCATGGGCATTCCCACCCTCATCAGCCGCTCAGGGTTCACCGCCTGGGGCGTGGACATTGCCCGCCAGGTGGGGCTGACCCTGATCGGGCGCATGCGTGGCCGGAAGTTCACCTGCCTCAGTGGCCAGCACCGGCTGGTGTACGACCAGGACCTGTCACAGGTGCCCGAAGAGGACAAAAAAATGCGCCGCAAAGGCGCCCGGGACGATTGACGGAGGCGACCTATGACGCAATGCGCGGTGATTCTGGCCGGTGGGCAGGCGACCCGCATGGGCGGTGGCGACAAGGGCCGCCTGATGCTGGGGGACCAGTCGCTGATCGAGCGGGTCATAGCCCGGATCACGCCCCAGGTGGACGCCGTGGTGCTGAACGCCAACGGCGATCTGGCAAGGTTCAGCGACCTGGGATTGCCCGTGGTGCCCGACTCGATCGGGGATTTTCCCGGCCCCCTGGCCGGCGTGCTGGCCGGCATGGACTGGGCTGCCGAACAGGGCTATGAGTGGCTGATCAGCGTGGCCGCCGATACGCCCTCGTTTCCGCTGGACCTGGTTGAACGCCTCGGCCAGGTCGATACACCCATAGCGCTGGCGGCAACGCCCGATCCGGACCGTGGACGTTTGCCCCAGCCCACGTTTGGCCGCTGGCCGGTGGCGCTGCGCCATGATCTGCGGGCGGCCCTGAATGACGGCGTGCGCAAGATCCGCCAGTGGACTCAGGCCAAGGGCGAAACCCTGGTCATTTTCGACGACAACGACTTTTTCAACATCAACACCCCGAACGATCTCGCCTGGGCGGAGCAGAACCTGACGTGAACATCATCGGCATTGTGGGCTGGAAAAATTCCGGCAAGACGACCCTGGCCAGCGCACTCATTCGTGAGCTGTCCCACCGTGGCCTGAAGGTCAGCTCAATCAAACACGCCCATCATCAGGTGGACATCGACCAGCCCGGCACCGACAGCTACAAGCACCGGGAAGCCGGCGCCCGCGAGGTCATCCTCGCCGGTGGTCAGCGCTTTGCCATCATGCACGAGCTGCGGGAGGCCGCCGAACCCTCTCTGGAGGAACTACTGGCCAGGCTGTCACCCTGCGACTGGGTGGTGGTGGAAGGCTACAAGACCCATGGGCATCCGAAAATCGAAGTGCACAGAAAGGACACCTCTCGCACACCGCTGTACCGGGAAGATGCCAACATTATCGCCGTGGCCTCCGATTACGATGCGGATTTCCAGGGACCGTTGTTCGATGTCAATGACATCACCGGCATGGCCGACTTTATTATTGAGAACGTTCCGCCATCAGCGAGAGAGTCATGAAACCCCTTCGCAACGACTGCTTTGCCTTGCCCCCCGGGGTGAACTGGACACCGGTTGAAGAAGCGCTGGAGCGCTTGCACTCGCGCCTGCATCCGGTGGTGGATGTCGACCGCGCTGTGCCCCTATCCGAGGTGAATGGCCGCATTCTGGCGAGCGACGTGCTGGCGCCTCGGGCACATCCTCCCAGCACCAACTCCGCTGTTGACGGCTACGCCCTGGCCGGACCACTGACCGAAGTACCCTGTACTCTGCCGTTAGTCAATGGTCGCAGTGCAGCTGGTGAGCCCTACCAGGGCACGGTTCCGCACGGCCACGCCATTCGCATTCTCACTGGCGCGGTCATGCCGGCAGGCACGGATACCGTGGTTCTGGAGGAGGACTGCGAGGTGGTGGATGGCCAGCTGCAACTGAACGGCACCCTGAAGCAGGGCGCCAATGCGCGGAAGGCTGGTGAGGACATACAGGCTGAAGAGTGCGTCCTTACCGCAGGCACCCGGCTGACGCCCACGCAGATCTCGGTGCTGGCCAGCGTTGGCGTATCTTCGGTGGATGTGTTCAAGCGTTTGCGCGTAGGCGTTCTGTCCACTGGCGATGAAGTCAAACCGGTCGGCGCTGAGGTAACCGACTGGCAAATCTACGACGCCAACCGGCCGATGCTGAGCGGCCTCGTCACCCGGCTGGGCTATGAGCTGGTCGACCTGGGCCACGTGCTGGACCGGGCTGAAGACGTCAGAGCGGCGCTGGCGCGTGGCGCCGAACAGTGCGACCTGATCCTGACCAGCGGCGGGGTCTCGGCCGGCGACGAAGACCATGTATCAAAAACCCTCAAAGCCCATGGCGAGATCAGCAACTGGCGCATCGCCATCAAGCCGGGGCGGCCGCTGGCGCTGGCGATGTTCAAGGGCACCCCGGTGGTGGGCCTGCCCGGCAACCCGGTGGCCGCCTGGGTCTGCGCCCTGCGTTTCGCGGCCCCGGCCATGGCGCTGCTGGCCGGGGGCGAATGGTTTGAACCCCAGGCCTACGTACTGCCCGCCAACTTCTCGAAAAACAAAAAACCCGGGCGCAGCGAAATGTTACGGGCCCGGGTTCGGGATGGCCAGGTAGAGGTGTTTGGCTCGGAAGGCTCCGGCCGGGTAACTGGTCTGGCCTGGTCCGAAGGCCTGGTGGAGCTGGACGAAAGCGCCCGGCAGATCGAGCAGGGCACCCCCGTGCGCTTCATTCCCTACGGCAGCTTTGGCCTGTAATCAGTCCACGCTGCCGTGCACCGCAAAGGCTTCCAGTGAAGCGTCCTGCGGCGCCCGGGAACGATAGGTCTCCTCAACCCCCAGGTCGGTCAGGGTACGGCTGACCATGAGCAGGGTATTGTCCTCGAAGTCCTCACACATGCTGCGCATCTGGTCGATTTCTTCGCAGGCCACCGGGTAGGCGGCCTCGATGTCCGGGGCACCGTAGATCTCCACGAAGGTCTGCGCCAGGGTGTGGCGCAGCCGCTCCAGCTCCGGCTCGGTGATATCGCACACGCCAACAAAGCTGGCGCGACCACCGGATTCAATGCTGTACCAGCCATTGGTAAACGCCTGGCGCGCCTTGCCTTTCAAATCGGCTTCGGTCCAGTTGGAAAACTCGAAGCCGCCGGAAATGGCCCACTCGCCGCTGGGGGCCGGCCGCTCGAAGACGTTCTCATCGGAAATATCCAGTCGCAGGGTTCGGGCCAGTTTCATACGTTTTCTCTCAAAGGTGCTCTGCAAATTCAATCAGACTCACTGTTTCGGTCATCACATCCTGGCGCACCAGCATACGTCCCTTCTCATCCAGCCCCACAAACAGGCCTGTTCTGGGCTGTTCGATGCGTTTGCCGATGGCGTCACAGCGTGGGCGCCATTCGTTGTGCACCCGCTCAAATCCGCTGTCCAGAAAATAGGTCAGCCACAGCAGCGTGTGCTTGGACCAGCTCTCCAGCAGCGCCATCGGCGTTATCTCGACGCAGCCCTCCTCGTACAGGCAGGTCTGATCGGGTGTTTCGCCAGGCTCCCCGCCCGGGTGGGTGAAGGGCACAGCAATGCCGATCACCAGCCAGTTGGGCGTGGCTTTGGGGTCAGACACATCGGCCGCGAACCGGACACTGCCGCACAGCGCCCCGTTCACCTTGATGCGGTCGGGCCAGTCGAACTGCACCGGCACTTCCGGCGGCGCCAGGGCGCCAAGGCTTTCCGCCAGACCAATCTGGGCCACATACACCGCCTGAATGGCCTCTTCCAGAGGGGTCTCGGGCGCCAGCACCAGGGCGGCGCGCAGGGTATCCACCGCTTCGGAGTAAAACACCGTACCGGAATCCACGCCGGCAATGGCGCGGCTGACAGCCTTGTCGAACGGATCCGTGTGCGGCGGCACCACTTCTCCGGTCAGCAACGGGGGAAAACGGGGTGACTCAATCATCGGATGGCCTGGGCGTAGAGTTCAGAACCAACGATTTCATCGGCCAGACGCTGGAATGCCAGCGCCTGTGGGCTCTCGGGCTTGGACACCACGATGGGCACGCCACCATCGGAGCCTATCCGGATGTCCAGATCCAGCGGAATCTCACCGAGGAACGGCGCTCCCAGTTTTTCTGCCTCGGCCCGGGCACCGCCATGGCCAAACGGGTGATGCTCCTTGCCGCAGCCGTCGCAGATAAACGACGCCATGTTCTCCACCAGGCCAAACAGCGGCACGTCCATGCGCTTGAACATATCAATGCCCTTGCGTGCGTCCATCAGGGCAATGTCCTGGGGCGTGGACACTACCACGGCACCCGCCACGAAGAACTTCTGGCTCAGGGTCATCTGTACGTCACCGGTACCGGGCGGCAGATCCACCAGCAGTACGTCCAGTCGCCCCCAGTCCACCTGGTTCATCATCTGCTGCAGCGCGCCCATGAGCATGGGCCCACGCCAGACGATGGCCTCCTCTTCCGAGGTCATCAAACCAAGCGACATCAGGGTGACCCCGTGGTTTCGCAGCGGCAGGATGGTGTGGCCATCCGGGCTCGACGGCCGACCCGACACGCCCAGCATCCTCGGCTGGCTGGGTCCGTAGACGTCGGCGTCCAGCAGCCCCACTTTCAACCCCTTGGACGCCATCGCCACCGCCAGGTTGGAGGAGACAGTGGACTTGCCAACGCCGCCCTTGCCCGAGGCGATGGCGATGATGCGGTCAACGCCCTTTGGATTCTTGTCCTGAGGCCGGGGCGCATCGGTGCCAATCAGGTTACTTTTTCCTACTTCGGTGTACTGGACCATGGAAATTCCTGTCTATCAATCAATTGTCCCGGTAGTCATCACTGGTGCGAACCTTGGGTCTTGCGGCGCCAGCCATGGGCGCTGTGTCGCCATGGAACTGTGCCTTCACCCGGCAGTCGTCACACATCTTGATGAGCTGGACATTATCAGATTTGGTGTACATCCAGTGCTGGTTTTCCAGCTTGGCAACAATCCGGTTGATGGTGCTGGCCACCCCGAACGGCTTGCCACACTGGATGCATTCGAACGGTTCTTCCGCGTGCAGGGCGCGGGCGCTGAGTGCCGCCTTGGACAGATCCAGCTGGGGTTTGAGCGTAATGGCTGTTTCCGGACAGGTGCTTTCGCAGATACCGCACTGCACACAGGCGTTCTCGGTGAACTGCACCTCCGGCCGATCCGGGTGATCACCGAGGGCGCCGGTGGGGCACAGGGACACACAGGCCAGGCACAGGGTGCACTTGTCGGAGTCGATCTCAACCGCGCCGTAGGGCGCGCCCTTGGGCAGAGGAATCGGCTCATTAACCTTTTCCGCCATGGCAGTGGCGGTCACCCGGGTGATATCGCGACGACCGCCAACCAGCAACACCGGCTCGCTGACCCGCCCGGCGTTGTCTCCCGGCGCGGAAAGCTCGATGGCGTCAATGACCCGCACGCGGCTGGGCGAGTTATGGGTACCGGTCAGCATCGCCTGAGCCAGCTCCACTTCGGCCGCCAGCGCCCGCTTGTCCAGTTCATTGTCCGCCAGGATCAGAACCTCCGCGTACCCGGCCCCGAACGCCGCCATGATTTCGGCATGACCAATCCGGTCCACATGCTCAAGGCCAAGCGGAATCAGGTCATCGGCCAGGCCGTCGTCGTAACGGGCCAGGTAGGTGATGGCCTCGGCACCCGCTTCCAGAGTGTGGAACACAAGGCGCGGCGATTCGTGAGTGTGCTCGCGATAGGTCTTTGCCATCACATCCATCACCTTCACCAACGCCTCGTAGGGCGTTTCGTTCATGGTGACGGCGGATGTGGGGCACACGGCCGCGCAGGAACCGCAGCCGGCGCAGATATCGGAATCAATCTGGATGTGATCCCCGGCGGAAAAAATCGCCTCCGTGGGACACACATCGAGACAGCGTGTGCAGCCGGGTTTGTTGGCCCGGGAATGTGCACACAGGGACTCCTCAAGGCGGAAGTACACGGTCTTCTCGAACTCGCCGACCATTTCCCGCGCCGTCAGGGCAATGCGCTCCAGTTCGCCGGATTTGGCAGGATCTGCCCAGAAATAGCCGTTGCGTTTCTCATGGCTCGGGAACGCCGGTGCGCCGCCGCGCAGATCAATGAAGACATCGCATTCGCTACGGGCCGTGGCCTGGGCCGCTGAGTAACCCAGCTCGCCGCGACCGGCCGGGTGAAGCGTCTGCAGGCCGGCAAACTCCAGCTTGAAGTTGCCCAGGGCACCGTAGGCGCTGGTCAACTGCCCCTTGGCCACGTCGTAGGCGGCGGAAGGCAACTGGATGGGGCCGGCGTCGTTGACCACACAGGTCACACCCAGCTCATCCTGCACCAGCCCGGCCATGCGGATGGCCTGCTCGGTCGGGCCCACTATGCAGCAGACCCCACTGGACTGAATGGTTTTCGCCGGCGCCGACGGACCGGGCAACTGGGCCGCTGCCACCAGTGCCGCCTGCTTGGCTTCCAGACGTTTCGGATTGGCGTTGGCGGAACTCCAGCCGGCACGATCCCGGATATCGATAGTGCTCAGCGGCGCCACATGCTGGATCTCCGCGTGGACGTCTTCCGCCAACCGCTCGAACAGCGCCGCCTGCTGGCCGCAGGCAATGAGCACGTCGTTGCGGGCCCCCAGGTGCTCGGCGGCGGTTTTCATATCCTTGCCGCACAGCTGGTCTACCGCAACCACCTGCTCGGCACCGGCAACTGCCTGAAGAACCTCGGAATTGAAGGTCTGGCTTTTGTCACAGGTGCACAACAATAGGGATTTTTTTGGTGTCATCAGGAACTTTACTCTGTTCGTTGTTGTTATACGTATACGACATACTCTCTTAAATTGAGCATGCCACAGGCATCTACTTTCGGACAATTGGATAATTGTTGGAGCCCTGCTAGCTTCTAGCTATAACAAGAAGAGATCCATCATGAGCAGTAGAACCGATCACTGGAAACGCACACTTCAGGTTGGCGCCGTTGTCCGCCGGTCTCCGGGGGTAACCCGCTGGGCCAAAGAAATCTGGAAACCTGTCGCTGTTATCCCCGGGGCACCGGACGCCTTCTGGAAAGAACTGGTCCACGACGGCGAGGTGGTTGACTACCACGCCGGCACGGTCACCATGGAGCTGTTTCGAGCGGATGTCGAGGGCTATCTGGTATCCCTCAACATGAGCGTGCCGTCCGCCTGGGTCATTCTCGATCGGGACGTCACCGGTCAATCCCCCTCAGGCTGGATGCTCAGCACCATTACAGCCAATGCCCACGAGGCGCTGGACTCCCTGGACAGTGGCGAGAGTATCGTCGAATCCGTCCCCATCCCCGAGTCCCTGGCAGCCTGGATCAAGGAATTTATCGACATGCACTACATCGAGGAGCCGTTCAAGAAGCGGCGCCGGGACGAGGTGCGTGTGGATGCGGTGGAAGACGCCAAGGGCGACCCGCGCATCCGACAGGAAAGCGACGTGTTCCGGGCGCCCAACAACATCAAGAAACCCAAAGTGCATTAACGAGGGTGTAGCAATGGTTGAATCCCGTTGGCAGCGCTGGTCCCGTAAAAAGGCCGAAGCCAATAGAAAGGTTGGGCCTACCCCCGCGCCGGCACAGGAACCGGAACCGTCAGCCCCCGCCCCGGACCCGGAGCAGCAGGAGTTGGCCCTTAACGAGACGCTCTCGGAACAGGAGCTGCTGGACAAATACGGGCTGCCTGATCCGGCGTCCATCGAAATCGGTACGGATATCACCGGGTTCATGCGCCGGGAGATTCCCGAGTTTCTGCGTCGCAAGGCATTGCGAAGCCTGTGGAAGTCCAATCCGGTGCTGGCCGTATTGGACGGGCTGAATGACTATGACGAGGATTACACGCTGGCTTCCACGGCCGGACAGACCGTGAGCTCGCTCTATCGGGTCGGTGAGGGCATGGTCGAAAAAGCCAAGAAGGCAGCCGAAGTTGTGGACGAGCCGACCAGCAGTCTGGCGCAGCCGTCAGAGGTCGAGCCTGAACCCGTTAGCGACCAGAGCCCGGAAGCCCAGACCGCACTGGAGGCCGACGATGCCCCGGAGCCGCAGGTTTCTGGCAACCTTCGGGTCACACAGGCGGAACCTGAAGAGACTGAAGAGGCGCCGGAGCCCCGGTTCCGGCCTCGCATGCGTTTTGACTATTAGTGAAATACGATTCAGCTATTGGTAAATATATCGTTGCTTGCTCCACTATTTGCGGTTGTGTACTAAGCTAGTGTGAGAGTGCGCACATAATAATTAGAAGGAAACCGACTTGACTGACACGGCGGAAATCCAGTGCCCTCGTTCGATCACCGAAGAAGATCGCGCCAGGGCTCAAATCTATCAGTTGCTGGGCGTGTTGCTGGCCAACCCGCCGACGGCGGACCTGTTGCAGGGTCTGTCATCCCTCCAGGGTGACGACACGCCCCTGGGCCAGGCTTCGAAGAACCTGGCCGCACTGGCCGAGCGCAGCAACCCTCACGATGTCGAGCGGGAATTCAACAACCTGTTTGTTGGGCTCGGTCGTGGCGAACTGCTGCCCTACGCCAGCTATTACCTTACCGGTTTCCTGAACGAGAAGCCGCTGGCGGAACTGCGAACCGACCTGATGTCCCGGGGCATCAAGGCGCGCAGCGACGTAAAAGAACCCGAAGACCACATCTGCACGCTCTGTGAAATCATGGCCGGCATCATCACCGGCGCCTTTCCCTGTGACAGCGATGTGGCCTCTCAGAAAGCCTTTTTCGATGCCCACCTTGCCAAGTGGGCGGAACTGTTTTTTACCGACTTGGAAGAAGCGCAAAGCGCTGTCTTCTACGCGCCGGTGGGCTCGCTTGGGCGGGCTTTCATGGCAGTGGAAGCGGAGGCCTTTGCAATTCAGTAACCGGGATCGAAGATCCCTTAACCCAGGGGGAGGTGTCCAATGGACAACCCGAAGCGTGAAAACAGCCGTCGCCATTTTCTCAAAATGGCAGCCGTTGCAGCTCCGGCTGCTGTGGCAATGACGGTTGCACCGAACGCCGCAGCCGAGGTGGTCAGGAAAGACGCGCCGAAAAGCCGCGGATTACGTGATACCGAACATACACGTAAGTATTTCGAATCGGCTCGCTTTTAACGGGGGTTTGAGTTGATCAAGGTTGCGAAAGGCCCTTGAGAGACTGAGCTTTCCGGAAAAACGAGAATAATAAAAGAGAGAGGTATGAGACATGTTAAGGAAGAAGACCAACGGGGTAGCGAAAGGCCCCCGTGCAGGCTCCTTGCTTTCTTCACTCGCTGCCAAGACTCTGGACCGTCGTCAGTTCCTGACAACCTCCGGTGTTGCAGTGGGTGGTCTGGCAGCGCTGTCGCTGACATCCGGACGTGTTGAGGCTGCCGCCCCGACCACCGGTGGCGGTGAAGTGGTTGTCAAGAAATCGGTCTGTACACACTGCTCGGTCGGCTGCACGGTAGAAGCCGAAGTCCAGAACGGTGTGTGGACCGGCCAGGAACCCGGCTGGGACAGCCCCTTCAATATGGGCGCCCACTGTGCCAAGGGTGCGTCGGTACGGGAGCACGCCCACGGCGAGCGTCGTCTGAAGACCCCCATGAAGATGGTGAACGGCCAGTGGCAGAAGATTTCCTGGGACACCGCCATCAACGAAATCGGCGACAAGATGCTGCAGATCCGCGAGGAAAGCGGTCCCGATTCCGTGTACTGGCTGGGCAGCGCCAAGTTCAACAACGAACAGGCCTACCTGTTCCGCAAGTTTGCCGCCTACTGGGGCACCAACAACGTCGACCACCAGGCGCGGATCTGTCACTCGACAACCGTTGCCGGCGTAGCCAACACCTGGGGCTACGGTGCGATGACCAACTCGTACAACGACATCCACAATTCCAAGGCCATCTTCCTGATTGGCGGTAACCCGGCAGAAGCCCACCCGGTGTCTCTGCTGCACGTACTGAAGGCCAAGGAAGAAAACAACGCGCCGCTGATTGTGTGCGACCCGCGCTTCACCCGCACCGCCGCCCATGCCGATGAGTTCGTACGCTTCCGTCCGGGCACCGACGTGGCCCTGGTCTGGGGTATCCTCTGGCACATCTTCGAGAACGGCTGGGAAGACAAGGAATTCATTCGCACTCGCGTTTACGGCATGGAAGATATCCGGGCCGAAGTCGCCAAGTGGACTCCGGAAGAGGTAGAGCGTGTCACCGGCGCGCCGGGTGCGCAGCTTGAGCGCGTTGCCCGTACTCTGGTCAACAACCGTCCCGGCACCGTGATCTGGTGCATGGGTGGTACCCAGCACACCAACGGTAACAACAATACCCGCGCCTACTGCGTTCTGCAGCTGGCTCTGGGCAACATGGGCGTCGCCGGCGGCGGCACCAACATCTTCCGTGGTCACGACAACGTACAGGGCGCCACCGACCTGGGTGTGCTCGCCGACACCCTGCCTGGCTACTATGGCCTGGCGGCTGGCTCCTGGGCCCACTGGGCGCGCGTCTGGGAAGAGGATCTCGACTGGCTGAAAGGCCGCTTTGCGGTATGGGACAAGGATGGCAAGTCCCGGGCCATGATGAACGAGAAGGGTATCCCGGTCTCCCGCTGGATCGACGGTGTTCTGGAAGCCAAGGAAAACCTGGAGCAGCCGGACAACACCCGGGCCATGGTTCTGTGGGGCCACGCGCCCAACTCCCAGACCCGGATGACGGAAATGAAGGAAGCCATGGAGAAGCTCGACCTGCTGGTCGTTGTGGACCCCTTCCCCACCGTTTCCGCCGTGCTGCATGATCGTAAAGAGGGCGCGTACCTGCTGCCCACCACGACCCAGTTCGAAACCTACGGTTCCGTGACCGCTTCCAACCGCTCACTGCAGTGGCGGGAAAAAGTGGTTGAGCCGCTGTTTGACTCCAAGGTCGACCACGAGATCATGAAGCTGTTCGCGGACAAGTTCGGTTTCACCGATCGGATGTTCCGCAACATCGCCCTGAACGGCGATGAGCCGTCGATCGAAGACATTACCCGCGAATTCAACAGGGGTATGTGGACCATCGGTTACACCGGCCAGTCGCCAGAGCGTCTGAAGAAGCACATGCAGTACCAGCATCACTTCGACAAGACCACCCTGCGTGCTGTCGGCGGCCCCTGTGACGGTGACTTCTACGGACTGCCATGGCCGTGCTGGGGCACCCCGGAAATGAACCACCCGGGCACCGCCAACCTGTACGATATGTCGCTGCCGGTTTCCGAAGGCGGCCTGACCTTCCGCGCCCGTTTCGGTGTGGAGCACAACGGCCAGAACATCCTGGCAGACGGCGTGTACTCCAAGAACTCCGAGATCAAGGACGGCTACCCCGAGTTCACCATGCAGATGCTGATGGACCTGGGCTGGGATGGCGACCTGACGGCAGAAGAGCGTGCAGTCATTGACGGCATTGCCGGCGCGGAAACCAACTGGAAAACCGATCTGTCCGGTGGCATCCAGCGTGTGGCTATCAAGCACGAATGCGCACCGTTTGGTAACGCCAAGGCACGGGCCATCGTCTGGAACTTCCCGGATCCCGTCCCGCTGCACCGCGAGCCGCTGTACACGCCGCGTCGCGATCTCGTGGCCGACTACCCGACCTACGAGGACAAGACCTTCTGGCGAGTACCAACGCTGTATGAAACCATCCAGCAGAAGGACTTCAGCAAGGAGTTCCCGATCATTCTCACCTCCGGCCGTCTGGTCGAATACGAGGGTGGCGGTGACGAAACCCGTTCGAACCCCTGGCTGGCAGAACTTCAGCAGGAGATGTTCATTGAAGTGAATCCTCGTGATGCCAACAACCTGAACATCCGTGACGGTCACGATGTCTGGGTCCATGGCCCCGAGGGAGCGAAGATCAAGGTCAAGGCCATGATCACGGAACGAGTAGGAGAAGGCGTTGCCTTCATGCCCTTCCACTTCGGCGGGCACTACCAGGGCAAGGACCTGCGGGACAAGTATCCCAAGGGCGCAGACCCCATCGTTCTGGGTGAATCCACCAACACCGTTCAAACATACGGGTACGACTCGGTCACGCAGATGCAAGAGACCAAGGCAACCCTATGTTCGATCATGCCGGCATAAAGAGAGGTGTAGACCATGGCACTTGAAGGACAAGCAAGAGCAAAATTCCTTTGCGACGCCGAGCGCTGCATCGAATGTAATGCCTGCGTGACGGCCTGTAAGAATGAGCACGAAGTTCCCTGGGGTATCAACCGCCGTCGGGTAGTTACCATCGAGGATGGCAAACCCGGTGAACGTTCGATCTCGGTAGCCTGCATGCACTGTTCAGACGCGCCCTGTATGGCCGTCTGCCCGGTGGACTGCTTCTACCAGACCGAAGACGGCATCGTGCTGCACTCCAAGGATCTGTGTATCGGTTGTGGCTATTGCTTCTACGCTTGCCCGTTCGGTGCGCCGCAGTTCCCGCAAGCGGGTAACTTTGGCAGCCGGGGCAAGATGGACAAGTGCACGTTCTGTGCAGGCGGTCCGGAAGAAGACAACTCCACGGTTGAGTTCCAGAAGTACGGGCGCAACCGTATTGCCGAAGGCAAACTGCCGATCTGTGCGGAAATGTGCTCTACCAAAGCCCTGTTGGCCGGTGACGGCAACGAGGTGGCGGACATCTATCGCCAGCGCGTGGTGAACCGCGGTTTCGGTTCCGGCGCCTGGGGATGGGGCACAGCCTACGAGAAGAAGGGCGCATAAACTGGCCCGACCGATTCGGGGCCCTTCGGGGCCCCGTTGTCGGTTACGGCAACAATTTCTTCTTGTTGATTCCGCTGGAGTGCTCTAGATGAACAAAAAACTCTTAGGTGTCGTCGGCCTGTTGCTTGCGACACTGATGCTAAACCCTGTCTGGGCGCAGGACATTCCCGAGCCGGAACGAAGCGCGACCGGAGGAGCTCAAACCCTCGAAGATATCCTGCGACGTCAAAAACAGCTGGAAGTCGACGACAGTTTCCGCTCCCAGAACCTCGGTAACCCCGAAAATGCTCCGCCAATCTCGGCACCCCTGGGTACCCGGGGCGGCGTCTCTGATTCGGAAAACTGGCGGGCTATCCGCTATAACGAGATCGACCCGAGCACGCAGGTCCGTGGCCCTGCCGCAGATGTTCTGATTCAGGACGGCGGTATGCCCTGGTACAAACTTCGTGAGGGTCCGGTTATTACCTATGGTGGTGGCGCACTGCTTGCGATCATTGCTCTGCTGGTGGTGTTCTATTTCGTCCGTGGCCGGATCATGATTGATGGAGGGCCTGCGGGCACAACCATCGAACGGTTCAAGGCCATCGAACGATTCGGCCACTGGCTGCTCGCCGGTTCCTTCATCGCCTTGGGCCTGACCGGCCTGATCACGCTGATGGGCCGAAGCTTCCTGATTCCGGTCCTGGGGCCCGACGCTTTCGCAACCCTGGCTGCCGGTTCCAAGTGGCTGCACAACAACGTGGCCTGGGCGTTCATGCTGGGCCTGGTCATGACCTTCGTGATGTGGGTATCCCACAACATCCCCAACAAGCTTGACTGGCAGTGGTTGAAGGCAGGCGGCGGTATCATCGGCAGCGGCCACCACCCCTCGGCGAAGAAGTTCAATGCCGGACAGAAGATTGTGTTCTGGACCGTCATGATTCTCGGCTTCTCCGTGTCACTGTCCGGACTGTCACTGTTGTTCCCGTTCCAGATGCCCATGTTTGCTGACACCTTCGGCGTCATCAACAGCATTCTTGGAACCAGCTTCCCGACCGATCTGGCGCCCCACGAAGAGATGCAGTACGCCAACATCTGGCACTCGATCGTGGCATTCATCATGATGATGGCCATCATCGCGCACATCTACATCGGCTCGGTCGGTATGGAAGGCGCCTTTGATGCCATGGGCAACGGGCAGGTGGATCTGGAATGGGCACGCCAGCACCACGATCTGTGGGTGGCTGAGGTTGAGGCCAAACAGGGCAAGGGAGGATCATCATGAAAGTCATGATTTCCGCGTTTGTCGCAGCGCTGGTCATAGCGTTCGCAGCTCCGCCAGTGCTGAACCAGTTCGGTTGGTCTTCTGCCGAGCAGACCAGCACCGAGAGTGTGCGTCTTGACTGAGCAAACCGGGGTATACCAGATCGACGCAGTCGGTCTGGTATGCCCACTCCCCATACTGCGTTTCAAGAAGCGCACCCAGGGTCTCCCCAGTGGTACCGAGGTCGATTTCCTGGCCGACGATCCCAGCGGTCGTAAAGACCTGCAGGCACTGTGCGAGATCACCGGCCACCGGATTGAATGGATCGAGGAAGAGGAAGCCGGGGTAACCCGGTACCGAATCCGCCTCGCCTGATTATTAAATCCTATCGTTCTGTTTGAGATCCATAGCAATAAAGCGATCGTACTTCGCCCCTCTCGATTCAATCATTCCGACACGGAGCTGTATCATGAGGGACGGAAAACGACCGGTGTTTTTGACCACCGACCAGATTGCCACGCTGCAGGACATGATTCTGGAAAAACAGTATCAGCTCGCCGCAGCCCAGGCTGAGAACCTTCAGTCAACCGATTACGCGAAGCTCAGTGAGAAGATGAGCCACACCACGGACCTTCTCATGACTCTTTCGAATGCGCTCCCAGAGCCCGCAGAATCCGACCCTTACGCCCTGAAAGAGTTCCGGGAGAGCGCCTGATCCCGTCATCGATCACCACCTTTCAGTGACCACCCCGGGGGTGTTTTCGGGCTTCCAGATTGCCCAGAGACACCTTTACGTCGCGATCAGACAGATCCGGTAATTGCTCAAAATCCGACACCTGCGGAAATGTCGCATCTATCAAGGTAGCCAGCGCGTTATCGATGCACAGGGTTTCCGCTACCGCCCGATGGCAGCCCTGCATCAGTATGGCCTTGATTTCAACGATGTCCCGGGTACCTGTTTCCACCTCCCCGGAACGACTGGCGCCAATCACCGTATGCTCGCCCCGCCAATCGATTTCGCTACCCGCGAAAAAGCGCGCGACAATGTTATTGCACCGGGTTGACGTGGCTTCCAGCAGGGTACGGAAATTGGGCGAACACGCGAGGCTCTCCGCTTTGATTCTTGCCGCCGATTCTTCGTCGGCCACAAACACAAGATAAAGCTTTCCATCAACCACCACGCCCCAGTAATCGCGGGTAAACGCCTCGGGTTTCGGATAGTAAACGCTCGCCGTCAGCGTGGAATGCTTCTTCCTTCGGGCCAGCTCTGACCCTCTCTTGCCACTACTCAACGCAAAAACCTCGATTCAACAACCTCAAAACACGGGCCTGACCGGCTCATGAAAACCAGCCGCCAAAGGTGGTGATTGCAAGTGGCAATTACAAATTGCGCAAACGAGTTCGGCATCAGGTTCTGAGTAAACCGACCCGCGGCAGTCCGGAATCCGGCCCTCCATACTCTCTGGTCGAACAACCTCCAATTTCCTCTCACGCTTTTGCAAAACAGGCCGTTAATAGAACAAAAGGCATCGCCATCGGTGGCAGCAAGGACTTGTTACGGGGGAAGAAAGCATGTCCATCAGGAAACTGTTTATTGTCTGGATATCGGTTGTGCTGCTGGCAATCGCCCTGATTGTCAGCGGTTTGATTGCATACCGTACCCAGCAAACCATCACTTCGGACGTCGTCGATCGCAAAAACGATCTGGTTGAGGAAATCACCGGAATGCTCACCATTACTGATGAGCTGATGTCCAAGCGGGTGCAGAACTCCCTGAACCTCATGATCGAGCGTGGAAACCAGCTGGGTGAGGCCCGAGTTCAGGGCAACGAGGTGGTGGCCGGACAACCCAGGCCAGCGCTGTATCTGGGCGACACTCTGATCAACAACAACTTCGAACTGGTGGATGGCATCACCAAAGTGATGGGCGGCACGGCGACGCTGTTTGTTCGTGACGGTCAGGACTTTGTAAGAGTGTCGACCAATGTGAAAAAGGACGACGGCTCCCGAGCGATCGGCACCACCCTCAACATGGCTGGTGCGGCTGGTCGCGCCATCAGCCGAGGCGAGGCTTACTTTGGCCAGGTGGATATCCTCGGCAATCCCTACCTCACCGCCTACAGTCCGATACGCAACGCGACCAACCAGGTTGTAGGTATCTGGTACGTTGGCTACTCCGCCGACCTTAAAGAACTGGAGCAGGCGATCACGTCCTCTAGCCTCCTTGAGAATGGCTTCGTGGCACTGGTCGACGACAAAGACCGACTCAGGATGCACTCGGACACTATCTCTTCCGAGCAACTGCAGGGCATTCTCGAACAAGGCTCTGATGGCTGGCAGCTTGACCGCATCGTATTCGAACCCTGGGGCTATCAGGTTGTCACCGGATACTCAGAGGCGGAGGTATCTGCCATGGTGCGCAACCAGACGGTAAGCGCGATTGTCGCCATTCTGGTAGGAGGCGTCATTCTGATCGGTGTGCTGAGTGCACTGGCACAGCTGGTTGTCGCACGGCCTTTGCAGAAGATGATCGCCGCAATTGATGATATTGCCAGCGGCGGTGGCGACCTGACGGTCCGTTTTAATCCGAAAGGTAAGAGCGAACTGGATGTGATGGCGCGAGGATTCGATCGTCTGCTGGAGCGACTCCAGGCAACCATTTCCGAGACCAAGGAGTCCTCGGAAAGCCTGGTAGACGCGTCCACCAGGCTACGCGGCATTTCCGCAGACTCGGCGACGGTCGTTTACCGGCAGACCGGCGAGACGGCACAGGTCGCCACGGCCATGAACGAGATGACTGCAACGGCCCAGAACGTGGCGGAGAGTGCCTCCAGAGCGGAGAGTATTGCTCGGGAAGCCGATGGCCTCGCGGAGAGCGGACAGTCACTGATCAAGCAGACCACGGCGAAAATTCAGAATCAGCTCGACAACAATGAGCGCTCCACCCAAACCAGTGCTTCCCTCAAGGAAGCCTCGGATAACATTGGCAGCATACTCGCCGTGATCGAGAACATTTCAGAACAGACCAATCTACTGGCCCTGAACGCCGCTATCGAAGCCGCGCGGGCCGGAGAACACGGGCGAGGCTTCGCGGTGGTTTCCGACGAAGTACGAAATCTCGCCCGCCGCACCCAGGAGTCCATCAAGGAAATTCAGGCCCAGATCAACCACCTGCAGGAAGGTGTGGCCAGTGTGACAGATGTTATTGAGGTGGGTAGTCGGTTGGCCAACGAAACCAGCGGAATGATCCGTGAAACCGGCAACGCAATCGATGCCCTTCGAGAGAGCGTGCTGGCCATACGCGACACCAACATCGAAATGGCCGGAGCCGCCGAACAACAAAGTAGAGTGTCAAAGGACATCAACCAACGTCTCGAACACATTCGGGAAATGGCCGCGAACAGCGAGCAAAATGCGACATCAACCAATGAAGCGGCGGAGAGCCTCGAGCGTCTTGCAGAGACACTGAAAACCCGGTTGGGATCCTATCGGACCTGAGAAACGGACTGCTCGGGTAGCTGACGGCAGCGGTCACTGGCCTGGTTGAGAGACCGGGCCAGTTCGGGGAGCGTGTTGCGGACATAGTAGGCGACGTCCAGATCGCGAACTTTCTCGGCGGTCAGGTCGCCCTGCTTCGATTCCGCCAGGGTACCGTAGGTTTTTTCAGTAATGAGCACATAGTCGGCCCGTCCCAGCCGGAGCATGGCGATGGCCTGCTGCCACTCGCTGACCTCGAACGTCGGCCCCTCAAGATCCCGTAACAGGGCCTTGCCGGCAAATCCGCGAACATAGACATAGCGGGCCTTGTCCTCATGAGGCCTGACCTTGTTGGCCGACAGAGAGATTCGCAGATAGCTGGATTTAACAACCGTATCCCCGAACACCGCGAACCGGTCACGGACGGGGTCCTGAACCAGCGGCAGCCCCACGTCAATGCGCCCCAGCTCAAGTTCATGGACCAGCCTGGCCAGAGGCAGCGTCACGAAATCATATCGGTAGCCGGCACCATCCAGAATACAGCTGTAGGCCCCTGCTATCGGCCCGTAGAGGCCATTTTCACCAACAGCGACGACGTTACTGAACTCCTGCCCGACCCCAACCCGGTAGCTTCTGTTTTCTCCATGCGCCGGGAGGAGCGTGCACAACATGGCAGCCAACGCCAACAGCCTACCCATCAATTTCAGCTCCGTTACTTGTTATCGACTGCTCACACGATCACTTGCTGCCCGAATCGCATGTCGCACCACTATAAGCCTTTGGCACGCCCGAGGTACATACAGGGGCTGTACAGATTGGGTAACCGGTACTGCAAAAAGGTTACAGAAACACCGGATATGACAGAGCACCTGTTCGTTAATTTAGAACGTTTCGTCCGGATATATATATTTTTATTCACGTAAAAAGCCCGGGATACTACGCCTACTCACTTATCGCTGATTACGGGGTCCTTCATGTTCGATATCCAGCACATCGAACCCTTGCTCTTGCTCCTGGTACCGCTGTCGTACGGCGTTGGTGCTTTCGCTACCGCGAGATCAGGCCAGAGAGCGAGTGTGCTGATAAGATCGGCCATCTTCAGGCTGGCGTTCGCCTTCGCGCTGGTTGCGGCCATCGGCAGCGTTTGGTGGCCGGTATCGGCAACCTGGCTGAGCCAGGCTCCCCTGGCCTTCATCATGTTGCTGCTGATCACCCTGCTGGGCATGGTGCTCGGGCAGTTTTCCGAAAGGTACCTGGCCGGGGATCCCGGGCAACGCCGCTTCATGGTCTGGCTCCAGGTGATTCTCGCGAGCGTCTCTGTAATTGCCATCACCAACCATCTGGTGATGTTTCTTGTCAGCTGGGTCGCCATCAGTGTGAGCCTGCACCAGTTGCTGATGTTCTTTCCGGATCGACCTCGTGCCGCCCTGGCCGCCCACAAGAAGTTCATCTTCGCGCGATTGGCCGAGCTGTGCCTCGGAATCGCCTTCGTTCTGCTCTACATCCAGTACGATACGCTGCTGATCGATCAGATTCTGGCTCGGGTTTCCGCAGACGCGGACATTCCCCCGGGAACGCAGGCCTCGGCCATTCTTATGGCGGTGGCCGCCCTGCTCAAATGTGCCCAGATACCGTTCCATGGCTGGCTTATCCAGGTGGTGGAATCACCCACCCCGGTGTCTGCCCTGCTCCACGCGGGCGTGGTCAACCTTGGCGGGTTCCTGATGATCCTGATGGCACCGCTGATTTCCCAGGTAAGCGCGGCCCAGTGGCTGCTCCTTCTGGTGGCCGGCCCGACCGCGGTGTTTGCCAGCCTGGTGATGATGACGCGTATTTCCATCAAGGTCCGACTGGCCTGGTCCACCTGCTCCCAGATGGGCTGGATGCTCGTGGAGTGCGCGCTGGGCCTGTATGAGCTGGCGCTGCTGCACCTGGTGGCTCACTCCGCCTACAAGGCGCACACCTTCCTCAACGCTGGCAATACCGTGGAGCTGTCGATGAAAAAACGCCTGGTTGCGGTAAACCAACCGGATGGCAAAAAATGGCTGGCGGCGACCTGCCTGGCGGGACTGTTCGTTGTGCCAACGATGCTCCTCTCCCCCGGATCGGGTGCGGCTCATCATTTCTCCTGGCTCGTCCCGGGGATCGCGCTGGTCATTCTGTTCTCGGAATTCTTCTCCGCCGGCGGTGGTGTTCTTAACAAGGCGAGGGGGCTTTTCATCGGCGCCGCCTTCTGGGCTCTCTACTGGCTCCAGAAAACCTTTTTCAACCTGATGCTGGCACCACCGGAAAACCCGACCAGCCTACTTGAGCTTGTCTTTGTCGGCGTGCTCTTCGGGGTTCTCGTACTCGGCTACTACCAGATCCGCTATCACCGTTTCTCTCCAGCCGGTGCACGGCTCTACCGGTTCCTCTTCGCGGCCGGTTACCTGGATGAATGGTCCACTCGCCTGACCCTGAAAATCTGGCCGGCCAAACTGCCTGACGTGGTGCGGCCAAGGCCCGTTGTCACCGTCTCTTCACCCTCTGGTTCCAGGGAGTCTGCCTGATGCTTACCACCCAAACGACTGAGTCTTCTGAGCAACACAGCAGCACTCCAGACTGGTATGCTGCGGTCACGGAGGCCTGCGACCGCATCGCCCCGTCCTGGCCCCTGGATCAGATGATCGCGGTCAATCCCCTCTGGGAAATGCGCGACCAGCCTTTTGCCGGGGTTGCCTCGCGCATGGCAGCACTGAATGGCACCTGTTGTCAGAATCATTCGGCGCTTCACAGCCTGGGCGATACTCCGGCGTCGGCCGAGACCGCCCACATGCCCGAGCACTGGCAGAACCTCAGCGCCCAGCTGGATCGCAATCGTGACACCGCGCACCAGGTCGGCTGGCAGGATGAGGTGGTGCACCAGATCAGCCAGTTCTGCGGCGACTACTTCCAGCGCCTCGACGCCGGTGACTTCCAGGCCGATGCCCAGGATCTTTATTACAGCTGGCTGCAGATGACGCGGGCGGATCGGGGAATTGCCATTGTTATGGGGGAGCCCTCACTGCCCTCCCAGTTCCAGGTTCTGCCCGATCGGTATGAAAAACTGATCTCCGATGGCTTCAACGCCCTGGCCGCACAGCCCGACCACGCCCCGGACTACGCCCATGCCCTGCTGCTGGACATCAACGGCTGGTCCTCCTGGGCCGCCTATCTGCGCTGGCAGGCCAGGCTCCGTGGCAGCGAGGAAGACCTCATGCCGGGACTGCTGGCCATCCGCCTCGCCTGGGAGCTGGCGATCTGGCGACACGTTCAGCATGGTGGCGGCGCGATCTTCGCCGAGCTGAAACGTCACTGGCTCAGGCAATGGCAAGAGTGGCCAGAAATGCTGCATACCCATGAGCAGTCCCAGATTGCCGGCTGGCACCATCAGACTGCGGCGGAAGCAGCGTACCAGTCAAGACTGGCGGAAAAGCTGCTGTCCGGGCCTGCCCGTGAAGGCGTCCCGGGTGATCAGCCCCTGAAGCTGCAGGCTGCCTTCTGCATCGACGTACGCTCAGAAGTTTTTCGCCGCGCGCTTGAGGCACAGGACGAAGCCATCCAGACCCTCGGCTTTGCCGGTTTCTTCGGGCTGCCCATTGCCTACCGACCCAAGGGTACCGGATTCTCCCGGCCCCAGCTGCCCGGCCTGCTTGCTCCAGCGCTGGAAGTCTCCGAAGTCGAGGCGTCGTCCAGCTTCCGCCAGCAGTCGCTGGCCAACCACGTTCACTGGTCGCAGTTCTCCAACGCCGGGCCGGCGAGTTTCAGCTTTATCGAAAGCATGGGGCTGGCCGGTCTCGCGCGCATGGTCCGCAAGACCTTTTTCGGCAAGGCCTCGGAAAACCCGGTCGACAAGCTACACAGGGACCAGACCGAGTTCGAAATCCGGAAGGATGGCACTTTGCTGGGCGCCGAGGAAAAGGCGGAACTGGCAAAGGGAATTCTCCGCGCCATGACGCTGACGGACCGGTTTGCCCCCATCGTACTGCTGGTCGGACACGGCAGCAGCACACGTAACAACCCCCACGCCGCCGGCCTTGACTGCGGTGCCTGTGGTGGCCAGACGGGCTCGGTCAATGTCCGGGTTCTTGCCGGCATTCTGAACGACCGGGACGTACGCGCGGCCCTGGCCGAGCGCGGGCTGAGCATTCCCTCCGGGACGCGTTTCGTCGGGGCACTGCACAATACCACCACGGACGAAGTGGAGTGCACCGGTGAGGTGCCTGGCGAGATCGCGGACTTCCTTGCCCGTGCCGGGGCCCAGGCACGCCGCGAGCGGGCGACCCGTCTGGGCATCGCCAACGAGCAGGATGTCGACAACGCCGTCCGCAAGCGCAGCCAGGACTGGTCAGAGGTACGGCCCGAGTGGGGCCTGGCCGGTAACGCGAGCTTCATCGTGGCTCCACGCTCAGCGACCCGGGGCCTGGATCTGGAGGGGCGAAGCTTCCTGCACGACTACCATTGGCGCGACGATGAAGGCTTCAAAACCCTTGAGCTGATCATGACCGCGCCCATGGTGGTTACCCATTGGATCAATCTGCAGTACTTCATGTCGGTCACCGATAACCTGCATTACGGCAGCGGCAACAAGGTGCTGCATAATGTGGTGGGTGGCCACATCGGGGTGTTCGAGGGCAACGGCGGCGACCTGCGGATCGGCTTACCCCTGCAGTCGGTGCATGATGGCGAACACTGGGTGCACGAACCTCTGCGCCTGAGCGTATATCTGGCAGCTCCGGAAGAAGCGATTGCGGAAATCGCCCGGAAGCATCCGGTGGTGCAGCAGCTGATCGATAACGACTGGCTGTACCTGTTCCGGATAAACGACGAGCAGACCTCCATTGAACGATATTACCAAGACGAGTGGCTAACTCATGCCTGACACCCTCACGCTGGATGCAACGCGCCCCGCCGACCTGGACCAAGCCGCCAGCTTGCTGCGCGACGGGTACCTTGTGGCGATGCCGACCGAAACGGTATACGGCCTCGCGGCCGATGCCAGCAACGAGCAGGCGGTGCGTAAGGTCTTCGAAGCCAAGCAGCGGCCCATCGGGCACCCACTGATCGTGCACGTTCCGGCGCCGGAACGGATCAGGCTCTGGGTTGGGCAGCTGCCAGACACCGCCATTCGGCTTATGGAGGCTTTCTGGCCCGGGCCGCTCACTTTGTTGCTCCCGAAGCAGCACGGCGTCAGCGACTTCATTACCGGCGGCAATCCGGGCGTGGCGGTCAGGATGCCGGCCCATCCTGCAACGCTGGCAACCATGGAACGGCTGGGCCGCGATCTCGTTGCCCCCTCCGCCAACCCCTATGGCAGGATCAGCCCGACCTCCGCGGACCACGTGCTCGCTGGTCTTGCCGGAAAGATCGCGGCGGTGCTGGATGGCGGCGACTGTTCCGTCGGCATCGAGTCCACCATCATCGATCTGACCGGCGACACGCCGGTTATTGCCCGGCCCGGGCAGATCTCACAAAATGATATAGAACAATGCCTGGGCCTCACGCTCGCGCCGGGCAAGAGCGCCAGCCAGGCCGTGCCGGGCAGCGTCAAACGACACTACCAGCCGGTGACGCCTACCATTGGTGTAGCTACCGAACGGTTTGCCGACCGTCTGCAGGCGTTTGCGAGGGCCGGAGGCAGGACCGGTGTGATCTGGTGGCAGACCGCACCGGGAGACAGTGCGTCAGAAGCCATCCGGCTCGGCGCCGATCCGAAAGACTATGCCCGCATGCTCTACACCGCGATGCACGCAATGGACCGGGCCAAGGTCGACCGGATTGTCATCGAGCTTCCACCCGAGCAGAGCCAGTGGCTGGCAGTACTCGATCGGCTTGCGCGGGCCTGTACTGAAGAGAACGATTAGCGCTTGTCGTCTGGCCCGATCAGGTCCGACAGCTGCTTGCGGACCGATTCGATGTTGTCTTCACCGCTTTCCTTGAGCTCATCCAGCTTTTTGCGACCGTCGGAGATCTTGTCCTCCACCGAACGCAAAGCATCTGACGCGCTCTGCTGAATATCGGCGCTGGCCTTTTCGTTTTCCGCTTCGGCCTCTTTCGCCTTGGCATTGGCTTTCAGGGAATCGGCCTGCTTTTCCCACTCTTCCAGCTGCGTTTCGGCTTTTCTGATCAGTTCGTCTTTCAATGACATAGACTGCCTCCTTTGCGGAATGAATAACTCAGAGGAACCCATCCTCAGGAATGAAACCGGAAAACGCAAGTGCAATGGCCGCCACGGGCCTGAACAGACAGTGAGCCACCACCAAGGATATCGCTACTGTGACTGATCGGAGCTGTCCGATTCCGAGCGTCCGCGCCGCTCTGGCTGAAGCTCCTGCTCGATCCAGTGGCGCACTTCGTGGCGGTCCCGCCGACGGATCAGCTGTTCGCTGTGAATGTTGTGGGGGAAGATTTCCGGGCCACCTTCGTGGCGCAGGGTGAAGCTTCGACGCACGCCCACCGGGTACTTGCTGGGGCCGTGAATCACCGCCGCCCGCAGTTCCACATCGGTGATATCCTCGAACAGGTAATCGCTGTCGCTGTCTTCGCTCCGGCGCCCCAGGATGATGTTGCGAAACGATCCCAGTACCAGATAGCCACCCGGCTGCAGGGGGCCCTGCCGCAACACCTGGTGCACGTTGACGTCGTCGGCGCTTACCCGCCGGTACTCGGTGACGGTCATGGTCTTTTCTTCACCTGCCCGGGTGTGAAGCACCGCCTGCACACACTGGACATGCACGGTTTCCTTGCCCATGTTCACCAGCAGACACAGGGCGTCGGGATTCTCATTCTGGGCGTGGTGAATCACCAGGTAGGGCCGGTTGTTCCGTTTGTACTTCAGAAAAAACAGCTGGAAATAAACAATCCAGACCAGGGCCATGACCGCGCTGCTGATCGGAGCGACGTATTCCATCCACTCACCCTCCCTTTAACCTGAGTCTTCAGAAGGTTAGCACGATGTCTGCGGTTCGCACGCCCGGGCGGGCGGGTCAAGCGTCAATCTGGAAAAAGCGGGGCAGATCGGAGATAATTTCGCCACTTTTATCGCCGCAGTGTTACGTACAAGTCTCTGCTTATGACCATTTACAGCGTTTTACAACTACTGATCTTTTCCATCCTGCTGCTGAACACTGTGCACCTGATGCCGGCGTTCAATCGGCTTCTGAAGGGGGCAGACTCTGCTTTCCGATCCGGCGGCCTGTGCGCCATCCTGACCTTGCGCCTGGCCCGCAATATCCTCGGGCTGATCCTGGTGACGGCCTCCACGGCTCCCAATCCCGAGATTCATGCTCTGGTTCCCAAGGGTATCCTGCTGTTCCTGGTTCTGGCGCTGCTCAATGCCGGGCTGACCCAGTATCTGGAGCGCAATCGGCTGGGAGAAGATGCGGGCGTCTGAGTGTAATCCCCGCGCGGTTGGAAGCGCTTTGATCTCAGGCCCTGGCCCCCATCGGCGAGGGCACGAATTCAGCGCGGTTGCGGCATTGTGCTTGGCGCGATAAAGCGCCCTGTCGGCACTGACCAAGACATCCTGGAAGCAATCGTGGTCGGAAGTCAGGGTAGCCCCTCCGATACTCGCCGACAGCTGCACCGGTACATTGTTGATTTCCCGGCCTGCCTCCGAAATACGCTGGAGCAGGCGTGCAGCAACGGACTCAACGGCCTCGCGGTTATTGTTGCGTAGCACGGCGGCAAACTCCTCACCGCCCACCCGGCCGATGACGTCATCATCCCGCAACTCCGCCGTGAGAAGGTCGGCCACGGTTCTCAGCACCTCATCCCCGGTAGCATGCCCCCAACGGTCGTTGATCTGTTTGAAGTGATCAAGATCGATCATCAACACGGTAATCAGATTTCTCCCCTGCCGTGCCTGCTTGAAAGCCAGCTCCCCCTCCCGATGAAAGGCTCGGCGGTTCAGAAGCTGGGTCAGTCCGTCCTGCTCTGCCAATGCAACCAGAATCTGCTCGGTCCGGGTAAACGCCAGTAACGGCAGCGCCATGGCCGTTGCACTGACCAGCAGCAGGTGATTAACGAGGATGAGCTTGAGCAGGGTTTCCACGTCCAGTTGTCCGCCAAGCACAGGGGCCAACCCGATCACCAGCACCTGGGCCATCATCAGGGTGCCGTGAATGGCAAAAAGCGTTTGCAGGATTCCGAGGGGCAGACGGGGCTTGCGCTCAATGGCGCCCAAGCGATAGATCGCCAGACTGAACAGGAGCGCTGAATACAAGGCGGTCAGAAACCGGGGAACGTGAGGATCCAGGCCAGCGCCCACCGCCAGCCCCAAAAGGTAGATCACAGAGGCCAGGTACAGGATCCTGGCCGAACCGCGTGTTCCCGCCGGGGGCAGATCCATTAGCAGGTGGATACCCGCCAACAGCAGCAACGGTGAGAGGCCCAGCAGGAGATGGGTGACAAAACTGGTACCGACTGGCAAATCGGTCAGGCGCTCCGCGACCGCGATTGCGGTGCCCACTACAAAGGTCAGACAGGCGACGGCCCAGTACAGGAAACAGCGCTCCCGATGCCTCAGGTGGTACATGGCCCAAAGCATGCCGCCGATCAGGAGGTTGATCATGACCGAGGTGACCAGCAAGGTTGGCAGGTGCATCGTCAGGCTCATGGCGGTGGGGCAGTCCATGCAGGGGTTATCATTACCAGCAGGCTATCAGCCCCAGCCGCCCCCTTGCGCCCCTGAACTGTAGCGTTTGGTATGATATTTGTGACAGACATAACGCATTCCACGAAGGTGACCCGAAACCCCATGAACCCAACCATCGAATTGCTCAAATCCCACCGCTCGATCCGTAAATTCACCGACCAGAAAATTCCCCCGGAGCTGCTGCGAGAACTGATCCGGGCCGGTCAGTGCGCCGCCAGCTCCAATCATGTGCAGGCTTATTCCGTGATCCACGTGATTGATCGGGAAAACCGCCGGAGAATCGCGGAGCTGGCCGGTGGCCAGGATTACATTGCCGAATGCGCGGATTTTCTGGTGTTCTGCGCCGACATGCGCCGGTCCACGGACGCCGCCGAGCGGGCCGGGGCCCAGGTGACCCGGGGCATGACCGAACAGTTACTGGTGGCTACCATCGACGCCAGCCTGATGGCGCAGAACGTGGCCATCGCAGCCGAGTCCGAGGGCCTTGGCCTGTGCTACATCGGAGGCATCCGAAACAACCCGGCCGAGGTCAGCGAAATTCTGAGGTTACCGGAGCACGTGTACCCGGTGTTCGGCATGTGCCTCGGCTACCCGGACCAGACACCGGAGATAAAGCCCCGTTTACCCGTGGAAGCCATCCTCAGGCAGGACTACTACGCCAACGCCCGGGACGAAGAACTGGTGGCGGGATTCGACCGGACCATGAACGAGTACTACCGGGTCCGCACCGGCGGCAACAAGGACACAACCTGGTCGGAACAGCTCAAGCCGTTGTTCACCGCCAAGTTGCGACCGCACATGCGTGAATTCCTGCGCAAATGCGGCTTTGAAATGAAATAGTCCCGGATGGGCCTCAGTTCCGGTCGCTCAGCTTTTCCCAGACGGTCAGCTCGGAGAAGCTGTGCTGGAACTTGTTGCGGGTCTCGCGGATGACAAACGGCAGGCTCCAGGGCTCGAACAACAACCGGAAATGCGGCGCCAGCATGGCCTTCAGGCCATCAAATGTGGACACTTCCTCGCCGTCTTGCAGGAAACCGCCCACCCAGTGCTCCCTCGGCGTGTATTCCTCAAGCCAGGTGTAGGGCGAGGCAATCACGAGCAAACCCAACTCGTTGATCCGTTCATGAATGGATTCCAGGAACAGCGACGGCTGGTAAAGCCGGTCGATCAGGTTGCCCGCCAGCACCAGATCGTAGCCGGTAAACTCCGGCTTCAGGTCGCAGGCGTCGCCTTGATGGAATGAAACCCGTTCAGCGCTCGACTCCAGCCCCATTGAGGCAAGGGTGCGGTGCTGGTAACTGACCAGTTCGCCCTCCTCCGGCCGGGCGTAGCGTACCTCCCTGTCCCGAGCCACTTCCCGGCACTTTTCCACGAACGCATTGGAATAATCGATGCCGTCCACGTGCCGGAAATGCCGGGCCAGCTCGAAGCTGGTCCGGCCGCAGGCGCAGCCAATGTCCAGCGCTCGTTCAAGGGGACGACCGTCCATGGCCGACAGCGCCGCGTCCGCCAGCGCCTTGGGAAAGTTGGCCTCGCCGTGCCAGCGCTCGCCAAAATGGAACTCAAGGTACTGGGCCAGTGCCGTGTCTTTCTCATAGAAGTCGCTCTGCTGCACGGTAAGTCTCCTCGGGGGCGGGGCTGGAATCAGTCAACTGATTGGTCTGGCGACCTCAGGCTCTACTATTCTAGGCGAATAACCACAGGAAAAACCAAGATCAGAACCTGGCGCTCGCCGATTCACCGAGGCCGCTGGCCGCCACGGCCAGTTCTGAGCAGGCCGGTGAGCCAATCTGTCAGCTCCGGGTAGGCGTCCAGGTCCAGAACAAATTCCTGCCCCCGGGCAGCGGAGGTCAGGTAACACCAGGGCGGCGCCAGCAGCCAGCGGTCGGGCCGGCTGTGGTAGCTCAGGGGCGGACGGTCTCCGCCCGGGAAGAACGCGGACGGCAGTCGCCAGCGGGTGGGCAGGCGACTGTCGGGATCTGTCAGAACCAGCGCCTCCTGCAGTTCTGGAAAGACCCCACTGCCGGGCAGGGCCTCAGTCCCACTCGGCCATTGAAAGGAAGACGACGAGAGGTAGAGGGTGTTGCCGGGATGGGGCTGACCATGGCGGTGCGGATGGTAGTCTGCCCAGGGCAGCGCGCCGGTCGGCAGTTGGTCCACCGCGCGTACCTCGGCAACATGCAGCCAACCCCAGATAGCGTGGAACGGCCGCGACCCGGGCACAAAACGCCACCGTCGCTGGTGGATCTCGGCACGGCGAAAAACGCCAAAGAACAGGAACAGGTCCCCGGCCCCGACACCCTGATTACGGAGATGCCCCTGAGCAGCGCCGGTCTGTCCGAGTAACGGACGCCAGCCATCGGCCCGGGGGTAAGCGCTGGCAATCAGGTCCGGATCCAGGTGAGCGCCATGACCGCCCCGTACGCGGCCGCCGGTCAGATCCCGCACCAGCCGGTCCAGGCGGCGCTGCTCAAACATCACGTCCCGGTATCGGACCAGGGAGGCCTGGTCCGGGATGGGCAACACGCACAGGGAACCATCCGGCAGAACCGGATTGGGACAACCGCCGGCGGATGAGTCAAAGCCCTTACGGCTCAGGATCAGTCGCATGGCCTCTCTCGAAAAGCGTGGGAATGTAAGGGGATGTAACCAGCGGTCAATGCTATCGTAGAAACAACAACAATGCGCAATCAACACACACCGGGCCGGCCTGCACCATGAGAATTGTCTGTATTTCCGACACCCACAGCATGCACCGCCAGATACAGGTACCCGACGGCGATCTGCTGATCCATGCCGGTGACTGCCTCGGGGTGGGGACACTGGAAGAGCTGGAAGACCTCGACCAGTGGTTCTCCGAGCTGCCGCACCGGAACAAGATCCTGATTGCCGGCAACCACGACTGGTGTTTTCAGGATGAACCGGCAGATGCACGGGCACGGGTGCGCCACGCCCACTATCTGCAGGACAGCCCGCTGGAGGTGGCGGGCCTGAGATTCTGGGGCAGCCCCTGGACACCGGTGTTCTTCAACTGGGCGTTCAACCGGGAGCGGGGCGACGCCATTGCAGAACGCTGGGCGCAGATTCCGCAGGACACCGACGTTCTGATTACCCATGGCCCGCCAGCGGGCATCCTCGACCGGATCGAATCGCCCTCGGGCAGTATTCATCCTGGATGTGAAGCACTGGCGGAACGCGTGGCCAACCTTCCCCTGAAACTGCATGTGTTTGGTCACATCCACGAAGGCCACGGCCAGCACAGGATCGGTGACTGCCTGTACGTAAATGCCAGCAGTTGCAATGGCCGGTTCCAGCCCGAAAACCCGGCCATCGTGATTGACCTCTAGCCCGACCCCGGCAAACGCCCCAGGCCTTGAAACCGGCGCCAGTGAACGCCATGTTTGCTTCTTGCCAACAATCATTCCTGCCCGGAGAGCCCTATGTCCCGCTCGGAGAGCCCGATACCCAAAAGTCCCGACTACTCACTGCTGGAACTGGCTTCGGTGCGGGAAGGCGATTCCGTGGGTACCACCCTGGCCAACAGCGTTGCCTATGCGCAACGGGGGGAAAAGCTCGGCTTCAAGCGTTTCTGGCTGGCTGAACATCACAACATGGAAGGCATCAGCAGTTCCGCCACCGCGGTACTGGTAGGCCACATCGCCGGTCGCACCGAGACAATCCGCGTTGGATCGGGCGGCGTGATGCTTCCGAACCACCCACCGTTGGTGATTGCCGAGCAGTTCGGCACCCTGGAAAGCCTGTACCCGGGGCGCATCGATCTGGGGTTGGGCCGTGCCCCTGGCACCGACCCGGTCACCGCCCGCGCCCTGAGAAGGGACGGCCTGGGGGCAGAGCAGTTTCCGGAAGACGTTGCCCGCCTGCAGACCCTGCTGGGCCCGCTGCAGCCCGGGCAACCGGTGAAGGCCATTCCCGGCGCCGGCACAGACGTTCCCATCTGGCTGCTGGGCTCGAGCCTCTACAGCGCCCAACTGGCCGCCATGCGCGGGTTACCCTACGCGTTCGCCGGCCATTTTGCACCCCGACTCTACCGGGAAGCGCTGAAAGTCTACCGGGACAATTTCCAGCCTTCCGAGCACCTGCAGACGCCCTACGCCATGCTGGCCATTCCCGCCATTCCGGCCGACTCGGTGGAAGAGGCCGAGTACCTGGCCACCACCAGCTATCAGCGCATCCTGTCGCTGTTCCGGGGCCAGCCGCTGTGGATGAAGCCGCCGGTTGCCTCCATGGACGGACTCTGGAACGCCGGTGAGAAAGCAAGTGTGCAGGACTTCCTGAGTCTTCAGGTACTGGGCGATGCCGACGCCCTGCGTCAACAGATCAAGACGTTGCTGGCGTCAGTGGACGTGGAAGAACTGATGTTTACCGTGGACATTTACGACCCCGAAAAGCGCCGCCACGCCCTGGATATCCTGACCGCAACTCGAGACTGACCGTGAAGGCCGCTGGCCACCGGCCAGCTCAGAGCACCGATTCGATGGCGCTGATCAAGGCCGGATCCTCCGGCCGCACCCGGCTCGGAAAGGTGTCCACAACGTTCCCTTCCCGATCCAGCACGTACTTGGTGAAGTTCCAGCGAGGCGGCTGGCTCTGGCGGTTGATGTCGGCAAACACCGGGTTCGCGTCCTGGCCCGTTACCGCACCGGGAGCAATCATGGTGAAGGTCACGCCGAAGTTCTTGTAGCAGACCTTTGCTGCTTCCGCCTCAGTGTCGGCTTCCTGTCGGAAATCGTCGCTGGCAAAGCCCACAACCACCAGCCCGCGCCCGGCGTACTCCTTGTGCAGGGCCTCCAGCCCTGCAAACTGGCCGGTGTAGCCACACTGACTCGCGGTGTTAACCACCAGCATAGGCTTGCCCGCGGCGATGTCGCAGAGGTTCACCGACTCGCTGGAATGCAGCCTTCGCTGCTCGTGATCCAGAAACGCCGGACACGCGTCGGCCAGCACGGATGGCGCACCAAGGCCGCCCCCTATAACAACCGTGATAAAAAGAAAGAAGGATCGTAGAGCCATGGTCATGCTTCCTGTCATTCGGTTCTGTCTGTGTACGAGCGAGGCTCCCTGCTGGCTCACGTGCGCTGGACAAGCCCGGCTTCGCCAACCCATGATCGGTAACCCATGATCAGGAACCGCCCGACAAACGACCGGAGACACCAGGCATGACCGACCCGACCACCCATATTTTCCTGTCCCACGGCCTCGAAAGCGGGCCGGGCAGCACCAAGATCCAGGCCATGAAGGCCGAGGCCGAACGCTTTGAGAATGTCCGCGCCCACGCCATTGATCACCGATCCACGAAGGATCCGGCCACCCGCCTCGCCCAGATGCGTGAGGCCATGGCCAGCGTTGGCGCGGCCCCCGAGCGCACCGTGCTGGCCGGCTCCAGCATGGGGGGCTGGGTGTGCGCCCAGACCAGTTCTGAGACCCCGGTGCTGGGTTGCTTCCTGCTGGCAGCGGCCCTGGCCATGGCCCGCTATCCGCAATCCAGCCCGGTGATCCGGGCCCGCTACTGCCAGATCATTCACGGCTGGGACGACGACGTGGTGCCGGTGGGTCCGGTGCTTGATCTGGCATGTCGCCAACGGCTCCCGATCCTGACGCTGCCCGATGGCCACCGACTTGAAAACAGCCTGAACCGGGTGGTCAGTGAGTTCCGCCTGTTCCTCGAAACCTGTCTTCTGGATACGAAAAATCGGTGAATTCATGAACTTGCGAATCGGCAAATTTGTCGGCGCCGGAATGGATTGATTTGGCCATTTTCTTGCGAAAACCACTTTGTTTTGCCAGTCTTTACTAATGTAACAATAAATTTCAGCAAAAAAACGAACGGAGAAAACCCGATGAGCAGCATCAGCAAGTTCAAGAAACTGGCCGGAATTTCAGCGTTCGCATTCGCGGCCATGACCGCAGCAAACTCCGTGAATGCCGCCAACTGGCGGTACGCTCACGAGGAGTATGAAGGCGACGTACAGGATGTGTTCGCATACGACTTCAAGGAATACATCGAGGAGAACTCGGACCACACCATCCAGGTATACCGCTTCGGCGAGCTGGGCGAATCCGACGACATCATGGAGCAGACCCAGGCCGGCATCCTGAATTTCGTGAACCAGTCTCCCGGTTTCACCGGTGCCCTGATTCCTGAGGCCCAGATCTTCTTTATCCCCTACCTCATGCCGACCGACATGGACACGGTGATCGAGTTCTTCCGGGAAAGTGAAGCCATCAATCAAATGTTCCCGAAACTTTACGCCAAGAACGGTCTGGAACTGTTGAAGATGTACCCGGAAGGTGAAATGGTAGTGACCGCCAACGAGCCGATCACCAGCCCCTCCGATTTCAACAACAAGAAGATCCGGGTAATGACCAACCCGCTTCTGTCCGAGACCTACGATGCCTTCGGTGCAACACCGACCCCCCTGCCCTGGGGCGAGGTTTATGGCGCGCTGCAGACCAACATGATCCAGGGTCAGGAAAACCCGATCTTCTGGATCGAGTCCGGTGGTCTGTACGAAGTGTCTCCGCACCTGACCTTTACCAAGCACGGCTGGTTTACCACCGCCATGATGGCCAACAAGGACTTCTATGACGGCCTGTCCGGTGAAGACCAGAAGCTGATTCAGGACGCGGCGGATTATGCCTTTGAAGAAATCATCAAACATATCCAGGGCCTGTCCGAGCGCTCGCTTGAGAAGATCAAGAAGGCCAGCGATGAAGTCACTGTTACCCGCCTGAACGACGAACAGATCGAAGCCTTCAAGGCCCGCGCGCCGCAGGTGGAAGAGAAGTTCATCGAGATGACCGGTGAGAGCGGCAAGGAACTGCTGAACCAGTTCAAGGAAGACCTGAAAGAAGTTCAGAACGACTGAACCAAGCAGAAACAATCCCGCCGGCGCAAGCCGGCGGGACGCTGTGCTTAACCCCGCCCCGCCGGGGCTTTCCACCGGTCGGGAGCGACATGCTCTGGAGCAGACCCCATGTCCGAGAATTCCCCGGAAATAGAAGACGATACCGGTACCTTTGAGTCCGGCCTGCCCGGGTTTCTGGGAACCATTGATGTCCTGATCAGTAAGATAGAAGCGGTCATGCTGGCCATGGGTGTAATCCTCATGGCGATCAACACCTGCGTTAACGTTATTGCCCGATACGTGTTCGGCGAAGGACTGTTTTTCTCCGGTGAGATCAACCGGATCCTGATTATCCTGATCACCTTCGCGGGCATCGGCTATGCAGCCCGCCACGGTCGACACATCCGGATGTCGGCAGTGTACGACGCTATCCCCACCAAGGGACGGAGGGTGCTGATGATCGTTATCGCGCTGTTCACGTCTCTGATAATGTTCTTCCTCTGCTACCACTCCTACGAATACATCCAGACCCTCTACAGTCGAGGCCGAATCCTTCCGGCACTGGGTTTTGAGATCTGGTGGATTTACATCTGGGCGCCTGTCGGTTTCGCCATCACCGGCATCCAGTACTTTCTGACTGCGATCAAGAATTTCACCAGCAAAGACGTGTATCTCTCGACCGGGGTGGTCGACGGCTATGCCGATACCGAGAAAGAAGTCTGACCCCTGCTGCAGACCTTAAGGAAGGATAGAAACCCATGGGCACTATAATGATGATAATCATGATCGGGTTGCTGCTGCTGGGCTTCCCGATGATGGTTCCGCTGATCACCGGTGCGGTGGTCGGCTTTGTGATGATGTTCGACGGCTTCGGCCAGATGGGCACGTTTATCCAGCAAATGATGGGGGGCATCCGGCCCGCTTCCCTGATCGCGGTTCCCATGTTCATTCTGGCCGCGGACATCATGACTCGCGGCCAGTCAGCCGACCGGCTGATCAATATGGTCATGGCGTTTATCGGCCACGTCAAAGGCGGCCTGGCCATCAGTACCGCTACATCCTGCACACTATTTGGCGCTGTCTCCGGCTCAACCCAGGCAACGGTAGTTGCGGTGGGGTCTCCGCTTCGCCCGAAAATGCTGAAGGCCGGTTATTCAGACCCCTTCACACTGGCACTGATTATCAACGCGAGCGATATCGCGTTCCTGATTCCGCCGAGCATCGGCATGATCATCTACGGGGTCATTTCGGAAACCTCCATCGCCGAGCTGTTCATCGCCGGCATCGGGCCTGGCATCATGATCCTGTTCATGTTCTCGATCTACTGCCTGATTTACGCCTACAGAAACAACGTGCCCACCGAGGAAAAATCCACCTGGGGACAGCGGGCCATTTCTGTGCGCGATGCACTCTGGCCGTTGATGTTCCCGGTGATTATCGTCGGCGGTATCTACGGCGGCATCTTCAGCCCGACCGAAGCCGCGGCCGTTTGCGTTCTCTATGCCTTTTTCCTGGAATTTGGCGTGTTCCGTTCCCTGAAGCTGGGTGATGTCTACAAGATTGCCAAATCCACCGGCCTTATTACCGCGGTTGTGTTCATCCTGGTGGCCGTTGGCAACGGCTTCTCCTGGATCATCTCGTTTGCCCAGATTCCCCAGTCGATCCTAGAATCGGTGGGCATCAGTGACATGGGCCCAGTCGGTGTGATGGTCACCATCTGTGTTGCCTTCTTTATAGCCTGCATGTTCGTGGACCCGATCGTGGTCATCCTGGTGTTGACCCCGATTTTTGCGCCGGCTATTCAGGCAACCGGCCTGGATCCGGTACTGATCGGTGTGCTGATCACCCTTCAGGTCGCCATCGGGTCGGCGACGCCGCCATTCGGCTGTGACATCTTCACCGCGATTGCGATCTTCAAACGGCCCTACATGGAGGTGATCCGGGGCACGCCACCGTTCATCCTCATACTGATTGCGGCGGCCGGCCTGATCATCGCGTTCCCCGACATCGCCCTGTTCCTGCGAGACCTTGCCTTCAGGGACTGACAGAACGGACCGGAATCTTAAGGAGAGAAACATGTTCAAGAGGATCCTGGTAGCCGTTGACGGTTCCAAGACATCGCTCAGGGCCCTGGACAAGGCCATCGAGCTGCAGAAGCTGACTGATGCAGAGATCTACATTATCTGCGTCTACAAGCATCACAGCCTGTTTGAGGCCTCGCTGTCCATTGGACGACCACAGGAGATGGATATCCCGGACAAGGTTCTCTCGGAATACGCCAAGGAGGTGGTCAACCACGCCAAGGAACTGGCCAAGGAACACGGGGCCACCAAGCTGCGGGGATTTGTGAAAGGTGGCCGGCCGTCGAAGGTGATCGTCAAGTTCGCTCAGGACAAGGAGGCAGACCTTATTGTCGTTGGCACACGTGGTACCCACAGTGACAAGGACGGCATGATCCTGGGCAGTGTCTCCCACCGGGTGGCTTCACACGCGAAATGCCCGGTACTGGTGGTCTGAGGCCTATCGGGCCACTTCCACGCGGTTGCGGCCGGCTTTTTTCGCACGATACAGGGCCTGGTCTGCCAGGCTCAGGAGACTGGCAGGCTCCTGGCCGAGATCGGGCCAGTTGGCCACCCCCACGGACACGGTGGCGGCTCCGAGGTCCGTGTTCCGGTAATTGATGACACTGGCCCTGACCGCCGCACAAAGCTCTTCAGCCTTCTCGGTTGCCGCCGCCGTGGTCGCCCCGGGCATGACTGCCACGAACTCCTCGCCGCCATACCGGCAAACGATGTCGCTTTCCCGGAACAGCTGCTCCAGCACACGACCAACGGTCTGCAACGCCAGATCCCCGGCCTCATGGCCATGGCTGTCGTTAAAGCGCTTGAAATGATCGATGTCGACGATCAGCAGCGAAAGCGGCAGATTATTTCGTTGCGCGACGGCGCTCTCGTGCTCGAAGAGCTGGTCGAAGTAACGTCTGTTCTTCAGTCCCGTGAGTGAGTCCTCGTAGGAGAATTTCTGCAGTTCTTCACGCAGTGCGATGCTCGAGAGCGTGATACCGATTCGCTGGATCGACTGGTCAAGCGCCGCAAACAGACGCGCTGCGCCATATTCCCCGCTCGACCGGCCAAAAATGCCTTCGCTGGCCAGCAGCAAAACCCCCTCTATCACAGTGCCCGCGCTGGCGGATTCGACCGGCACCCAGAAGCATAGCCGGGAGGGCCCTGTCGCCGATGTGGCGTCTGCGGTTTCGTGCCAGTGCCGGACCTCCGGCAGGGCCGAGGGTTCGGGCAGCCCCTCGCCGCCGTCCAGAACAGCGGGAAACGATTCATCCCCTCTGCCACCCCAGATCGCTACCCGCGGGTACCGGTCGTCGGCGCCGCGCAGGTAGTAGGCGCCTGGCAAAGGGCTGCAAATTTCCGGCATTACACGGGCCAGCAGGTCAAAGGCCTGTCTCAGCTCGATACAGTCCTGCAGTTGGGCGATAACACGGGTCACAACCCGGCTCTTCTGATTTTCAAAGGTGAGCAGCCGCACCCGCGCCTGCTCCCGGCGCGCAAGCCCTTCAGCGCGGGCGGTCCGCTCGGCCACCTGTTCTTCCAGAGACACGTTCAGGCGCTTGAGCGCCTGCTGGGTGCCGGCGTAATGCCACAGCGCAATCATAACGACGGCCAGCGAGAACAGGAGCATGCCCCAGCTCACCGGCACCCGACTCCAGGGCAGCACGCCATGGGCAACCGCCATATCCATTATCAGCAAGGCACAGAACACGGCGAATGCCAACAGCAGGATCTGTTGCTCTGGCAGCATCACACGGATCCGGCGCAGCACAACCGCCACAATCACGCTCATTGACGCCAGAAACAGGGCATCAAATACCGGGAAGGAGGAGGAAAGGTTGAACAGTCCCAGCAGGGAACCCCCGATTGCGCCGATCAGATACGCCAGATGGATCTTCCAGATCCGGTTGATGAGCCTGGGGCGATGGTTGATCAGCCACTGCTCCAGCAACAGCGCCAGGGCCACCGGCAACATGAAGTAGGAACCGGCGGCCAGGTAATCCCACATCAGGGGCCGGTAGGCGATCAGCAGGCTGGCCTGGCTTTCGGACACCAGCATCAAGGCCGACGCCAGCGTAAACAGGGAGATGCTGGCAAAGGTTTTTTTCTCCGATTGCAGCAACGAGAAGATCAGCGCCAGTATTCCGATCAGAACGGTGAAACCGGCGATCACCAGCGCCTCCAGGGAATTGTCGAGGATGTAGAGGACCAGATCCGGATGATCCATGATGGCAACCTCGCCCCACAGACCAATGTCGGTGTAGTTCGAGAAAATGCGGAAATAGACGGGCTTGCCCTCGTACCCCGACGGCAGGAGAACCTCATGCCAGGGCCAGCCCTCGAAGCGGCCGCGGCCCTGGGCGTCGAAGGTTCCGTACTGGTAGATCTTCTCACTCTCTGCCCACACCTGGACAATCAGATCGACACTGAAGATGTAGAGCACCGGCTCCTGCCATTCGCCCTCCGGCAGGGTTACCCGGAACCAGACATTCTCCCGCCCGTTGCGCTCTGGCGGGTTGGACGGGAAGCCAATACGGTGCCATTGCTCGGGCGCATCCTCCAGCACCCATTCCGGGACACCCTCGGTGTTGAACGGTGAATCGCCCCAGCGATACTCCCAACCTTCGGCAACCGCCTGGGAAGCGGCGTGACCGGGCGCCGGCAGGAGCAGTCCCGCAAGCAGAAGCAAGCAACAGCGTAGCAGGTGGGAAGGGAACATCGGCTGGGACGGACCTGCGCAGGGGGCGGAATGCTCTGAGTATAGCGCAGTACCCGCCTTTTCAGGAGTTCTGCTCAGGGCATTCGGCCGGTCTTCTGCAGCCGTTTCGTGACCATGCGATGATAGAGCTTGCTCAGCACCGGCCGGATAGTGCCTTCAGATCCGGTCATTGTGGCTTCACCACCCATTCCGGATCCTCAAACTCCCCGATGGGTGTAATCTCCACGTAGGGCGCCGCGCTGCGAATAATGGCGGCCACCTCGGGATTGTGCTGCCCTTCCATGGCGTCCCGGTGTTCCTTGCTTTCCCAGGAAGCGATGGCAATGAGGGTATTGGGGTCGCCGATCTTGCGATGCAGCTCGGTGCCCCGGGCGCCGGGCGCCTGCTGGATAATCTCACTCGCCCGCAGCCAGGCGTCGGCGTACTCTTCCGCGGTATGGCCTTCGCGGACATGCACTTCAAACAGGTATTTCATGAAAGCTCCCTGCCAACGATTCGGTGACGATGACCTCTCAGTTGAGGTTAGAACCGCAGGCAGCGACTGTAAAATGACAACAGGCCCGCCTCCGGAAACGGAGCGCGGGCCTGTTGCTGGAGGCGGATCAGGCCGGTCTTACTGACCGGACTTCAGCATTTCCCAGTACTTGGCGTAGACCTGCAGGGCATCGTCGCCGATATCGGTCTGGAACTCGGCGTTGATCATGTCCGTAGCGTTGGGGTAGCTGGCCCGGTTGTTGGCTACCTCGTCAGGCAGCAGTTCCCGGGCTTCGAGATTGGGCGTGGCGTAGCCGATTTCCTCGCTGATCAGTGCGGAAATCTCGGGCTGCAGCACAAAGCTGATGAACTTGTGGGCCGCTTCCGGATTCTTGGCGTTCTTGGGAATCACGAAGCTGTCGAGCCAGGCAATGATGCCTTCCTCGGGGTAAACGTACTTCAGGCTTTCCATGGTGTCCTGACCCATGACGGCCTCGCCGTTCCAGATCATGCCGACATCGGTCTCGCCTTCCAGATATGGCATGCGTGGCGCATCGGAATTGAAAGTACGCACCGACGGCATCAGCTCGGAGAGCTTCTCGTAGGCGGCCTCGATTTCCTCGGGGTTGGTGCTGTTGCCCGAGTAGCCCAGCACCCGGAGACCCACGTGGAACACCTCGCGCATGTCGTTGGTGAGCATCACCCGACCCTCGAAACGGTCGTCCCAGAGATCGGCCCAGGCATCAACGGGCTCACCCTCCACATCGGCGGTATCCACCGCCAGGCCGGTGGTGCCCCAGAGGTAGGGAATCGAAAACTTGTTGTCCGGGTCAATGTCCAGGTTGACCAGCTCGGGATCCAGCGCGTCGAAGCCCTCGATCTTGCTGCGGTCGATGGGCATCAGCAGGTCTTCCTGGCGCATCTTGCTGACGTAATAGGTGGAAGGCACCGCCAGGTCGTAGGCAGCACTGTCGTCCAGCAGCTTCAGGCGGGCATACATGGCCTCGTTACTGTCGTAGGTGGTGTACACCACCGGAATGCCGGTTTCCTCGGTAAAGCGATCCAGGACTTCCTGGGGCATGTATTCAGACCAGTTGTACAGGTTGAGTACCTGGGGCTCTTCAGAGCTGCATCCGGTCAATCCCACCGCCAGCATGCCGGCCAGTGCCAGTTTCTTCATCGTTTGCTCCTTATCAGAATCCATTGAGACAACATCAGCATAACCAGTGAAAACACCAGCAACAGTGTACCCAGGGCATTCACCTCGGGTTTCAGACCCACCCGCACCATGGAATAGATGCGCAATGGCAGAATTTCATAGCTCGGGCCGCTCACAAAGGTGCTCACCACCACGTCGTCGAGAGACAGTGTAAACCCTAGCAGCCAGCCCGCCAGTAACGCAGGCATGATCACCGGCAGCAGCACGGTGCGGGTCATGGTGAAATCGGAAGCCCCGAGATCCCGGGCGGCCTCGGGCAGGCTCTCGTCGAACCCACTCAGCCGGGCCATCACGGTAATCACCACGAATGGCAGGCAGAAGGTCACATGAGCCAGCAGCAGGGACACATAGCCCAGCTGCACGCCCACCAGCAGGAACAGCGCCAGCAGGGAAATGGCCAGGACAATCTCCGGGGACATCATCACCACGAACAGCATGCCATTGAGCAGCTTCTTGCCCCGGAACCGATAGCGGTGGAGTGCCAGGGCCGTCAGGGCACCGATCACCGTGGACACGGTGGCGGCGGACAACGCCAGCCACAGGGAATTCCACATGGCCGTCACCATGGCCCGGTTGTTGAACAGGGCCTCATACCAGCGAAGGCTGAGCCCGCCCCAGGCATAGCCGGTGCGGGACTCGTTGAAGGAAAAAACCACCAGTACGAGGATAGGCACGTACAGCAGCAGGTACACCAGGCCCAGATAGGTGCGCTGCAGCCAGCGACTCATCCGCCACCCTCCTCGCCCAGGCGCCGTTTGCTCAAGCGGTGGGCGAACATCAAAAACGCCATGGTAAGGGTGAGCACGATGCTGGCGGCAGCACCAAACGGCCAGTTGCGGGCATCGAGAAACTGGTTCTTGATCACATTACCCACCAGCAGGTTGCGGGAGCCGCCCAGAATATCCGGCACAAAGAACAGCCCCATGGCCGGGAGCAACACCAGCATGACACCGGCCACCACCCCGGGCAGAGTCAGCGGAATAATGACGTGGACAAACGTGGCAAACCGGCCGGCGCCGAGATCCCGCGACGCCAGTAGCAGCTCCTCCCTGAGATCCTCGAACACCGAGTACAGCGGCAGGATCATGAACGGCAGGAGCAGATAAACCAGACCGATGATCACCGCGCCCTCGGTGTAGAGCAATCGCAACGGCTCTTCGATCACCCCCAGCGACATCAGGGCATTGTTCAGCAAACCGTTGGTGGCGAGGATCAGCTTCAGGGCGTAGGTGCGCACCAGGGAATTGGTCCAGAAAGGCACGATCAGCAGGAAGATCAGAATCAACTGCCGCTGTTTGCCCACGCGGGACAGGGCCCAGGCAAAGGGGTAGCCGATCAGAAGGCACACCAGGGTGGTCATCGCCGCCATGTACAGGGAGTGCAGGAACACCTCCAGGTACAGCGGATCAAAGAGCTGGCGATAGGCGTCAAGGTTCAGGGGCAATGACAGGAACGACACCGGATCCCGGGTCATCACGCTGGCACCCACCACCAGCAGGTTGGGCGCCAGCACAAGGAACAGCAGCCAGCCCCAGACCAGGATCAGCACCGCGGTTTTGAACGGCTGCTGTCTCACACTATGCATCGGCCGGAAGGTCCTCTTCGGCGTCAACCTGTGCGTCTTCCTCGGGCAGCAGCCACTCCCAGCCGTCGACCCAACTCACCCGCACCGGTTCCCCGAGCCGGTAATCGAAGGCTGGATCGTCTTCATCAAAGAACTCGCTGGCCAGCACCTCGGTACCGTCGTCCAGATGAATCACCGAGTCCAGGGTGCTGCCCTTGTAGTTGCGCTCGACAATCCGGCCCGCGACACCCTGCTCGTCCGATGGCGCCAGCACCCGGATATCCTCCGGTCGCAGCAAAACGTGCAGGCGCTGGCCGGCATGCACCGGAAAATCCGGCCGACGGAGGTTCCGTTTGAACCCGAGCACATCCACGGCAATAGCGTCGTCGCCAACCGACTCCACCGTGCCGGGAAAGAAATTGGTCTCACCCACAAAGCGTGCGGTAAAGAGGTTGGCGGGCCGCTCGTAGACCTCCCGGGGTGTGCCCAGCTGCTGCACCTGACCATCCCTGAGCACCACCACCCGGTCTGACATCGAGAGCGCTTCCTCCTGATCGTGGGTAACGAACACGAAGGTAATGCCAAGCTCCCGTTGCAGGCGCTTCAGCTCCACCTGCATGGTGCGACGCAGCTTGTAATCCAGGGCGGACAACGGCTCATCCAGCAGCAACAGTCGTGGCCGTTTGACCACGGCCCGGGCAATGGCCACCCGCTGCTGCTGGCCGCCAGACAACTGACGCGGCTTGCGCCGGGCGTAGTCCTGCAACTGGACCATCGCCAACGCTTCGTCGACCCGTTGGCGAATCTCGTCTTTCGGACGTTTCTCCATCTTCAGGCCATAGGCCACGTTATCGAACACCGACATGTGCGGAAACAGCGCGTAATGCTGGAACACCGTATTCAGCGGCCGGTGTTCCGGCGCCGTGTGGGTGAGATCTTCCCCGCACAGACGGATGTGGCCCGTGTCGGGGTGTTCGAAGCCGGCCATCAAACGAAGCAGGGTGGTTTTACCGCAACCGGACGGTCCCAGGAGGGTGATGAACTCGCCGTCGTAGATCTCCAGATCCAGTCCGTCGAGCACGATCCTGTCACCAAATTGCTTGGAGAGGTTGCTCAGGGATAGCAGTGTCTGTTTCATCGGCGCTGCCCAAAGAATGAGCGGCCTATTTTTCCAGAAAGCTCCCCAAACAGAAAGGGGCAGCCGGGGAGGGAGCCGCGGCTTCCGGCCTCGACAGACCGGAAACCGCGCATCAGGGATCAGTCTTCGGCAACGCTATTGAGGTACGCCTTGTCAGAAATGTTGGTCCACTGACGAACCTGCTTCAGGTAGGCGCGCTGGGACTCGATGATTTCCCGGGCCAGCGGGTCTTTCTCTGCCGCTTCGGCCAGCAGCCGGTTGGTCGTAGCTCGCAGGGCGTCGATCACCTCGGGCGGAAACACCTTGTGGGTGACGTCCGGATAATCTTCTTTCATCCGATCCCAGGCAACACCACTCTGGTGGGTGCTCTGGATGTACATGTCATAGGCCGCTGTGCGCATGGCTACCCGCAGGATCTCCTGCAGGTCCTTGGGAAGACTGTCCCAGGTTTTCTTGTTGATCAGGAACTGCACTTCCGCGCCTGGCTCCTGCCAGCCGGAGTAGTAGTACTTGGCAATCTGGTGGAAGCCCATCTGGAAGTCCAGGGCTGGCCCCACCCATTCAACGGCGTCCACCGTGCCGCGCTCCAGAGCGGTATAAAGCTCACCCGGCGGCAGATTGGTAACAGCAACCCCAAGCTCAGACATTACCTCACCCGCAAAGCCCGGCGTGCGCATCTTGAGACCTTTCAGGTCTTCCAGGGAGTTGATCTCCTTGCGGAACCAGCCGCCCATCTGGTTGCCCGTATTCCCGCCCGGGAAAGAGAGCATGCCATAGGGCTCATAGACTTTTTGCATCAGCTCCATGCCGTCACCGTGGTAGAACCAGGCGTACATCTCCGGCGCAATCAGCCCGAACGGAACCGTGGTGAAATACATGGCATTGGGTATGCTGCCCTTGTAGTAGTACGACGCCGTGTGCCCCATGTCGTACTGGCCATTGCGCACCAGATCGAAAATGCCAAAGGGAGCCTTGTGCTTGTTGGACGGATCAATCCGGATCTGCAGCCGGCCATCGGACATGGTTTCGGCCATGTCGGCCATGTGCTGGACTGTCTCCCCCAGAATCGGGGAATTGGGGCCCCAGGTTTGCGCAAGGCGCAGGGTGTGCGTCTCCGCGGCGAAACTGATCATGCTGACACTCAGCAATACAAAAGCAAGCAGCGATCTACCTACAGTGACCATCGTGTTGTTCCTCTGATTCGTTGTTATGTTTTGAATCCCATAGCGCAGCAATCTTAGCCCTTGCAGGCAATAATCACCAACCCGGTACCGTGGCGTTTCCGGCACAATCGGCTATCTTTCAGACAGGTAAATACGCCACATCCAGGGACTGGGGGCTTGGGTTATGTCGGATCAGAATCGCAGTGAACCACGGGCACAGCTGAAAGCCCTGAGGGCTGAATATCTCAGAAAGTTACCCGAGCGCTTCCAGCAACTCGACAGGCTCGTTGAGGCCGTTCCCCTGGAGGATCCGGGGCCGGACAGGGTAGCCACCCTGAATGCCTCTCTCTCACTGCTGGCACAGGAAGCCCACAAACTGGCCGGCTCTGCCGGCTCACTCGGACTGGCGGGCGTTTCAACAGCCGCCAGAGATTTGCTCTCGCTTGCCGAACGATGGCACGAGCACCCGATGGATGCGGCGTCCAAAAAGCAACGGATGTCCGAGCTGGTTGCCAGGATGCGGGCCAGCAAGGATGAGCCAGGCACCGACGCGATTGAACTCTCGACGACCGGCAGTCGAAAGATTCACATAGTCGATGACGATGAACTGGTCGCCCAGCAAATGCTGACATGGCTTCTGGAAGCCGGGTTCGATGCCGAGGTTTACCACTCATCCTCGGTATACCTGGATACCTTCGAGACTCTGCCCGCCCCCCAGATGATCCTCATGGATGTGGCGTTTGGCCACGATGAGGCGGCAGGCCCGGACGTGATACGCCAACTCCGCCGCCGTCTTGGCAGAATGCCGGCGGTTGTGTTCCTGTCGGTGCACGATGAACTGGCTACGCGCCTCGCAGCCCTGAGAGCGGGCGCCTCCCGCTATCTCGTGAAGCCGGTCAGCAAGACCAGAATACTGGAGCTTGCCCACGAGTTCGCCGAGCGCCGGGACATGCCCCGTTACCGGGTAATGGTCGTGGATGATGACAAGACCGCTCTTCAGTTCGCCTCAATTCAACTGGAACAGTCTGGCCTGGAGGTTCACGCCACCAGCGAACCCCTTAAGGCGCTGGATACTGCCCGCGATATCGAGCCTGACGTTATTATCCTCGACATTGTCATGCCGGGAATCTCGGGCACAGAACTCGCCGCCATACTTCGCGAGGACCGGAGGTTCGACGCCACGCCGATTGTTTTCCTGACCACGCTGTCGCACCAGGACGAAAAAACACTGAGCGTGGCGCTGGGCGGCGATGATTACATTCTCAAGCCGTTCGACGCGGACTACCTCACCGCCACAGTACGATCCCGGGCAAAACGCGCGCGCAGGCTCCGGGAACTTCTCGCGCAGGTTTCACCCGACTGATCAGACTTTAAACTGGCCCACCAGTTCACGCAGGCTTTCGCCCAGCCGCGCCAGCTCATGGCTGGCCTCATTGGTCTGGTTAACGCCCGTGTCGCTGCGCTGAGCGGCATCGACAATACGAATCACGTTCTGGTTGATCTCTTCGGCCACCTGGCTCTGCTGCTCGGCGGCCGTAGCAATCTGGGTGACCTGATCATGGATCTGGCCCACCGAGGTTTCAATGGTGCGCAGGGCGTCCGTGGCGTGATTGATCCGCTCAACGGTGGCGTCGGAGCTCTTGCGGGAGTTATTCATCCGATCGACCGCCGAACGGGATTCAGACACAAAGCCGTTGATCATTTCCCGGATCTGGTCCGCGGATTCGGCGCTGCGCTTGGCCAGCTGGCGAACCTCGTCGGCCACCACCGAGAAGCCGCGACCATGTTCGCCCGCACGGGCCGCCTCAATGGCTGCGTTGAGCGCCAACAGGTTGGTCTGCTCGGTTACCGCGTGAATCACGTCCAGTACCTGTTGGATGTCGTCAGATTTCTCCGCCAGTGCGTCGATGCTCCCGGCCGTGCTCTTGATTTCTTCAGACAGCTGGTTAACAGCACCCTGGGCGCTGCCGATGGTCTCGCCACCTTCCCGGGCCATGCGATCTGCGTCTGAGGCGGCACTTTCCACTTCATTGGCGTTGCCGGAAATCTGCTGGATGGTGGCCGCCATTTCGTTGATGGCCGAGGCAATCTGATCGGTCTCCGAGCCCTGCTCCTGCACTGACGCCCGGGTTTCATTCGCCACCCGGCTCAGTTCCTCCGCCGCGGAGGCCACCTGATCGGTGGTGGCTCCCACCTCACGGATGGTGTTCTGGATCTTGATAACAAAGGCGTTGAATCGCTTACCCATTTCAGAGAGTTCATCGGTACCCTCATCCGGCAGGCGCTGGCGCAGATCGCCCTCGCCTTCCGCGATTTCCCGCATCATGTCACTCACATTCTTCAGAGGCACGGTCACACTGCGCCCGACGAGCACACCAATCACCAGTGCAATCGCCACGACGACACAGGTCACCAGCAGGATAAAGCCGAGCGTCTTGGCCATGCTGCTTTCCAGCTTTTCCCTGGCGGCAGCCACCTGTCGGTCGATGTCGGTAATGTAAACCCCGGCACCAATCATCCAGTCCCAGTCCGGGATGAGAGTGGAGTACGACAGTTTGGGCTCCTCATTGCCTGAGGCCGGATTCATCCAGGTGTACCCATAAAAACCGTCGTTCTCGGCCGCAGCAAACAGGTCTCCCACCAGGCGCTTCAGAGTGGGGTTATTGGTGGGACCTTCCTTGGAGGGATCGGGCGCGTAGGCCAGATTGTAAACATCGCGGGTGTAGGCGAAGACATAATTGGTCTTGTCAAACCGGATGGATCTGAGGCGCTCGGCAGCCGCCTCCTTGGCCTCTTCCTCGGTCAGCGTGGGGTCGTTCTTGGCCTCGAGCACGACTGCCCTGGCGGCGTCAATCAGGTTCTGCAGACCCGCTTTGCGCGCCTCCAGCAGGCTCTGCTCCAGCCGCTCAAGCTCCTCTTCCCCGTTCGCCTGAATCTGGCTTGCTGTGATCCACGCAAGCGTGGCCGCCGTAATCAGAACCGGTACAATCACGGCCAGAAGCAGGCGGGTGCGTATTTTTAGATTTGTAAGAACATTCATTGACCGCGGCTCCAGACATTATCTCATGCCGCGAATTATCCACAGACCTTCCGGGTGGATCTGTTCCAGTTTGTTAACAAAGATTTCAATAGAAGGTTTTTAGCCGGCGGAGAATCCCATGGAATCCCGATACGATACGCTGTTCTACGATGGACAATGCCCCCTGTGTGCCCGCGAAATCTCGACGCTGAGAAAGCTGCAACGGGGCCACCTGATCTTTGCCGACATTCATGACCAGCGGCACAGCAGTAACAATCTGCCCAGTCGCGAGGCATTGCTCAGGCGGTTACATCTCATGACCTGGACCGGTGAGTGGGTCACCGGCCTGCACGCCAACGTTCGGGCGTGGTCCCATACGCCTTTCGGGTTCCTGTTCAAACCTCTGCTCTGGCCCGGCATTCACACCATCGCCTCCCGGATTTATGAACGCTGGGCAGACCGGCGCTACGAGCGCAAATACGCTTGCGCCGTAGGACGAAAAGCCGCCTGAACCGGGGCAGAGCTCAAAGACAGCACGCTTTGAATTTTCGGCCGCTGCCACAGGGGCAGGGTTCATTCCTTCCGGGTTTCAGTTGCCCTTCACGGGTATCGCCTCGCAGGTAGAACCAGCGGCCATCCTCCCAGGCAAACCGGGATTCTTCTTCCAGGAAACCCCAGCCCTGGCCAAGGCGATAGACAGCGCGAAAATGCACCGTTCCGGTGTCATCGTTTTCACCGGAGCTCAGGATGTTCAGGGCCGTCCACTCCGGGCTGCTGTCGAGCGACAGGTCCGCAGGGCGCGCACTTTCGTGCCAGGTGTCCCGCAGGTAATCCGGTAGCCCCAGCACAAACGCCGAGTACCGGGAGCGCATCAGGGCCTCGGGCGAGGGCGCAGGCTTGCCAAGATGGAATGGCTGACAGCATTCGTTGTAGGCTTTGCCACTGCCACAGGGGCACGGCCGGGTGTCTGAGTTCTGGGTCATCACGCCTCGGCGGGTTTCAGCTATGCTCGTTGCTGGCAGTGTACCAAGATCAACCCGGCGGCGCTCAAACCCCGCTTTCCAACCCATTGGTGATGTTGTTGACAGATGTAAGTCTGATACAGCTTGTGCTGGCCAATCTGGCGCTAATGGCAGGTGCCTGCCTGCAAGGGGTTGCCGGTTACGGCATCGGCACCCTGGCCGCTCCCCTGCTGTTCCTGATCAGCCCCCTGCTGATTCCGGCGCCGCTGGTGCTGAACGCCACCCTGCTGACGGTGTTCATGCTGGTGCGCAATCGCAGCGCCCTGCAGATCCGGCAGGTGCGTTTCGCCATTGGCGGGGGTGTCGGCGGCGCCATCCTGGCGGCATTAACCTTATTGGTTATCTCCACCCAGGGCTTCGATGTGATTTTCGGCGTTCTGATTCTGCTGGCTGTGGCCCTGAGCGTCGGAGGGCTGAGACCAACCCTGAACGCCCGCAACAGCATTCTCGCTGGCGCCGCTTCCACCTACATGGGCACCATCACCGCGGTGGGAGGACCGCCAATCGCGCTGATTTACCAGAACGAGAAAGGGCCGCTGGTGCGGGCCAACATGTCCGCGTTCTTTCTGGCCGCCAGTTTCCTCAGCCTGTCCGCGCTCTTTACCTCCGGTTACCTGGGGCAGACAGAGCTTATGCTGTTTGTGGCTACATTCCCGGGGGTACTGATCGGTTTCTGGTTGTCTGGCAAGCTGGTCAACCGCATGCCGTTCGAGGGGTTACGCCCGGTCATCCTGGGCGTGGCCGCAGTCGCCGGGCTGGCAGCGCTGGTCAGGGGCCTGCTCGCCCTGTGACAGCTGCTCTATCCGGCCCAGAGACGGAACCGGAAACGGCTTTTGCGCCAGAGCAGGGCAATCCACAAGGCATGGGCGTTGATCAGGAACGCAAGAATCCATTCGAAAGCATCATCCTTGCGGCTGTAAAACTCCGATACCACGCCATTGAGAATTACAGACAGGATGCCCACTCCCAGGGTCAGCTGGCAAAGGTTCAACAAACGCGAACCCGGGTTCGACCAGCGTGGATGGCCGCGGAGCGCGGCGCTCACCAGCAGTTCACAAATAAAGGTCAGGGAAAAATACAGAACCACACCCACACGGCGGATCAGATTGAAACCGTCACCGGCGTGGCCCAGTGCAAGTGTATACGCGGCCAGTGAAACACAGGCAATCAGGCCGAGCCATGGAATCCAGGCAACGCCTGCGGAATGGATGCCCAGCTGTCTCAGCCAGCGCCCGTTCAGCCACCAGAAAAGGATGCCAAGAAGCGCCGCCGGCAGCATGGTGCCCTTGAAGATGAAGTAGGAGGTGCCATGCCGACCGGTCCGGCTGATGCTGGTGCAGCTGTCCCAGTAGGGCACGCACAGGTCAACGTGGCCCTCGAGCACCGAGACCAGAAACGTGGTATGTATGGTCAACAGCGGTATCAGGGCGGCGGCCAGCGCCAGCCACCAGAGATGGAAAAAACGATAATCCATCATTCGCTACCCCCCGGAACAACATTGGCACGCTGGGGCGTACGAGCGCCCGCTATCCGAATGAACAACATTTGACCAGATTTTGCAATTGAGTCCATCCTGATCGGTGTATTTTGCACCAGAATGGTGTGGCAGGGCGCACGGGTGAGGACATGAGCGAACCCCATAAGGAAATCATAGAAAGCCAGATTGACGTGGCAGAGCTTGCCATTGGCATGCACGTTATCCGTCTCGATCGGCCGTGGGAGGATACCGACTTTCTCCTTCAGGGCTTTGTGATCCGGGATCAGACCGAGATCGACGCGCTGCGGGCACAGTGTGATTTTGTGGTTATCGAGGGGCGGGTCACCGGCTCGCCACGGCCCGAACAGGAGCGGATCAAGGCACCCCAACGCTCCGGGTTCATGGACCTGTTCCGAAGGAAAACCCGCGCCACTCTCAACCCCAACTCCAACCCCAACTCCAACCCCAACTCCAACCCCACCCAGAGCCAGCCGGAATCTTCGTTGCCCCGCAAACGGGTGAGCTACATCAACAAGGTGGATGTTGGCCAGGAGATGGAAACGGCGGTGCTCCGGTTTGAGGACGCTCAGCAAACCGCCAAAGCCATCATGTCCGGGCTGCGAGTCGGTCGGGCGCTGGACCTGAACAACGCACGCAACGTGGTTAACCAGTGCGTGGAAAGCGTGCTTAGAAACGAGAGCGCGCTTCTGCTCCTGACCAAGATCAAGCACCAGGATGAGTACACCGCCGAGCACTGCATCAATGTGTCGATTCTCGCAGCAGCCTTTGGCAAGCACCTGGGGCTACTGGAAGGCGAGATCCGGACGCTGGCCCTGTGCGGTCTGTTGCACGACGTGGGCAAGACCCGGATCCCGGACAATGTGCTGAACAAACCGGGCGCGCTAACGCCGCAGGAGTTCGACGTGATGCGGCACCACACGACCCATGGCCGGGACATCCTGATGGCGACAGCACGGTCACTCAGCGCTGCCGTGGACGTTGCCTTCAGCCATCATGAACGGATGGACGGCTCCGGGTATCCCCGTGGCCTCAGGGCCGAGCAAATCCCTTACTTTGCCAAGATCATCGGGCTGGTGGACACCTACGACGCCATCACCAGCAACCGGGTCTACGACAAGGGCCGCGCCTCCATGCAGGCGCTGGATATCATCCACAAACACCGCGGTGCCCAGTTCGACGAGGAACTCGCCAACGCCTTCATCCAGATGATCGGCATCTACCCGCCCGGTTCCATTGTGGAAATGGTGAACGGCGAGGTTGGCATCGTGATTCAGAGCCACCCGAAGCACAAGCTCAAGCCCAGGGTGCTGATGGTGCGGGAGGCGGACAAATCCCCCATGTCGCCTTTCCGGGTTCTGGACCTGAAGACCGGCCCTGTTGATAACGCGGGTACCGTTTACCGCATTGCGCGGGAGGTACCGGACGGCACCCATGGCATCGTGCTTCAGGAATTCGTCGAGCAGGGCCTGATCGTATCGGCACCCGCCGAGCCGGACAGCGACGATCCGGACACCGAATCCGCACCCTGACGAAACTTTCCGGGCGGAACTTCCGTAAAGGACTATACTTGCGGAGCCGTCGCCGTCCGACCTGGCCGGCTTGTTCCATTTACAGCATCGTCCCGGTAAATGATTCGAATCCACCTGCTGATCGTCACTCTGCTTCTCAGTTTTCACGCAGTTCCGGCCCGCGCGTCCGCACCTGACAACGTTGCCTTCTACTACGGCAACGAGGCGCCCATCGGAGCCCTGTATGCCTACGACTGGGTGGTTTTGCAGCAGGGTCAGGCGTCCGATGCCCGTATCCAGTTACTCAGGCAGGGCGGCACCCGACCGCTCAGCTACATCAGCGTGGGTGAGATTGCCCGATCCCACCGCCTGTTCAGGACAGTTCCGGAGCACTGGATCCTGGGCCGCAACACCGCCTGGAAAAGCTCCGTGCTGGATCTGCGACTGCCGGAGGTGCGCCAGTTCATTCTTGAGCAGCTGATCGCGCCCGCCATGGCCCGTGGGTTTCAGGGCCTGTTCCTGGACACCCTCGACAGCCACCTGCTTACCGAGGTAGGAAGAGCCGATGAAGCCGCCTTTGCCGAGGGGCAGGCCAGGCTTCTGGAGCGCATTCGCGACCGCTGGCCGGATTCAACCATCGTGATCAACCGTGGCTTTCATTTGCCACCAGCCAGCCATCAGCTGGTGGACGCGGTGGCCTTTGAATCCTGGCGGGGCGGCTACGACGCCGCCAAAGACCGATATACCCGGCTCTCCAATGCTGACCGTGACTGGCTTCGCGAACAGCTCAACCGGTTCCAGCTCAGTCGCCCTGGCCTGCCGCTGATTGCCATCGATTACCTGCCGGACGGCGCCCCGGCTGACGACCATGCCCGGCAGCTACGGTCCGAGGGTTTCATTCCCTACATTTCCAATGGCGACCTGACCCGGCTTGGGCCGGCGAGTCCCGGCGTCGTAAAACGGCATGTTCTGGTGGTTCACGACCTGGCGCCTGCCGATATGGCCCAGAGCGCTGCCCACCGGCGGCTCGGCATTGTGCTGGAACGCCTGGGTCTGGTGCCGGTATACCGCTCGGCCCAGGCGCCGCCGCCCACAGAACCACTGGATGACCGCTACGCCGGCGTGGTGATCTGGTGGGAAACCGGCACCCGCCAGCCAGGCTTCTGCCAATGGCTCCAGGACCGCCAATCGGAAACCCTGCCAGTGGTCACCTTCGGATTGCCGCCGGTGCAGCAGGCGTGTCAGGCCCTGCTGGCAACCCGGACCATGGCTGTCCCTGAGCCACCGCTCGCCTTTGGTGAACGGCACGCGTCTGTCGGCAAATACGAGGGCGGTCGTCTGCCTCTGGCGCCCCTGAACCCGCTGCCCACGATGACCAACGGCACCGCCTGGCTGACCGCCAGCAGCAATGGCCACCAATACCACCCCATTTACACCTTTGCCGGCGGCGGTGCCGCGCTCGCGCCTTTCGTGCTGGAGACTGGCCCGGATGACGAAGCCTTCTGGCTGTTCAACCCGTTCGAGTTCCTGAGGGAAGCGCTGAGCCTTGATCACTTTCCGGCAGCCGACAGCACCACGGAGGCCGGTCGACGAATCCTCACCGCTCACATTGATGGCGACGGCCTGGTCTCACGGGCCGAACTGCCGGGCAGCCCATTGAGTGCCGAGGTGATCCTGAATCGCATAATCGCCCGCTACAACGTTCCGCACACGGTATCGGTGATTGAGGCAGAAACCGCCCCTGAGGGGCTCTATCCGGCCATCAGTGGAGAAGCCGAGGCACTGGCACGGCGTGTGTTTCGGCAGGGCAATGTGGAGATTGCCTCCCACACCTACAGCCATCCGTTTTTCTGGTCTGCCGTCGACGGTGGCAAAGCGCCCAGGGCCGAAAACACACTGTATGGCTATGCCCTCGACATCCCGGGCTACACGCCGTCACTTGAGCGCGAGATTGTCGGGTCCGTTGCCTATGTGGACCGCAGGCTTGCACCGCCGGACAAGCCGGTTTCCGTTTTCCTCTGGACCGGTGACGCCCGGCCTGGGGAAAAGGCCCTGGCCATGGTCCGGGAACTGGGGCTGGTCAATGTCAACGGCGGCGACACCCATCCCATGCCCTACGAATCGGGACTGGCCGGTACCTGGCCCGACGCACGACCTGTCGGCGACGAGCTCCAGATTTACGCGCCCGTGATGAACGAGAACGTCTATACCAACCTGTGGACGGGCCCCTTCTATGGCTTCCGCAACGTGATCGACACGTTTGAAATACTGGAAGCCCGGGGCCGACTCAAGCCCGTGGGGATCTATTACCATTTCTATTCCGGAACCAAGCCCGAGGCCATATCCACGCTTGAGGAGATCTACCGCTACGCCCTGGATCAACCGGTCACGCCGCTGTTCCTGAGCGATTATGCCCACCGCGTGCAGGCGCAGTACTATTCAGCCCTCACCGTTGACGACGACGGCGGCTTCGCATGGCGCGGCCTGCAGATACCCCGGACGGTGCGACTGACCGGCAACCTCTATCCGGACCTGGAGCGCAGCGTCGGCGTGGCGGGCTACAACGACGTGGCCGGGCAGCGCTTTGTGCACCTGGCTGGCCCTGAGCCCCGGCTCCACCTGACGCCCTCGCCGGCCGCCGGACCTTATCTGCAGAGCGCAAACGCCACGGTCGACCATTGGCAACGCCGCCGCGAAGGCAACGCCTGGCGTTTGAGCGGGCAGTTTACCGGTCATCGCCCCCTGGAGCTGGTCGTGGCCGGCACCGCGCAATGCCGGGTACTCGGTGGCCCGGGCATGACCCAGAAGAGCGCATCCGGAACCGTGACCCTGACCACCAAATCGGCGACAGCCGGCCAGGTTGAGCTGGAGTGCCGGTAACCGATGCAGCAACGTCGACCGTCCTTTTTCAGTCTGCCGGCCCTGTTGGTGATGGGGGTGTTGCTGTCCCTGGTACTGTACATTCTGTTTCCCAGGCAGGCGGCCTTCGATGACCTGCGTTACCTGGAAAACCCGGACGCGGTTTCCATTGCTTACCTGGAAACCCTGCTGAAATCCGACCAGGACAACATTCCCCTTCGCATAAACCTCGGCCGCATGCAGCGCCAGGCCGGGCAGCTGGACAAGGCCAGGAAGACGCTTGCGCCCTTGCTTGATGAGGCCCGGGTGCCCTCGAGAGCCATGGAGACCTACCTGGAACTGCTCGTTGACCAGTACAACGCGGCATCCAAAGAAGAGCTCCGTGGAGAGGTGCGCAACGAACTCGAGCGGGCCCTGCAACGGCTGGTCGAATCCGATTACCCGTTGGAGCGTAAGCTGTCGCTGGCCAAACGCCCGTTGACACTACTGGCGGCCGAGCAACAGCTGGCTATCCGGGAACGGCTGTTCGAGCAGGCCTCGGGCAGGAACCGCGTGGCCCTGGCCCAAGAGCTGGCGCAGCTGTACGAAGCCAGGGGCGAGCCGGCACGGGCCGTTGCCACCCTAGAATCGGTACTTGGCCAGGTGCCTGCCGCGCAGCAGGACCGGTTTGCCGACAACCTTATACGTCTGGAGCTCGCCGCCGGCCGACCCGGCCGGGCCCTGGACCTGTTTCGTCAGCGCTTCCCCTCGGGCCCCACGACCTCCGAACAGTTGCGGGAAGGTATCCGGCTGGCGAACCTGGCCGGCGACGACAATCTCAGCCGTCAGTGGCTTGGCGCACTTGCCCGCGCCGAGCCCGGTGATCTCGAGGTTCAACGCCGGTGGCTGCGTACCCAGCTCGGCACCGGCGACATCAAGGGGGCACTGGTAACCCTCCGTGTCATGGAGCGTCAGCCCAACCAGCTGACCACCGAAGACCGCGTTTTGGCGGCCCAGATTCTCGAGTGGAACGGCAAACCCACCGAGGCCCTGGCCTACTGGCGCGACGTCTACCGCACCAGCGGTTCCGACCAGGCGTTTGCCCGGGCCACGGCGCTGGCCCGGGAGCTCTTCCTGTGGGAGCCGCTGGTATCGATTCTCGACCGGGCCCGTGAACGCAGGCAACTGGGCGCCGACGGATACCGGCAGTTGGCCGACAGCCTGGTGCGGCTGGGCCAGCTGGACCAGGCCGAGGCACGTCTGCGGGAGGGCATGAGCCGTTACAGGGGGGATCAACCCCTGCGAGAGCGCCTGCTGACCCTGCTGATCAACCGTCGCAAACTGCCCGAGGCCATCAGCCTGATCGAATCGGCGCCCTCGCTTTCGCCCCGGGAGCAGGTGGAACTGGCCAGACTCTACTGGCGAACCCGCGACCCGGAAAGCGCATTCGAGCGGCTACGCTCGCTGGAAACGGACGACCCGGAGCTGCAGGCCGAGGCGGCGACCCTGCGCCTTGAGCTGGCCACGCTTCTTGGCCGAACCGACTTCCTGCAGGCCGAATACCGCCGGCTCGCCAATCTGCCGGTAGCGTCGCTGACGCCCGCTCAGCAGGAGCAGTTGCTGAACCTTGCGGTGATGTTCAACGACTACCCTGAAGCCCTGCGGCTGTCCCGCGGGCGCTTCGAAACCACCGGCGAGCCGCGCTATCTGGCGGCCATGGCGGAATATCAGTTCGCGCTTGGCGACTGGGACGGCCTGGCAGACACCCTTGAGCGCTGGCAACAGCGCCCGGGCGCCGCCAGCAATCCCCGCTACTGGACCCTGAAGGCGCTACTGCACCAGGAGCGCAATGAAGACGATGCCGCCGCAGCCGCGTTCGAGACGGCGGCGACACTGGCTCCGGAGAACACCGAGGCGTTGATCAGTTGGGGCTGGTTTCTTGCCGGGCATCCGGAGCGCCAGCCCGGGGTACTGCCAGACCTGCTGGCCCGGCTCTCAAACAACCCCTCACCCGAGGCTTACGGCCTGCTGGCCTGGGGCTATCAGGCTCTGGGTGATGAAAAACGGGCCCTGGCCTGGCTGGGCCAGGGCAGGGATGCCCACGGTAATAACGGCGAATGGCTGCTGGCGATGGCGCCCCTTGCCGAGCAGAACGGAGCCATGGCCGAAGGCAGCGCGATGCGACGGCAGGCGGTTGCCCTGGGTGAATACCCCAGGAAACGCTCTGTCACCGACATTCTGTACCCGCCCCCCTCACCGACTGGCGAAGTCTCAGGGCCTCTCTATCGCTTCAACAACCGGGCGTTACAGGCCGGCTTCTCGGCCCGGGACCTTGGCAACTTCTCGGTCCACGGTACCGGCGTTCGGGGGCAGTTCAGCCACGACCGGCTGAGCTGGCTGTTCAGCGCAGAAAGCCTGAAAGCAAGGAGCCAGGGTTTGCTGAGGGCCACGCCGAACACCGGCCAGGATGTGCGGCTTCAGGTTCAGAACAACAGCGCCAATACGCTGCTGACCTTCAGCCTTGCCCAACTCACCGGCTATGGCGGCACCCGTACCGCTGGCAGTGCCGAGATCACCGGCCAGCCCGGGGACCGGTTCTCCCTGAGCGCGGGTGTGGCCGTGGCCGAACGCGCCTACGACAGCGCCGAAGCCTGGTGGCTGAGCAACCGGGATGCCCTGTATGCAGGCTTGCAGTACCGTCCCTTTCCCCGGCTGGAACTGACTGGCCGGCTCGAGCAGCTCGGATATCAAAGCAATACCGGCGGCTCTCTGGGCGAGGGCCTGGGATTTGATGCCACCGGCACCTATACGCTGTTTCATCAGGATCCGGCCTGGCAGGTTTCGCTGGGCTATCGGCGCCAGACCCTCGACCTTGCCAGCGAACTGGATGCCCGAACCGCCGGCGCCTTTGCCGGGGGAGCGTCGCCCGGCACTTTTCTGGCCGAAAACTACGAGCGCATCGGCCTGACGACGAGATGGCAGCATGGCGAGCCCGGCGCCCTCTACCGGACAACGCCGGAGCCGCGATATTTTGTCGGACTGGGCGCCGGTTATGTACTATCCACCTCAAGTCCCGATTTTGGCATCGACATCGGAGTCGGCTGGCGAGTGGTGGGTGACGACGATCTGGCGCTCTCGCTCGGTTACACCTCGGACGGTCTGGACGGCAACAGCCGAACGGATCTCAACCTCACTTACACTCTGTACTTCGGTCGCTGAAGGAGACCCGTGATGACCCCTCGACTCGCTCTGAACCTTCCACTCACCGGTCGTTGCACCCGCCTGGCACTGGTATCGCTGCTGGCCCTGGTGTGGCTCTCGGGCTGCTCGGTCATGCACAGCCAGCAGGGCACCACGCCGATTGAACTGGACAGCCAGTTTGCAGTGATCCCCCTCACCAACCTCTCCCAGACACCCCAGGCCGGCGACCAGGCAGCCAGCATCCTGAGCGCGCTGCTGCGGGCCCGCGGGGCGTCGGAGGTGGAACTGTACCTGCCAGCGGACGAGAACCCGCTGGCCTATGACAACCGGGCACGCCAGCAGCAGGCCACGGCACAGGCACTGGAAAGTGGCGCCGACCTGATTGTGGCCGGCACGGTGGACGAGTGGCGTTACAAGAACGGCCTGGACGGGGAACCTGCGGTGAGCATCACCCTGGAAATCCGAGATCCGGCCGACAGTACCGTGGTCTGGTCGGGCACCGCAGCCCGCACCGGCTGGGGCCACGAAGGTCTGGGTGTGGCCGGTCACAAAGTGCTCCAGTCGTTGATAGAAGCAGCACCGTTCACCGCTGGCAGCGGACAGTAAACCCATGAGCGAAGTGCCGGCGAACCAGTTTGAGCCAGAGGATAGCCAGAGCCAGCCGGCGCCGGCATGGCTGCGCTGGCTTGAAACGCTGGCGGTCACCGCACTGTTTCTGGGCCTTGGGGCCTGGAACCGGCCGGAAGATCCCTTTTACCTGACCGGCAATTTCCCCTGGCCAGCCCTGGCACCAGTGCTGGCAGGCCTGCGCTACGGTTTTTTCACTGCCCTGGTGTCCGCCCTTCTGGTGCTCGGCGCCCTGGGCATGAGTTACCGGACGGGGCTGGTCCCCGTTGCGGACTTCCCCTACGTCTGGTGCATCGGCGTGCTGGCCTTCAGCCTGCTGGCGGGTGAATTCCGGGATTTCTGGGGACGGCGGCTCGAGAAGCTCGAGGCCAGCAACCGTTACCGGGAGGTGCGCCTCGAGGAATTCACACGCAACTTCTACCTGCTGAAGGTCTCCCATGACCGCCTCGAGCAGCAGATTGCCGGCAGCACCGGCAGTCTTCGGGAAGCATTGCGAAGGCTGTACCAGGAAACGGCCTACGCCCGGGGCGCCGGGCTCACCCAGGAAACCGGTGAGCTGCTCCTGAACATGCTGATCCGCTACGGCCAGTTGCAGAGCGCGGCCATCTATCCGGTGGTTGGCCCGGGACTGGCAGACACCCCGATTGCCCACATCGGCGCCTATCACGACGTTCGGCCAGACGACCCGCTGCTCTTGCACGCAGTGGAAGAGAAGAAGCTGGTATCCATACAGACCGAATACCGTGACAAGCTGTCGGATCTGGACACCGATCTTCTTCTGGCGCTGCCGCTAATAGATTCCCGCCAGACCCTGATCGGCATGGTCGCGATCAAGGCGATGCCGTTCTTCAATTTCCAGCCCCGCACACTCCGGCTGCTGGCCATCCTGACAGGACACATGGCCGACATGATTCAGGAGCAGCAACAGCAACCGGATGCCGCCACCGCCGAATGGCGTCATTTCCTGTTCCAGTTGAGCCGATCCAGCCACGATGCCGCCCAACACGGCCTGCCCGCGTCGCTGATTCGCCTGGGCTTTGCTCAGGATGGCCCGTTTGAGCGGGTCGCTGAACGGGTACAACGGCTTCGCAGGGGGCTGGATGTGATCGCCGAGCTGCCCGCAGAGCTCGGTAAAGGCCTCGCCCTGCTGCTGCCGCTGACCGACGAACTTGGACAGGCAGCCTATCTGCAGCGACTGGACGAGGATCTCCGGGAGCACACCGGCCAGACTCTCGCCGAACAGGCCGAGGTGCGCACCGGCATGGTCAGCGGCAACCCCGGTGACAACGCCTGGCTGACGACCGCCAGGGGAGTGGACACACCGTGACCAGCACCTGGCTCACCCTGCTGGCGCTGGCCCTCGAAGCCGGCGGCATAGCCGCACTGGCCTCGGCGTTGCCGGCGGCTCCGGCTTTGGCCGGCTACCTGTTCGCCCACGCCCTGGCCTGCGGCCTGCTGACCCTGGTTCTTCTGCCCCTGCTGCCACCACGGTATCGGGGCCGGGTTCTCAGGCCGGCCCTATTCCTGTTCACCCTGCAGTTTGCCATTCCGTTTATCGGCAGCCTTGGCGTGTTCACCGGCGTTCTGATGGCCCTGTATCTGCCCCGGGTTGAACGGGACGTGCCCTGGCAGAAACTGGCCATACCCGAGCTGCCGTTTCAGCCGGTCAATATGGATCAGCAGGTCATATACAGTGAAGGCGGGCTGCGCCAGATCCTCCGGGAGGCGGGCAGTATCGACAAACGCCTCAAGGCCCTGCTGGCAACGCGGCAAATGGCGGAGCGGGATGCCGTGGAACTGCTGCGCGAAGCCCTGAAAGACCCGGCGGATGACGTCCGGCTGCTGGCCTACTCGATGCTGGAGCAGAAGGAAAAGGCCCTGGCCAGCCAGTCCCGTCGCCTGCAACTGGAGCTGGAATCGCCTGAGGTGGACGAGGAACCCAGACTGAAACGTCGGCTGGCCCAGGTGTGGTGGGAAATGGCCTACCTCGGGCTCGCCCAGGGAAGCCTGCGAAGCTATTACCTGACGAGCGCCCGCCGCCTGCTGCAGGAGTTGACCGACCGATTCTCCATGCACAACGACTGGCGGCTTCTTGGACGCATTGAGCTGGATATGGGCAACATTATTGCCGCCAAACGCGCCTTCGACTTCGCGGTGGAGAAAGGCGCGCCCCAGGAACTGATTCTCCCGTACCTGGCAGAAGTGGCCTTTCTGGAGCGAGACTTCCAGCGGGTTCGTTACTTTCTCGCCAGCCTGGCACGCCATCGTCCACACCCGAGGCTCCGGACGCTGATCGAGGGCTGGCTATGAAGACGGACATTACCCTGCTGCTGGAAGGTACCTACCCGTTCATCCGGGGTGGTGTGTCGTCCTGGGTTCACCAGATCATTACCGGATTGCCCGACTACAGTTTCTCACTGGTTTTTCTGGGCGGCGACCCGGCCCACTACGGCGAGCAGCAGTACCGCTTGCCGGAGAACGTAAAGCACCTGGAATGCCACTACCTCATGGATACCCGGGCGCCACACAAGCCCACCGCCCGCCGTGGCAATGCCGAGGCGTTTCGCCACCAGCGCGCGCTCCATGACAAGTTCCGGGCGGGCACGCCGGTGCCGCCGGATGTTCTGCACGAGGTGTTCCGAAGCCTCGGTACTCGCAAGGGCATCAGCCACGAGGACTTCCTGTACAGCGAAGAAAGCTGGGCAATGATTGGTGACAGTTACCAGAAATTCTGCACCGAACCCTCGTTCGTCGATTACTTCTGGACCATCCGGATCATGCATTCGCCGCTGTTCCAGCTGGCTGACATTGCCCGCAAACTGCCCGACACCGGCATGGTGCATAGCATATCCACCGGCTACGCCGGGCTTCTGGGAGCCATGGTCAGCGAGCAGCGGAGCATTCCCTTCGCGCTGAGCGAACATGGCATCTACACAAAGGAGCGCAAGATTGACCTGTCGCAGGCCGAGTGGATTCGCGATCCCAGCGACCAGGTCAGTGCCAACATCAACGACCAGCTGGGCTACATACGCCGACTCTGGATCCGGTTTTTCGAGGCCCTGGGCCGACTCACCTATCAGCAGGCAGACCCTATTGTGTCCCTCTACCGGGGCAATCGCGACCGCCAGCTGGCCGACGGCGCGGAACCGGAGCGCACCCGGATCATTCCCAACGGTATTGACCCCACGCGTTTCGAGGCCGCCAGGGCCGCGCGCCCAGAGGCCATCCCGAAGGTCCTCGGACTGGTGGGCCGGGTGGTGCCGATCAAGGACATCAAAACCTTCATTCGGGCCATGCGCTCCGTGTGCGAGGTGGTGCCGGATGCCGAGGGCTGGATTGTAGGGCCTGAGGATGAGGACCCGGTGTACGTGTCCGAGTGCCGCGAGCTGGTTGAAAGCCTGGGCCTTGAAGGGCAGGTGCGGTTTCTGGGGTTCCAGAACGTCAACGATATCCTGCCAAAGCTGGGCCTGATGGTACTGACGTCGATTTCCGAGGCACTGCCGCTGGTGATCCTGGAAGCCCACGCCGCCGGCCTGCCCTGCCTGGCCACCGACGTAGGCGCGTGCCGCGAACTGCTGGAGGGCATGTCACCGGAAGACCAGGCCCTGGGCCGCAGCGGCTCGGTGGTGCCCATTGCAGACCCCGAGGCCACCGCCAGAGAAGCCATCCGCCTGCTGCTGGATGAACGGCTCTGGTACCAGGCCCAGAAGGCCGGCCTGGAACGGGTGCAGCGTTACTACACCCTGGAGAGTATGTTTGGCGCCTACCGGGAGGTTTATGACGAGGCACTTCGGGCAACGGAGGATCGTCACTGATGGCGGGCATTGGCTTTGAACTGCGCCGGATCCTCAAGCGCGACAGCTTTACCGGACTGCTCGGCGCCTATGGTCTGGCCGGCGTGATCAGCTCGGGACCCTGGGTGCTGTCGGTGCTGGGCGTCATGCTCATCGGTATCGTCAGCTTCAATCTCGCGGTGGCCGGATCCGATGTCGTGCAGTTCCTGGTCTCGGTGACCTATCTGATGGCGGTGTCGCTGACGCTGTCGGGCCTGTTCCAGCATGTCTTCACCCGCTGGGTGGCAGATCGGCTCTATGAGCAGAACCGGGGGCGGATCCTGCCCAACCTGATGGGCGTCATCTGGGTGTCGACGTTGCTTGCGCTGGCCGTGGGCCTACCAGCGGTACTGTTGCTTTTTCCCGGCACCAGCAACCTATACAAACTGCTGATGCTCGCCAACTTCGTGGTGCTCTGTAACCTGTGGCCGGTGACCATCTTCCTTTCCAGCATGAAGTCCTACCGCCGGATCGTGGTGATCTTCGCACTGGGCTACGCCACCGCCATCACGGCGTCGCTGCTGTTTGCCCGGTTTGGCCTGGAAGGCCTGCTGGCGGGACTGCTCCTGGGCCACAGCCTGCTGTTCTTCAGTTTTTTCTACACCATTATCCGCCAGTACCCCGGCGACGAACTGATACACTTCGACTTCACCCGCCGCCGGCAGATCTTTCCCACGCTGATCTTCACCGGCCTGCTGTTCAATGCCGCGGTGTGGGCGGACAAATTCATTTTCTGGTTTCACCCGGACACCTCCCAGCCGATCATCGGCGCCCTGCGCGCGTCGGTCATCTACGACCTGCCCATCTTTCTCGCCTACCTGGCCATTATTCCGGGCATGGCGGTGTTTCTGGTGCGCATGGAAACGGACTTTTCGGAAGCCTACGACCGTTTCTACAACGCCGTTCGGGACGGCGACACCCTGGCGCGGATCAGCGGGTTTCGCAATGACATGGTACTGGTGGCACGCAATGGGATTTACGAGATCTGCAAGGTTCAGGGGCTGACGGTGATCATCCTGTTCCTCTGGGGCGAACAGCTCCTCGCCGCCATCGGCATTTCTACGCTCTATCTGCCGCTGTTCTACATCGACCTGGTGGCGGTGAGCATCCAGCTCATCCTGCTGGCCATACAGAACGTGCTGTTCTACCTGGATGCCCGGGGCATCAACGTCAGCCTCTGCGTGCTGTTCTTTGCCACCAACATCCTGTTTACCTTCACCACCATAGAGCTGGGGGCGGCCTTCTACGGCTACGGCTACGCCGGCGCAACTCTGGTGTCCGCCCTCGCAGGCCTGGCCCTGCTATCCCGAAAGTTTGACCGGCTGGAGTACGAGACCTTCATGCTGCAGGGCCGGTGAGGCTCCCGCCTCAGGGTCGCTTGGTGACCGCCATGGTGAGGCGGGAAATGCAGGTGGTCTTGCCGGCTTCGTTTTCCAGCAGGATTTCCCAGACCTGGGTGGCACTGCCAATGTGGATGGGCCTGGCGGTGCCGTACACCCAGCCTTTCGTCACCGGCCGGATGTGGTTGGCGTTGATATCCAGGCCCACGGCCACGGTCTCGGGATCTTTCAGGCAGCAGTTAGCGGCCATACTGCCCAGGGTTTCAGCGAGCAACACCGAGGCGCCACCGTGCAGGATGCCAAAGGGTTGCACCGTTCGCTCATCCACCGGCATGCGGCCCTTCACGAAGTCGTCGCCAATCTCAAGATACTCGATGCCCAGGTGGTTGACGGCGGTGTTCTCGCTGGCTTTTGCCAGTTGCTCCAGGTTCGGGGTTCGGGTCCAGATCGCCATTCAGAAGCTGCCTCATTGTTGGTTGAAACGAACGCTGTCTGTTGGCGAGTGTATACAGGTAGGATGCGAACTACCAAGACTTTTTCTGTCGCGCTGACGCCGCTTTTGTTACCTGCTGCTCGAACTCCTGGGCCGGCACCGGTCGACCGAAAAAATACCCCTGGAAGTGTCGGCACCCCATGGCGACCAGTCGCTCGAGTTGCCCCCGGCTCTCGACGCCCTCGGCAACCGCAGACAGTTTCAGGGCGGAAGCGAGGGCGAGGATGGTTTCGGCGATGGCGGCATCGTTGGGATCGTCCAGGATGTCCCGGACAAACCCCTGGTCTATTTTGAGCTCGTCCAGCGACAGGCGTTTGAGATAGCCCAGCGAGGAATAGCCGGTACCAAAATCGTCCAGGGATATGCGCAGCCCCATGCTCCGGAGCGTTCTCAGCGTCTGCTCCACCAACTCGAGGTCGTAGGCCAGTGCGCTCTCGGTGATCTCGATTTTCAACCTGCGCGGTGATGCACCGGTTTTACGGAGCAGCCCCATCACCGTTGTGCAGAAGGAAGGAAGATGAAACTGCCGGGCGCTGACATTGATGGACACCTGCATACAGGCGAAGGGCTCTCCGAGAGCCTGCCAGCGGGCAACCTGGGCCATCACCTCCGCCATTACCCAGTAACCAATCTGTTCGATCAGGCCGGTTTCCTCAGCCAGCGGAATGAATTCGGCCGGAGACACCGGACCCTTGCCGGGCCGCGTCCAGCGAAGCAGCGCTTCGGCACCCTCGGGTACACCTTTCTGATCAACCAGTATCTGATAATACACCTCCAGCTGGTTTTTCCGGATGGCGCTGCGAAGATCCGACTCCATGGCCAGTCGCTCCGCCACCTTTTTCTGCATCATGCCATCGTAGAAGCGGATACGGTCCCGGCCATCCGCCTTGGCCCGGAACATGGCCATATCCGCCTGGCTCAGCAACTCTTCCAGGGAGGTGTCGTGGTTGAAGAACAGCGTCACCCCCATGCTGGCTGAGCCGGTGTAATCGCATCCATCAAGCCGGTAAGGTTGGCTGAGTACGTCCCGGACCTTCTCGCAGACCTTCTCCACTTTGGTGGCCGCGTCTGCCGGGTCTTCGGAAAAACCCTTCAGGATGAGCACGAACTCGTCGCCGCCCAGGCGGGCAACGGTATCCCACTCCCGTACCACGCCTTCCAGGCGCCGGGCCACCTGCACCAGCAGCCCGTCGCCCACCTGGTGCCCGGCGGTGTCGTTGATGTCCTTGAAATTGTCCAGATCTATGAACACCAGCGCGCCATGCTCGCTGTCCCGGTTGCTGCCCGAGAGCGCCTGGGCCAGCCGGTCCCGCAGCAGCCGGCGGTTGGGCAGGTTCGTCAAGGGATCGTAGAAGGCCAGCTGCTCGATCTCGGTTTCCGAGCGTTTGCGGTCGGTTACGTCGTAGAAATAGCCATGCCAGACGATGCTCTGATCCGCCAGCATCGCCGGAACGGAGCGGGCCTCGATCCAGGCCACGCTGCCGTCCTTCTTGATGGCGCGGAAATCCGTCTCGAACGGGCTCATGTCCCGACGGGAGTGCTGCACCTGCGCGAAGAAGTCCGCCTTGTCGTCGGCGGCGATCAATTCCAGCAAGGCCCGGGCATCCGGACGCAGGGCTTCCACCGACAGGCCGAACATGTCCTCCACCTTGCGGCTGATGAAGGGGAAACACACCCGGCCATCCGGGTACATGCGGAACTGGAAGATCACCCCGGGGAACTGGCCGGAGTATCGGTACAGACTGTGCTCGAAGCGCTCATTCCTGTGCGCCAGGATCTGCCGGTGAAGGGAGGCGCCGAGCACTGCCGCCAGCGGTCCGAGTATGGCGTGATCTCGCTTCCCGGGTACTTGCTGGCCGGCATCCAGGTAATCCAGGCCCAGAACCGCGGCCAGTTTGCCTTCCAGGGCGATAGCCACTCGTACCAGCGTATTCGACGCTACGGAATCCTCGCCTCGGCTGTCTCCCGGGCTACTGACGAACCCATCGGGCGTGTCGGTGGAGACAATGCTATGGGATTCGAGGGCCTGCCACAGCGGCGCAAATTCGTCCCAGGGGCGGTTGCGGACGCTGTCGCCAAGGGAGGCAATGCCCTCGCCGCAGACTTCATGGGTGACCGACACCGTCTGGGTGGCATCGTCCAGCACCAGCAGAAAACCTCGATCAGCAAGGAAGTCCCTGGTGATCTCGCCAATAACCTGATCGAACGCTTGGCCCAGCTTTTCCGTGGGGGCCTGCGCTAACGCCAGTGCCATCCGGCAAACCAGATCAGATCGATTCGCTTTTCGCTGTGCCATGCCTTCGGACTCCTTCCGCAAGTGCTGTCCTTTTGATACTCCGGGCTAGTCAACTCGTATCAGTTCTTCTTTTTGCCAGCCGAGCCGGCCAGTCTCGACGACCTGCCGCCGGATACCCGGCACCGGGCGGATCATGAACAGGTCGCCGTTGCGACCGACCATGGCCCGGGGCACACCCTGGGACCGGGCAATGTCCGCGTGGGCCTCCATGTGCTCGGCTTCACCATGAACCGGAATGGCAATGCGCGGCTCAATCCACTGGTACATTAACGCCAGTTCCGCCTGCGCGGGGTGACCGGATGCATGAATCGGCCAATCGGCCTCTTCCGCGGTAACGACCTTCACACCCAGGGCATTCAGGTTGCTGATCAGGGCCTCGATCGATTCCTCGTTACCGGGAATGGCCCGGGCGCTGAAGATGACGGTGTCGCCCGCCTCCAGCTCAAAATCCGGATGATTGCCTGCGGCCAGCCGACGCAGGGCGGTTCTCGGCTCACCCTGGCTGCCTGTGGCGACGGCCAGCACCTCATGTCGGGGCAGATAGCCCAGGTGCGAGGGCTGGATCAGCTGGTCCGAACTGTCCCAGAGTCCCGCCGCCCGGGCCGCGTTGGTCATGTTGACCAGCGATCGGCCGAGCAGCCCCATGTACCGCCCGGTCTGCCGGGCAATCCGCGCGAGCGTGTGCAACCGGGCAATGTTGCTGCCAAAGCAGGTGACCACCACGCGGCCCTCCGCCCCGGCGACCGCCTCCAGCAGGCCCCGTTGCAAGGTCGCCTCGGAGACCGAGTGGCCCGGAACCGTGGCATTGGTGGAATCACACACCATGGCGGCCACACCCTCGCGGGCCAGCGCCGTGAAGGTGTCCGGAGAATATCCGTGGCCCACCAGGGGCTCGTCGTCGAGTTTCCAGTCGCCGCTGTGGAAGATGTTCCCCTGCCCGGTGCGAATCATCAGGGCATTGGGATCGGGAATGGAGTGGGTCAGGGCCAGCCACTGCACATTGAAAGGGCCGATCTGGCGGCACTCGCCGGTGTCCACTTCGATGATGGGCACCCGGTGCAGCAGATCGAATTCCGCCAGTTTGCGTTTGAGAATCTCGGCCGTGAATCGGCTGGTGTAAATGGGACATTGCAACAGCGGCCAGAGGTAGGGCACCGCACCCACATGATCTTCATGGCCGTGCGTGATGATCAGTCCCGCCAGGCGGTCGCGGCGATCCGCGATGAACGCCGGATCGGCCATCTGTACGGACGGCTCACCCCGGTGGTGGACGGTGCCATCCGCCGAGACGCGACCCGGTTTGGGAAAGGTGACGCCGCAGTCCACCATCAGCCAGGCTCCGTCGTGGCCATACAGATTGAGATTCATGCCAATTTCGCCGGTACCCCCTAACGGCAGGAACCAGAGATCTGTTTGTTCCGGAGTCATTTGATCGGGTTTTCCAGGTATTTCAGCACCAGGTCTTCGTGGATGCCTTCCATTTCGATGAGTTTCAGAGCAGCCCGGATATCGTCTGCATAACGGAGGGCCGGTGAGGTCTTGCTCACCGCGATGTAGGAACGCTCGCCCGGTACGAAGAAAGGCGAGACGCTCACATCCATGCCCAGCTTCTGGACGGTGTACAGACCCACGAGTTCGGGCGCAATCACCACGTCCACCCGGCCCTTCTGCATCATGAGCATGAGGTTTTCGTAGCGGGGCGCCGACTCCTTGAGCAGCTCCGGATCGTCGTCAAAACGCGGAAAATAGGAAGCGCCTTCCAGCACGCCGATCGCCCGGCCATAGAGATCGGAGTAGCCATCGATACGGTGACGCTCATCCATATAGAAGAACAGTCTTCTCTCGGGCGGGAAGGCCGGCGCCACAAACTCCATCATGCGGGTCCGGTCCTCGGTTTCCAGCGGGCCCAGCATGATATCCACCTGGCCCTGCTGGACCATCCGAAGGACACGACGGAACGGCGCCTCCCGGTAGTTCACGTCCCAGCCCAGGCGATCGGCAATTTCCTCGAAAATATCAATGTACAGACCGGTAGCCTTGCCGCCTTCCAGGATCCGGTAAGGAGGGGCATGGTTGGCACCCACGGTGACCGTCAGCGCCTCCACTGTTTCCGTACCCTGCTGGGCCCATCCCGGCAGGCCCAGAGCAAAGATCAGGGCACCCATTAACACTCGCATGCACGCCATCCTTGTTCGAGTTCTTGATGTATTGTTAGCAAGACCGACCCGACGCCTCAAGTATAGCCGCTTCAAGATCCGTCGCTCCCGGATTTACGTAACCACGGTTGAATTCAGTCACCGGCGACACAAGGTTTTTCACATCAAGAGCCTTGCAAGTCATCCACTGTTTAGCCAAGAGGACGGAACACATGAAGATTCTGATGGTTCTCACATCCCACGACCAGATGGGCGATACCGGCCACAAGACCGGCTTCTGGCTTGAGGAATTCACATCTCCGTATTACGTGTTCAAGGACGCGGGTGCCGACATCACCATCGCGAGCCCGAAGGGTGGTCAACCACCGGTGGACCCGAACAGCGAGGCGGACGACGCGCTGACCGAATCCACTCGCCGCTTCCAGGAAGACGCCCACGCCAAAGAATCCCTCGCCAGCACCAAAAAACTGGCGGACGTGGACATGAACGATTTCGACGCCATCTTTTACCCCGGCGGCCACGGCCCGCTCTGGGACCTGGCGAACGACCAGAAGTCCATTGCCCTGATCAAGACCGCCTACGAGCAGGACAAGGTCATCGGTGCCGTGTGCCACGCGCCGGCCGTGTTCAAGAACGTGGAAGTGAAGCCGGGCCAGAACATCGTGGGTGGCCGCGAAGTGACCGGCTTCAGCAACAGCGAGGAAGAAGCCGTTGGCCTAAGCAAGGTGGTGCCGTTCCTGCTGGAAGACATGCTCAAGCAGAACACCGCCACCTATACCCGGGGCGATGACTGGGCACCGCACATTGTGGTGGACGGCAAGCTGATTACCGGGCAGAACCCGGCCTCATCCGAGGGCACAGCGAAAGCCGTCGTTCAGGCCCTCCAAGGCGCCTGATGCCGGCCTGAGACTGCCCGCAACCAGGGACAGGCCGACACATCGGTCTGTCCCTCCCTCAGTTTTGCATCCTGCAAACCAGCCCCCCCACGTTCTGCAATTAAACTTCCGTTACTGCCCCGACGCCCCGTGGTATCTGTGCTAACGTTTTGAGGAACCTCTCAAAAAAACGGGCCACAGGCATGAGCAACCCCAAACATACCCTGTTCTGGATGACACTGTTTCTGGGCGTCGTCGTGGTTGTCGGCGCGCTGATTCACAAGCCGTTGATTGAGGCCTTCATGGCCAACTGGGTGTTCAACCTGCTGATCGTGTGCGTGCTGATCGTGGGAATCGCCCTGACGTACCGGCAGGTGTTTGTATTGTTTCCCGAACTCAAGTGGATTGCCCAGTTCCGAACCGGCCACGCCGGGCTGTCGGTGGTTCAGGAGCCCCGACTGCTCAAACCCCTGGCCCGCCAGCTGGGCGAAGACGCCAAGCGCGACCGCTTCACGCTCTCCACTCTTTCACTGCGCACGGTGCTCGACGGCATTCACTCGCGCATGGACGAGCAACGGGAGATCACCCGCTATTTCATCAGTCTGCTGGTGTTCCTGGGCCTGCTGGGCACCTTCTGGGGATTACTGGGCACCATCAACTCCGTAGGCCAGGTGATTACCGGCCTGGACATGAGCCAGGAAGATTTCGGCAAGGTGTTCGCCGAACTCCAGCAAGGGTTGCTGACCCCTCTGCAGGGCATGGGCACGGCCTTCAGTTCCTCTCTGCTGGGCCTGGGCGGATCACTGATCCTGGGTTTTCTGGACATCCAGGCCGGGCATGCCCAGAACCGGTTCTACGACGGCCTGGAGGAGTGGCTGACCGGCGTCACCAACCTGGTTGACCGCGTCGACACAGAGAAAGACCTGTCATGATCGGATCCCGCCGCCGCTCCCGCAGCACCACCAACGTCTGGCCCGGGTATGTGGATGCCCTTTCGGCCCTGCTGATGCTGGTGATCTTCATGCTGCTGGTGTACGTGGTGAGCCAGCTGTACCTGTCCCAGACCCTGTCCGACCGGGACACCCAGCTGGCACGGCTGAACGCCCAGCTGGATGAGCTTTCCGAGCTGCTGGGGCTGGAGGAAAACCGGAGCGAGGCGCTTGAGGACCAGCTAACCAGCCTGCAGGAGCGCAACAGCAGCCTGGTGAATCAGCTGGAATCCACCCGCGAACAGTTGATGCGCCAGACCGCCATGGCCGATGCCCAAACCGAGCGCATCGCCAGCCTGGAAGAGTCCATGGATGAGCAGGACGAAGTGTCGGCCAGCCAGCAGGCGATGATACTGAGGCTGTCGAACCAGATCGCCTCACTGCGCGAACAGCTGCGCCAGATTGCCTCTGCGCTCAAGCTGCAGGAGCAGATGACGGCCGAGAAAGAACAGGAACTGGAGCAAGTGAGCCGGCGCCTGAACACGCTGCTGGCCGAAAGGGTCAACCAGCTGGAAAAATACCAGTCCGAATTCTTTGCACGCCTGCGGGATATCCTCGCAGGCAACGAGAACGTTCGGATCGTCGGCGACCGCTTCCTGCTGCCCTCGGAGCTGCTGTTTGCATCCGGCTCGGCGGATCTGGGCGAGGCAGGCCGGCGCGAGCTGGACAAACTGGCTGGCATCCTCCTCGATGTGGCCGACCGGATTCCTGACGACGTGGACTGGATTCTGCGGGTGGACGGCCACACCGACAAAATTCCCATCAACACTCCCCGGTTCCCCTCCAACTGGGAGCTTTCCACGGCCCGCGCTGTGGCCGTGGTCCGCTATCTCGCCGCCCAGGGCGTGCCGGAGCGACGCATGGTCGCGGCAGGCTTTGGCGAATTCTTCCCGGTGGCGGAGGGCAACTCGCCCGAGGCCTTACGGAAGAACCGGCGGATTGAGCTTAAGTTGACGGATAGGTAGGGGCCCTGGTTCCGGGCCCCTCTGGCCATCAGAAATGAATAACCGACCGGATACTCTTGCCCTCATGCATCAGATCAAACGCCTTGTTGATGTCTTCCAGAGGCATCTCATGGGTAATGAACACGTCCAGTGGTATCTCGCCTTTCTCGGCCTTTTCCACATAGCCCGGCAGCTCGGTACGGCCTTTCACGCCACCGAACGCTGAGCCTTTCCACACCCGGCCGGTCACCAGCTGGAAGGGGCGGGTACTGATCTCTTCGCCGGCACCGGCCACGCCAATGATGATGGACTCGCCCCAGCCCTTGTGGCAGCACTCCAGGGCCGCGCGCATAACTTTCACGTTGCCGATGCACTCGAAGGAGTAGTCCACGCCGCCGTCGGTCATCTCGATGATCACTTCCTGGATCGGCTTGTCGTAGTCGTTCGGGTTGACCACGTCGGTGGCGCCCAGCTGTTTGGCGATGTCGAATTTGCTGGGGTTGATATCAATGGCGATGATCCGGCCAGCCTTGGCCATGGTGGCGCCAATGATCGCCGCCAGACCGATTCCGCCCAGACCAAAGATCGCGACGGTTGCGCCCTCTTCCACCTTGGCCGTGTTCATCACCGCACCGATGCCGGTGGTCACGCCGCAACCGAGCAGACACACCTTCTCAAGGGGCGCTTCCTTGGGGATCTTGGCCAGGGAGATCTCGGGCAACACGGTGTACTCGGAGAAGGTGGAGCAACCCATGTAGTGGTACAGCGGCTTGCCCTGGTAGGAGAAGCGGGAGGTGCCGTCCGGCATCACGCCCTTGCCCTGGGTAGCCCGAACCGCGCCGCACAGGTTGGTCTTGCCGGAGGTACAGAACTTACACTCCCCGCACTCGGCGGTGTAGAGCGGAATCACGTGGTCGCCCACTTCCAGATTCTTCACGCCCGGGCCCACGGCTTCGACAATGCCGCCGCCCTCATGGCCGAGGATGGTCGGGAACAGGCCCTCCGGGTCGGCACCGGAGAGGGTGTAGGCATCAGTATGGCAGACGCCGGTGGCAACGATGCGCACCAGCACTTCACCTTTTTGCGGCGGGGCGACATCCACTTCAACGATCTCAAGCGGCTTGTTGGCTTCAAAGGCCACCGCGGCACGGGATTTGATCACTGGCATGCTCCTCTGGTTCTGTCAGGAATCTCGGGCATTGCTGATTCCCTTTGTATGATGAATTGACAGATTGACGGTTTGACGATTACTAGACGACTGGTCTAATATAGCAAATATGACGTCAACCGACACCCGCACTCACATTATTCACACCGGCGCCGACCTGATCGGCCATAAAGGCTTTGGTGCGACAGGCATCAACGCCGTGCTGACCGCAGCTGGCGTACCCAAGGGGTCGTTCTACCACTACTTTAGCAGCAAGAATGATTTCGGCCTGGCGGTCATTGATACCTTCGCGGAGGAATACGACGCCAAACTGGATCGGATTCTCAATGACACCAGCCGCTCCTGCGTCGACCGGCTGCGCGCCTACTTCGACACCGGCTTTGAAACCATAACCAGCTGCGAGTACACCCGGGGCTGTCTGATCGGCAACCTGGGCCAGGAACTGGCGGGACAGAACGAAGCCTTCCGGCAGAGGCTGGACTCGGTCTTCGCCAGCTGGGAAAGACGCTTTGAGCATTGCATCCGTGCTGCCCAGCAGGCCGGAGACATCAGCGCCGACATCGACGCGGCAGACGCCGCCAGTTTTCTTCTGTCCGGCTGGGAAGGCGCCATCCTGCGTTCGAAGGTCCTCAAGTCCACCGAACCCATGGAGAGGTTCGTGCGAGTCTTTTTCAAACACTGCCTGAACATCGGCTGAAATTTTTTTCGATTGCCGACTAGTAGACTGGTCTAATTAATATCATTTGATCCTGAAGGAGGATGCCCGATGAGCAACCAGAACGATCCACTTTTTCAACCGCACCATCTGGGCGAACTGGCCCTGCCCAACCGGATTCTGATGTCACCACTGACACGTTCCCGCTCAAGCCAGCCCGGGGATATCCCCAACGACATGAACGCCCGCTACTATCAGCAGCGGGCCAGCGCTGGCCTGATTCTCAGTGAAGCCACCCAGGTTTCGCCGCAAGGCAAGGGCTATGCCTTTACCCCCGGCATTCATTCGCAGGAACAGATTGAAGGCTGGAAGAAAGTAACCGGGGCGGTGCACATGGCCGGCGGCCGAATTCACATGCAACTGTGGCACGTGGGCCGGATTTCCCATCCGGACCTGCAACCGAACGGTGAAAAGCCCGTTGCGCCTTCTGCCATCAAGCCCGAAGGTGCCAAGACCTTCATCAGTGCCGACTCCGGCATGGTGGATATCCCGGAGCCCCGGGCCCTGGAAACCGCGGAAATGACCGACATCGTCGAGCAGTACCGCCAGGGTGCGCTGAACGCAAAAGAAGCCGGCTTTGACGGCGTTGAAGTCCATGCGGCCAACGGCTATCTGCTGGACCAGTTCATCAAGAGCGGCAGTAACCATCGCACTGACGAATACGGTGGCTCGGTGGAAAACCGTCTGCGCCTGCCATTGATGGTCGTCGAAGCGGTTATCGACGTCTGGGGCAAGGACAAGGTCGGCGTCCGCGTCAGCCCCACGGGTAGTTTCAATGCCATGGACGACGACAACCCGGCCGAAACCTTCGGTACCTTCGCCCGGCACCTGAACGACCTGGGCATTGCCTACATCGAAGTGGTGGAAGACTCCTTCCAGGGCAATCACGCGAACGGCCGCCCGGAAGAAGTCATCGACGCGATCCGCGCCGGCTTCAAGGGCACCTACATTGCCAATGGCGCCTACACCGCCGACGAGGCCCGAAAGCGTATCGACGAAGGCCGGTGCGATCTGGTCACCTTCGGCCGCCCGTTTATCGCCAACCCGGATCTGCCGGAGCGCTTCCGCCAGAACGCGCCCCTGAACGACTGGGACGACAGCACCTTCTATGGCGGTGATGAACACGGTTACACCGACTACCCGACACTGATAGAACTCGAAAAAAGCGCCTGAACAGCGCTTTCATTCCCAAAGGAGACAAACCATGAGCAACACCAATGACCCGATCAACAGCAAAGTAGTGATTATTACCGGCGCCAGCAGTGGTCTCGGTGAAGCCACGGCCCGCCGCCTGGCAGACCGGGGCGCCAAGCTGGTACTCGCAGCACGCCGGGAGGACCGCCTGAAAGACCTGACGGAAGATCTCAAATCCCGGGGCGCCGAAGCCATCTGGCAGGTCACCGACGTGACCGACCGCAATCAGGTTGAGTCTCTGGCCGCTGCGGCAAAAGAGGCGTTTGGCAGGATCGATGTGCTGGTCAACAACGCCGGGCTGATGCCCCTGGCACCGCTGGACGCCCTCAAGGTTGATGAGTGGGAACAGATGGTAGACGTCAACATCAAGGGCGTGATGTATGGTATCGCCGCTGTACTGCCGACCATGCGGGAACAGCACAGCGGGCACATCCTCAACCTGTCGTCGGTCGCCGGGCACAAGGTCTTCCCCGGTGCCGCCGTCTACTGCGCCACCAAATATGCGGTGAAGGCGCTGTCCGAAGGCGTTCGTATGGAAGGCGGCGACGAGATCCGCAGCACCAACATCTCGCCGGGTGCCGTCGCCACCGAGCTCACCAGCACCATCACCGATCCCGACGCGAAAAAGGCGGCGGATGAGCTCTACGAAGTCGCCATTGATTCCGATGCCGTGGCCCGGGCAGTTGTCTATGCCATCGAGCAGCCGGCGGATGTCGATATCAATGAAATCATCCTGCGGCCGACGGCTCAGGAGCTGTAGAACTTCTCTCGATCCTCGAACCCTGCACCATGCTGCCCCGCAAGGGCAGCGTTGGTGCAAGAGATCCACGGCCAGTCTCATCAAAATCCTCGAAAGATCACCACCTACCTGCGAAGTTCCCACGCACATCACATATCATTGTTGCGCCCCCAAAAACTTTTCCGAATCTGGTACGTATCTAAAGGGTTGAATCAAAAGGCCAAGGAGCATCAACCTTGCATACGCTTTACTGGTTTACCCGGGATCTTCGCCTGCACGACAACGCCGCGTTGCTGGCGGCCTCGAAGTCCGACGTGCTTTTATGTGTCTACGTTGTTGATCCCCGCTGGTTCGCACCGGGGCCACTGCAAAGCAAAGCCATGGGCGATCATCGCTGGCGCTTCCTCTGGCAGAGCCTGATGACGCTGGAGCGAACCCTGCGGACGCTTGGCCAGCGCCTGCATATTGCCTATGGCGAGCCGGAAGCCGTGGTCCCCGAGCTGGTGCATGCCCACCGTATTGCCCGGGTTGTCCGGTCGCGGTTGCCGGGCACCCGGGAAGCTGGCCAGTGGCGCGCGATCAAGGACAAACTGCCACAGACCCTGTTCCAGCAATTCGAAACCCTGAGCCTGTTTACCGAGGGCTCCCTGCCCATGACCCTGCAGGATCTGCCGGACACCTTTTCCCAGTTCCGCAAGCAAGTAGACAAAACCGGCGAACGCTGCTCCGAACGGCTGAGAATCCGGACCCTCACGGCCCTGCCCCCGCCACCGGGCTTTCCGGAAGACAACCGGGGCGACTGCCCGGCCATCGCCGAACCGGTGCACCCCCTGCAGTTCATGGGCGGGGAGGCCGCTGGCCTGGAGCGGTTGCAGCAGTTCACCTTCGAGAGCCACTGCATCGATCGCTACAAGGAAACCCGCAACGCGCTGGACACCTGGGATGCGTCCTCCAAGTTCTCGCCCTGGCTGGCCAACGGCTGCCTGTCGGTGCGGGAGGTGGCGGAAACCATCACAGAGTACGAGGCCAGGGAGACGAAAAACGAGTCCACCTACTGGCTCTGGTTCGAGCTGCTGTGGCGCGAATATTTCTATTGGTACGCGCTACGGCACGGCGCCAACCTGTTCCGCCGGGACGGCGTGCAGCGAAAACACCGCCACGGCACCTTCTACGGCCATCGTTTCAAAGCCTGGTGCCAGGGCAACACCGAATACCCCCTCGTGAACGCTGCCATGAATCAGCTTCGGGAAACCGGTTACATGAGCAACCGCGCCCGCCAACTGGTGGCCAGCTGTTTTGTGAATGAGCTCGGCCTGGACTGGCGCTATGGCGCCGCATGGTTTGAAGAGCAATTGATCGACTATGATGTAGCAAGCAACTACGGCAACTGGCAGTACCTGGCCGGCGTGGGTGCCGACCCGAGGGGCCTGCGGCAGTTCAACCTGGAAAAGCAGGCGCAACAGTACGATCCCGCAGGCACGTTTGTGGACCGGTGGGGCGGGCATTCGGACCAGCCCGTTGGCCTGCACACCGTGGACGCCGCCGACTGGCCCCTCTAAACCGATCAGCAGAATGGAACGATCGTTATGGCGGAAATCGAATCAGTCCCCACGGCACGGGAGACCCTTGCCCGCATCATTGACACCTGCGCACCGGGCGCGGTGCTGAGCTGCGGCTGGCTAGCCAACGAGGTGGCGAGCGTATGGCAGGATCACCGCCCGGACGTGCGACGGCACATCCTCGACAGCCACGATCCGAACGCCCATCTGCCCCTGCCGCACGTGGTCGACCTGGCCCTGATTACCGGAACCCTGGAACACCTGCCCCACGACGAAGGCGCCCTGCTCCTTGGCCAGCTCAGGAACTACGGCACCCACCAGATCGCCGTGCTGGTGGCGGAAACGCCGGACTGGGCCTTTACCGACTTTATCGGCCTGGGCTTCCGGCGCCATGCGGAACTGGACAACGATCACGGACCGCTGACGCTCTACACCTATAATCTGGATTCCTACAACCACAAGCGGGCCTGGAACAACCCCGAGAACTGGGCCAACCCGGAAATGTGGGGCAAGGCCTGGTGGTAAAAAAGCGAGTTGGAACCAAACTGGGCGCGGCCTTGAAGCGACTTTGAAGCGAACCTTAAGAGAACAGCGTGGCAACAAACCCGAAAACCCTGAAACCCAGCACCCTCCGCATTGGCACCCGCTATCGGGCCAACCGCCTCAAAGGCCCCTACGACGCCATCGTGATCGGCTCTGGCATTGGCGGCCTTACCACCGCCGCCTGCCTGGCCAAAGCGGGTAAGAAGGTGCTGGTGCTGGAACAGCACTACACCGCCGGCGGCTATACCCACAGTTACGCCCGAAACGGCTACGAGTGGGACGTGGGCGTTCACTACATTGGCGACATGGGCTCGCCCCACACCCTGGGCCGCCGCCTGTTCGACTACATCACGGATGGCAAGCTCGAATGGGCGCCCATGGATGAAAACTACGACCGGTTCTTCCTGGGTGAGAAAGTGGTCAACCTGCGTGCCGGTAAAGAAGGCCTGAGGCATTCGCTGATCTCTGCCTTCCCCGAGGAGCGGGAGGCCATAGATCAGTACCTGGCCTTGCTGGGCAAGGTGGCCGATGGCATGCAGTGGTACACCCTCTCAAAGCTGACACCCGGGATCCTCAGCCCGGTGGTCCGCAAGGGGCTGGACCTGGCCCTGCCGGATTGCTTCAACAGAACCACCTGGGACGTGCTGAGCGAACTCACCGATAATGAGGAGCTGATTGGCGCCATCACTGGCCAGTGGGGCGACTGCGGGGTAACACCGAAGCAGTCCAGCTTTATGGTGCACGCACTGATCGCCAAGCACTACCTCTACGGCGGCTTTTACCCGGTGGGCGGTGCCTCGGAAATCGCCAACACCATCATTCCGGTGATCCAGCAGCCCGGCGGCGAGGTGTTGACCTACGCCGATGTCACCGACATCCTGGTGGAGGACGGCCAGGCCACCGGCGTGCGCATGGCCGACGGCGAGGAGATCCGGGCCCCGCTGGTAATCAGCAACGCCGGGGTGATCAACACCTTTGAAAACCTGCTGCCCGCAGACGTGGCGGCGCAGGCTGGCTACCAAGAGAAACGTCGGCACATCGTTCCATCGATGCCACACATCGGCCTGTACATCGGTCTGGAGGGAACTCCGGAGCAACTGGGGCTGCCCCGAACCAATTTCTGGATTTACCCCAGCGCCGACCACGACGGCAACGTGCAGCGCTTTCTCGCCGACCCGCACCACGCCGAGTTCCCGGTGGTGTATATCTCCTTCCCGGCCGCCAAGGACCCGGACTACCAGAACCGCTGGCCGGGCACCTCCACCATCGAGATCGTGGCACCCACCACCTGGGAGATGTTCGAGCCCTGGCAGGGCACCACCTGGGGCAAGCGGGGCGAAGATTATGAGGCGCTGAAAGAGACCATCACCAACCAGCTCCTGGACGTCATGTACCAGAAGCTGCCCCAGCTGCGGGGCAAGGTGGATTACGTGGAAACCTCCACCCCTCTTTCCACCGCCTGGTTCTGTCGTTACGGCCGGGGCGAACTCTACGGCCTGGACCACAACCCCGAGCGCTTCGAACAGGACTGGCTGCGGCCAAAAACCGACATACCCGGTCTCTACCTGACCGGTCAGGACGTGCTCACCTGCGGTGTAGTGGGCGCCATGATCGGCGGCCTGGTAACCACCCTGGCGATCCGGGGCTGGCGCGGCGCTGGTCTGGCCAAACGCATTTTCGTGGGGTAGTCGGCCTTGCCAAGACCGATCTGTCTCCGCTGCGGCGTACATGCGGCGATCTGTGTCTGCGCCGATTGCGCGCCGGTTGCCAACAGGACCGAGCTCACAGTGCTGCAACATCCGTCCGAAGTGGCTCACGCCAAAGGCACCGTGCGCATACTCAGACAATGCCTGAGCCGCCTGGAGGTGTTTGTGGGCGAAACGCCGGACGACTTCCGCCAGGTGGGGTTTGATCCGATCAATGACTCGCGTGCCTCGGCGCTGCTGTTCCCCGGCCCCGACAGCCAGGATCTGGAAACGGCCGATACCGGCGAACTCCGGCGCTGGATCCTGCTTGATGGCACCTGGCGCAAGGCGGCCAGAATCCTTCACCAGAATCCGGCGCTGGCAGCGCTGCCCCGCTTCCACTTTGCCAGCCCTCCCACCTCCGTGTATGCGATCCGGAAGGCCCCCGGGGAAGGTCATCTGGCCACGGCCGAAGCCGCCGCCTACCTGCTTAACCGGGTGGAGCCGGGGCTGGATACCCGTCCCTTATCCCGGGCCATGCAGGCGCTCGTCGACCGCCAGCTCGCGCAGATTCCAGAACGACTGCACAAATACTATCGATAACCCTTGCCGGTGAGACGACGGCCCGGTTACGGCGTAAAAGTCCACGAGTAATACACGGGGACCAGCCGATGACCACAGACTTCGACCCAGCCGACCTCTCCCGCATCATCGAGATGGCCTGGGAAGATCGAACGCCCTTCGAGGCAATCGAACAGCTTTACGGCTTGCCGGAGAAATCGGTAATCCAGCTCATGCGACGGGAACTCAAGCCCTCCAGCTTCCGGCTCTGGCGTAAACGGGTGACCGGCCGTTCCACCAAGCACAGGCAGCTGCGCCCGGCGGGGGTCAGTCGGGGCTACTGCCCCACCCAGTACAAGCACCGCTAGCGCGCCGCTGTTGGCAAATGCTGCGCCAGTGCGCGATCATGGCGATTGATATCCGCAGGCCAAGAGAACGAGAAGGAACCTTCATCCATGGCATTGTTCAGCCGTAAGAACGCCGAAAAGCAGCTCAAGGCAGAAGCCGACCGGGTGCACCGGCAAGACCTGGAGAAACTGCTGGAGCGCCAGCGCGCCATTGAGGAAAAGGTGAAGGGCAGCGGCAAGCTCAAGCGCTTCGGGGCCGATATCCGGCTCATGTTTTCGATGATCCGGGATTACTGGTACGGCGACTACCGGAGCGTTCCCTGGAAAACCATCGCCGCGGTGGCGGGTGCGCTGCTGTATGTTCTGAATCCTCTGGATTTCATTCCCGACCTGATTCTTGGATTCGGCTTTATCGACGATGCCGGCGTGGTAGCCCTGTGCCTGAAGCTGGTGGAATCCGATTTGCACCGATACGCGGCCTGGAAAGAGCATCAGGAAGAACCGAAGCCGGTGGCCAGCACGGATTGATTAATTTCTGAACTGGCGGTAATCTCAGCCGCCTCACCGAAACCCCCGTTCAGCCCCTGGAGTTCCTGTGGATTTTGCCACTCTCATAGGCCTTGTCGGCGCCATTCTGATCATCGCATCGGCGGTTATTCTAGGCACGTCTCCGTCCGTGTTTATCAATCCGCCCTCGCTGCTGATCGTGGTCGGCGGCACGCTGCTTGTGGTTCTCGCCAAGTTCAGCTTTGCCCAGTTTTTCGGCGCTTTCAAAGCGGCTGCCCGGGCCTTCAAATTCAAACTTCCGGAAACCCAGGCGAGCATCGAGGAACTGGTGGACGTGGCGCAGGTCGCCCGCAAACAGGGCGTGCTCGGGCTTGAAGGCCGGGAAGTCAGCACCCCGTTCCTGGGCCAGGGCATCCAGATGCTGGTGGACGGCCAGACGGGCAAAACCATCAAGCAGTTGTTGAGCAAAGAGCGGCTGATGACCCTCGACCATAACCGATCCGGCGCCAAGGTGTTCCAGGCCATGGCCGATGTAGCTCCGGCCATGGGTATGATCGGCACCCTGGTCGGCCTGGTGCAGATGCTCTCCAACATGGACGATCCGAAATCCATCGGCCCGGCCATGGCGGTGGCGCTACTGACCACTCTCTACGGTGCCATGATCGCCACCATGATCGCCACACCGATCGCCGACAAACTGTCCCTGCGCATGACTGAGGAAGCGCGACTGCAGTCCCTGTACATCGACGCTCTCGTGGCCATCCAGGAAGGCACCAACCCCCGAATCATCGAACAGATGCTCTCCAGTTATCTGCCGCCCAAAGAACGTGAGAAAAACGGAGAGGCGGAAACCGCCAGCGGCTAGCCATGGACGAACTGCCAGAAGAGGAAAAACCGGGCATCCCGGCCTGGGTGGTCACCTTTGCCGACCTGATGTCGCTGCTGATGTGCTTCTTCGTGCTGCTGCTGTCCTTTTCGGAGATCGACGCCCAGAAGTTCAAGCAGATTGCCGGCGAGCTCTCCAAGGCATTCGGCGTGCAACGTGATGTGCCTGCCCTGGAAATCCCCAAAGGCACCAGCCCGATCTTCGACAAATTCTCGCCCGCGCCACCGGAGCCGACGGTGGTCAACGAGGTCAAGCAGACCACCACCGAGGAAGCTCCGGAGCTGCAGACCCTCAAAAGCCCCACCGATGTTGCGGTAGAGGCGGCCATGGACGAGCAGATGCAGGAAACCATGGATGAGATCCTCCAGGTGCTGGAGCCGGCCATTGCCGACGGTCGCATCAATGTCAGCGAAGATCAGCGGCGGATCGTGATCCGGGTGGAAGAGAAAGGCTCGTTCCCCTCCGGTTCCGCAGACCTGACCTGGGAGTTCGAAGGTCTGCTGCTGGATATGGCGGAAGTGATCGAAGGCATTCCCGGGGATCTGACCATCGAGGGCCACACGGATAACGTGCCGATCCGCACCGACCGGTTCTACAGCAACTGGGATCTCTCGGCCGCCCGCGCGGCTGCAGTCGCCAATGTCCTCGTGGCCCGGGATCAGGTTGAACCCACCCGGCTGAAGGTGACCGGCCTGGCCGATACCGAGCCCCGGGTACCCAACACGTCACCGGAAAATCGCGCCAGGAACCGCCGGGTGGAAATCATCATCGACCTGTCCGGCCCGCTTCAGGAACGGGAAATTCAGCTACGCGAGTTGATTGATGCCGAAGCGACCAACGGGGCGTCCGAGATTCAAATTGAGTCGGCGCCGGCCTCCGGCGACATCAACTGGTAAAGCCAACCATTTTGGTGCGCACCGACCTGTGACGCACCTGTTTAGTGCATAAAAACCACAGAAACTGCCCCGGCGGCCTCCACCGTTTCCTCCAAAGCCCTTCCCGCTCTTGAAATGCATTGTTTTGGAACAGCTCTTGCTTTGCATGCCCTCCAACAATGCACAACCCAATCAAAAGGCCCGAAAGAGGCCGAAAACACAACATCAGGAGCGAAAACCCGTGGACATCACGAGTGCAGTACATACCCTGACCGAAAGCGCCAACACGCTGTTCATCCTCATCGGCGCCATCATGGTGCTGGCCATGCATGCCGGCTTTGCCTTTCTGGAAGTGGGCACTGTCCGTCACAAGAACCAGGTCAATGCCCTGGTGAAGATCATGACCGACTTTGGCGTTTCCGCCTTAGCCTACTTTTTCATTGGCTACTACATTGCCTACGGCAGCCATTTCATGACCGGAGCGGCCGAGCTCACCGCATCGAACGGCTATGAACTGGTCAAGTTCTTCTTCCTCATGACCTTCGCGGCGGCCATTCCGGCCATCGTTTCCGGCGGTATTGCGGAACGAGCCAAGTTCTACCCCATGCTGATTGCCTCCGGACTGATCGTGGCCTTCGTGTACCCGTTCTTTGAAGGTCTGATCTGGAATGGCAACTACGGCTTCCAGTCCTGGCTGGAGAACCAGTTTGGTGCATCCTTCCACGACTTCGCCGGCTCTGTTGTGGTGCACGCCGTCGGTGGCTGGATTGCCCTGGCCGCGGTGCTCATGCTGGGCGCCCGCAATGGCCGTTATCGGAATGGCCGTGTGGTCGCATTTGCGCCCTCCAACATTCCGTTCCTGGCTCTCGGCGCCTGGATCCTCACGGTCGGCTGGTTTGGCTTCAACGTGATGTCCGCGCAAACCCTCGACGGCATCAGCGGTCTGGTGGCGGTCAACAGCCTGATGGCGATGGTCGGCGGTATCCTGGTATCCATGCTGCTGGGCCGCAAGGACCCGGGCTTTATCCACAACGGCCCCCTGGCCGGGTTGGTGGCGGTATGCGCGGGCTCCGATCTGATGCACCCGGTCGGTGCGCTGATCACCGGCGGCGTGGCCGGCGCCATTTTTGTGTACCTGTTTGAATGGGCCCAGGCCAAGATCGAACGCCTGGACGACGTGCTCGGTGTGTGGCCGCTGCACGGTGTCTGCGGCGTCTGGGGCGCCATCGCCTGCGGTATCTTCGGTCAGGAAGCCCTGGGCGGCCTCGGCGGGGTCAGCCTGATGTCCCAGATCGTCGGCTCCATTGCCGGTGTGTTGGTGGCCTTCGTGGGTGGCCTGATCGTATACGGCGTAATCAGCGCAATCTCAGGCCTGCGTCTGACCGAAGAGGAAGAGTTCAACGGCGCCGATCTGAGTATTCACCGCATTGGTGCCAACGCGGTCGAGTAAGCGCCCACCGCTCACTCGCGGTAGCCGGTGAGCTCCATGTAGCCAACCCCGGTGTGGCTGCCGGTAACACTCACCGGGCTCTCCCAGTAGGGATAGAGCCCGGTGTTCATATAATCTCCCTCAGGCACCGAGACCGTCAGCCCCACTCCAAGATCCGGCACCGCCAGACGCCAACTTCGGGGCACACCCTCGTCGTCAGAATCCATTGGCGCGATGCGCAACTGGTCGCCCTGCAGCGCCACGGGCTCGCCTTCCGCCGGAACCCAGGTGCCCGCCTGAAAAGCACCCTCATTCTGCCTCAACCGGAAGGCCATCAGCTTGTCGCCCGAGTCCAGATGCAGGGCAAACCAGTCCCAGCCCTGCTGGCCGGCCTTGAGAAACTGGCTGCTCCATTCCCGGTCGAACCAGCCCTGGCCGGATACCTCGAAGTCCTGATCCCCCAGCCTTACCCGGCCCTCTATGGCCAGATCCACCAGGCTGAAATACATGGAGCCTTCGCCACTGTCGGATTTGGCACTGAAGCCCTGGTTACCGTGGGCCACCGGCGCCCGGTTCTGGTTGAGCGTGAGGTCGTACGACCATTTCCCTGCGTCCACCTGCAGTCGCCAGCGCTTGTCGTCGAGGGCGGTCAACTGCCAGTCGTCCAGCCACACCGACATGGGCGCTGCCCGGGCCCCCGCCTGGCCAATATCACCCCGGGCCAGTTTTTCGGCGAAAACGTGGTTACCGGAATAACTCACCGCCGCGTGGGCCATCCAGGCGGCGTCCAGGGGCCAACCGGTGGCCGGTGGCGGTTCGGCTCCGGCGGGCCGGGGTCGCAGGGCCTGGCGGAACTGCGTCCATTGCAACCCCAGCGGCTCGCCGGCTGCCGTTTTCAGATTGGCGGTGAGATACCACCACTCGATCCGGTGCTGGGGGTGCGGGCCAAAATCCCGCGGAAAGCTCAGGCGATCTCCCGGCCCCGGCTGCAGGAACGGCACCTCATGCTCCGATTCGGCAACGCCGGCCAAGCCGGCGAAACCTTCGGATCCAGGGCGCTCTGAGCAGCCTGCGAGCACCCAGGCCAATGCGCCGAAAACGAGCCAAAGGTGAGCACGATTCATCGTTCACCCCCGATTGATGCATTGGCATGGGCGGGTGCCGGATTTCCATGCAGCAGTTGCCGGCGCATGAGCCATGCGATGCTCAGGCCAATGGCCAGGCTCAGCACGCCCAGCTCCAGCCAGAAGCCGGGGTACACGGCCATCGGCAGGGACCAGCCGAAAGCCAGCGGGTTGATGCGGTGCACCAGCACCCAGGTCAGCCATACGCCCAGCGGCAGCGCCAGCAGCGCGACGAGGCCGGTCAGGGCAACGGAGAGCCGGGTGAGTTGGCGCGCGGCCTGGCCACGGGACATACCCCACACCACAAGCAGCCGGAAATACCCGGCCCGGGTGGAGAAGAACACCCAGCCCATCAGCAGCAAGGCCGTGGCCGCAAGTACCAGGGTGAGTAGCGTCATCGCCCGGGTGAGCAGGAAGGTCTGGTCGAAGATCGCTGTCGCCAGTGCCTTGACCGAGCGATTATCCCTGACGGTAAGTTGCCCCTGTTGCCAGATCCCGCGCAGTTGGCTGGTTACTCCATCGATGGACATCGCCCCCGGGGACACCGACAGGCTGCGAAACGTCGGTGAAAACTCCGTTGGCAAGATGGCGGCGCCCAGCAACAGCTCGCCCGCAGGCCGACCGTAATCCGGATAGATCGCCAGTATCGGCAGCTCGACGGTCTGCCCCGCCAGTCTCACCGTCAAGCTCTCTCCGATGTCCAGCGCCTGTCGCCGGGCCAGTTGCTCGTTCACCATCAGACCGTTGCCGGCCGCCAGTTTCGGCCAGGCGTCGCCGGTGGCTTCGAGCAGTCGCCAGTCGGTCACCAGCGGCCCCACGGGCGCGATTGCCAGAACATCTACCTGAGTATCGGACCCCTCAGTACCACCGGCGAGGGTGGCGGTGCCACGAATCACACGGTGCCATTGGCCGCCGGCGTCCGGTATCCGTTCGGCCAGCCAAGCGCCGGCCGGGTCGATATCCGCCTGTGGTGGCACCTCAATGTAGAAATCCGCCGCCAGCCGCTGGGCCAGCCAACGATCGAAGGTACTCTCGAAGGTCGTGACAAGGGCCTGCACTGCCAACACCATGGCCATGGCAAACTGCAAAGCCACCAGCGGCAAGGCCAGACGCCGCACCAGCACCGAGAGTTCCAGGTATCGCCAGCGCGCGAGGGGGTCCCGGGTGCGTCCGGCCCGCGCCTCGGCAAATCCGCCAATCAGCCCGGGCAGCCACAGACCCACGGCCACAAACACCAGCGCCACGCCCAGGAACAGCGCCGGCAGGGACTCAACGAGCATCGACAGCCCAAGACCTGCGCCCATCAGTGCCGGCGGCCACCAGCGGCGACTTTTCTCACGGGGCAACAGACCACGCAGCGTCGGCCCGAGAAAATCCATCAGGCAGGCCGCCAGTACCACCGCCAGCATGATGCCCACGGGCATCAGCCAGCCACCGCCCTGCCCGGCGTAGAGGGGCGCGTCGAACAGGCCCTCCAGCGCCCGGCCAAAGCCATCACCGAGCATGGCGGCCAGGAGCCGGCCCAACCACACGCCCGGAAGAATGCACACCAGCGCCAGCAGCGATAGCTCCAGAACCAGCAACCGCCGGATACGCCGGGGGGGAACACCAAAACGCCGCAGCAGCGCCAGGCTGTCCCGACGCTGTGCCAGCCCGAGCAGATACACGCTGCGCACGAGCAGCGCGGTGATCAGCAACACAAGGACCCCGAGGGCATCGAGGTTCAGCAGGAAGCTTTCACCCAGTTCGCCGGTATCCGGCCCCACGGAAAAGGGTGCTGTCCGGTAACCCGCGGGCATCGGCTCAGCCGATTCGGATCGATCAATCAGCAGGGAAAGCGAGGCCTGGCCGCCGGCCCGCCCTGTGGCCTCGCTGATGTCCACAAAGGGCTGGCCATTCAGTTCACCCTGCCAGGGCGCCTCGGCGTCGGTGTCCGTGCCAAAGCAGGCCGCCGCCAGGGGGTCGATGCCAACCACCCGCCCGGTGTCCGGCCCGGACACCTCCAACCAGGGCATCACACACAGACCTTCACGTCGCAGGTAGGCAAAGTCAGTCACCGAGACCGGCTGGCCGTCGGCCCGCACCACCTGCCGACGCTCGGCCACGGCGGCCTCGCTCTGGTCCAGACTGGCCCGGGCCTGGCTGGTGAGGTGATGCACGCCGGTCCAGAGCATGGTGGCCAGCAGGATCATAACGGCCAGCGCAAACAATTGAAGAGGGTGGCGTCGATAGTGGCTGGTGAGGGCGGAAAAAACCGTCATGGCAGATTCACCGGGCCTGGCGATGGCCAAGATCCAGGGTACGGTCACAGCGTTCGGCCAGCTCGGTATCGTGGGTGGCCAGAATCAGGCCACAACCATGGCGGGACTGGAGATTGAACAGAACCTCGGCAACCTCCTCGGCGGTGCGACGATCCAGGCTTCCCGTGGGCTCATCGGCGAGAATGAGGTCCGGCTGCATGGCGAACACCATGGCCAGGGCGGCCCTCTGGCGCTGGCCGCCGGACACCTGGTCCGGATAGCGATCGGCCAGTTCGCCAATACCCAGGCGCTCCAGCCAGTCCCGACAGGGCGTTTCGTCCCTGTTGGCCAGTCGCGAGCGCAGACGCACGTTATCAAGCAACGACAGCGCCGGCATCAGGTTGGTTTCCTGAAACACCACGCCCACACGGCGACGCCGGAGTTCTCCCCACAGGGTTTCAGCCCGCCCGTGGGGGTGCGATTGTGCTTCGAACGACTCGCCGAGTATGCGGAGGCTGCCGGCATCCGGCCACTCCAGACCACACAGCACATTGAGCAGGGTGCTCTTGCCCGAGCCCGAGCGGCCAATCAACGCCAGGGACTCGCCCCGGCCAAGGTCCAGCGACAGCCCGTCGAAAACAGTGACCGGCTCGTTGCCGCTTCTGAACTGCTTGCGCAGGCCCTGGGCCGAGATCAACAGATCACTCATTCCGATGCTCCCAGGGGCTCTGCGGTCGAGCCGTGGCGCTGCGCCCGCCACTCTCGGAACTGCTCGAGCCAGGAGAGCAGGGCCGGTATCACCACCAGCACCAGCAGGGTCGACAGCCCCAGCCCGAAGGCGATGGACGTTGCCATGGGAATCAGGAACTGGGCCTGCAGCGAGGTCTCGAACATCAGTGGCAGAAGGCCGCCAATGGTGGTCAGGGAGGTGAGCAGCACCGCGCGAACCCGCTGAACCGCTGCCTCATTGAGGGCATCGGTAATACCCAGACCCTTCTTCCGCTGCTGGTTGTAGAAAGCTACGAGGATAATCGCGTTATTGACCACAATGCCGGACAGCCCGAACAGGCCAAACAGCGACAGGATGGTCAGTTGCAGCCCCATCACCCAGTGGCCCAGTAACGCCCCCACCAGCGCAAACGGAATGATCGCCATCACGATCAACGGCAGGCTCCAGGAGGCGAAAACCCAGGCCAGTACCACGTACATCAGACCCAGCCCGATCACCAGGCCGGTCTGCATGTCGCCCAGGGTTTCCCTCTGGTCGGCCGCCCGGCCCTCGAAGCTGTATCGCACGTTGTAGCGGCTGGCGATGTCCGGCAGGGCTTCGGCCTGCAGGCTTTCCAGGATCTGGTCGGTAGTGCTCACCCGGGTGTTCAGGCCTGATGTCACTTCCACCGCCAGCTTGCCGTCGGCGTGGCGCAGGGCCTGGAAGCCCTGCCGGTGGTCCAGGTTCATCACCTGGGTCAGTGGCACGAAACGGCCATCCGGCACCCGGACGGTCACCCTCGACAGTGTGGAAAGCCGTTCACGCTGATCCTTCGGCAACTGTACCCGCACCTCGATTTCATCCCGACCGTCCTGGTAGATCTGGGCAATCCGGCCGTCAAACGCCGCCCGCAGTTGTCGCCCGAGATCCGCCGTGGTCAGCCCCAGGGCCTGGCCGTGGGCGCTTACCTGGTAAATCAGCTGCTCACGGCCCCAGGGCATGTCGTCCTCAACATCCAGCACTCCGGGTAAGGTCGACAGCGCCTGGCTGAGCTCGTCCGCCGCCCGCTTGAGCTGTTCGGCGTCCTCCCCGGTCAGGCGCACGTTCACATCACGGCCCGGCGGCCCGGCCTGGCGCTCGGAAATGGTCAGGTTATCCAGACCCGCCGGCAACGCCAGGCGTTCGCGCCACTCGGTGATGAACTCCGGGTTGCGCACCGAGCGCCGATCGGACGGTACCAGCTCAATCATCATGGATCCCAGCTCATCACCGCTTCGTGAGCTGCCCTCGGCACCCTGGGTGGCGCCCACGGTGGTAACCGCATGCAGGATGAAATCGCCACCCAGGGCCTGCTCGGTCTCGTTCAGCGTTCGCTGCATCTGATGCAGAAAATCCTCCACGGTGCCCCGGTCGGTGCCGGCCACAAAACTGGCGTTGGCATAGAACACCGAAGGCTCCGGCGTGGGGAAGAAATTGAACCCGAGCCGGCCACCGGCCAGGAGGCCTACCGTGACGATGGCCAGTGCCACGGCACCGGCCACGGTCGCGCCCCGGTGCTGCAGACTGTACCGGGAGAATCGCCGGAACGGCCCCTCACGGAAATGGTCGAAACGCTGTTCAAAGCCCTGGCGGAAACGCTCCACCCGACCGGGCCGGGCGGGCTCGGCAACGGCACATCGGCTTTTCCGGCGAGGTACGAAGGCATGGCGCAAGTGGGCGGGCAGCACGATAAAGCACTCCAGCAGGGAGGCCACCAGCACGCAGATCATCACCAGGGGAATGTCCCCGAGGATATTGCCAATCACGCCCCCCACCACCAGCAACGGCATGAAGGCAGCAACCGTGGTCAGGGACGACGCCAGTACCGGCCACACCATACGTTTGGCGGCGCCCTCGGAGGCGTATATGGATTCCTCACCCATGCGGGCATGGGCGTCGGCGTCCTCGCCCACCACGATGGCATCGTCGACAATCACCCCCAGGGCCATGATCAGGGCAAACAGGGAGATCATGTTGATGGAGCCACCGATCAGCCAGAGCACCGCCATCGCCGCCAGGAAAGCAGTGGGAATGCCCACCGCCACCCACAGTGCCACCCGCCCGGGCAGGAACAGGTACAGCAGGCAGATCACCAGCACCAGGCCGCCCAGGCCGTTGTTCACCAGCAGCGAAATCCGGTCGTCCAGCAGTTGCCAGGTTTCGTCGTACACCTCCAGTTGCACGGTCGGCGGCAGGGCCGGGCGGGTGTCCGCCAGCCAGCGCTCCAGTATCCGCGCGGCGGCCAGGGAATTGCCGTTCTCCGCCCGCTGCAGCTGCAATTCCACCGCCGGCTGACCGTCCTTTTCCAGGGTCACCTGGCTCTCACGGGCCTGCTGCCGAATGATGGCAACGTCACCCAGGTTGAGCTGAATGCGCTCACCACTGAGCACGGGAATGTTCTCGAACGCCTGGGGACTGCGCCGCTGCTCCACCGCCCGCAGTTCGCGGGTGGCGTCCTGCTGGGCCATCATGCCGGCGGGCAGATCCCGGGAAATGGCCGCCACCCGCTCTGCAATCTGCTCCAGGGACAACCCGAGGGTCTCAAGGCGCTCCACCGGCACGTCAATACTGATCTGCTGTTCAGGCAGCCCCCGGATGGACACCCGGTCTATGCCCCGCTGCAGCAGCTCGTCTTCGAACCGGTACGCCAGTTGCCGCAGCTCATCCCGCGCCACCGGGCCCGACACCAGCAGGCGCGCCACTGGCTCGTAGCGCTCCACCCGGGTTACCTGGGGTTCTTCCGCCTCCGCCGGGAAATTGGTGAACTCGTCCACCTGCTGCTGCACATCGTCCAGAGCCTGGATCGGATTGGTGCCCTCCTCGAATTCCAGAGTGATGGACGACACCCCCTGGGCGGAGGTGGACGTCATCTTCTTCAGGCCATCAATGCTCCGCAGCCGCTGCTCCAGCGGGTTGGTGATGCCCTGTTCGATGTCCTCGGCAGAGGCGCCACTCCACACCACCCGAACGCTGACAATATCCAGGGCAAAGGTGGGGAAAAACTGAATATTCATCCGGGTCAGCGCCAGCACACCGCCCAGCAGCATCACCAGCATCACCAGGTTGGCCGCAACCCGATGATGGACGAAGAAGCCGATCACGCCCTTGTTGCGTCTCATTGGGCCGGGGCCTCCGTGCCGGCCGCATCCACCTTGAGACCGGTGAGCGCATTGGGCAGATGAGTGGTGATCAACCGGGCGCCGGAGACCAGGGCATCACCCGACACCAGCAGGCGTCGCTCACCGTCATCGGCCCGGGCTTCGCCAATCCGGTTCACGCTGACCTGCCGCATGCGGCCTTCATCCGTCATCAGGTACACCCGATCCGCGCCGTACAGGGCACTGAACGGAATGGCCACGGTCTGTTCCCTGGGCGCGCGCTCCAGGGTTACCGGCAGCAGGCCACCTGGCCGCAGCCCGCCCGGATCGCCCGACAGCCGCAATATGGCCTCGGTACCCGAGGCATCGCTGGTGCCGGCAAAACGCACCAGGCGGAAGCTGTGCTGGCCGTCAGCGCTGGTGGCGGTCAGGGTCTCGCCTCGGGCCAGGGAGTCGAGCAGTTCGGCCCGGAACATGTCGGGCACACGGGCCCGGAGTTCAAGGCCCCGGGCAGGGTACAGCGACAGCACCACCTGGTTACGGCTGACCTGGTCGCCTTCGGCTACCCGGATATCGGTCACCACGCCGTCAAAGGGCGCCACCATGCGTGCTCGTTCGGCGTCCCGCTCGGTGTTGGCCAGGCTGGCCTGCGCCTGGGCCAGCTTTGATTCCAGGCTTTGCAGCCGCGACGGGTGTTCATCAATCGAGCGTTGCCGGGCGCTGACCGTCAGTTCTGCCCGGGCGGCCGCATCGTTCGCCGCCTCCAGGGCTTCACGTGAGGCCAGGTTGCGTTCCACCAGCGATCGCGTGCGTTCAAGCTGTCGCCGGGCATTCTCGAGAATGGTTTTTTCGCTCGCCAGGGCCGCCTGGTCGTTGCGGTAACGCACCTGCTCGGACCGGATCTGCGCTTCCAGATCCCGGACCTGAGCCCGGACCTGGGCGAGGGCCGGCTCAATGTCGGCCTCAGACAGCGCCACCAGCAGATCCCCGGCGTTCACCCGCTCACCCTCGGTCACCGGCCGAGCACCGATCCGGCCCGGCAATGTGGCGGTCACGGTAACCTGTTCCGGTGCCACCAGTTCACCGTATAGCGGAAGTACGGGAGTATGGGTACCAGGCTCCAGGGTCTGAACCTGAACGCGCCAGCTTCGCTCGGTGGCGGTTACTTCGGCGGGTTCCGGGCGGGTCATTTTCAGGAACGCAAATCCGGCAATGCCGATGGCAATGATCAGGGCGGGTATCAATCGTTTCAGCATAGGGTCCGGGCCAACCAGAGATTAAAGCGCCGTTCAGGCGGTCAAATTCCGACTACTATACAATCAACAGAATTTCAGACTCAGCTCCGATTTCTGTCATCACAGGGAACCATAGAGCAGCGGAACACCTCCTGCACACCCTGAATGCCATTAGTTCGGCCAGTAACGCACTTCGATAGAGGAACAACGAGAGAGCCAACAAAAGTCTGATGGTCGAAAAAAGCCCCGAATGGAGGAGTGGGGTCCACCCGGGGCAGAATGTCACCCGCTGGCTGTGGGACGCGGGTAACCGCCATGCACTTAAACTCTGGCAGCGAGCGCGGCACGCAGGGTCCGGCCAGAGTCACCGAGGAATACGACTCCCGCCAGAAACGGATCACCCGGAGCTGCAACACTCGCCCATCAGGGACGGGCTCTCGTGAGCGGTGAGACAAACCTGAGGTTAACGGTACCTACGCTGGTCGAGGGTAGTGAGGCGGTCCGGATGGAACACCATCAGGCCGGTGACGAAGGTGCCGTTCACAAAGCCTTCGGGAATCATGAACAATGGCAGGTAGCGGAGGTATTCGTGCACCAGCTCGTCGAAGGTGTAGACCCCGCTGCTCCAGAGCATCAGGCACATGACGATGCCGGCCGCGGCTACCGCAAGACCCGCCCCGAAAAAGCCGCAGAAGAAAATATAGGCGAAAAAATTCCGGAAATTGCGACGCCGCTCCCAGAGCATGATGCCGTGGCTCACAATGGCCGGCACCATAACCGTGATCAGGCCATTGGCGGCAAACATGACCAGGGGTTCACGACCGGTGATCACGGTAATCACCAGCGCCAGCAGCCCGGCCATGACCGCCAGTGCCCAGCCCAGCATGAGCGTGATCACGGTGATGCCGAACACATGAATGGCCAGGCCCGGTGAGAGGCCCGCCCGCAGTTGCCAGACAAACCCCAGCACAACCGCCGCGCCAAAGAACGAATGCTGCAGTGCGTTGTCCCGCCGGAAACCCTGCCAGTCGATGGTCCGGGCCGCACGAACCAGAATGGCCAGGAAAATCAACAGGGTGAGAATCCACTGGCTGGTGGATAACAGGTTTTCGGTCATGCCCATAGGGAATCTACCGGAGCGATCGCGTCAAGGTGTCCATCATATAGGCTTGCCCCACCCCGGGCGCAAGCCGGCTTTGTAAGCCTAGGCGGGTTGGCCGTCGAGTCGGCTCCGGTCGGTCAGGCGCTGCCAGGCTTCGTAAGTGCTCAGGAACACCTGGCCGCCCAGGTGCGACAGCAGTTCGGTGCCCTGCAGGCGGTCCATCACCGGCCCTTTCACCTCAGAGAGGTGGAGCCGAACGCCCGCGTCTTTCATACGTTCGTTGATGGCTTCCAGGCTTTCCAGGGCGGAAGCATCCACCAGATTCACCGCCGGGCACACCAGTACCAGATCCCGCAGTTCCGGCTGCCGGGTCACCAGATCCATCACCGTTTCTTCCAGGAACCGGGCGTTGGCAAAGTAAAGGCTCTCGTCCACCCGCAGGAAAGTCACCCGGGGGCACAGCTCCACCTGGTGTCGAAGCACATTGCGGAAGTGCTCGGTGCCCGGAACGCGACCCACCACGGCACTGTGGGGCCGGCTGGTGCGGTACAGGAACAGCCCGATCGACAGCGCCACCCCGGCAACGATGCCCGCTTCCACGCTGTGCACCAGGGTCAGCACGATGGTGGCGAGCATGGCACCGAAATCCGGCCGGGAATAGCGCCAGGTGCGCCCCAACGCGGGCAGGTCAATCAAGGTGGACACCGCCACAATGATGGTGGCCGCCAGAGTGGCCTGGGGCAGATAGGCGATGGCCGGCGTCAGGTACAGCGTGGCCAGGGCAATACCCACGGCGGCATAGGCGCCGGCCGCAGGTGTTTCTGCACCCGCATCGAAGTTCACCACCGACCTGGAAAATCCACCGGTTACCGGCAGCCCGCCGGACAGGCCGGCGCTCAGGTTGGCTGTACCCAGGCCGATCAGCTCCTGGTCCGGGTCAATGGTCTGGCGGCGCTTGGCCGCGAGGGTCTGCCCCACCGACACCGATTCCACAAATCCGACAACGCCGATCAGCAGGGCGCTGACTGCCAGCTGCTGCCACAGCCCCGGGTCCAGGCTTGGCAGGGTCAGCTCCGGCAACCCCCGGGGCACCTCGCCCACCAGCCTCACGCCGGCGCTTTCCAGGTTCAGCTGCCAGGCTAGCAGGGTGGTGACTACCACCGCCACAATGGGGGCGGTCCGGCTCAGGATATCCGCCACCCTGGGCAACAAACCGAGGGTCACCAGCAAGGGTTTGAGGCCCTTACGAGCGAAGACGAGGAACACCAGGGTTCCGCCGCCCAGCAGCAGGGTAACGCCATTGAACTGGCTGATCGTAAGCCACAGGGACCGGCCAATCTCCAGCAGATTATGGCCGGAGGCCTGAACGCCAAACAGGTGCTTGAGCTGACTGGCGGCGATCACCAGTCCGGACGCGGTGATAAAGCCGGAAATCACCGGATGGCTGAGAAAGTTGGCCAGAAAGCCTAGCCGCAGGACGCCCATCATCGTGAGCATCAGCCCTGACATCACCGCCAGCAATACCGCACCGGCAAGGTATTCCGGGCTGCCCACCTCCGCCAGCGGCGCCAGGGCGGCTGCGGTCATCAGCGAGGCCACCGCCACCGGGCCCACAGACAGCGTACGGCTGGTGCCAAAGACCGCGTACACCATCAGCGGCAGGATGCTCGCGTACAGCCCCACGTAGGCCGGCAGCCCCGCCAGCAGGGCGTAGGCAAGCGACTGAGGAATGAGCATCACGGTCACGATGATCGCGGCCACCAGATCGCTGGTGGCCTGGTCCCGGCCATACCCCGGCGCCCACTGCAGAATGGGCAGGTAACGTTTGAGGCCCATGGTCGGTGTCAGAACCGGTTGATCGGCACTTTCAGGTACACCTGGCCGTTACTCTCCGCCGACGGCATGTGCCCTGCACGCATGTTGACCTGGACCGAGGGAATGATCAGGCGCGGCATGCCCAGGGTGGCGTCGCGCTCGGTGCGCATCTTCACAAACGCATCCTCGGAGATGCCCTCGTGCACGTGGACATTGCCCCGCCGCTGCTCGGCCACGGTGGTCATGCACTGGTATTCCTCACGGTCCGGGCCCTTGTAGTCGTGACAGAGGAACAGGCGGGTTTCCGGCGGCAGCGCCAGCACTTTGCCAATGGACCGGTACAGGGTTCGGGCATCGCCGCCGGGGAAGTCGCAGCGTGCGGTCCCGTAATCGGGCATGAACAGGGTGTCGCCCACAAAGGCGGCGTCACCGATCACGTAGGTGAGACAGGCCGGGGTGTGTCCTGGGGTATGCAGCACACGCGCGGTCAGGCCACCAATGTTGAAGCTGTCACCCTCCTCGAACAGCCGGTCAAACTGGCTGCCATCGCGCTGGAACTCGGTACCTGCATTGAAAGCCTTGCCAAAGATTTCCTGAACATCTCGGATATGGGCACCAATGCCGGTTCTACCGCCCAGTTGCTCATGCAGGTAAGGCGCCGCCGACAGGTGATCGGCATGGACGTGGGTTTCCAGAATCCACTCGACCTTCAGGTTGTTGCGTTGAACAAACTCGATGATGGCATCGGCCGAGCGCACGTCGGTGCGACCGGCGGCGTAATCGAAGTCCAGCACGGAATCGAGGATGGCGCAGGAGTGACTGTCCGGATCGCGCACCACGTAGCTGAAGGTGTTGGTCGGTTCATCAAAGAACGGCTGCACGGTGGGATTGCTCATGACGTTCACCTCTCTGAATCTGTCGCAAAGCCAGAATTACTTTTGATCTAAGGATATATCATTAAGTAATATGAGGTGAAATCATCTTTTTTCATATGCGCACTGTCCCTGATGCATCCACCAGGCAGTTCCGACCGCTCTCCTTGGCCAGGTAGAGCCGATGGTCCGCCAGGCCTATCAGCGCCTCCGGAGTGGCCGGCGTGGCCGTAAACTCATCAATGCCGGCAACGCCGGCGCTGAGCGTTACCGGCACAGGCCGGCGTTCAAACACGAACTGCTCATCACGTACCGATTGCAGAATCCGCATTACCAGCTGCGGCACGTCGGTCTGTTCCAGGGCATTGAACACCACCAGGAACTCTTCCCCGCCAAAGCGCGCAATCACGTCCATGGTGCGGGTCTGGCTGGTCAGGATCGCCGCGATTCTCTGTAGTATGTAGTCGCCCCCCAGGTGGCCGATGGAGTCGTTGATTTCCTTGAAGTGGTCAACATCGAACATCGCCAGGGCAAACTTCTCGCCCCGACGGTTGCTGCGCCCCAGGAGCTCCTCAAGGCGGGGCATCAGGTAGCGGCGATTATGCAGGCCCGTCAGCGGATCACGGATGGACTGGTTGAGCAATTCCTCTTCCAGTCGGTGCCTTTCCAGGGCGCCGGACAACAGGCCCGAAACAATGATCAGCAAGTCTGCCTGATCCCGCCGCCAGGATCGTCGCCGCAGGGAATCCACACCAAAAAAGCCGATGACCCGGCCCCGCACCCGAATGGGCACCGAAAACATGGACGATACGCCCTGCGCCTGCAGCAAGGCGCGCTCGGAGGCGGCTTCCGGTGGTAACCGGTCGACGTCTTCGATAAACACCACCCGGTTATCGCTCACCATCGCTTCGATTTGGTCCTGCCACCAGTGAAAGTGCTCTATCGTTACGTCCTTTTGACTGTCTTTCAGGGCGGGCACGCCTGCACGGCACCACTCATGGGTGTTGGTCATCCGCTGGTAATCGTCAGAAAATTCGTACAAATAGGCACGATCCACATCAAAAAACTCGCCAATGGTTCGCAACAGCTCATCAAGGCACTGGTCTATGTTGCCAAACCCGAGGTTGATGAATTCGGTGGAGAGCCGGGCGATCAGCCTCTGAAATCCAGCCTGGAACGAGAATTCGGCCTCGCTTTCACGCAGACTTTGTTCCAGAACTTTGTAGGGCTGGATGTTGTGGAACTGGCCATACCACAGGGTGCTTCCATCGGTCTGGCGCTCCGGAACCGAATGTGCCTCGAACCACTGATACTGCCCGTCGGCGAGCCTCAGTCGCGCACGGTAGCGCCAGGGCTCCAGCGTAGCGGCGGATTGCCGGATGCTTTCGATGATGGCACCGGTGTCCTCGGGATGGATCATTGAGAAGATGGCATCGGCATTGGCGTTGAGCGCGGCGGGAGCAACGCCAAACAGGGTCTGTACCTGGTTGCTGACGAAGGGGTACCGGTGGGACTGACCATCGGCACTCAGCCAATAGGTGAACAGGACGCCCGGGACGCCAGAAGCCAGTTTCTGGAAAAAATGGGCAGGCATCTCGCTTGCCTGCCCATCGTCAGACCTGCTCACCATGGACTACGTTTCCCTCTCCCGACGTGTTCAACCCCACAACAGAGAGTGTAGCTCACGCGGACAAACCAGGAACGGACGCGGGTCCTTTACAGGCTTTCCAGGCGCTGCCTGGCTTCGGCACGACGGCCGGCGTCGGCGACCTCCCTTCCGGGCCGTCCCGGGGCGTCGAGTACTTTCTGCAGATAGACGCGGGCCCGTTCCGGCTCACCCTGATCGAGCAGGAAGTCACCGAAAAAGAAATTCGCATCCAGACCCTCAGGATTGATCGCGAGGGCTTTCTGAAGGTACTGCCGGGCCTTGTCGTCGTCTCCGAATCCCAGCGGCCAGCCTGGCACCTGGTAATACAGGCTGCCCAGCGAGGTATAGGCAGAGCCATCCAGCGCCTCGCCGTTAATGGCCAGCGCTGCCTCCAGCGACTTGCGGGCATCCTTGACCAGACCCAGGGCGCCGAGACCGCCCTTGGCACCGGCATAGGTGCTGAGCACGATGCCCTGCCAGATCAGGGGTTCGGCGCGATCGGGATAATGCGCCACAAAGTCTTCTGCCTCGCCGGCCAGGGCCTCGAAGGCCTTTTCCTTCTGGTCGTCAGGCATCTGATACTGGATCTCCGCCCAGCGATGCTGGATGGCGGAAAGCTCGGTTTCAAGATCCGCGGACCAGACCGGCTGGGCGAGCAGGACAAGAAAAGCCAATAGCACAGGTTTCATGACAGAGCCCTCGAATCCAGGAATCGCCGGATCACCGGCAGCTGTTTGAGCATCGCCTTGTCGACTATTCGGGGCAGGATGCCGTTGATCACCACGAACAGACGCTCCGGCCAGCCCAGGAACCGGCGCCGCTGGTCCGTCTCCATGGCCCGGAGTATCTCCGAGGCCACCTTTTCCGGTGGATCCATGGTGTTGCCCAGCGCCTGGTTGAGCTGGTTCACCGCTTCGGGATTCATCGCCGTGGCGGTTGCCCGTGGGGCCACATACACCACCTGCACCGGCGTATCTGCCAGCTCCCGCCGCAGCGACTCGGTAAAGCCTCGCAGCCCGAACTTGCTGGCGCAGTAGGCGGTGTAGCCGGGAAAGCCGATACTGCCGAACGTGGATCCCACGAACACCAGCGCGCCCTGGCCGGCTTTCTCGAACCGAGGCGCGAAGTGCCGTGCCACCAGCAGCGCCGAACGCAGGTTAACCATCAACTGGGCATCGAGCTCGGCCACCGGCATCTTGCCAAGGCTGGCAAACCGGTTCTGGCCGGCGCAGTGAATCACGCCGTCGATGTCGGGGTAGGCCTCGTTCAGGCGCATCAGCTGTTGGTCGAGATCCGCCGATGCCAGGTCCAGATACACCGGGGACACCCCTTCCCGGTGTTCCAGGCGCTCCGGGTGCCGTGAGGCCACGATGACCCGGGCGCCTGCGCCTACCAGGGGCGCGATCAGGGCCTTGCCGATACCACCGGAGCCGCCCAGCAGCAGAAACACCCGATCATGCAACCGCATGGCTTTGCTCCTTGCGCCTGGTCGGCAGCGGAATGCTGTGCAGCATATCGCCGTACAGGCGGTAAACCATGCGCGCGGCCTCAACAATGGCCTGCTGATCGTCCGGATCGGTGATGCTGTTCATCAGGTTACGGAAGAACTCGAAATGCTCCTGGTCCAGGGCACCGTGGGAATACAGGTAGCTGAAGGCCTGGTTGGGCAGCTTCAGCTGCTTCTGGATCTCCTCGCCCAGCGGCGTGGCCAGTTCGATGGAGGTGCCCTCAAGCACCTGGACCATGCCGAAAAAGGCCGCGGGGTTGCCTCGGTTGATCCGGTCGTACAGGTAGGCCACCATCAGTTCGATGGAGATGTCCGGTGAGCCGTGTCGAATGGCTTCCTTGTCCTCACCGCAGGCGGCAAGATCGTTCAGGATCCACTCATGATGGCCGTACTCCTCCTCGATATATTCCACCAGTGCCTTGCGCACGAATTCCAGGCGCTCGGGCAAACGGCCGCCACAGGCCATCATCAGCGGAACCGTGTGTTTGACATGGTGGTAAGCCTGAGTCAGGAACCAGGTGTAGCCATCAAGATCAAAACGACCCTCGCGAATGGCGGCAATGACGGGTGCACCGGTGACGTGGGCGCGGGCCTCGGCAGTCTCGGACTGCAGTCGATCGAAAAATGCCATGAAAGATCCTCCTGGCGGGTGTGAAGAATGGTCAGGGTCAATAGTGAGTGAGCAAGCGCCGGCGACGAGTGTCGGCAGGTCCGCCTGGATGCGCTGTCGCATGGGGCGCCCGTTGGCGGTCAGGTAGCCATCGGCATGGGTAAGTGGCTGGCGCCGGACATGCACCCGGGCGAGCCGGGCGTAATCCGGCAGGCGTTCATTGAGGGACGCAAGCTGCTCCCCCAGAGCGTCTGACGAGCGATCATCCTGCACCACCAGCAAGGCCGAGGGATGCGGGTCGCCGTCGCCATACACCACGGCCTGACGCGCGCCCAGGGCCTGAATCAGCTCACTCTCCAGCCACTCGGGGCTGATGTTACGACCAAAGCTGGTGATCAGCAGGTTCTTGGCGCGGCCGTTGACCGACAGGAACCCGTCGGAAAGACTGGCGCCGAGATCTCCGGTATCCAGCCACCCATCCTCGACAGCGCGGTCGCCCAGATAGCCCAGGTGGGTGTTACCGGCAACCCGGATGTGGCCGCGGTCATCCACCCGAACGCGCACGTGGCCCAGCGGCTGGCCGACGGAGCCCTCGCGCTCGGCGCCGGGCACGTTCAGGGCCACCACGGAACCGCACTCCGACAGGCCGTAGCCTTCGTAAAGCGGAAGCCCGACGGCGCGCCCCCTGGCCAGCAAATCGGCAGACACCCGTCCGCCGCCCACCGCCAGGAACCGGAAGCCATCACCGCTCAGTTGCTGCTGCTCGGCCGCGGCCACCAGGGCCTGCGCCAGTTCCGGAACCAGTATCAGCGAGTGGGGCCGATGGTGATGAATCGCCTCTACCAGCCATTTGACGTCCAGGCCGCTGCTGCCCGTCATACCCAGGCTGTGCAGGGGTGCCACGGTGACCGTGCCGCCCATCAACAGGGGCAGATAAACACCGGCGATGTTCTCCAGCAGGGTGGCCAGGGGCAGAATGCACAGGTGATGCTCCAGGGATACACCGGCCAAACGCTCTTTCAGGGCCAGGGTGGTCGCGGTCATCTGGGCGATGGACAGGCACACACCCTTGGGGGTGCCCGTGCTGCCCGAGGTGAAGGTGATTTTCGCCGTCTGCTCGTGCATCCATGCCTCGCCGTGGGCTTCGGGCAATCGCGTCAACCAGACGCCATGCCCCAGGTGTTCGCCGCCGTCTGACGCCTCCGCCGACAGCAGGCAATCCAGGCCCGCGCGCTCAGTCAGGTGAGCGGTTTGCGAGGGGGAGAAAAACACCGGTACCGGCACACACACCACCTCGGCCAGCAGGCATGCCAGATCGGCCAGAACCCAGGCCATGGAGTTGTCGCCACACAGCCCGGCCCGGCGTACACCCGAAAGGGTCAGTTGATCGGCCAGGGCCTGCGCCGCCTGCATCATCTGGGCGTAGGTAAAGGCAGCCTCCGGCCCCTGCAAAGCCGTTCGCGACGGATGCATGCCGGCCTGGAGTGCCAGCATGTCAGGCAATGTGGCCATAGGAACCTCCGGCTGCGGTGCCGTCTGAACAATCGGCATCGACGGATTGAATCAGCCGCAGAAGACCTGCGCTGCGAAGGGCGGACATCCCATCCGCCACCCGAATGGCCATGACCACCGGGTGATGATCGTAATAGTGGCCCCAGCCGGCACCGCCATCGGGCAAGCGGGCCGGATCGGCGTCACCCAGGACGTTTGTCGCAATACCGAGCCGGTGAAAGCTGTTGCGCAACTGGTCGGTGCCGGTACAGACCACCCAGTCGTATCCGGCACCATCGAGCCACACCGACAGCGACGCAAACAGGAACCGGCTGACGCCGGCTTCCACACCGGCCAGATGAGCAATCTCGGCAATCCGGTGACGCTCAACGCCCGGCTCCGGCAGCACCGATTCCACCGGCACCGACAGATAGTCCTCCAGAAACAGTCTCTCCAGCGCGGCATTGCGTACCCCCACGGCGGCCAGCAGGCTGCCCTGGGCAGTGGTCAGCGCCAGCAGGGCCGGTATCCGCAGGGTGGGCTCGGCACCGTAGGCATGGAGGAAGCGACGGCGGATGAAACCCGCGACGGTTCCGGCCATGGCGGTCTCGGGACGGATTTCGTTAAACCAGCGACCGGCACAACGGAAGACCGGAACCACCTCCCCGGAATCCGGGGGACAATACGTGGACATCATCAGCGGGTCTGTCATCTGGGCTCTCCTGGTTTGCGCCTCGCCAGCACTCTCATCTTGGAAGCCAGATTAGGAAGGAAGCCTTAAAGCAGCCTTAACACCCTGCCCCTGAAACCTTAAGCCGCCCTTAAGGTTTTGCCACTGAGACCGTTAAGGCTCGCTTAAGAATGACTGCGTAGAGTGCCTCGCCATGGAGAGTGCCCGGCGATGGAGAGTGCCCGGCCATATCCGGAATTCTCTGAAAACGCTCGGTGTTTTAAGTGAGGCTGTATGAAACTCCCGTTGTCACGAGCAACAGCCCGGGGAAGCATACCCAGGTTTCTGATGGCCGGCGGCCTGGCCACGCTGTGCCACTGGCTGGTTATGCTGTGCCTCCTTCGTCTGGGCCTTGACGCAATGCTCGCCACCGGGGTTGGCGCCACCGCAGGACTGTTGGTGAACTACCTGCTCCAGCACCGCTACGCGTTCCGTTCCGACCTGCCACACCCGGTTGCCTTCCCACGCTACCTTCTCGGATCAGGGCTGGGCTGGATCCTGAACCTCGCCGGGTTTTCGCTGCTGCTGATGGCAGGGGCAGGCATTGCACCGTCTCAGATTATTGCGACCGGCCTGGTGGCCCTCGCCAACTATCTCTTCGCCAAGAGGTTTGTTTTTCATGAAGCGCCGACAGCCAATGTTCAGTAATCCCATGCTCAGCCTGATTATTCCGGTTCACAACGAGGCGGAGGTGATTCCTGCCCTTCTGAAACGGCTCAACCGGGTATGCCGGCAGATCCCCGGTTCGGTGGAACTGCTATTCGTTGACGATGGCAGCCACGACGATTCGGTTGCGCTGCTGTTGCGTGCCAGAACCCATGAGTCTGGAATCCGCGTGGTACAGCTGTCCCGGAACTTCGGCAAAGAAGCGGCCGTCACGGCAGGTCTGGAGCACGCCCGCGGTGAGGCCGTTGTCTTGATCGACGCCGATCTCCAGGACCCTCCAGAGCTGATTCCGGCCATGGTCCGGGAATGGCAGAGGGGCGCCGATGTGGTCCTGATGAAGCGCCGGTCGCGGGCCGGAGAGAGCTGGCTGAAACGAACCACCGCAAGGCTTTTCTATCGGGTGATCAACCGGCTGAGCGACGCCCCCATACCGGTGGACACGGGCGACTTCCGACTCATGAGCCGCCGCACAGTGGATGCCTTGAACCGGTTACCGGAGCGCAACCGCTACCTGAAGGGAATGTTCGCCTGGGTCGGCATGCCGACTGTGACGCTGGAATTCGACCGGGATGCGAGGGCGGCCGGATCCACCAAGTGGAACTACCTCAGGCTGCTGCATCTGGCCATGGAGGGCATCACGTCCTTCTCGACCCGCCCGCTGCGACTGGCCCTGGTTCTTGGCCTGCTGGCCGCCGGTGCCGGTGGCCTGTTCGGCACCTGGGAAGTTCTCCGGGCCCTGGTGTTCGGCATATCCACCCCCGGTTATGCCTCGATGATCGCCATAATCACCTTCCTTTCCGGCGTTCAGCTGCTCTGCGTCGGACTGCTGGGGGAATACGTGGGTCGTATCTACATGGAAACCAAGCAACGTCCTGTCTATATCGTTTCCGAAGACAGCGATGACCCCGCCCGAACTGTCCTTCCGCAACTGCGAGTCGCCGGAAATGACCAGAAACATTAACACCCTGTTGTGGCTGGTGTTTGGCGTATTGGCCTTCCGACTGGGGCTGACCGCCATACTGCCGTTCGCCGATACCACCGAACCCCGCTACGCCGAAATCGCCCGGATCATGGCCGAAACCGGCGACTGGATTACGCCCTGGTTTGATTACAACGTGCCCTTCTGGGGCAAACCGCCGCTGTCCTTCTGGACCCAGGCGCTGGCGTTCAAGCTGCTGGGGGTGTCGGAATTTGCCGGCCGATTGCCGTCCTGGCTGGCCAACCTGGCCATCGTGTATCTGGTATTCACCGCGCGCCGATACCTGCACCCCGAGCGTAACAGCGAGGCGGCCATCGCTGCCGGGCTGTGGGCCGCGCTGATTTACGCCACCACGGCGCTGGGATTCCTGACTGCCGGCACGGTGATGACCGATTCCTTCCTGGCCCTTGGTTCGACCCTGACGCTGGTGGGCCTTATTGTGCGTCTTCAGGGAGGCCCTGAACGGTGGGGCTGGCTGTTTTTCGCAGGTCTGGCCATTGGCCTGCTTGCCAAGGGTCCGCTGGTACTGGTTTTGACCGGGTTGCCGGTGCTGCTCTGGGTCGCCGTCACCCGGAACTGGCTGACGCTATGGCGGGCGCTGCCCTGGGTCAGGGGCACCCTGCTGATGCTGGCGCTGGCTGTGCCGTGGTACGTACTGGCCGAGCTCAAAACGCCGGGGTTTCTGGACTACTTCCTCGTGGGCGAACACTTCAAGCGCTTTGTGGTCAGCAGCTGGCAGGGAGACCTCTACGGTAACGCTCATGAATTCCCGCGAGGCACCATCTGGCTGTATCTGGTGGCGGCGAGTTTTCCCTGGGGCCTGATTGCACTGGTGCTTGTGGCAAGAAGGCTCTGGCTCGGCCAGTCGCCCCGGCAGGAATGGCAAAACCACAACGCAGGGCTCGACGGACTGGTCCTGGCCGCCATGCTGAGCCCGGCCCTCTTTTTTACGCTGGCCGGCAACATTCTCTGGACTTACGTGCTGCCGGGGCTGCCGTTCCTGGCCGTGCTTGCCTCCGGCCTGTGGCCAGCGTCGCTTACACGGATGGCACACGTCGGGGCGCGTCTCGCGGTCTTGCTGGTACCGGTTCTGGCCACCGCAGCAGGTGGATGGTTTGCCCTTCACCCCGGGCAACTGAAAACCGAGCGGGAGCTGGTCGCCAGGGTAAACCAGATCCCGGGCATGGACGCCAGCGACCTGTTCTACCTTGACCATCCGCCATTCTCCGCGCGCTTTTACAGCCACGGTGAGGCCCGGGGCATCGACGATGAGAGCGTTGTCCGCCTGCTCGACGCCGGCACCCTCCCGCAGCCCATGGCGCTGGCCATCGAGAAGGGCAATGCCGCCCTGCTCGATCGTCTTGGCGACATCGCCCGCCCGGTCGCTGAAAATCGACGCTATCGCCTTTTCCTGCTGACGCCGACATCCGCCAGCACCGCCGTTGTACCCGATGGAAGCCGCAAAGCCGGCGGGATCGATTACAATTCACAGACACACGGTCCGCTGGGCTGAGGAACATCAACCGGATTGCCGCATGCGAATATTACTCGTAGAAGACGATCACCCCCTGGCCAACACCATGCTGGGCATGCTTCGCGACCAGCAGAACACCGTTGACTGGCTGGACGATGGCCAGCAAGCGCTGAACGCCCTGCTCAACGACAGCTTTGACCTGGCCATACTTGACCTGACCCTGCCTCGAGTGGACGGGATGGATATCGTCAACAGGGTCCGGAAGGAGGGCATCCAGACGCCTGTCATCATCCTGACGGCCCGCAGCGAGCTGAACGAAAAGTTGCAGGGCCTGAACGCCGGCGCCGATGATTACCTGACCAAACCCTTCGCCATGGCGGAACTCAAGGCGCGGATTCGTGCGGTCACGCGGCGCGGCGCCGGGGTTCGGTGCGGCGGCCTGCAAGTAGGCCGGCTGATCCTGGATCCGGATTCAGGCCAGCTGCAGGTTGGCAGTGAATCGGCGGCGCTGCCACGCAGTGAATTCCAGATCCTGCATTACCTGATGCGGCATCCCGACCAGGTGGCGACCCGCCGCCGGCTCGAGGAACAGCTCTATGGCTGGGAACACGGCGCGGAGAGCAATGCCCTGGAGGTCCATGTCCATCATCTTCGGCGTCGGGTTGGCAAACAAACCATTCGCACGATCCGGGGGGTGGGTTACATGCTCGACAGCAAGGCCGCCGCTGAGGGCACTCCGGAATGAGCCTGACTCGAAAGCTGACCTTACTGGTCACCAGCACCGTCTTTTTCATCACCCTGATTGCCGCGGGCTGGGGCTTCTACGTGAGCGACCACCAACTGGAAGAACTCTTCGACGCGGAGCTGGCCCAGAGCACCCGCATCGTACAGGGCCTGGTGGAACACCTGTCGTCAACCCAGTCGACGGAGCAAATTACCCATACCCTGGAAAAAACCCTTCAGTTGCCGGACAGCGTCTACCAGGGAGACGAAGAAGAGGATGAGATTCTGCCCGGCGGCGCGGGGCACAAGTACGAGCGCAAGATTGCGTTCGAAGTCTGGTCGCCGGACCGGGAACCCATTCTCGATACCCTGCGGGCCAATGACGCCCAGGGTCTTGAGCGCGGCTTTAGCTGGCAGGAGGTGGCCGGTTACCAGTGGCGTACGTTTACGCTTCAGGACCCGGCCACCGGCTTCTGGATCCGCACGGCGCAGAGGGAGGATGTGCGGGACGAGCTCAGCCAGGAAATCGCCATGGGTAACGTGCTGCCCTTCCTGATTGTGCTGCCTCTGCTCGCGCTCTCGGTGCTGATATCAATACAGGTGGGCTTTCAGCCGCTGCGGAAGCTGGAAAAGCCCGTCCGCAACATGGCCCCTGAAAACATCCACCCCCTGGACGACCGCCAGGCACCGAAGGAGGTGGCCGGCCTGGTGCAGGCAGTGAACGGCCTGCTGCGACGACTGAACCAGGCACTGGAGCGGGAGCGACGGTTCTCGGCGGACGCCGCCCATGAGTTACGCACGCCCCTCACCGCGCTGCGCCTGAACCTTGAAAAGGTCTGCGAGACCAATCCCGGGCAGTACGAGGACCTGATCCAGTCCGTGGATCGCATGGTGCACCTGGTGGAGCAGATGCTGCTGCTCAACCGGGTGGATTCGGGCGCCGACTTCACGCCCGAATACCACAACCTGTCAGCGATTGTGGAGCAGAGCATTGCCGACGTGGCACCGCTGGCCCTGAAAAAGCACATCGACCCGGTGCTTGAGGATCATACCGGCCAGGCCCTGGTGTGCTGTCATAGCGCCCTGATCAATACCCTGATGCGTTCCCTGCTGGCCAACGCCATCCAGTACAGCCCGGAGCACACCACCATCGAGACCCGGCTGACTCCCTCGGGAGAGGGTTACCTCATCACCGTCTGCGACCAGGGGCCGGGCATTCCCGCAAACGAACGGGAACGGGCCCTGAGCCGGTTCGTGCGCCTGGATCAGCGCCTGGGAGGCGGCGCCGGCCTCGGCCTTGCCATCGCCCGGCGCATTGCCGAGCTTCATGGCGGCCAGCTCACCCTCGCCGACCGGCCCGACGGTCAGCGGGGCCTGTGTGCCACCATCTGGCTTCCCGCCCGCCCATCCTCAAAGCGGAAGCGCGCTTAAGGTTGGTTTAAGGTTCAAGGCGGATACTCCTGCCCATCGCCAACTCCCTTTTCTAAGGATGATGCTTGATGGGCCAGGAACGAACTCTCTCGCTGGTTATCCCAGCCAAGGACGAAGCGGCCAACATTGCCAGCCTGCTCACCGAGGCCTTCGGTGTGATGCGGGACTACCATGGCTTCGAAGTGGTACTGGTGGACGACGGCAGCACCGACAACACACTCGATACCGCGATCCGGACCGCCCGGGCCCTTGGGGGACGACTGGCCACGGTTCGCCACGACCAGAGCATTGGCCAGAGCGGTGCACTGGCCTCCGGCATTCGTCGGGCCCGCAGCCGGTTGATCGTCACCATGGACGGCGACGGCCAGAATGACCCGGCCGACATTCCCGCGCTGCTGCAGAAAGCCAACACGCTGACCAATCCGGATTTCTGCATCGCCGGCTATCGGAAGAACCGCAAGGACACGGCATGGAAGCGATTCCAGTCGAAGCTGGCCAACCGCGTTCGCGACGCCCTGCTCCACGACGGGGTACCCGATACCGGCTGCGGCCTCAAGCTGTTTCCGCGGGACACCTTCCTGAAGCTGCCCTGGTTCGACCATGGCCACCGCTTTATCCCGGCGCTGGTGCGCGGTATTGGCGGAGACATAGCCGTGGTGGAGGTCAACCACCGGCCCCGAACCGCCGGCACCTCCAAATACAATGCCTGGAATCGTGCCTGGGCGGGGATCGTTGATCTGCTGGGTGTCCTCTGGCTGCTGCGTCGCACCCGGGTACCGGTAATTCGCGAGCTCGACCATGCCGGCACTCACGCATCCATGGCGGAGCGTACCTGAGATGCCAGACGGCTCCCGATGGCTTGCTTTCTCGGCGCTGGTGCTGGTTGGCTACCTCGCCATCCACTATGGCTGGCTGGACTTCATGACCAGTCAGACGGCGGTGGCCAGTTACCTGCAGAGTCATGGCGTAGTGGGGTTGGCGGCGCTCGTGATAGCCGGCGCCGTATTCACCGGCCTGGGTGCTCCCCGGCAGATACTCGCTTTCGTGTTCGGGTTTGCCCTGGGCGGCGTCAACGGCACCCTGGTGTCCACCCTGGCCACGGTGCTGGGCGCCACCGGCTGTTTTCTGGCGGCCCGGTGGCTTCTGCGAACCCCCCTTAGCCGCAGGTTCAGCAAACGCATGCAGACCTTCGACCGTCTGTTTCGCGAGCAGACCCTGTTGAAAGTGCTGATGGTCCGCCTGCTGCCGGTGGGCAGCAACCTGCTGACCAACCTTGTCGCCGGCTGCTCGGGCATCCGTTTCGCGCCATTTCTGGCCGGCAGCACCCTGGGGTACCTGCCACAGATGCTGGTGTTTGCCCTGGCGGGCGCCGGCATTGGCAATGCCAACGCCTATCAGCTTGCCCTGAGTATCGGCTTTTTTATTCTGGCCTCAGCCATCGGCGCCATTCTTTTCTACAACCAGAGGGCCAGAACCCTGGCCGATTCCGTTTCCGACACGCTTTAAGACCTGACCATGCCTGCATCGCCTTTCGTCCGGCACTTGCCGGAAACACTGTTCAATCTGTCTCGCCACCGACTGCTGCTGGTGTTGCTGGCTCTGGCGGCCCTCGTCATTTTTTCCGGCATTGGCCTGCGTTCACCCTGGCCGGCGGACGAGCCCCGATTTGCGGAAGTCGCCCGAGAGATGGTGGCCTCGGGGCAATGGCTGATCCCCATGCGCGGCGGCGAGTTCTACCCGGACAAACCCCCGGTGTTCATGTGGAGCATTGCCCTGTTCTATTGGCTGACCGGCAACCTCAAGATCGCCTTCCTGCTGCCCAACGCCCTTTGCAGCCTGCTGACACTGGGCCTGGTCTTCGATATGGGCACCCGTCTGTGGAACCAGCGCACGGGCGCCGTCGCGGTAATGCTGCTGATGCTGGCGCCGCAGTTTCTGATCCAGGCGCAAAAAGCCCAGATCGATGCCATGGTGGCCTGCTGGATTGCCGTCGCCTGCTACGGCCTGATCCGGCACTTTTTCCTGGGGCCGGCCTGGGCCTGGTACTTCGTTGGCTGGGCGTTCATGGGGCTCGGCATCATCACCAAAGGGGTGGGCTTCCTGCCAGCGCTCATGCTCATTCCGCTTTTGGTGATGAAGTTGCGCGATCGCTCACTGTTCCGGGACACCCTGACCTGGCGCAGCGCGCTGGGCCCACTGGCCATGCTGGCAGTGGTGGCAGCGTGGCTCATTCCCATGGTGCTCTACGTTAACCATCTCGGCACCGAAGAGGCGTTCGCCTACCGTGACAACATCCTGTTCAAGCAGACCGGCGAGCGCTACGCCGACTCCTGGGGTCATATCCAGCCCTGGTACTACTACCTCACCAGCGTGATCCCCGCGCTCTGGTTTCCTCTTCCCCTGTTGCTGCTGGCCCTGCTCCGGCCTCTGTCGGAAACCGCCCGTTACCGGCCCATCATTCCGGTGCTTCTGGTCTGGATCCTGCTGGTCCTTGTATTTTTCAGCCTCAGTCCCGGCAAGCGCGGTGTCTATCTGCTGCCGGCGCTGCCCATGCTGGCCCTGGTGCTGGCACCGATTGTCAGCAGCCAGCGGCCGGCACGCTGGTTCCCGCCGGTGTTGACCGGCCTGCACCTCCTGATTGGCGCGGCGCTGCTGACCGTGGGCGTTCTGGCCTGGAACGATCACCCACGACTGGTCGACAAGGTGAGCGACTACACCAGCGACCCGGCACGACTCCACGAGGCCGGCACCCTGGTCTTTACCATGGGTTCGGTGTGGCTGCTCAGTCTGTTCGGATTCTGGCGCTCGCGCCCGCTGGGACGGCTGTTCGCGGCCATGATGGTGAGCTGGCTGCTGCTGTCCACCTGGGGCTACCGGATTCTTGAGCCGCTGCGAACGCCGAAGAATATCCTGGCAGCCGCCGAACAGACTATTCCGCCCGGCGGGCAGCTTGGCATGATCGACTTCCGTGAGCAGTTCCTGCTGTTCTCAAAACGCGACTTTACCCATTTCAGCTTCTTTACCAGCCGGGAACAGGAAAACCGGAATGCCTGGCTGTGGATGAGCGACACTGCCGACAGCTACCTCCTCGTCGCCGAGCAGATCGAATTGCCCTGCTTCACCAAAGAGGGCGCCATTCCCCTGGGCACCGCCCACCGTGACAACTATCTTCTATTGTCCGATGAACAGATGACCCCGAGCTGTGCGACTCCGGACCGGATAAGACGCTTTACCACGTCCAATCCCGGAGATTGGCTGGACTGAGGCGAGGGGCTTGAAGTTTGCCAGTTGCCCTACTGGACGGGATGGATGGAGATCTTCTCATCAGGAAGCGGCAGCCCGGGAAGCAGGGCCTCCACATCAATCCTGTAGTCGGCAAAAAACGCTTCCGCCGCCTGAATCAAAGCGGTCTCGGTTTTGAGGATACCCAGGAAGATCGGCCACTCCGCGTCGACCAGTTCGGTGCTGTACTCGTCAGGATTGATTGCCAGCAGCTGAGCCAGAAACCGGAATTCCATGTCATTCATGACGATGTAATCGCACCGTTTTTGCAGAAAGATGTTCAACATCTGCTGCGCATCATACCCGTCGATGCGAACAAGATTGGCACCGAGGCGCCGCTCAAGCTGGTCACTGTAGACAAACCATCGTCGCAGACAGACGTTGCCCTGAAGGTCATCGAAGGAAAGGGGTTTTTGACCCGGTTGCGCAAACACCCGGTCACGCCAGGTTAACACCGGTCCTACGGCGTGCATCCGGTCCGGCAGCGGCATCCACAGAGGGTTGGCGAAAACCGCGTTGGCGTGTCCGTTTTCCAGGGCCCAGGCCTGTCGTTTACGGGGCATCGGCCGGAACCTGGCCGCGATACCGGTCTGCCCACTGAACTCCTGGATGACCTCGGCCAGAATGCCCTTGTCCAGGCTGTGGCCGTAATAGAATGGGAGAAAACCCTCACTCGATCCCATGATCTGGAGCGTTTGAGATGAAACTGGAGTGAACCACAATGCTGCCAGGATCAGCAGGCCTACTCTCATCAAGTCATTCTCTCAGTGATCGAGTGGGTCAGGCCGCATAGTCTCCGCTTGAGTGCGCCCAACATATCCCCAGCGTATCACAGGGGTGCTGATTTAAATGACGGAGACCATCACTTTTATCACAACCATAGAATCACAGTTCAGCGCTTTGCGACATTTAACATTTTCAGGGAGGTCGCCCGACTGCCGGCGGGGTGGGGGCCTGGCCAGACGGTAAATCAGCCCGGTACAAACACCGGAAATCCGTCCAGTTCGGCGGAAAGCAGACGTTGACCAAACAGGCTTTCGAGTGCCGACGTCACCAGCATGTCCCGGGCAGGGCCCCAGCAAGCCTGGCCGTCGGGGTATAACAGGAGGATCTGGTCGCACCATCGTGCAGCCAGGTTGAGGTCGTGGAGGCACATGAAGACCGCCCGATCGCATTGTGCCTGCTGGCGTAGCAGCGTCATGACGGCCGTCTGGTGCTGCAGATCCAGATGATTGGTCGGCTCGTCCAGGAGCCAGATTTCCGGGCTTTGGGTCATCAGGGTGGCAATGGCGACCCGCTGGCGTTCACCCCCGGACAGGGTGCTGACCAGTCGATCTTTCAGGTGGATAACGTCCAGGGCTTCCAGAGCCTGTTCGGCAATTGCCAGATCCTCACCGCTCTCCATCTGCCAGGCGGACAGCCAGGGGTGTCGACCAATCAGCGCGGTTTCCAGTGCCGTGGCGGGGAATCCATCCTGCCGGTCCTGGAACACCAGGCCCATCCGTTGCGAGACGATTTTGCGGCGGATATCGCCCAAAGGGGTGCCATCCAGTCGCAGCTGCCCGCGCCTGGGCTCCCGCAACCCCGCCAGGGTATGCAGCAGAGTGGTTTTGCCCACGCCGTTGGGACCCAGCACCCCCCAGACCTGCCCCGGCTCGATGGCCAGATCCAGCGGCGCACCGGAAGCACGCCCCGGAATATCGATGATCAGCGATTCCGTGGTCAGGCGCGTCATCATCGGCTCCGATACAGCAGATACAGGAACGTGGGCACACCGAGCAGCGCGGTAATCACCCCCACCGGCAACTGCTCCGGCGCAATCACCACCCGCGCCAGGGTATCCGCCAGCACCAGCAAAGTGCCGCCGGCCAGGACGCACGCTGGCAGCACCAGTCGCTGGTCGTTACCAAGGACCAGCCGCAGCATGTGCGGCACCACCAGGCCCACAAACCCCACCGAGCCGGCCATGGTCACTGCCGTGGCCGTCAGCAGGCTCGCCATGAGGTAGATGGACCACTCCAGGGGCCGCACCGACACGCCGAGTGCCGCCGCCTGCAGGGAACCCCTGGCCAGAACATTCAAAGCCCGCCCAAGAGGGAAGACCAGTACACACACCAGCACCAGAATGATGAGGCCGGGCCAGGGCGTGGCGGCGTGGGACAGATCGCCCATCAGCCAGTACAGCATGCCAGGCAGCCGACTGGCCGGCGTCATCGACAGGATCAGGGTGATGATGGCACCCCAGCCTGCGGCCACTACCACCCCCGTCAGTAGCAGCCTCGATGGCGTCCAGCTGCCACTGCCATGGGCCAGGCCGAACACCAGCAGGGTCGCCAGCAGGGCACCGGCAAAGGCCGAACCGGACACCAGGAACCCGGCAGCGCCGGCCAGCATGGCCAGCAGGGCGCCAACGGCGGCTCCGCCGGACAGCCCGAGCACGTAGGGATCGGCCAGCGGATTACGCAGCAGCACCTGCATCAGGGCTCCGGCCACCGCCAGCAGCCCACCGGTGGCGAAGGCACTCAGGGTGCGGGGCAATCGAAGCTCCAGGACCAGGGTCTGTTGCAAAGCGGTACCGCCACCGGTAACCACGCGCAGCGTGTCATCAATGCCCATAGGCGAGCTGCCGACACTCACCGACAGAAGGGCCGCTGCCAGGGCGGCCAGCAGCAGCACAATCAGGGGTTTGGAATAACTAGAGATTGGCACGGGCCTGCTCCAGGGTCTGGCACAGGTGGCGCGCACCTTGGGCAAAGCGGAGTGTGGGGCGTGCCAGCAGATCTGGCGGTTCCAGGAACAGGTTGCCTAGCGAAACCGCGGCCAGCTCAGGGTATTGCTGCCATTCCTTCAGCCAGGTGTCTTTGCCCGCATCGCCGGCGGTAACGATGGCTTGCGGATTGGCTGCCAGCACCGCCTCGATACTGAGCCGTGGCACCAGTCGCGGCAGATGGCCGAATACATTGACGCCACCACAGAGCTCGATGGCTTTGCTGATCAGTTCTTCCCGGTTCACGGTCATCAGCGGCTGGTCCCAGATCTGGAAGAACACCCGCACCGGGCTGGCACCGTCGTAGCGCGCCTGAAGTTCGGCGATGTCTGCCCGGAAAGCGTCGGCGCGATGCTGCCCAATGGTGGCATCGCCGGTCAACAGCGCCAGGTTCTCGACTGCCATGGCGATGTCGTTGAAGGTGCGCGGCGCCAGCCAGAAGACGGTAACGCCGAGGTTCTCCAATCGCTCCAGCTGGCTGCGGGAGTTACCATCCACCCAGGCGACCACCAGATCCGGCGCCAGGGACACAATGGCCTCCAGGTCCAGGCGATTGCTGTCGCCCACCTGGGGCAGGCTGGCAGCTTCTGCCGGGTAATCGCTCCAGGCGCTCACCGCCACCACCCGGTCGCCGGCGCCGGCCGAAAACAGCAACTCGGTGGCGCCGGGAGACAGGGAAACCACTCGCCTCGCAGGCGTCTCCAGACACACCTGCCTGTCCAGCGCATCCCCGGCGCAGATTGCCTGGGCTGTCAGTGGCACCAGAACAAGGCAGGCGACAAGCAGAACGAGTCCGCGCTGGATCATGGCGGTGGCATCTTGGGTCAGTGAATTGGCCTACTGGCGGAAATCATAGCGTATGGACGCCAGGTACGTCCGGCCCGCCGCCAGGTAATCGAATGGCGCTGTGCCGAAGCCCTGGCTGGTGGTGTACCGGCGATCCAGCACGTTATCCACCTTGAACTGAGCGGACCATCCCGGCAGGAAATTCCAGGCGGCGCGCAGGTCCAGGGTTCCGTAACCGGGAAGCCGGCTGTTATTGGCGGCATCGTTGTAGCGGTCACTTTCGGCAATCACGCTGGCGCCCACGGACCACTGGTCGAACAGACGGTCCACATCCAGCCGCACATTGCGCTCGGACCGGCGGGGCAGGCGCGCTCCAGTATCCCGGTTCTCGGTGTCGGACAGGGTAATGGCCGCGTTCACATCCCAGTTCACGGTTTCAAAGCCCGAAGACAGTTCGATGCCGCGAATCCGCGCGGATTCGACGTTCTCCACGGTGCCTTCAAACGTTACGGGATCAGACACAAAGGTAATCAGATCGTCTACATCGTTCTGGTAAACGGCCACATCCCAGAACCAATGGCTATAACGGCCACTTACCCCAATTTCCACCATCTGACCCTCTTCCGGATCAACGTCGGGGTTGCCGGTGTAAAAGGGCACCTGCAGGTAAAGGTCGTTGAAGGTGGGCGCACGAAAAGAGGTGGCGTAGCTCAACCGTGCCCGATGGGCCTGATCGAACTGGTGACCCAAAGCGATGCCGCCAGTTTCTTCCTTGCCGTACGCCTCGTTGTCGTCCAGCCGGGCACTGGCCATCACATCGGTGGGTCCGAAGTTCAGACGGGCTTGCCCGAAAATCGCGGTGTTGGTGCGGCTGTCTTCGCTGAACTGGCTGGTGCCTTCCACTTCATCCACGGTCGCCTCAGTGCCAAGCACGAACTCGTGTACGCCCGCGGTGAGGGTGTTTTCCCAACGGGCCGACCGGTGCAGGGTATCGAACACGCTAGGGAAGGAGCCGAAGGTATCCTGCTCGTCACGGGATTCGGAGAACTGGATCCGGGTGCGCCAGTAGTCGCTGGCTACGGCCTCCAGATGCAGGCCCATGGCGCGGACCAGAAAGTCTGTGTCGCCACCCTCAAACTCGGTATTCCCCTCGGACTGGAAAACCGTCACGCCGGCACCACCGCCCTGATCGAACCGGTGGCTGACCTTGGCCAGTCCGCCGGCATTGCGGAAGCCTTTGTCCTCACCACCAGCCCGGAGGTTGGTACCATCGGTATCCGAATACACACCACCGGCAAGAAAGCCGGTGCGACCTTCCCGCCCGGCCACGCCAGCGGTGGTTTCCAGCAGGCTGTGGGAGCCGCCAGACAGTTCCACCCAGCCCTGCCGGGCCGCTTCCGGCTCAAGTGTAAAAGCTTGCACCACACCACCAACGGCATCCGCTCCGTAAAGGGAACTCTTGGCGCCGCGCACCAGCTCAACCCGCTCGATCAGCTCGGGCGGCAGAAACTGCCAGGGTGGGATGCCCGCCGAGGCGGAGCGCAGGCGAATGCCATCCAGGAGCAAAACAGTGCCGGCACTGCCCGCACCCCGCAGAAATACGCTGGTGGTCTTGCCATAAGTGCCGTCCGACACCACATTCACACCCGGCTGCGCGTGCAGCAGGTCCCGGAACTCGGCCGGCTGCTGGCGGCGAATATCGTCTTTCTCGATCACGGTGACGGAAGACAGGCTCTCGCCCACGGTTTGCGGCCCGAGGGTTGCGGTGACCACGATGGGATCAAGCGCATCGGCCTGGTTATCAGACTGGGCCATTACGGCCAGCGGCAGGGCGGCGAGGGACACGCCCGCCAATACAACAGGAAAGGATTTTGAGGACATCAGTTTTGCTCCGCACTCCGCGCGCACCCGCACGGGATTCTGGGTTTTGTTGCGGAACAGGCACGGAGGGCAGGCGGCAGGTCGGGCAGGCCATGGGAAAGCGGCAGACTGCCCTCGTATTTCGCCCACCTGCGTCGCCCACCGCAACACCGGGTGTTTTTCCAGGCCGGTCTCCGGGCTGGCAGGCGGAACCGACGGTTCCCGGGCAATCACCTTCCCATGTCACACGACACAGTGGCGCATCAGATTGCCGTTATCCTGCTTACCGTTGCGGGGGCAGCATCGGACTTGCGCTGGCCAGGCCAGGCTCACCGATTTCCCGTTTCACCCGTCGCGCTTCGCGACGGACACCTGAAAAAGTGCGGCAAGGCTAGCAACATGGGCCTGAGCGGTCAATGAGATCCGTCAAAGGTCGGCATGGCCGCTGGCTGGCGCCACTGCTATATTGCTGTACTGACAACGACTTTTCTTCATCAACTCCGGGAGTCTTATGCAGGCCGAGCTCATCGACATCCGCAATCACATGGCCCAGTACCCGCCGTTTGACGAGATGCCCGATAAGCTGCTCGACCAGGTGGTCGGCAGCATTGAGGTCGTTTATTTCCGGGCCGGCACGCAGATTCTCGAGTTTGGCGAATCCAATAACTGGCTGTTCTACGTGCGCAGCGGCGCGGTTGAGATCTACCGGCGTTCCGGGGAACTGTATAACCGGATCAGCGAGGGCGAGATCTTCGGCCAGTTCGGTCTGCTGATGAACAAGCGGGTGCGGTTTCCGGCAAAGGCGCTGGAAGACACCCTGGTTTACAAGATCCCCGGCGAGATCTTTCAGCTGCTCTGGGAAAGCGACGACAATTTTGCCGATTTTGTCGAGATTGAGGACCGCAGCCGCCTGCGCTCCGCCCTCTCCCGGCGGGAGAAATCCAACGAGCTGATGACCTCCAAGGTAACCCGGCTGATCTCCCGCAAGCCGGTCTCGGCACCCCACACGGTACGCCTTCAGGAGGCGGCGCGAATCATGACCGAGCAGGGCGTGTCGGCCCTGCTATTGATGGATGAAGAAGGCGAGAAGCCCCTGCTGCGAGGCATTATCACCGACCGGGACCTGCGCACCCGTGCACTCAGCGAGGCCCTGCCCTCGGAGACGCCGATCAGCGAGATCATGTCGGAAGACCTGATCACCATCGGCTCCTCCGTGTTTATCTTCGAAGCCATGCTGACCATGCTGCACAACAACGTACACCACCTGCCAGTGATGGAAGGCGACGAAGTGCGCGGCGTCATTGCCCTGTCGGACATCGTGAAATACGAGAGCCAGAGCAGCCTCTATCTGGTGAGCAATATCTATCACCAGCAACACGTTCGGGGCCTGAAAAAAGTCAGCAAGGACGTGCGCGACAGTTTCGTGCGCATGGTCAACGAAGACGCCAATTCCCATATGATCGGCAGCGCGATGGCCGGCATCGGTCGAAGCTTTACCCAGCGGCTGCTGGAACTGGGCGAGGAAAAGCTTGGTCCGCCGCCCATTGCCTACTGCTTCATGGCCCTCGGTTCCATGGCGCGGGACGAGCAGCTGGTGGTCACCGACCAGGACAACGCCATGATCCTGGACGACAGCTTCGTGCCCGAGGAGCACGACGAGTATTTCCTGGCGCTGGCCAAGTTTGTCTCCGATGGCCTCGCAGAGTGCGGCTACAGCTACTGCACCGGCGATATCATGGCCACCAACCGGAAATGGCGGCAGCCGCTGAAGGTCTGGAAGGACTACTTCACCGACTGGATTGAGAACCCCAAGGCGGAAGCGCTGCTGAACAGCAACATCTTCTTCGATCTGGACGGCATCTACGGCCAGACCGACTTCGCCGAGCAGCTGAAAACCCTGGTGGCAAACAAGGCGGCCAACAGCCCCCGGTTCCTGGCCATGCTGGCGCGCAACGCCCTGAACCGGACCCCGCCCATTGGCTTCTTCCGGACGTTTGTACTGGAGGAGGACGGCAAACAGCAGAAGACCTTCAACCTGAAACGCCGGGGCACCGCGCCGCTGTCGGACCTGATCCGGGTGCACGCGCTGGCCTGCGGCTCCCGCGCCCAGAACTCTTTCGAACGCCTCAAGGCCATCGGCAACACCAAACTGCTGCTGGACGACGACCTGGGCAACCTGCGCGATGCCCTGGAGTTCATTTCCATTGTGCGGATACGACACCAGGCCCTGGCGATCGAGGCGGGCAAGGAGCCCGACAACAACGTTCGCCCCGAGGACCTCTCGCCCTTCGAGCGCAGCCACCTCAAGGATGCCTTCCAGGTGGTGAGTAACGCCCAGAAATTCCTGCGCTTCCGCTACAACGCCCAGGTGGTCCGCAATGTCTGAGCGCTCCCCTACCGAGCCCAACCAGACAGACCCGGAAGTAACGCGGCTACCCTGGCCGGAGCAGTACCAGGCCCTGGCAGAACGCAGCCAGTCGCCTCTGCTCAAGGCTTTCTATGAAAGCGGATGCGTCTCTGCCGACACCCCGCTCCGGGATGTCCCGATGGTAGCGCTGGACTTTGAAACTACCGGCCTGGATGCCAGCCAGCATTCGATTGTCAGCGTGGGGCTTGTGCCGTTCACGCTCGACGGGGTGCAGCTGGCACAAGCGCGGCATTGGATAGTCCGGCCCCGCCTGCCCCTGCACCAGACCTCCATCACGGTGCACGGCATCACCCACAGCGACATTGATGAAGCGCCGGATCTTGAGGACATTCTGGAGGAGCTGTTTGCCTGCCTGAACGGCCGGCTGCCGGTGGTGCATTACCGGAACATCGAGCGGCCTTTCCTGGATATTGCCCTGCGCTGGCGCCTGGGCGAAGGCATCCGGTTTCCGGTCCTGGACACCATGGCCATTGAGGCGCACCTGCATCCCAACCGGAATCCGTCGCGCTGGCAGCGACTGATGGGCCAGAAACCGGTGTCCATCCGCCTGGCCGACAGCCGGCAGCGCTACGGCCTGCCCCATTACGCCGCCCACAACGCGCTGATCGACGCCCTTGCCACCGCCGAGCTGCTGCAGGCGCAAGTCTGGCACCACTTCGGCCCGGAGACGGCGGTGGGGGATCTCTGGTTGTGACCTAAGTGTCGGATTACGCTGCGCTAATCCGACCTACCAGGGCTCATCCGGCCGGTCCGGGCTACGCCAACACGGCTTTACTGGCCTGCCACGTCGGTCTTCGGCTTCACCTCGTCGATCCACTGGCCGTAGCCGGCTTCTTTCATCTGGTCGAGCGGGATAAACTCCAGGGCCGCCGAATTCATGCAGTACCTCAGTCCGGTGGGCTGCGGTCCGTCGTTGAACACGTGTCCCAGGTGGGAGTCGGCGTAACGGCTGCGGATCTCGGTGCGGCTCATGAACAGCGAGTTGTCTTCCCGTTCCACCACCGCATCCGGCGTGATGGGCCGGGTAAAGCTGGGCCAGCCGGTGCCGGACTTGTACTTGTCCCGGGAGGAGAACAGCGGCTCGCCAGAGACGATGTCCACATACAGGCCGGGTTGCTTGTTGTCCCAGTACTTGTTGTTGAACGCCGGCTCGGTGCCGTCTTCCTGGGTGACCTCATACTGCATGTCGGTCAGGCGCTTTTTCAGGGTCTGCTGGCCTGGCATCTCGAAGGTCTTGGGGTTAAAGCCCTTGCCGCCCGCGTTATCGGTGGAGGCCGTCTTCCCACTGCCGGACACCAGATCATCGCTGGCGTCCACGGTGGCGTTCTCCTGGAACCGGCTGTAGTCCAGCTCATAATCCTCGCCATACACCTTTTCAATGAACTGGTAACGCCCGGAATTGAAGGTATAGAAGTTGTAGCGCACCGGGTTCTTCTTGTAATAGTCCTGATGGTATTCCTCGGCGGCGTAGAAGTTCTCCAGCGGCACGATCTCGATGACCACCGGTTTGTCATACACGCCGGAGGCCTCCAGTTCCGCCACCGCTTGGTCGGCCAGACGCTTCTGGGCCTCGTTGTGGTAGAAAATGGCCGGCCGGTACTGCTGGCCGCGATCCACGAACTGACCCTGATTATCGGTGGGATCCATCATCCGCCAGAGCGCCTGCAGCAGGCCTTCATAGGTCATTTCTTCCGGATCGTAGTACACCTGCACAGCTTCGGTGTGGCCGGTCTTGCCCGAGGACACCTGCTGGTAGGTCGGGTTGGCCTGATCACCGCCGGCATAGCCAGACACGGCTTCCACCACGCCCGGCACCCGCTTCTCGTAGCCCGCCTCCACGCACCAGAAGCAGCCACCGGCAAAGGTAGCCACCGCCAGCCCGGGCTGGTCAGGGGCGAATCGGGTGTCTTTGTTCTGGTGCTTGTCTGCGGTGGCCTGGGCCGTAAACAGGCCGCCGGCAGTCACCAGCGCCAGGGCGATCAAAGTGCCTGCAATTGTACGTTTCATAAGACATCTCCTCTGGATGATTCGATGGCTCTACCGTAAGGCTGCGGATTCACGAAAACGTTCAGTGTTTGTTACGAATTCATAAAGCTGTGGATTGTTCCCCGTCGCCACCGGCTGATTGCCCCGCCAGTGGCAACCAGACACCGAATACCGCCCCGTTGGCGTTGGTTGCCCTGAGCCGCCCGTGCTGAAGCGCCACCATGCGCTGGGCAATCGCCAGCCCCAGGCCCGCGTGTCCGGCGCGGGACGCGCCCGACGCCTGGTAGAAGGGTTCAAACAGGTGGTCCAGGTCGTCGGGATCAATGCCGGGGCCCTCGTCGGCCACCGATATCTCGACCCCGTCATCCTCAGCCGCCACGCTGAGGGTGACCGTACTGCCCTCGGGCGCGTGGTCGATGGCGTTGCCGATCAGGTTATCGAGTACCCGTTCGGTCATGGCGATGTCCGCCAGCACCTGCGCCGGCGCCACTTCGGTTACTGCCAGGGTTACGCCTGCACGCTCCGCTCTGGGCCGATGCTTGTGGGCCACATCGTGCAGCAACTCCGCCACCGTAAAGGGCTCCGGCACCGGCTGTTTCTCCCGGGCGTCCAGGGCCGCCAGTTCGAACAATTCCTCCACCAGTCGCCCTAGCCGATGGGTTTCGGCCAGGGCAATGCCCAGGAAGCGGGAGCGCTCATCCGCCTCGAGCGAGTCCTGCTTCAACCGCAGGGCCTCCAGATAGCCCTGGATGGATGCCAGCGGCGTGCGAAGGTCGTGGGACACCTGGGCCACCAGTTGCCGGCGCTGGGCGTCCTTGTCCTTGAGCAGGTCCAGTTGGGCTTCGATGCGCCTGGCCATCTGATCAAAGCGGGCGGACAGGTAATCGAGATCGTCGCCAGCGGTGGCCACGTCCGGCGCCTGGTCCACCGACATGCCCTGATTGAAGGCCTCCACCCGGTCGGTCAGTCGCGACAGCCGCCGGGTCAGCAACCGGAAGAATACCAGGCCCGCCAACAGCCCCACGGCCAGGCTGACGGCCAGGGCGCCTGCCCCCATCTGCAGCAGGCGGTCGCTGTGCACCATGCTCTCGGCCAGATCGTACTCCTCGCCCCGGAGCACCACGTACAGGTAACCGGTCGGGTTGTCGGCATCCGGCACCGGTGTCACCGAGAACACCTTGCGACGGTCATGGCTGCGGGGATCGTCGCCGGGCAGCGGGTAAGCGTCCGGGTTGTCCAGCAGCGTTATGATCGGCTTGAGCGACACCCGGTTGCGTTTGATCTTTTCGGGGTCGGCCGAGTAAGAGAGGATCTTGCCCTGACGGTCCAGCAGGTAGATTTCAATGCTGGGGTTGATGGTCATGTACAGCTCGAACAGCTGCTTGAGGGCATCGCGATTGAGCTGGCCGTCGGTCACCAGATTGCGGTCGGCCACCAGGTTGCGGGCCAGGTCTCGGTTGAGCTGCTGATTGATCGCCGCCGAGTACTCCCGCACCGACGAGAGGCTCAAAAAGGTGAACAGACCGCCCACCACCAGCAGCAACAGGAACAGACCGATGGCCAGGCGTGCGTACAGGGTGCGGAACAGGGGCGGCGCCATGATCAGTCCATGAACCGGTAGCCCACACCCCAAACGGTCTGGACGTAGTGCGGGTCGGCCGGGTCGGCTTCAATCTTGTTGCGCAGGCGATTGATGTGGGTGTTCACCGTGTGCTCGTAGCCCTCGTGGTTGTAACCCCACACCGCGTCCAGCAACTGCGACCGGCTGAACACCCGTCCCCGGTGGGAGGCAAAATGCCAGAGCAGGTCGAACTCCCGGGCGGTCAGCTCCACCGGCTGGTTATCCACCGACACGCGTCGACGCACCGGGTCGATTCGCAACCGGTCCACCTCGATTTCACTGGCATCGTCGCCGGTAGAGACACTTTTCGAGAAAGCGTCCACCCTTCGGAACAGGGCCTTGATCCGGGCCGACAGCTCCGCCACGCTGAAGGGCTTGGTGAGGTAATCGTCCGCGCCCATCTCGAGCCCCAGCACCCGGTCAAGCTCGGTGCTTTTCGCCGTCAGCATCAGTACCGGCACATAGCCGGGGCCGGACCGGATTTCCCTGCACACCGCCAGGCCATCGAGGCCCGGCAGCATCAGGTCCAGGATCACCAGGTCAATGCCACCCTCGCGGAACCGCTCCAGCCCGGTATCGCCCCGATCCACCAGCACCGGCTCCATACCCAGATCCGACACCTGCATGCGCACAAGTTCTCCGATACCCGGGTTGTCCTCGATGATCAATACGGTTCTCGTCATGGTGACCATGGCTCCTGCACTTGGCCGTCGTGGGGAACTTTAAGGACAGCCACGTTGGCAGTGTAGGCCGAAAACTTCACAAAACCATCACAGCCCCGAGCCCGGCTGCGCGTGGCGGGTTTGTGGTTTAGTGGTTAGAATGAACCGAAATTCCGGCATGAGGTGGCAGTGACAGACAGAACCGTTCCCAGGGCAACACCCGCGGAGGCTTTCAAACGGGCCCGTCGCATGTGGCTCAAGGGTGAGCGTATCCACCTGGCACCCCTGTCGGAAGAACTCGGCATTGGCCGCGCCACCCTGTTCCGCTGGGTTGGCAACCGGGATCTGCTGATCGGCGAGATACTCTGGTCGCTGTACGAACCCCTCTGGCGGCAGGCCATGGCGGAAACACCAGGCGCAGGTATCGACTACATCGTGGGCGTGTATCGACGCACCAATTCCACCATCCTGCATTTTGAACCCCTGCGGCGGTTCATCCACCAGGACCCGGAATACGCCCTGAAGATACTTACCTCATCGCAGTCGATCCTGCACACCCGCACCGTGGAAACCAACACCCGGATGCTGAAGGACCAGGTGGCCGCCGGGCATATCAAGCCCCCGATGAACATTTTCAGCCTGTCCTACTTCATGATCCGCCTGGCCGAATCCTGTCTGTACAGTGACATTATCGCCGGTCGTGAGCCTAGAGAAGCGGAGCTGGAAGATGCCTGCACGGCTGTGCGGATTCTGCTGGGAGGAAAGGCGTAGGACGAATCTCCCAGAACCCGCTCAGGTCGGGGGTCAGACGAAAGCTTTCATCTGGCCCCTCGTTCATTCAGATTGAAATCAGACCACTTCAAACAAGCCTGCGGCGCCCTGGCCGCCACCAATGCACATGGTAATCACCACATACTTTGCACCACGACGCTTGCCTTCAATCAGGGCGTGCCCCGTCATTCGGGCGCCAGTCATACCGAAGGGGTGACCAATAGAAATGGAACCGCCGTTGACGTTCAGTTTTTCCATGGGAATACCGAGGCGGTCACGGCAATAAATGACCTGGGATGCAAAGGCTTCGTTCAGCTCCCACAGATCGATGTCGTCCATGGTCAGTCCGTTCCGATCAAGCAGGCGCGGGATCGCATACACCGGGCCGATGCCCATCTCATCCGGTTCACACCCGGCGACGGCAAGGCCCCTGAAGATTCCCATGGGTTCGATGTTGTGCTTCTCGGCGTAGGTGCTGTTCATCACCGTGCACACGGAGGCCCCGTCGGACAGCTGGCTGGCATTACCGGCCGTAATGAACTGCTCCGGGCCACGGACCGGCTCCAGACCCGCCAGGCCCTCGAGGGTCGTGTTTGGCCGGTTGCATTCGTCAGCACTCAGAGTCACCTGTTTCTCGCTGACCTCACCGGTTTCTTTGTCCTTGACCAGCATGGTGGTGTCGAACGGCACAATCTCATCGTCGAACCTGCCGGCCTGCTGGGCCGCTGCCGTGCGCTGCTGGGAAATCAGGGCATACTCATCCTGGGCTTCCCGGCTGACGTTGTAGCGCCTGGCAACAATGTCTGCCGTCTCGATCATCGAGAGGTACAGCTCCGGTTTGTTCTTCATCAGCCACTCATTGGTGGCATGGAAGCTGTTCATCTTCTCGTTTTGCACGAGGGAAATGGACTCGACCCCGCCAGCCACCATAGCGGGAACCTTCTCGGAAACAACCCGCTGGGCGGCGAGGGCAATGGACTGCAGACCAGAGCTGCAGAACCGGTTGATGGAAAACCCGGCGGTGGTTACCGGGAGTCCGGCGCGTATAGCTGCCAGACGGGCAATGTTCCGGCCCTGGGTGCCTTCCTGGTAGGCCGCACCCATGATCACGTCCTCAACGATCGACGGATCAATGCCTGCGCGCTCAACAGCGTGTTTGATGACATGGCCTGCCATATCCACGCTGTGCGTATTATTCAAAGAGCCCCGGTAGGATTTGGCAAGACCGGTCCGGGCGGTGGAAACGATGACTGCATCAGACATAACACTACTCCTTTAAAGATCGCCGAATTTCTTGCCTTCGCGCACCAGCCTTTCAAGTAAGGCCGCCGGCTCCCACTGCTCACCACCAACGGTATCCTGGTACTTTTTCACTGCCGAGAGAATGGTGTCGAGGCCTTCCTGATCGGCCCAGAACATGGGGCCACCGCGATAGGCCGGGAAGCCGTAGCCGTAGATCCAGACGATGTCGATATCCAGCGGACGGTCGGCGATGCCTTCCTCCAGGATCTTCGCGCCTTCATTGACCATGACATACACGCACCGCTCAAGGATTTCCTGGTCGGTAATCTCCCGGGGCGTAATGCCCTGTTCCTTGCGGAACTGCTCGATCAGCTGCTCGACCTCCGGATCCGGGATCGGCTTTCGGCTGCCTTCCTCATACTTGTAGACTCCCGCCTGGGTCTTCTGGCCAAGGCGGCCCTGTTCTGCGAGTTTGTCCATCCAGCTTGCAGGGATGTCCTCACCCGACTTGCGACGCTCCTCTCGTATGCGGTAACCCACATCAATCCCGGCCAGATCGGACATGGCAAACTGCCCCATGGGGAAGCCGAGGTCGGTCAGCACCTTGTCGACCTGCTGCGGTGTGGCGCCCTCATCTACAAGCGACATGGCTTCGGTGCCGCGCTTGTGGAGCATCCGATTGCCGACAAAGCCATAGCAGTTGCCCACCATGACACCGACTTTCCCGATCTTCCTGGAAACCGCCATCACCGTGGCTTTGACCTCATCGGAGGTTTTGCTGCCACGCACGTTCTCCAGCAGCTTCATCACGTTGGCCGGGCTGAAGAAGTGCATACCCACCACGTCTTCCGGGCGACTGGTGGCAGAGGCAATTTCGTCGATATCCAGGGTTGAGGTATTGGACGCCAGAATCGCACCCGGCTTGCAGACCTCATCGAGCCTGGCAAAGATTTCCTTCTTGATGGCCATGTTCTCGAACACCGCCTCGATCACCAGGTCAACGTCCCGGAAATCGTCGTAGGTCAGGCTCGGGGTGATCAGGGCCATCCGCTGTTCCACCTGCTCCTGGGTCAGCTTGCCCTTCTTCGCGGAGTTCTCATAGTTGCGACGAATGATGGCCAGGCCTTTGTCCAGAGCCTCCTGCTTTACCTCGACGATGGTGACCGGGATACCCACGTTCGCAAAGTTCATGGCGATACCACCACCCATGGTGCCGGCACCGATGATGCCAACAGTGTTCACGTCGCGAACCGGCGTATCCTTGGGCAGTCCCTTCACCTTGGAGACTTCCCGCTCGCCGAAGAACGAATGGATCAGCCCTGCACGCTGGGGCGATTCCATACACTCCGTGAACAGTGCCCGCTCACGCTTCAGGCCTTCTTCAAAGGGCAGGTTGAACGCAGCTTCCACCGCATCAACACATTTGAATGGCGAGAACAGGCCCCGGGCCCGCTTCTTCAGCTCATCACGGAACTGGTCAAAGACATCGCTGCCCTTGTCCGCCTCGATCTTGTCGTTCATATCGCGAACACGACGCACCGGCTTTTTGTCGTCGATCACCTTCTGTGCGTAGGCCATACCGACAGCGCGGATATCATCGCCTTCCTCCACGGCATCAAGAATGCCGAGGGCGAGCGCATCGTTGGCGCCGATGAACTCACCCGTGGTAATCATTTCAAGCGCTTTGCGGGCGCCGGTCAGGCGGGGCAGGCGCTGGGTGCCGCCAGCGCCGGGTAGCAGACCCAGCTTCACTTCCGGCAGCCCAACCTTCGCGTTGCTCAGCGCAACCCGGTAGTGACAGCCCAGCGCGGTTTCCAGACCACCCCCCAGAGCAGTCCCATGGATTGCAGCAATCAGCGGTTTGTCGCTGTTCTCCAGGGCATTGACGAGGGTCGGCAGCAGGGGCTCCTGAATGGGTTTACCGAATTCGCGAATGTCGGCGCCGGCGATGAAGGTGCGCCCCTCGCAAACCAACAGGATTGCCCTGGCCTCAGCATCGTTCTGGCCCTGCTCGAGCGCTGCGAGCAGACCGGAACGGACAGCATGGCCGAGGGCGTTTACCGGCGGGTAGTTCACAGTAATAACGCCGATGCTGCCTTCCCGGTTATAGCTAACGACCTCAGACATGTTTTCTCCTCGCACGTGTTCTGAAATATGATTTTAACTAGCGAAACATGCGTACGATTTAATACAAGTTCGGCGGTGTTTTCAACCATCCGGCTAACAGCGGGCACAAAAAAAACCGCAGAGGCGTCTCTGCGGTTTTTTGCCTTGGAGTTTGTCGGGAGGCGGCGCCGCCTCCCTTCGCTACTTAGGAGTTAGTCTCAGACGCCCAAGGATTCAATATCGCTCGCCAGCATCGCCAGCTGGTGGGCAATGGAACCACGGAGCTTTTCCGCTGGCACCAGATAAGACGGGGCGGCACAGGTCAGAGCCATGATGGTGCCATCCTGCAGGTGGATTGGCACGCCGGCGGAGTTGATGTTCCGGTCCCACTCGCCGGTGGACAGGCAGAAACCGTGTTCCTTGTAATCCTTCATGGCCTGGTCCAGGCCAGCTTTCTTCTCGGGCCAGTCTTTGCCGTATTTGGCCGCCATGGCGTCGTCAATCACCAGGCGGGCCTTGTCGCTGATGGCGCAGTAATAGGCGCGCCCGGCAGAGGTTGTAGCCATGGGCAGCTTGAGGCCGATATCCATGCGAAGCAGTGAGGCCTCCGGTGGCAGACGATTCTCCACGTAGATCATGTGCAACCGGTCGCGGCAGGTCAGGCCTATCGACATGTTGGTCTGGCGGGCAAACTCGTCCATGTAGGGCTTGGCGAGCTGACGCACTTTGAGATTGGATACGTAGGCGTAACCGAGCGCCAGTACTCCGGAGCTGAGCTGGTATTTCTCCAACTGGGTGTTATAGCTGAGATACCCCAGCTTGGTAAGCGTGTAGGTCATCCGCGACACGGTTGGCTTGGGCAGCCCGGTGATGCGTGCGATGTCCTGGTTGCCGAGGATAACAGGACCCTGGCTGAAGGCACGAAGCACGTCCAGGCCCCGGGACAGGGCCTCGACAAACTTGCGGTCTTTTTCCGGCTTCACGGGCTCACCGTCAGTGGATGCCACTGTCAGTTCCGGTGAGATCTTTTTTCTTCCTGCCATAATGGGACGTCCTCCAACCGCGTCGCCCGCTCTTGTAACCGGTGTATTAATTTGGTGAATGACCAACGATGCGCCATTTTAATCGCTGCAGAAATCAAGTACCAGAAAGTCTTTTCAAAACTCCCACCAAATATGAAACACTTGCTGAAGATGTCTCAAACCCGAAACCGCATGGCGGTATTTCATACCATGATTTATTGCCCGTGCCGTTTTCATATTCTGCATTGCAAAACAAACTAGCAGTCAACGAACCCTGTGACGACCCCCGGAGGCAAAATGAAGATTCTTTTCGTGGCAGGCGATCCAAAACCCGAGCGCTGGACAGTGCCCATTAAAGAATGCCTGCCGGACGCCGAAGTTTATGTCTGGGACCCGCACGGGCCCGCTGTTGATGCGGATTACGCCATCGTCTGGCAACCGCCAGAAGCCCTTTTCGAGCGGGAAACCCATCTGAAGGCCGTATTCAACCTGGGGGCCGGTATCGACGGCTTGCTCAAGGTTGCCAACCTGCCGAAAAATCTCACGATTGTGCGCCTGGAAGACGCGGGCATGTCGGTGCAGATGGCGGAGTACGTCCTGCACCAGCTGCTGGAAGCCAGTCGCGGGATGGAAACCTACCGGGAGCAGCAGCGCCAGAGCCTCTGGAAAATTCATCGCCCCATCAAACGCAGCGAGTGGCCGGTGGGCGTTATGGGGCTCGGTCATATCGGCAAGCGAGTGGCCCGCACGTTGGCCAATCTGGATTATCAGGTCAGCGGCTGGGCCCGCAGAGAACACAGCCTGGAAGGCGTCCGCACCTACGCCGGCCCCGGCCAGCTGGGCGACTTTCTTCAAGCTACCCGGGTCCTGGTCAATACCCTGCCCCTGACCGACGAGACCCGGGACATCATCAATTATGAGCTGCTGAGCCAGCTCCGGCCCGATGCCGTTTTAATCAACGTTGGCCGGGGTGAACACCTGGTTGAGGACGACCTGCTCAGGGCCCTGGACGACGGTACCTTGCTGCGCGCGTCCCTCGATGTGTTCCGCAAAGAACCCCTTCCGGAGGGGCACCCATTCTGGCAACGGCAGGAGATCACCATTACACCGCACATCTCGGCCCGGACCCTTCGGGACGCCACCATTGAACAGATCACCGGCAAGATCCGGGATCACGCCGCCGGGCGTGCCATTTCCGGGATTGTGGATACCAACCGGGGTTACTGACCCGGTACCAGCCAGGCGACCAGCGCTGTCAGTACCAGAAGAGCTGGCAGCGTTATCAATGCAAACAAACCGTTCCACCCAAACGCCACGACCCAGCGGGAAATCTGCCCGAAACGGGACAGCAGCATGACCGATGGACCGAAAGGCGACAGCATCATGGCCAGGGAGAAGCCAATTACCAGAGCCACGGCGACCGGTAGCAGATCCATTCCTTCCGCCACCAGCTGGGGCAACAAACCGGCCTGAACACTCAGGACCGTAATGGGAATGATGCCGATCATGGAGAACATTGGCAGCATCAGCATGCCAACGACAGCCACCAGGAAAACCCCGCCGCCAGTGGCGACCAGCCCCGCCAGGGCATCTGCCGGGATGACCGCGGACAGGGCAACACCGAGGATGGCGGAAGCGGCGAAGATGGCCATTTCGTTCTGCATGGCCCATATCTGGCCCGCACCTTCCTGCAGAACGGAGGTCAGTCCCCGCTCCTGCCAGAGCATATAGAGCAGCGTCACGGTCGGCACCGACAACATGGCTGCCACCGACACCTTGAAACCGGTTATGGCCACCAGGCCCGCCATCACCGTGAACACCAGCAGGATAAGAAACAGGAGGCGACCGGTACCCGGGAGCCAACCTTCAATAGCGACACGCTCGCTGCTGACCTTGCGGAACCGGCGCTGCTCGAGCACCCAGCCAATCAACACCATTACCAGCGCCGCGACCATACCGAAGGGTAACAGTTGCGACCAGCTCAGCTGCGGTAACTCCCTGGTAAGAATGGCAACAGCGACGCTGGTGGGCGCCACCAACGGCACCAGGGCAAATCCCCTCAGGGCACTGATCAGAACACTCCGCAACCACTGCAGGCGGGATTCACCGCCGATGCCGCGCTCCCGGAGGGTGTCAGAAAGGCTTCCGCACAGCAGGTTCATCATGCCGAAACTCAGAACCGTAGCAACGCCACAGCTGACCAGGGCGTACTTGGGATAGAGCAGTATGGGCTTCCCACCCAGCAGGACATCGTGGATCCGGCGCAATACTTCGAACCGGCGCACGAGGCACTGCATCAGGCCCAGGCTGCCCAAAAACGCGGAATAGAACGCGGCATCAGATGCCGCCTTCAACACCTGCCCCCCGTTCAGCGACCCGCGCCAGGCAAGCCCTCCCAGAACCAGAAGGGCGATAACCAGTAACATCCGGGCGTACCTCTGCAGGCGCCCGGCCCCTGCCAGAAAGGCAGCGACAAACGCCACGCCCGCCAGCGCACTGAGCTCCTGGCGATCAAGACAGATAGCCAGGAGCTCAGTGACCAACGCCAGGGACACCAACCATCGAAGCATTCCGCTCAGCACAGAGGCACCTCGTCAGCCTTGAACACTGCTTGCATTTCCATAACACCCGGATTAGTCTTTCACGAGTCATTTACAAAACTGTGTTTCGCTTAATGAAACAACATTGATACAAAGATAGCATAAATCGCTCCCCCGCCCCTAATGCTGGGCTTTCGATATTCGCTTTCAGGAGAGAACACAATGGATTCCGCACCCTGGAATGATCTTCTCGGTTTTGATGGCCAACTGGACGAAACCGAGCGTCAGGTCCGTGACAGCATCCGCAGCTTCTGTGATGAGCAGCTCATGCCTGGCATCACCGAGGCCAACCGGCACGAGAAGTTCGACCGCACCATTTTCAACCAGATGGGCGAACTCGGCATGCTGGGGGCGACCCTGCCGGAAGAATACGGCGGTCCAGGGCTGAACCATGTCTGCTACGGCCTGATAGCGCGGGAAGTGGAACGGGTGGATTCAGCCTATCGCTCGGCTCTGAGCGTCCAGTCCTCTCTGGTCATGTATCCGATCTATTCCTATGGCAAGGAAGCGATGAAAAAACGCATCCTGCCCAAGCTGGCCTCTGGCGAGTACGTCGGCTGTTTTGGACTGACCGAGCCGAATCATGGCTCCGACCCGGGCGGCATGGAAACCCGGGCCAGGAAAGTGGACGGCGGCTACCTGTTGAGTGGTTCGAAAACCTGGATCACCAACTCACCGATTGCCGATGTCTTTGTGGTCTGGGCCAAGCTGGACGGAAAGGTGAACGGCTTTGTGATTGAGCGCGAAGACGCCAAGGGGCTGGACACACCAAAGATCCAGGGCAAGTTTTCCCTGCGGGCGTCGGAAACCGGCTCCATCTTTATGGATGAAGTATTCGTTCCGGAAGAAAACCATCTTGAGGTGGAAGGCCTGAAAGGCCCGTTCAGTTGCCTTAACAAGGCCCGTTTCGGCATTAGCTGGGGTTCACTGGGTGCGGCAGAATTCTGCTGGCACGCGGCCCGGAACTACACCCTCGAGCGCGTGCAGTTCGGCAAACCCCTGGCCGCCAACCAGCTGATCCAGAAAAAGCTGGTGGATATGCAGACCGAGATCACCATCGGCCTTCAGTCGGTGCTGCAACTGGGCCGCATGATGGATGCCGGCACGGCCACGCCGGATGCCATTTCACTGCTCAAGCGCAACAACTGCGGCAAGGCTCTGGACATTGCCCGGGTTGCCCGGGACATGCACGGCGGCAACGGCATTTCAGATGAGTACCACGTTATCCGCCACGTCATGAACCTTGAGGCTGTAAACACCTATGAGGGCACACACGATGTCCACGCCCTTATCCTGGGCCGTGGCCAGACCGGCATTCAGGCCTTCAGCTGATTTACAGATCAACGCGACAGAGGTTTTCCCATGAACTTGAATTACACCACTGAGGAACTCGCCTTCCGTGACGAGGTCCGCGCATTCCTGGATGAAAAGCTGCCCGGGGATATTGCTGCCAAGGTGAAAGGCTTCCGCCGGCTATCCAGGGAAGACCACCAGCGCTGGCAGAAGATACTCAGCGAGCAGGGCTGGTACGCCACTCACTGGCCAGAAGAATACGGCGGCGTGAACTGGAGCCCGGTTCAGAAGCACATCTGGGATGAGGAGTCCTCTCGCTATGGGGCGCCCCGTTCTGTGCCATTCGGTGTCAACATGGTGGCGCCGGTGATTATCAAGTTTGGTACCGAAGAGCAGAAGCAAAGATACCTGCCAAGAATCCTCAGCGGCGAAGACTGGTGGTGCCAGGGCTATTCCGAGCCGGGCGCCGGTTCAGATCTGGCCTCGCTCAAGACCCGGGCCGTCCGCGACGGCGATCACTATATTGTGAATGGCCAGAAAACCTGGACCACCCTCGGCCAGCACGCCAACATGATTTTCTGCCTGGTGCGCACCAATACCGAGGTGAAGGCCCAGGAGGGCATCTCGTTCCTGCTGATCGACATGAACACACCGGGCATTACGGTGCGTCCGATCATTACCCTCGATGGTGAGCATGAAGTCAACGAAGTGTTCTTCGAGGATGTAAAAGTCCCCGCCGAGAACCTGGTAGGCGAGGAAGACAAGGGCTGGACCTACGCCAAGTACCTGCTCACCTATGAGCGCACCGGTCTGGCCGGCATTGGCATTTCCAAGGCCGCACTCCAGCACCTGAAAGAACTTGCCTCCCGCCGTACCAAGAATGGTCGTCCGCTGATCGAAGACGCGTCGTTCGCCCGGCGCATCGCCCAGGTTGAGATCGATCTGATGGCCGCCGCCATCAGCAATCTGCGCATCATCGCCTCAGTCGAGGGCGGCGGCATGCCGGGCGCGGAAAGTTCCATGCTGAAAGTCCGCGGCACCGAGATTCGCCAGACCATCAACGATCTGGCACGCCGGGCGATTGGTCCCTACGCCATTCCCTTCGTGGAAGAGGAACTGGATCTGGATTACAGCGGTGAATTCCTTTCGGACAAAAATGCCGCACCACTGGCTGCCCAGTACTTCAACAACCGCAAGCTGTCCATTTTCGGCGGATCAAACGAGATCCAGAAGAACATTGTGTCGAAAATGATTCTCGGGCTCTAAGGAGGCGACCATGGATTTCCGACTGAATGAAGAGCAGCAGATGCTGCAGGACACCGTGGCCCGTCTGGTGCGCGGTGAATACAGTTTTGAAAAGCGTCTGGAATACAGCGAATCCGAGCTGGGGTTCAGCGCCGATTTCTGGAAACAGCTGGGTGAGCTGGGTCTTACGGCCGTGCCCTTCCCGGAAGAACTCGGCGGATTTGGCGGCAGCGGCGTGGAAGTGCAGAGCGTGATGACCGAGCTTGGTCGCGGCCTTTGCCTGGAGCCCTACCTGCAGTCGGTCGTTCTCGGAGGCGGGCTTATCAGCCAGGCTGGCAACAGCGAGCAACAGGAACAGTGGCTCAGCGGCATTGCCAGCGGCGAGGTTCGCGCGGCTGCCGGGCTCGAGGAGCCGCAGAGCTTCTATAACCTGAACGATGTCGAAACCCGCGCCGAAAAGTCCGGTGACGGCTACGTTTTGAACGGTCGCAAGGCAGTCGTAATCGGGGGGCATTGTGCCGACGTGCTGGTGGTGTCTGCCCGCACGTCCGGTGACAGCCGCGATGCCGATGGCATCAGCCTGTTTCTGGTAAACCCGGACACCGAAGGCCTCGAACGCCGCACCTACCCGACCATTGACGGCTCCAAAGGCTGCGATCTGTTCCTGAACAACGTCAAGCTGGGGCCCGATGCCCTGCTCGGCGAGGAAGGCAAGGCGTCTGACGTGATCGAGTACCAGGCAGGACGCGCCATTTCCGCACTCTGCGGTGAAGCCGTGGGTGCGATGGAAGTGGCCTGTGACCTGACCCTGGACTACCTTAAACAGCGCAAGCAGTTCGGTGTTCCCATCGGCAGGTTCCAGGTGCTGCAGCACCGGATGGTGGACATGATGTCGGAGCTTGAACAGGCCCGTTCCATGGCCATTCTGGCCGCCAGCATGGCCGACGAGCCCCAGAGCGACGAACGCCGGCGCGTTCTTGCAGCCGCGAAGAACGTGATTGGCCGCAGCGGCCAATTCATCTCCGAGCAGGGCATCCAGTCCCACGGTGGTATTGGTATGACCTGGGAGTACAACTTCGCCCACTATGCCAAGCGGCTGATCATGATCAATCATCAGCTTGGCGACGACGACTTCCAGCTGGAGACTTACGCCAACCTTTTACAGGCAAGCTAGAATCCCCTCATCAGTGAGCCTGGAAGCTTCTGTTGTTCAGAAGCCTTTTTCGGGGGTGGTCGCAAGGCCACCCCTTTTTCGAATCCGGAGGTGAACAACAATGACAAAAACTGAAGCAATACCGGACGCCGACAACCGCCAGACTGGCGAGTGGCAGGTCCGAACCGAGCTCGCCGCGGCCTATCGTCTGGTCGCTCTGTTTGGCTGGGACGATCTGGTTTTTACCCATCTTTCGGCCCGGGTGCCGGGGCCTGAGCACCACTTCCTGATCAATCCCTATGGTCTGCTGTTCCATGAAATCACCGCGTCCTCACTGGTCAAGGTGGATCGGGACGGCCAGGTGGTGCAGGCCGGCGGGCTCGGACGGGTCAATCCGGCCGGCTTCACCATTCACAGCGCCGTGCATATGGGACGGGAAGATGCGGGCGCGGTCATGCACCTGCACGCCGCGGACGGCGTGGCCGTATCGGCTCATCGGGACGGCCTGCTGCCCCTGAGCCAGACCGCCATGCTCTGTCTCGATCACCTGAGCTACCACGATTACGAAGGCGTGGCCCTGAACCTCGACGAGCGCGAGCGGCTGATCCGGGACCTGGGCGACAAATCCATGATGCTGCTGCGTAACCACGGCGTGCTGACCGCCGGGAAGGATGTTCCCGAGACCTTTACCTACCTGTATTTCCTGATGAAGGCCTGTGAAATCCAGGTCAAGGCCCAGAGCTGCGGTCCCACCCACCTGCCCTCGGAACAGGCCATTCGCACCACCGCCGAGCAGTCGCAACAGCTGGGCATGGCCGCGAAGCTGACCTGGCCAGCTCTGTTACGACTGCTGGACAGCAAGAACCCGGGCTACAGCGTCTAGGGGGTAGGAATGAAAGAAGTACAGCTTTCAGAACTTGCCGACATGGCAGGAGAACTGACGTGCCACAGCCCCTGGCTCACCATCACCCAGGACATGGTCAATGCCTTTGCCGACGTGACCGGTGATCACCAATGGATTCATGTGGATGTCGAGCGGGCCAGGCGCGAGTCGCCCTGGAAAAGCCCGATTGCCCATGGCTATCTCACGGTCGCGCTCATATCGAGATTGAATCCTCAGGCGCTCCGGGTGATCGGGCCGACCGCGACCATCAACTACGGCCTGAACCGGCTTCGATTCCCGTCGGCGGTGAAAGTCGGCTCAAGCATCCGCACCCGGGTGGAGCTGTTGTCGGTTGATCACGTGGATAATCAGCGACAGCTTGCCACCTACAAAACCACCATCGAGATCCAGGGCGAGGACAGACCGGCCTGTGTGGCGGAAAATCTGATTATGTATGTGACCTGACGAGCCCTGATCGGCGGATGCTCGAAAAGGGCTGGACTCCCCGCCTATTCAGGTCCGCTGCTTCCATTCCTCTTCCTGCAGGGCCCGCCACATCAGCTTGCCAGTGGGGGATTTCGGCAGCGCCTCCACAAACTCCACTATGGTCGGTATCTTGTAGGCCGCCATCTGCTCACGGCACCAGTTGATGATGTCTTCTGCCGAGGTTTTACCCTCCGCCTCGGGTGTCAGGACAATGCAGGCCTTGACCGTTTCACCCCGTTTCGGATCCGGCGCGGAGATGATGCAGACTTCGTGGATGGCCGGGTGCCGGTACATCAGCCCTTCAACCTCGGAGGGCCAGACCTTGAAACCGGACGCGTTGATCATGCGTTTGACCCGATCCACCATGAAGAAATAGCCATCCTCGTCGTAATAGCCGAGGTCTCCGGTCCGGAAGAAACTTTTGCCGTCAATCTCCACGAACGCGGCCTCGGTTTCCGCCGGCCGGTTCCAGTACCCGATGGTTACCTGTGGGCCGGACGAGACGATTTCACCGGTTTCACCGGGGCCCTTTTCCTCCAGGGTATCCACGTCGATGATCCGGCTGTCCACATCGAAAACAGGGATACCCAGGCACTGGGCCTTGGGCTGCTTAACCGGGTTGATGTGCGTAGCGGCCATGGTCTCGGACAGGCCATAGCCCTCGATATAGTCCAGCCCCGTCATGGTTTTCAGTTTTTCCGCCACCGCCGCCGGCATGGCCGCCCCTCCCCCGCCGATGGTATTCAGGCTGCTGAGGTCGTACTGGCCGATGTCCGGATTCGACAGGAAGTCCACCGCCATGGTCACGATGTTGGTCCAGCCCGTGACCCGGTAGCGCTCGATGAGACGGGCTGCGGTGGTACGATCCCAGCGGGTCATGATCACCGACGTGGAACCGCTGTAAATGGGACTGTTCATGGAGCCGGTCATGCCGGTTACATGGAAGAACGGCAGCGTGGACAGTTGCACCGTATCCGGTGTGCTCAGGTTCCAGAACGCCCGGTGCATGGCCGTTGCCATGACCGAGCGATGGGTGTGCATACAGCCCTTGGGCGCACCGGTCGTACCCGAGCTGTAGGGGATGACGGCCAGATCGGCAGGTCCAGCCGTGTGGGCTGACGGCTCGTATCCAGCTGCCAGGGCAGCCTCCCAGGTCACCACACCCCGTACACCCCGGGACCAGACCGGGGCGGCAACTTCCGCCGGAAGATCGAGATCGGTATCCGGTTTGATGTAGCTGCTGTAGGAGGCCACCACAACCTGCTTCAGATCCGTTTCCGGCAGCAGTGGAATGATGAAGTCCGCCAGCTCCTGGCCGGCCAGGCAGATCGATGCTTCCGTGTCGGCAATAAAGTGCTCGAGCTCCGCTGCACGGTTCATCGGATTGACCGGAATCACCACGGCGTCCGCCCTAAGGATGGCGTAGTAGGCGATCACATACTGCGGTGAGTTCTGCATGTAGAGCAGTACCCTATCTCCCTTTGAGACGCCCTGTGACTGGAGATAGCCCGCCATGGCTTCCACTTCTGACAAAAGGCGCCGGTAGGTGAGGGGCGCATCGTAGAAGATGATCGCGTTGTGATCCGGGTAGCGCAGCGCGGATATTTCCAGGTTCCTGAAAACACTGGTTTCCGGCAGAGTCATGGTCTTGGGCAGTTCTCGGGGCCAGACCTTGAAATGGCGTGTGAACATGCGTGTTGCTCTCCAGGGTTCAGTCAGTCGGCCACAGGTGCAGCCAGCTATTATTCATTCGTGCCCGCTGGCAATCTGCCAGCCGATGTCCGCCAACAGGCTAGCCCGCTTGCCGACATTCAGCGCGTTGGCATTGGCGGCGTTACCGTCCAGCGCCCGCTTGTAGACCCCCTGCAGGATGGCAGCCAGCCGAAACAGGGAAAACGCCAGGAACACGTGCCAGTCCTCAATACCGTCGCGCCCGGTCTGCGTGCAGTAGCGGGCGATGGTCGACTGTTCATCGGGAATACCCAGTGCCTCCAGATCCTCTCCCTGCAAACCGCGCATGCCTTCCATATCGGAGGGCAGATAGTACGGCAGGCAGAAATAGGCCAGGTCCGCCAGCGGATGGCCCAGCGTCGACAGCTCCCAATCGAGGATCCCGATCACCTCGGGCTTGTCCGGCGCCAGCATGAGGTTGCCGAACCGGTAGTCGCCGTGGGCGATGGCGGTTTCGTCCGCGGCAGGAATATTCGCCGGCAACCAGGCCATGAGCTTGTCCATTGCGGGCAGCTCGTCCGTCTTCGACGCCAGGTACTGCTTGCTCCAGCGCGCCACCTGTCGCGCCACATAACCTTCGGGACGGCCGTAATCTCCGAGGCCGATCGTGTTCACATCCACCGAGTGCAGGGCCGCCAGGGTATCGATGGCCGATTGGTGCGCAAGCAGGCGATCCTCCCGGCCCAGCTCCGGCAGCGCCGAATGACTGAGAATCCGGCCGTCCAGAAAGTCCATGACATAGAACGGTGTCCCGATAACGGCGCTTTCTTCGCACAGCACCCTCACCATGGGAACCGGTACCCCGGTGTGGTCTGCCAGGGCCTTCATAACCCGGTATTCGCGCTCTACCATATGGGCCGAGGGCAGGGTCTTTCCGGGCGGCTTCTTGCGCAGGACGTATTGCCCGCCATCGGTACCCAGCAGGAACGTCGGATTGGACTGCCCACCCTGGAACTGCCGAACGTCCAGGCGTTCACCCACCTCGGGCAGTTCTGCCTGAAGCCAGGCCAGCAGCCGCTGCTCGTCAAATCTGTGTGCCGGCAGAACGTCCACCAGCTCTGGAGCTGTCGTCATAGCGTCTCTGTAGCGTCCGTTAGCAAATGGTCTCGCCACCGTCGGCAACGATGACCTGGCCGGTGATGTAGGCACTCGCCCTGGTGGACAGGAACACGGCCAGGCCGGCGATATCCACGGGGTCCCCGATGCGGCGCAGCGGGGTCTTGTCCTCCGCCCGTTTCACCCGAACCGGATCTTCCCAGAGGGCCTTGGCGAAGTCAGTCCTGATCAGGCCCGGGGCAATGCTGTTAACGCGGATTCCTTTCGGTCCCCATTCCACCGCCAGGTTGCGGGCCAGGGCCGCCTCGGCGGCTTTCGACACCCCGTAGGTTCCGATGGTGGTGTTGCCCCGAAGGCCGGCAATGCTGGACAGCAGAACCACTGCCCCTTCCCCCTTCTCCGCCATCTGGGGCAGGACCATGTTGGTGAGCCAGAAGGTGCCCTTGACGTTGGTGTCCATGATCTTGTCCCAGGCCTCGTCGGTCATCTCGGCGGTGGTGCCATAGACCGGGTTGGTGGCCGCATTGCACACCAGCACGTCGATCGGGCCCCAGGCTTCGTTGGTCCTGTCCACCAGATTCTGCAAATCGTCTTTGCGGCCCACATGGCAGGGCACGGCCATGGCTTCGAAGCCCTGCGCTTTCAGCTCGTTAGCCACCTGCTCGCAGGCGTCCGCCTTGCGGCTGGAAATCACCACCCGGGCACCAAGACGGGCCATTTCCTCGGCGATGGCGCGGCCAATGCCCTTGGTGGAGCCGGTTATGACAGCGACCTTGCCGGTCATATCAAACAGCGAATTGGTCATGGTTCGATCCTCATGCCGGTGAATCAGCGGTATTGCCGGAGTTCCATTTTGGCCACGGAGTCCAGGTGCACCTCATCCGGACCATCCGCCAGTCGCAGCGTCCGTACCTTGGCCCAGGCGGACGCCAGGAAGGTGTCCTGGCTGACACCGGCACCGCCGTGAACCTGGATCGCCCGATCAAGCACCTTCAGCGCCATGCTGGGTGCGATCACCTTGATCATGGCGATCTCCTGGCGGGCCACCTTGTTGCCCACGGTGTCCATCATGTGCGCCGCCTTTAGAGTCATCAGGCGCGCCTGCTCAATCTCGATACGGCTGCGGGCGATGTCCTTGCGGATGGAATCGAAACTCGATAGCGGCTTGCCGAACGCCTCGCGCTCGCCGGCACGCCGACACATCAACTCCAGGGCCCGTTCGGCAACACCGATGGTGCGCATGCAGTGATGAATACGGCCCGGCCCGAGCCGGCCCTGTGCGATCTCGAAACCACGGCCTTCGCCGAGCAGTATGTTACTGGCCGGTACACGTACGTTGTCGTAGTGAATCTCGGCGTGGCCATGGGGCGCGTGGTCATAGCCAAACACGGTCAGCGGCCGAATCATCTTCACACCCGGCGTATCCAGGGGCACCAGAATCATCGACTGCTGCTTGTGTTTCTCAGCGGTGGGGTCGGTCTTACCCATAACGATGGCAATTTTCGAGGTGGTGGTCATCGCGCCGGAGGACCACCACTTCCGGCCATTGATCACATACTCATCGCCCTCGCGGCGGATCTCACAGGCGATGTTGGTGGCATCGGAGGAGGCCACATCGGGCTCGGTCATCGAGAAGCAGGAACGGATTTTCCCGGCCAACAGCGGCTTGAGCCACTGTTCCTGCTGTTCGGCGTTGCCAAAGCGGGCAATGGTTTCCATGTTGCCGGTATCGGGTGCGGAACAGTTGAACACTTCCGGTGCCATCTCCGAGCGGCCCATGATTTCGCACAGGTGGGCGTATTCGAAATTACTCAGCCCGGCACCGTAGTCGCTCTCGGGGAGAAAGAGGTTCCAGAGGCCCTCGGCTTTGGCTTTTTCTTTCAGTTCTTCGATGATCGGAACCGGAGCCCAGCGGTTCTCGGCCTGCGCGATCTGCTCGTGATGCAGGTGCTCGTTGGGATAGATGTGCTCATCCATGAAGGCCCTGAGCTGGGACTGCAGCGCTTTGGCTTTGTCAGACAGATCGAACATGTCCGCTTCCTCTAATTGTTATTAATTCTGTTACCACCCGGCTGCGGGAGAGCCGCTAGATGGAAGCACCGTCTGGCTTGCAGTTGCCAGCAAGGATGTGCTGTGGTTTTCACCTGCGTAATAATTTGTCACGCATTATGGCTTTCAGTCAATATATTCGGAAACCAGTTTCACTAGACAAAACAAAGTGGCTTCCACATTGCTGAAAATGAAAAGCGATCCGGGTGAAACAGCGCTTTCGGCGACGGCATACCAGGATGACACCCTGCCAGCACCGGAGCGAGGCTGTTATTTCCACCGAGTTCAGGGACTATCCGCACCGGCCCACAAAAAGCGAGGCCAAGAAACCGGCGCTTCACAAGCCCTACCAAGAGGTAAGAAAACATCCTGTTGCAAAACCCGGATCTTGTGTTAGATTCAGATGATAGTAATTCACCCTGCAGTTATCAGTTCTGCAGAGTGAAACTAAAGCAAGAGCACACTGATCACGGTAACTCATTACAACAACGAACGAGGCCCTGTCATGAATCTCCTTGGAAATGCCCGTAAAGTCCTCACCGTCTATGCGTCTGCCCTGACCATCGGGCTATCTGCGACTCTGGCTGCCGGTACTGCGACCGCTCAGGAAACCGTCACCTGGAAGGTCCAGTCACACTGGCCCGGCTCCAGCAGTTCCTACACGGACAGTCTCGGCCGCATCAAACGAGTGCTCGAAGAACGCACGGATGGCCGCCTGAAGCTCCAGCTCTATGAAGCCGGTGCGCTCTTCAAGGCCAAGGACACCTTCAACGCCGTCAGTCGTGGCATCCTGGAAATGGGTACCATTTCTCCGGCCTACGCCCAGGACAAGATTTCCCTCGCAGGCATTGCTTCCGGTCTGCCGTTCGCCTTCCGAAATGTCTGGGAGGCTGCCTACTTCCACCAGAACCTGGGGTTCGAGCAGATGCTCCGGGACGAAGCAGCAGAGCATGGCGTCTACTGGGCCACGGACAAAGTCTATCCGACCGAAATGGTGGTCAAGCAGCCGATTGAAAGCGTGGAAGACTTCAACAGCCTGAAAATCCGCTCCTCCGGCGCCCTGCAAACCTTCCTGACCGAAGCTGGCGCCGCCGCCTCCTACATCCCGGGCAGCGAACTCTACTCAGCTCTGGATTCCGGCATCGTGGACGGTGCCCACTGGGGTGCGGCTCAGGGGGCCTACAGCATGGGCCTGTATGAAGTCGCCAAGTACCATGTGCAGCCGGCCCTGAACATTGCCGGTACCGACGTCATCATTGTCAGCCAGAAGGCTCTGGACAAGCTGCCAGAAGACATGCAGAAAATCGTCAAGGACGCGCTGAACGAGCAGTTCTGGATCCGCACCAACGAGTACCAGTACAAGGAGCGGATCACCCTGGCCAAGGCCATCGAAGAGCAGGGCGTGCAGCTCAATGTCCTTCCGGACCCGGTTCAGGAAAAGCTGGTCGCCACCGCCCAGGCCATGTGGGATGAAGAGGGCAAGCGCAGCGAGAACGCCAAGAAGGCCCTCGACATGCTGAAAAGCTACCTGACCGATCTCGGTTACCTCTGATCAGCCATTGTTCTGTCGCAGGCCGGGGTTTCTGATCCCGGCCTTTCTGTAAACCTACCCGAACCGTATGCCGTGGGAGTTAAACGTGAGTGTGATGATCGCCGCATTCATGAGAGGGGTCACCCGTCTCAATGATCTTATCGGTCGGTGGGTAGCCCTCCTGATCTTCGCAATGTTCGCGTTTCTGCTGCTGGAAGTGGGCTTCCGCTACCTGTTCAACTCCCCCACGGTATGGACCAATGAGCTGACCCAGATGTTGTTTGGTATCTACGCGGTAATGTCGGGCGGCTACATCATGGCTCATCGCGGGCACGTCAACGTTGATCTTCTGCATTCACATCTCAAACCACGGAAACGGGCAGCTCTGGACATTGTCACCTCTTCGGTCTTTTTCATTTTTACTCTGGCGCTGCTGTGGTTTGGCATCGATATGGCCCAGGAGTCCATGGCCAGCTGGGAAACGTCTTACTCGGCATGGAATCCGCCGATCTGGCCGGTAAAACTTGCCATACCCATCGGCACCGCTCTGTTGGTTCTTCAGGGATTGGTCAAACTGCTTGAAGACATCGCCGTGGCGTTCAACCTGAGTTACTACACGCCGGAAGAGTCCAGATCTGAAGGAGATCAGCTGTGAGCATCGAAGCCCTGACTCTCCTGTTCTTTGGCGCGCTGCTGTTTTTCCTGCTGCTGGGCCTGCCACTGGCGTTTGTTCTTGGTGGCGTCTCGGTGGTGTTTCTGTACTTCACCTGGGGCTTTGATTCCTTCTATATGGTGGCCTCGCAGATCTGGGGCACCATGGAGAGCTTCACCCTCGTCGCCATTCCTCTGTTTGTCTTCATGGCGATGATTCTGGAGCGTACAGGTGTGGCCCGGGACCTGTACCGGATGATGCACTTGTGGTGCGGCGGCCTGCGAGGTGGTCTGGCCCTGGGCACCCTCGGCATCTGTGCGGTATTTGCCGCGATGGTGGGCATCAGCGGTGCCGCGGTGGTGGCCATGGGCACGATCGCCTTGCCCTCCATGCTGGAACGGGGCTATGACAAAAACATGGCCCTGGGCGTGATCAATACCGGCGGTGGCTGGGGCATCCTGATTCCGCCCAGCATTCTGATGATCCTGTACGCACTGATCACCGGCGTTTCCGTCGGCCAGATGTTCGCCGCCGGCATCATGCCGGGCATCCTGCTGATGGTTCTTACCGCCATTTACATTATTGTGCGCTGCCACCTGCAACCCGAGCTTGCGCCGGCGCTGCCGAAAGAAGAACGGGGCACCTGGCCAGAGAAGTTCCGGGCGCTGAGAGCCGTGCTTCTGCCGATTGGCGTGGTGGTCATGGTTTTGGGTTCCATCATCGGAGGTATCACAACGCCGACCGAAGCTGCTGCCGTGGGCGTTCTGGGAGCACTGATTTCCGCGGCTGTTTACAGGGAGCTCAAGTGGAGCATTCTTAAAGAGGCGGCCATCCGCACCTTCAAGCTCACCGGCATGATCATGTGGATTCTGTTTGCCGCCCATGCCTTCAGCGCGGCCTACCAGAGCATGGGCGCCCAGGAGCTGATTGAAGGCCTGATGAACATGGTGCCGGGAGGCCCCTGGGGCATCATTATCGCGATGATGGTGATTGTCTTCCTGCTGGCCATGGTGCTGGACCCCGTGGGTATCATGCTGATCACCCTGCCGGTATTCATGCCGATCGTGGAGTCTCTGGGTTTCGACCCGATCTGGTTCGGCATCCTGTTCGTGATCAACATGGAAATCGGCTACATGACACCCCCCTTCGGCTTCAACCTGTTTTATCTGAAAGGCATCGTGCCGCCGTCGATCACTATGAAGGACATTTACAAGTCGATCATTCCTTTCGTGATTGTTGAAATCGTGGGCATCATCCTGATCATGATTTTCCCCGAGATTGCGACCTGGCTGCCGGATCTGCTCTTCTAGTGACCAATGGAAGAAAACCGGTCGGACGGTGGCCGGCCCGGCCCTGGCGTCATCGCTGACAGGGCGGAGCAAAGAGTGCAGTCTGATTTCCGGCATTCCGCAGTATTGTGGCGGACAAACTCCCGGGCCAGACCGGGTTCTGCCGTGCGCAGCTGACCAGTACAGATGGCAACGTGCCGGTACAGCGCCTCGATCGCCTCGGGCCGAGAATAGTAAGGCCCGAGTTCCGGTATTTCCCGCGTTCGAACCAGCCATTTGCCGCTTTTGAAGATCAGCCGCTTGTCGATGTCGAACAGCGGTGCCGTGTTCAGAATCTCGAACATGGTTTTAAGTCCCCTCGAAGTGGGCCGACCGGGGCAACGGCTCCCGGTCGGCTGCAGGTAGAACCCGGTTCTCAGCGAACCCCGGCCCGGCGCAGTGCGGCCGGCGTGTACTCACGTGAGCTCCGCTCGGTGTCGTACTCGTAGGGCGTCTCTTCTTCGTTGGTCAGCCCCATCACCAGGTAGCGGCCAGACAGAAGGTCGTACAGGGTTTCAAAGGCGTACGCCGGGATGTTGGCGTCGTAGATCTGCATGGCATGCGCCTCGGCAACGCGCCAGAGATTGCCCCGTCCGTCGTAGTGGTCAACCAGCGCGATCTGCCAGGTGTCCTCGTCGATGTAGAAATCGCGCACTTCGTACACGTGACGCTCGCCGTCCTTGAGCGTTGCCTTGACGTGCCACACCCGGTGAAGCTCGTAGCGGGCCAGGCTCTGGTCGATGTGGCCGGGCTGGATGATGTCTTCATAGCTCAGGTCGGCACTGGCCAGACGGTAAGCGTTGTAGGGAATGTACATCTCCTTCTTGCCCACCAGCTCCCAGTTGTATTTGTCCGGGGCGCCGTTGTAGAGGTCCAGGTTGTCCGAGGTACGCTGACCGTCAGCCGCCGTACCCGGTCCGTCGTAAGCCACGTTCGGAGCCCGGCGCACGCGACGCTGACCGGAGTTGTACAGCCAGGCGCGGCGCGGCTCCTTGACCTGGTTGATGGTCTCGTGAACCAGCAGAACGTTACCGGCCAGACGAGAAGGAGCGGTGATCGCCTGCTTGAAATAGAACATCACGTTGGGGTCTTCGGCCGGATCGTAATCTTCCAGGGCCACACGTTCGGTGAAGTACTCGGTGAACTTCACCGGGCTGAAATCGCCGTTGGGCTGAGGCGTTACCTGGGCCACGTTCCGGGTGAAGGAACCACCGCGGTACCGGGTAATGTGGTTGAAAATGGCTTCCAGACCGTTCTGGGGGATGGGGAACGGTGTGGCGGTCTGGTAATTCTTGAGACCGTTGCCGCTTTCCACCAGCTCCACCTTGGTGGCGTTCTCGATGGTCTGCTTTTCCACCTTGTCCGGGTAGCTCGCGGTGCGGCGGGTCTGATAGACGGGGATGAAATAGTCCTCGTACTTCTCGATCATGGCCACCTGGCCCGGGCTCAGGTTCTCGGCGTACTGGTCGACGTTGCTCTGGTCAATCCGGAACAGTTCCTTGTCTTCCGGGAACGGGTTCACGTAGCGGCCATCGCCCTTGTAGTCGGCCGGCGGCTGGTCCAGCCCGCCGTCCCAGGCGGGAATCTCGTCGCCATTACCCGCCTTGACGGCACCCATGGGAGTCAGGGTGTCGCCCAGTTTTGCCGCTTCCTGCTGGGACACGGCGGCCAGGGCCTCGCCCGAGGTCAACAGAGTCCCGGCAATGGCGCCGTACAGTATGGTTCGCATCATGGTCATTGGAGTGAACTCCTCTCTAGGTGGTGTCTTGTTCAGAATGAGTAGGAAACGGAAGCGGCGATGAAATCACGGTCACTGATCTCGTTGTATTCGCCACCGAAGTAGTTGGTGTAACTGATCGACGCCTTGTAGGCGTTCTGATAGGTGGCGTCGAGGCCCAGCCCGATGGACTTGTTGCCTTCCTTGAAGTTGCCACCGGGATCCGGCGCATAGCCCTGCACGTCATGGCTCAGGAAGAGCTTCGGCAGCAGGTTCACACCGGCAAAGGCGCTCGGGTAATCCCAGGCAAACAGCGCCCGGTAGCCCCAGGAGAACGAGGTGGTAAAGCCATCACCGCCGCAGTTGGTGGGGTTGATGTTCAGGCGTTTGGTCGGATCATTGGGGTCCGGGCTTTGGCTGCAGAAGTCACCGGTGAAGCTCTCGCCCTCCAGCGGAACCGGACCGACACCGTAGATACCGGAGCGTCCATAGCGGGCCTCGGATTTGCCGGGCAGGTCGTGCACGTAGGTGGCGCCAACCTCGGCCACGATGATGAAGCGGGCAGCGCCCATCACCCGGTCGATGAAGTGAATCGCCGTGGCCTGGGCCTGTGAAACCCCGTAGCGGTCGTAACCTTCAACCGCCGTACCCGCATAGGTACCGCCTTTCTCCGCGCGACGCTGTTCAAGCTTCGAGACAATCTGGCCATCCGGTCCGCGCTGCTGCAGGCCGCCGTAGATCAGCTCAAAGGTGTTCCACTGGATCGGCAGGTTCGGCCGGTAGCTGTACTCGGCCCCGAGGGAGGTGCCGGTCGGCAGCGTGGTGTTGATGCTGATGCCGTACAGATCAATGCCCTTCGGATACTCGATGAAGTAGCTCGGGAAGCGCGCATCCGGCTTGCTCGGGTCGTACTGCTGCGTTTCGTCGGCATCCGAGGGATTGTTCACCACGCCGCTGATGTAGGGCAGGCGGCTGTGGTAACGGGTATAGAAGAAGCCGAGTTCGGCGTCGAGTTCGGTCACGAACCAGCGCGCCGCCACACCGAACTGGTCGCGATCACCCGGTTCCTTGTCTCCCTGTCTTGGCGCGATGAAGCCCTCTTCGAACGCCTGGGAGTCCGGCACCTGGCCCGCCAGCAATACCGGGCCGCAGCCATCGGCCGCCACGTCTGCGGTGGAGAAAAAGGTGCCGCAGTCATCGATTCGGAACGGTTCCCAATCGGTCTGGACGAACGCTTCCACATTGATCTCAGGCGTTATACCCACCGAGGTGTAGAGCATTTCCACCGGCAGCAGCACGTCCTTGAGTTCGGCACCGGGGGCACGGAAAGCCGGCACGTCGATCGGATTGACCGCGTTGATACCACCGAGAATAAAGGTGCTCTCGCCCCAGTTGACCACCTGGCGTCCGTAACGCACCGACACCGGCGTGTCGCCGAAGTACCAGTCGGTGAACACGTAGGCGTCCAGCAGATCGGCGCCGGCGGCATTGTCTTTCGCCTGGGGGTTCAGTTCCCGCTGCTGACCCACCGGATCAACGGCGCGCGGATTATCCTTGAGCTCGTAATCGTAGTAATAGGTGCCACGAACCAGGGCGCCCACCCGGGTCAGCGTATCGCTGTCGGGCGCGTAGTCCAGGAACAGCTCTGTCCGTCCCCGCACAATCTGGGAATAGGGATCGTTTTTCTCGAAGTTCAGGTTACCGTCATCGAAGTTGTTGGACGACGCGCCAACGTTGCTATAGGCAAACTCCGGGCCCAGGTTGCCCTGGGTGATGAGGGATTTGTCCTGGTCTTCAAGACGAATACCGATGCCCGCCGTGAGCGTTGTGCTCAGGGACGCATCAATCTCGTAGACGCTGAAGTTGAAGGCGCCGGCAGTCGGTGCCAGACAGGCCAGCTGAACCGCCAGGGCCAGACGGACCGGTTTTGCCAGGGCAGTGTTTATTGTTTTCATTGCGTTCACTCCGCAAGTTCTGGGCAAAGCCTCCCCCTACGGCGAGGCAGAGCCGTTATTTTTTCTGTCGTGGAAGGGCGTGGTGCGTTGGCCTGGCCTGGACCGCTAGGCCAACGCTTCTGGATCAGATGCCGAAGATGTCGCCGATGATGTCGCCGGTTCCGCCATCACCGCCGTCGCCGCCATCCCCACCGGAGCCGCCGCCGGAGCTGCCGTCACCAGCATCGGTGTTGCCTTCGGCCGAGCAGTCAGTACCGTCGGTGTTGGCATTCTTCACGACGCAGGGATTGCTGACCGATACCGTGCCGTCGGTAAACAGCTCCAGCATCTGCGCGGTCATCTCCGTGAACACGGCACTGGAAGAGAAGCTGTCTGCTTCCTTCTGGCCCGCGGAAATCGGATTACCGTGGGAGCCTTCCAGGTAGCGGGTAATGAACGGCAAGCCAGTACCCAGGGGCGTGGATTCGGCGTTCATGGCCGCAGCCAGGGGATCCGTACCGGCAATCGGCATGTTCTCGCCCTCGATCACAAAGCCGGTTTCCGGAATGGTGGTCGACAGCGGCCCCAGCAGGTAACGGTCGGCATCCGCGGCGTTCGGAATGGTGTCGTCGGTCGGACGGTCGGGATCGTTCGGCACGCCAACAATCTCCGTCAGCAGCAGCGGCTGATCCTTGTACAGGGGCGCGAAGGCGGTCGGGTCCGCAGAGTCCAGAAGACCCTGGAAGACATTGAAGTAGATGTTCAGCTCGGTGCGTCCCTGGCTCAGGAGGCCGTCCGACGCCGCATCCAATCCCGGCAGCACACGGGGCGCAACCGACTGGGAGTTCTCGACCAGGCGCGTGAAGCCACCGCCGGTGTTGAGGAAGTTGGAGGCGGAGATGTTGAACAGGTTCGGGTTATCGGCGGCCGCCGTGTTGGTGACGTAGGGCACCGCAGCGCCACCCATGCCGCTGAGCGAGTGCGTCAGGAAGTACACCCGGCTAGTGTTGATCTGCAGATCATTGGTGCAGGAACCGCAGGCGTTGACCGCGTCCTCAATGGCCTGCAGGGAAGCATTGACGTTCAGCAGGTCCAGGGCGCCCTGGCGCATGTTGTCGCGGGTATTCGCGTAGTTGGCAAAGTTGAGGAACAGGGTGCCCGATTCCGGCGATTCCAGCTGGCCCGCCGGAACCGGATTCAGGTTGGCGTCAGCGGCAAAGCCGAAGTGTCGCTCGGTGGCGTCTGTCGACGCCCCGGCCTGGGCGGTAATCGGCGACAGTCCGACGATACCGGTGTCGAAGATACCGTGGAGCGGCTGATCAATGCCGATGGTCACGAAGCAGTCCTTGGTGTTATCGGCCAGGCAGGTGAGACCTGCGGCTGTTGCCAGCGGCAGGATTGCCGAACGATCGGTGGTCGCCGCATGCTGGTAGATGATCACCGGATAGCCACCGGTCGGTGGTACGGATGTGGTTGACGGCCCGGTCACCACAAGAGGCACAGTGGTATCGGCAACCTTCCGGGCAAACGGGAAACGGTAGGAGATGCGGCTTGATGGCGCGGCATCCAGCTGATCGTTTCCGGTGAAGTCCGCAGGCTTCCAGCTAGAGGTTTTCAGAGGGGTACCGCTGCCTTCCTCAGGCAATGCCTGGAAATAGGGCAGGGTGATTTCGCCCTCATAGACCCGGATATCAATGTCTGTACCAACTCCAGCAATCTCGATCCGCTGGCGCAGGGCCGGGTTTACATCGCCACCTTCTTTCTCACTGAACACGCTCACCGTACGCGGCTTGGGGGTATCGACCAGCGGCGCCGCGGCCGAGGCCAGGGCCTGGGCGCGGGTTTCCGTATCGATGTTTTCGTCCGTGGCCTCAGCGGTGGCCACTTGAATGGCATGGGCCATGCGGCGATCCGCCTCTACGTCGGCAACCACGTCGCTATACAGCACCACGGTGCCGCTGGTATTGGCATCGGTCAGAATGCCTGCCAGGCCCTCGTCGTATAGCCGGAACGCCGGATCGGTAAGCTTGGTGTAGATCGCCGTGTTAACGCTGGACTCTTCCGCGCTGGCCTCACCATCGAGGGGCTGGTTGCTGAGGTTATAGAAACCGGCCACAAGCTTGCCCAGTTCCTGCTGACGCTGAGACACCTGCAGCGTCTCCCGGAAGTGGGTGACCGGAGCAGCATTGGCCAGCAGCACATCCTCAACCGCAGTGGTGGTGATGGCCGTGGCATAGGTTACGTCGTCAAAGGTGGGGGCAAAGCCAGACGATGCCGGATATTCGCGCTTGAAGTCGAAGTAGTCGGCCGCCAGTTGACGCGCGGGTAGCATCGCTTCGCGGAACGGCTGGAAGGCCGCATTGGACAGTACCTTGTCGGGGTCGGCGACCGACTGATACGTGGGGGAGCCCACCAGAGGTTCGCCGTTGGCATCGACAATATCGTTGGTCAACGCCAGCACGTATTGGGTCTTTGACGCCAGAGGCGTGAGCGGCAGAATGCGGATCAGGTTATTCTGACCACCGTCGATATCCAGCAGCTCAACCCGGAGCTTTTCGGTAATCAGGTCGCTGAAAATGGCGTCCGCTTCGGCGGTGTTGCCCTGCTCCCTGAGTTTCAGCGCTTCTCGGTACCGTGCCGCCGGCGTGAGCCCCGGGGCCTCGAGATCCTCCGGGAATACAGCGTCGCCGCCGGCGTATTCAACGGGAATCAGGAAGACATTCTGATCGGGGTTTGGAACCACCACGCCCTCAACCTCAACAAACCCCCTGGCATCAAGGATTTGCTGACTGTCCAGGCTGGCACTGATCTTGACATCAATCGGCGCCAGAACCGAAGCGCCGTCCAGGAAACCAATACCCTGGGTGACCGGGTTGGCCGGATCGGTGCCATTGAGCATGGTGCCATCGTCCACCTCGCTCAGGTAGAACAGGGCGTCGCTGGGGATGACGAATTCGGTTTCCAGCGGATCAAACAGCGGATGGGTACCACGTTCGATGCCACTGCCACTGATCTGGTAATCGGGGTTGGCATTCCTGCTGGTCTGGCCGCCGCTTTCGAGACAGCCGGTCAGGCCGAGTGTGGCCGCCGAGACGGCGACAAACAATGCGTTGCGGATAAGCATACTCTGTTACCTTTGGTCTTTTTGTAGTTGAGCGATTCCGTCGCTTCTGACCGCCTACCACGTAGGTCTAATTGCAAAGGTTCCAGAACAATGTGAGATTTTTTTGCCAGACTACCCCTAGCAGGACCCAAATATCTGATTCAGAGCAGATTTTTGGCGTTCTTTTTTTTACATTATCGCCATACCCCCAGCCCGCGCGGGCTGATAGACTGATTACTGCGTAAATTTGACTCGCGTGCACAGATTTTGTGTGCATCGTATCGATCAGGGGTGTCCATTGGCCTTGCTGCCATTCCGCCAGTCCAAATCCAAGCGTTTTGAGGCTCTCATTCGCCCTCACCTGCGGGCGCTGCACGGCTTTGCCTTTCGATTGACCGGCAACCAGCACGACGCGGAGGACCTGGTGCAGGATGTGGTCACCAAGCTGGTATCCAAGGTGGACGAACTGGAGCAGGTCGACGACCTCAAGCCCTGGCTGCACCGGGTCACCTACCGGCAATTCATCGACACCATCCGCAAACGTCCAGCAGGGCGTGAGACCTCCGCCAGCGCCCTGGACACTCGCGAGGATCAGACGCCCTTTCTGGAAACCCTGCCAGACACAGAGTCTGACCCGGCGCTGCGAACCGAGCACCAGCGAAACGCGGATACCCTCCGCCGACTGGTGGGCGAGCTCAAACCCGATCAACGCACGCTTTTGCTGATGCACGACTCCGACGGCTGGCGCCTGGAGGAGATTGCCGAGGTTCTCGACGTACCCCTGGGCACCATAAAATCCCGCCTGCATCGCGTCAGGGCACTGCTTCGAACAAAACTGGAAGCGGAAATGGAACCTTTTGGAGAGCAACAACGTGGCTGCCAATGAGGTGAAGACAATGAACTGCAGCGAATTCAGACAAAACGTGGATGCCCTGGCGACCGGAGAACTTCCGGAGATCGCCGATCGCGCCATGCGTGAGCACGCCGCGGGCTGCAAGGATTGTTCTGCAACGCTCGCCACTGCGACCTTCGTTGCCCGGGAAATCGCCCGGGATCATGCCCCGGAGACGGACCCCGATTTTGAGTCCCGCATTCTTGGCCGTGCCCTGGCAGACAGCGCCAACAACCAGCCCAGACGTTGGTCCACGCCTCTGTGGAGTGGGGCCGTGGCGGCAGCGCTGGTGGTCGGTGTGTTCCTGGGAGGGCAATGGAACCGGTCTCCGGAACCACAGGGTAATGTCGTGGCGGAATCGGTGGTGTCTCCAGCGCAGCCCGGTGAAAGCCAGCACAAGGTGGTCCGGCTGGCCTTCACGTCCAAGGAAGCAGTTGAGAACGTCACCCTGACGCTGGAACTGCCGCCGAACATGGAACTGACACCGTTCCCTGGAAGGCATCGGGTGAGCTGGAAAGTCAGTCTCAAGCCCGGCGACAACCTTCTGGCCCTGCCGGTGAACATTCTGTTCCCCGGAGAGGGCAGTCTGGTAGCTCACCTGGGTGAAGGCGACAAGAGAAAAACCTTCAGAACTGACATTGGCAAGTTAACGGAGCCATCGTCATGACACGCACTAGAAATCACAGAATACGGTGGATGGCCGCCCTGCTGTTGGGGTGCCTGAGCTTGTCGTTCCAGGCCGCGGCCGAGACGGATTACGACGTCACCATGCGCATGGTGGAAGACGAAGAGGCGCTGGATTCGTCGTTCGTGCAGGAGATGCAGATTCCCGAGTCGATCAACGAGCTGGAATACGACGCGCCGCTGGAGCCCCTCGATTCGGCCGAGATCGCCAATGACGCGCGGGAGAGTTTCGACAATCTGTCCTCCCAGGCGAGAGAGACGCGAGATGCCCTGGATTCGGAGCTTCCCGGAGAGGAAGTCCTGGACAACCCCCTCGACGGCATTACAGACCCGGGTCTGTCGGATCCGGATCTGACCGATCCTTTACCCGACACCGGGCTGGATCTTGTCGACGATCCGGAATCCACCATCAATGACACCCTGAACCAGTAACCACCAACGACGGGCTCTGCCAGCAAGGTTCCGGACCGAAAACTGATGAATTCAGTTTCAGCTTTTTGCTCCTAAGGAACGTTATTGGATGAATTCCACCGTCAGTCTGGGTTAAGCTCCCCCTGTAATGCAGGTTCGGGCGCGTTTTTTTGCGTCTGCGGATTGTCCGGCTCCCAGGGGATCGCGTTTGCTGTCTCGATCGCTTCTTCTATTCGTCCTGTTGGTGGGTACCAGCCTCAATGGCATGGCTGGCGAACACCTTGAGGAACGCTATCGACAGGACTTCAAGGCGGGCATCGCAGCCTTCCGCAACAACAATCTGGAGGAAGCCCGACAGCGTCTGGAGTCCGCCGCCACGGGACTTGAATCCCGCGCCCTCACCTACAACCTGGGCGTACTGTATTACCGGCTCGAGGAATTTGATCTGGCCGAACAGCAGTTTCGCAAACTGCTGGATACCGCTCAGCGCGCCCTCGCCTTTTATAACCTCGGCCTGATTGCCCTTGCCCGTGATGACCAGACCGCGGCCAGGGAAGCCTTCCACAGCGCCGCCAGCGAAACCACTGAGGAAAACCTTGCCAGACTGGCCCGGGCCAAACTGCGAGACCTGAAGGCTCCTCTGCCTGCACGGGACTGGCAGGCGCTCGCGTCCATTGCCGCCGGGTATGAGAACAACATTGGTCTGTTCCCGGATTCGGCACCCAGCGCCATCGACGGCAGCTTCACAGAAACCATTGCCGCACTGTCCGGCACGCCATTGGAAGAAGGCAAGGATGCCCTGAAAACCACGCTTCAGCTCTATGGCCGGGATTACATGGGCAATGACCGCTTCAACGCGCACCTGGTAAGGGGGCTGGCAGCCTGGCAGCGAACCCTGGAGGATGCAAAGTTCGAACTGGGCCTGGGCGCGGATCAGGTGTGGCTCGGCAATCGCAGCCGCGAACAACGAGCCCGGCTGGCCGGAAAATGGACCACCAGAGGCTGCGCCCTGGGCTCGGAAAGCGCCCGGTGCAGTCTGGCGCTGAACGTCGAGCAGGTGTTCGCCGCCCCCCGGTATAACGCCTACGATGGCCAGCATTACCAGGCGGAGGCCCGCTACCGGGCCCGACAGGGCAAGTGGCTGGGCCAGGCGCAGTACCGCCTGGAATACGACGACCGGGAAAACTTTGATACCGGCCGGGAATTTTTCAGTGTCTCACCCATCGCGCACACCCTGAAGCTGGGCCTGGATTATGCGCTGACGCCGTCGTTTGATGTCGGCGCCTCCGTCGGGTACCGGTTCAGCCACTACCGAAGCGCCCACCGGTTGCTGGTGCCAGAGGGGCTGCTCTCCATACAACGGCAGGACAACCGTGTGCAGGTTGCCCTGGAAGGAGAATATCAGGCCACCGAGCGGGTTTCGGTGCTGCTCAAACTGCAGACAACGGACAACAACAGCAACATTGCCCGCTACGACTACAACCGGCAAACCGCCACGCTGGGCGTGGCGGTTCGGCTTTGATGACGCTTACTCGATCTCGACCAGCACCTCACCCGGTACCACCCGGTCACCCTTCTTGATGGCAACGCTGGCCACGGTTCCAGCAATGGTGGCTTTCACCTCCGTCTCCATCTTCATGGCCTCGATGATCAGCACCGGATCGCCGGCCTGAACCCGGTCGCCTTCTTTGACCAGCACATCCACTATGTTTCCGGGCATGCTCGTAGTTACGTGGCCTTCCTTGGTCGCGGTAGCGCGCCCCCCACTGGAACGGGCACCGGTACCGTCCTCGCCCAGGGAGGCCAGGTGGATCTCCTCGGGCACGCCGTCCACGGTCATGTAGAAGCGGCGCTCGTTCTCCCCGGTCGGGTTGGCACCGGTCACATGGATGTCGTAACTCTCGCCATGCACGGTGATCTTGAACTTGGTCGACACGCCGCCTCCCGAGGAGCCGGTGGGGATGGGCTCCAGCGGCTCGGGCTGGAGGGTCCCGTCGCGACGCTGTTCCAGATAGGTCTTCGCCTGGTCCGGGAACATGGCGTAGGTGAGCACATCTTCCTCACTGGTCGCCAGGTCACCGACCTGCTTGCGCAGCTCGTCCAGCTCCCGGGGAATCAGGTTGGCAGGGCGCTCTTCAATCAGGTCCTCCTTGCCCACGGCCCGCTGCTGAAGCGCTGTGTCGACGTCTGCAGGCGCCTTGCCGTACCAGCCCTGCAGGTATTTTTTGACCTCATTGGTAATGGACTCGTAGCGCTTGCCCGCCAGCACGTTGATCACCGCCTGGGTACCGACAATCTGTGAAGTCGGCGTAACCAGCGGCGGGTAGCCCAGATCCTTGCGCACCCGGGGTATCTCCTCGAACACCTCCTGGATGCGATCCAGGGCGCCCTGCTCTTTCAACTGGTTGGCCAGGTTGGACATCATGCCGCCCGGCACCTGGGACAGCAGCACGGAGGTATCCACTCCGTTGTAGGCGCTCTCGAACTGATGGTATTTCTTGCGCACTTCCCGGAAATAGCGGGTGGCTTCGTCGAGCAGTTCCAGATTGAGACCGGTTTCCAGGCCAGCATCGTGCAACGCCGCCACCAGGGATTCCGTGGGCGGATGGCTGGTGCCGCCGGCAAACGCCGACAGGGCGGTGTCGATGTGGTCCACGCCCGCTTCCATGGCGGCCCACTGGCACATGGGGGCCATACCCGAGGTGGCATGGGAATGCAGGAACACCGGCAGATCGAGGGTCTTCTTCAGCTTGCTTACCAGCTCGGCGGTCACCGCCGGGGTCAGCAGGCCCGCCATGTCCTTGATGGCAATACTGTCGGCGCCCATCTCGGCCATGGTTTTGGCCTGCTCGAGGTAGGCATCGGTGGTGTGCACCGGGCTGACGGTGTAGCAGATGGTGCCCTGGGCGTGTTTACCGGCTTTTTTCACCGCCTTGATGCTGGTTTCCAGGTTGCGCACGTCGTTGAGCGCATCAAAGATACGGAACACGTCCATGCCGTTCTCGGCGGCCTTGGCCACAAAGGCTTCCACCACATCGTCGCCGTAATGGCGGTAACCCAGCAGGTTCTGGCCCCGCAGCAGCATCTGCAGACGGGTGTTGGGCAGGGCCTGGCGAAGGGTGCGCAGGCGCTCCCAGGGGTCTTCTTTCAGGAAGCGCACGCAGGCATCAAAGGTGGCCCCGCCCCAGCACTCCAGAGACCAGTAGCCAGCCTGGTCCAGCCATTCACAGGCCGGCAACATGTCTTCGGTCCGCAGGCGGGTAGCGATCAGGGATTGATGGGCGTCCCTGAGAATAACGTCGGTAATGTGGATCTTGCGCTTGGTCATTGGGTCTCTCCGATATTCTTTTACAGGCCCGCCTGGGCTGCGATGGCGGCAGCGATGGCTGTGGCGATGGATTCAGGGCGGGTCTTGGTGCTGTACTCGAGCAGCTGCGGATTACGCTCCACAAAGCCGGTATTGAAATTCGCGGCCTGGAAGTCCGGATGCTCCAGAATCTGCTTGTAATAGGGAATGGTGGTCTGCACGCCGTAGATGCCCATGTCACCGAGGGCACGACGGGACCGGGCAATCAGCTCCTCCCAGTCCATGGCCCAGACAATCAGCTTGGCGCACATGGAGTCGTAGTAGGGGGGAATCTCGTAACCGGTGTACATGTTGGCGTCGGTGCGCACACCGGGGCCGCCCGCGGAGTAATACCGGCTGATGCGCCCGAAGCTGGGCAGAAAGCCATTCTTCGGATCTTCCGCGTTGATGCGGAACTGCGCCGCGAAACCGCGGTAGGAGATGTCTTCCTGTTGGATTCCCAGCGGCTCGCCGGCCGCAATCCGGATCTGGGCCTTGATGATATCCACCCCGGTGATTTCCTCGGTGATGGTGTGCTCCACCTGCACCCGGGTGTTCATTTCCATGAAGTAGAAGCTGCCATCGTGATCCAGCAGAAACTCCACGGTGCCGGCGTTCACATACCCGCACTGCCTTGCCACTCGCTTGGCGAGATCGCCTATGTACTCGCGCTGGCTTTCCTCAAGCTGGGGTGAGGGCGCCAGTTCGATCAGTTTCTGGTTCCGGCGCTGGATGGAGCAGTCCCGCTCATAGAGGTGAACCACATTGCCGTGAGTGTCGGCGAGGATCTGAACCTCAATGTGCCGGGGCTCAATGATGCACTTTTCCAGGAACACCTCGGCACTGCCGAAGGCTTTGGTGGCCTCGGAGATCACCCGCTCGTAATTCTGCCGCAACTCCTTCTCGTTGTCGCAACGCCGGATACCCCGACCGCCACCGCCAGAGGTGGCCTTAAGCATCACGGGATAGCCAATGTCCGCGGCCTGGGCTACGGCATCCTCAACGTTCTCGAGGTTGCCCTCGGAACCCGGGGTCACGGGAACACCCGCCGCCACTGCTGTCTGCCTGGCCTGGGTCTTGTCGCCCATGGACGAAATGGCACTGGCCGACGGCCCCACGAAGGTAATTCCCCGCTGCTCGCAAATGGCCGCAAGCTCGGCATTCTCGGACAGGAAGCCGTAACCGGGATGCAGGGCATCGCAGCCGGTTTCCACCGCCATGTTCACAATATGGTGGGGGTTCAGGTACCCGGACAGCGGGTCCTTGCTGATCTGATAGGCCTCGTCGGCTTTCTTGACGTGCAGTGAATACTCGTCAGCCTCGGAATGAATAGCAACCGAGCGTATGCCCAGCTCGCTGCAGGCCCGGGCAATCCTGACCGCAATCTCTCCGCGATTGGCGATCAGCAGCTTCCGTATAGCCATGGATGTTCCTCCAGGTGATGGAAGTCGTGGTATTGAAAGGGGTGATTGTGCCTCGGCTTGCGCCTTTGGCGTGGTCGGTAATCAGGACCGGGGCGGCGCCTGGGGCAACACCGGAAAACTGGCGCTGGACACTGCCCCACGATACCCGCCAAGGGGCATGGGGTCCGACGCCTTCGCTCCGGCAGAACGCCGGAGAACGCTGCACCTGGCAGCACCGCCCTCCAGGCCGCCATCGCCCAGCGCATCCGACACAACCAGACCGCTGCTCGGGTCGGCCGTCAGGGAAGTCAGGGATACTTCGGCGGATTGGGCGGGTAAACACACCAGACCAGTGGCCAGAATCAGAATGAGTCCGAAGACCCGACTCCGGCAATTCGGGTGGGCGTCCTGCATGGGCGTCCTTCAGGGGTGACGAAAGTCGTACGTAGTTTTACGTGGTTGGCGTGTCGGTTCAATACGGTTTTTTGGGGCCGAAGGATCGTTTTTTTCGAAGCATGACAATTCCATACTCCAATTTCAGGCTGCCAAAAACGAAACCTGGCACTCCGTTTTTCTTATTGGCTTACTGACGATTACAAGGGTAAATGATCCATAAAAATAATAAGGGAACCATAAAAAAGCACCCTTTTATTTGCCCGAAAAACACACTGAAATGCAAATAAGTGCAACCAGAGAAAAAAGCGAACCACCTTTAAATTCAACCGATTAGACACATCAGACTACACCCTCTACCGTCCTTGAGTAGCGCTGAAAAAATAACGCCTCGCAGACCATTCGCCAGTGGTTCTCTATAACTAAAAACCCGGACGGTATAGAGCATGACTCAGTTCCTGTTAAACGCATCGGTTAAAACCAAACTATTATCCGCCTTCGCACTTATTCTTCTTCTTTTAATTACCAGTTCGATTATTTCCTACTCAGCCGTAAATGAGCTCTTCGAGAAAAATGATCAGACCCGCGCGGTCTCCAGGCTCAACAACCTGGTTGACCAGGCCCGGCTGAACGAAAAAAACTTCTTTCTCCGCAACGATCCCAGGTACGCGCAAAGCACCCTGAGTACCATTGAAGAAGCCATCGAGCTTGCCGAATACGAACGTGGCGTTCTTCAAACACCGGAAGAAAAAGAAGCCATGGCAATCATCGCCAAGGATCTGACCGAGTATCGCAAAGCGTTCGAACGCATGGTGTCACAGCAGGCCGACCCCGTGGATTCTTCAGCACGGGAGAGCACCACCACGACAATGGATCAGGACGAGTCCAGGGTCATTGAACTGGCACGGGACGCCCGGGCCCAGGCCGATGCCGCCCTGGCCTTGGGGCGCGCCCAGACGGAACAGACCCGGGACACAACCACGCTGATTCTGCTGGTGACCGGGATTATTGCCGTGATTGTGGGGAGTGCCTCGGCACTGCTGATCACCCGCTCGATTGTCCGCCCGCTGGACCAGCTCTCGGAGCATGCCGCCCGGGTTGCCGATGGCGACCTGACCCAGAACCTGCACGCCGACCGCAAGGACGATCTGGGCCGTTTGATGGAAGCCATGCAGGCGATGACCGAAAACCTTCGGCACATGGTGCGCGAGGTTACCGACGGCATTGCCCAGGTTGCCAGCTCGGCCGAGGAGCTGTCGGCCGTCACCGAGCAGAGCAGCGCCGGCGCAACCCAACAGCGGGACCAGACCGATCAGGTGGCCACCGCCATGAACCAGATGACCGCAACCATCCAGGACGTGGCACGCAACGCCGAGGAAGCCGCCACCGCCGCCTCGGAAACCGATACCCGCGCCAAAGAAGGCTACGACACCGTATCCACGGCCATGACCCGAATCGAGGCACTGTCCCGGGATATTAACCAGAGCGCCGAGTCCATCGGCCGGCTGCGCGAGGAAAGCGCCAATATCGGGACCATTCTGGATGTCATCCGTGAGATTGCCGAGCAAACCAACCTGCTGGCCCTCAACGCGGCCATTGAAGCCGCCAGAGCTGGCGAGCAAGGCAGAGGCTTTGCGGTGGTTGCCGACGAAGTGCGGGGGCTGGCGCAGCGAACCCACCAATCCACCGGTGAAATCGAATCCCTGGTCAGCGCACTGCAGAACCGGGCCAACGAAGCGGTGGAGAACATGCACACCAACAGCCAGAGTGCCGAGTCGGCCGTGAATGCCTCACGTTCCGTGGGCGAGGCTCTGGCCAGCATCGTCACCTCGGTTTCGACCATACAATCGATGAACCAGCAGATTGCCACGGCGGTTGAGGAACAGACCTCGGTGGCCGAGGACATCAGCAAGAATGTGGTCAGCATCCGCGAAGTTACCGACCAGAACGCCACCGCCAACCAGCAAATCGCGGTATCGTCGAACGACCTCGCCAGCCTGGGAAGTGATCTGAAAGGCATTTCCGAGCGTTTTCGTCTGGCGTGAGGTTGCATTTCAAGGCAGGCAGCCACCGGCAATGACTGGCTTCGTTCAGAGCCGGTGGCGTTTGCTGCAAAGGCTTTATCAACCCCGAATTTATGTGCTTAATGCAACTTTGTCTGTTTCTGTTTTTGCCGGTAAGATCAGGGTGTTGCTAGCAGGTAAATCCAATGAATCTAGGGCAGGCGATCAGACGCTTGAGAAAACAGCAAGGCATGACTCTGGCAGAGATGGCCCAGCGTTGCGACTCACACGTCGGTAACCTGTCCAGAATCGAGCGAGGACTCGCGAAGCCGAGCCTGGAACTGCTCTACCGCCTGGCCGAGGCGCTCAATCTGGCGGTGGCGGATATCTTCTCCATCGCCGAACGAAAGCATCTCGATACCAAGCAGGACGCCTTGAACGCCGCCTTTGTCTTGCTACCGGACACGGACCGGGTGTTGCTGCTCGAATTCGCCAGGCTCCTCAAGCGTCGCCACAATCTCCAGCCGGAAGCGGGCAACGCCGATCGGGTGGAGGCGTCCACACAATCGGCGCCGCCGGCACCGTACCTCAGCGGACAGGAAGAGACGCCTAACTGATCATTGCCGGGCTCAGCATCTAGAGCCTGAGCCAGTCCAAGGAACGCCCTCTCATTGTCGGCTCGGCCAGAAGGGTTGAGGCAAATGTCCTTAACACCCGAATCGAGGGGATCCGGTTCCTGCTGCACGAGCAGCCCCCGAAGATTGAGCTGGCCAAGAAACTCGCGCAGAAAGCCAGTGATATTGCAGCGCCCTTGAAAGCGGTACTCTTAGTTACCTTCATCGCCGTGCTGCTCGCGCTGGTGATTGCCTGGCCGATGACCCGCACCATTCTGGGCCCGTAACCGAATCCGTGAAAACCACCAATGTAAGAACCCCTCCGGGAAACTGACGCTGGAGGTTCGCAATGATCGGGGCGACGCATTCGGCTAGTTGCTGTCTGCCTTCGGCCCCATGGTAACAAGCATTCGGGAGCCAATTCGCGAAATCCACACCGGGGCCCGCAGCGTTGACTCGCCCCAGGAGGATCTGCCCACCGTTACCAGACAGCTAACAAAGATGTGGCCGAAGGGCCCATTACTGCGATCACCCGCTTTTTAATTTTGAGGCGCCAGACCCGACTAAAAAAGCCTTTTATGCATTTATGGGAACAAACTTTATTTGATTAGCATTATTAAAAAGGAATATCACCTGGAATTAGGGAAGGTCTGAATAACCGCTGATTTTTGTCGATTTTGGGTTTAACCGGCAAAAAACCGAAGATTCAGACACTATTTTCCCGTTATTTGTGTGTTTTTTTGCCCGTTTCCCGCCATTTTGGCGGAAAACAGGCGCACTGGCCCTACGCCAGCACGTATTTTTCACCCATCAAAAGGTTGCTGAACGCAGCCAGCAAGTGCAGCCGGTTGGTATTCTTGGCCAGGCCGCGATAACGGACTTTGCTGTAACCAAAGACCTGTTTGATGTACCGGAAGGGATGCTCCACCTTGGCGCGAACACTGGCTTTGATTTTCTCGGCTTTCAGTTTGTTGGCGGTCAGCTTCTTCCGGGTGCCGGGCCGTTTGGCGATGAACCAGGAGACGTTTTCACGGTGCTTGTGCTCGTCCCGTTTTTGAAGCCCAAGATAGCCGGCATCACCAAAGACGCGTTGCTCTTCGCCGTGCAGCAGCTTACCGGTAGGTAGGATGTCGTGAACGTTGGCGGCGGTGGTCTCAAGGCTGTGAATCAGCCCCAGCGTATCGTCGACACCGATGTGCATTTTCATCCCGAAATGCCATTCGTTGCCCTTCTTGGTCTGGTGCATTTCCGGATCACGTTTGCCCGTGCTGTTCTTGGTAGAGCTGGGGGCGGAGATAATAGTGGCGTCAACAATGCTGCCTTCACGCAGCATCAGGCCATTTTTCTCCAAATGCTTGTTCACTTCCTTGAACAGCACCTTGCC
>NZ_JBHIXV010000001.1:0-218488 GCF_041984545.1 Marinobacter sp. | reverse complement strand
TCTGCCGTTGTGCTACTCACCTCGTGAGGGGTGGGGATGGGCTGCCAGAACTCAGCAGAGGCCGTAGTAGGTGCGTTACCGCGTACTGAAGGGCTGAACCCACTATGAGTGGATAGTCGGATCTTATCTCTGATTAGAGCTTGCAGATGCCTCAAGCGAGGGCTCGCAACATACGTGGACGAGGCGGAACCTCGGACACAGTTGCAGCGCAATGCACTCTGACAGGCGGAAGATCAACGGAACGCAGCTCGCCCAGTATTGGGAAGTGGGAACCGCCGTGGTACGGAACCGTATGCCCGGTGGTGTGAGAGGACGGGGGAGGTAACTCCCCCTCCTACTCGATTAGGGGTAAAAACCGACGTTAGTCGCATAGGGAAAAGGCAGGCGCAGGCCTAAACTGGAACGATATCAGGAGGATGTTATGAGCCAGTTGTCCCTTTTCCAGAAACGTGTCCATGACGAGATACCCCTCTCCCGGGCCATGGGTATTCAGCTGCATTCCTGGGATGGCCATTCGCTGCTTCTGAGCGCGCCGCTGGAACCGAACAGCAACCACCAGGGAACGGGCTTCGGCGGAAGCGTGTACGCGGCGGCGGTTACCACCGCCTGGGGCGTAACCGAACTGGCGTTGTGGGACCTGGGACTCAGGGCAACGGTGGTGGTTCAGAACGGCACCATTGATTACCTGGAGCCGGTGACCTCCGACTTTTACGTGGTTTGCCGGTTGCCCGGGGAAGAGGTTCCGGAACGGTTCCGCAAGAGCCTGGCGAAGCACGGCAAGGGGCGCCTGGACCTGACCGCCGAGGTGTTCTGTGGTCAGCCCACGGCGGCACCCGAAGGCGATCCGGTGGCGGTGTTTCAGGGCCGCTTTGTAGTTCGGGACGTGAAATCCCGGGTTACTCTTTAAGGCCTTGCCAACTAGGGCCTGTCAAAGCTGCTAAAGCCGGAGACTCAGGCGATCGACCGGCTGTTCGAGATCGACCGGCTCATCAGGATGATGGGTACAATGCCCGCAAGCACGATGATCAGGGCCGGCAGGGCGCTGTGGAACAGGCGTTCGTCGGAGGCAAACTGGTATACGTAGGTGGCCAGGGTCTCGAAATTGAACGGCCGCAGAATCAGGGTGGCCGGCAACTCCTTCATGCAATCCACAAACACCACCAGCGCCGCAGTAACCAGAGTGCCGCGAAGCATGGGCAGGTGCACCCGCACCAGGGTCTTGCCGGGGGTGTGGCCCAGCGAGCGCGAGGCCATGTCCATGCTGGGGGTGATCTTCTGCAGGGCACTTTCCACGCTACCGGCAGACACCGCCAGGAACCGTACTGTGTAGGCAAACACCAGTGCAAAGGCGGTGCCGCTCAGCAGCAGCCCGGTACTGACGCCGAAAAACTCCCGCATCAGGCTGTCCAGCCAGTTATCGAATCCCGCCAGAGGTACGATCACACCCACTGCTAGCACGGCACCGGGCATGGCATAACCAAGGCTTGAGAGGCGCATCAGAACCTGCATGCCCCGCGTGTTGTGCAGGCGTCGACTGTAGGCCAGCGTGATGCCAATCAGCAGGGTGGTCAGAGCGGCAGCGCTTGAGAGAAACAGGCTGTTGAAGGTGTTGCGGACGAATTCAGGATTCCAGCTCTCGTCAAAATACTCCCAGGCATACAGGCCCAGGGTTGCACCGGGAATGACAAAGCCCAGCAGCACAGGAACCGCGCACACGGCCAGGCAGATCATCTGGCGACCGAACGACATCTTGAACCGGCGTATCGGCTCGCGGTTGTCGCGGGCGGCGTACTGTTGCTGGCGCCGGCGGGAGTAACGCTCCAGGGTCACCAGAATCACCACGAAAATGAGCATGGTGGTGGCAATCTGGGCTGCGCCGCCAAGATTGCCCAGGTTCATCCAGGTATCGAACAGGCCGGCGGTGAGGGTCTGGACGGCGAAGAAATCAACGGTGCCAAAGTCGTTCAGGGTTTCCATCAACACCAGCGACAGGCCAACCGCAATGGCCGGGCGGGCGATGGGCAGAACCACCCGGAAAAAGGTGCTGATGGCGGAGTGGCCGAGGCTTCGGCTGACGTCGAACAGCGAGGGCGACTGCTCAAGGAACGCGGCCCGGGCCAGCAGGTACACGTAAGGGTACACCACCAGGCCGATCATCAGCGTGGCGCCCTCAAGGCTCCGTATCTCAGGGAACCAGTAATCGGCGGCGCTGGTCCAGCCAAACCAGTCCCGGAGTGCTCCCTGCACGGGGCCGGCGTAGTCCAGAAGGCTGGTGTACACATAGGCAATCACATAGGCCGGCACGGCGAAGGGGAGCAGCATGGCCCACTCGAAGAACCTGCGGCCGGGAAATTCACACATGGTGACCGCCCAGGCCGAAGACAGGCCAACCACCAGGGTGATCACGGCTACCCCGATCATCAATTGCACGGTGGTGGTCAGGTATCTCGGTAGGGTGGTGTTGATCAGATGGGGCCAGATGTTCTCTTCCGGGAAGAAGGCCAGAAAAATAACAGAGAGCACGGGCAGGGCGACGATGGCGGTTGTAATGAAAGCGCTGATCAGCCATCGGGCAGAGGTGCGTTTGGCCAGCAGGGGTTGGGATACCCCGGGATGTGTGCTGGTTGCGGCCTCTGTCATGATGTTCCTGTCTTTAAAAACGTGCGGTTACCCGAGCGAGGGTGCAGATTGTAGACAGCTCGCGTGGTGCCTGCAACGACTGACAGCAGGACACACGCGGTTCGCATGGAAGGCGAGGGCGGCGAACCCGCCCCCACCAACCGTGGATCACTCGCCGTCGTAGTCGACGCGGTCAACCAGTTTCACCGCTGCATTGCGATGATCGGCAATTTCCTGCAGTGACAGGTTATCCGGGTTGATCTCGCCCCACTCGGTTACAAGGCCAGAGGGCTCTACCGCCGGGTTGGCGGGGTACTCGGTGTTGGCCTCCGCGTAAATGCGCTGGGCTTCCGGCGAGGACAGGAATTCCATCAGCTTGATGGCGTTTTCCCGGTTCGGGGCGCTGTTGGTCAGCGAGATACCGCTGATGTTCACGTGGGTGCCACGGCCATCGGCGTTCGGGAATACCAGGCGGACCTGTTCGGCGATCGGGCGCTGGCTCTCATCCTGCAGCATGTTGCCGTAGTAATAGCTGTTACCGATGGCGACATCGCAGACGCCCTCGGCAATGGCCTTGATCTGGTCACGATCGCCGCCCTGGGGTTTGCGCGCCAGGTTGTCCTTCAGACCCTCGAGCCATTGCTCGGTCTCTGCCTCGCCGTGGTGGGCGATCATTGAGGAGAACAGGGCAATGTTGTACGGGTGCTTGCCGCTACGGGTGCAGATGCGGCCTTCCCATTTGTCGTCCGCCAGTTGCTCGTAGGTGGTGATGGCGCCTTCTTCAACGCGCTCCTTGGAGACGAAAATCAGGCGTCCGCGGGTGGTCAGGGCAAACCATTTGCCTTCGGGGTGGCGCAGGTTTTCCGGAATGTTCTCTTCCAGCACGTCGTTATCCACCGGCTGAACCAGATCGCGCTCCACCAGCTCGTTCAGGCGGGAGATGTCCACGGTCATAACCACGTCTGCCGGGCTGTTGCGGCCTTCGCGCTCCAGGCGTTCCGCCAGACCCTGCTTGGCAAAGACCACATTGGCCTTGATTCCGGTTTCCTGCTCGAATGCATTGAGCAGGGGCTCAAGCAGGTATGCCTGACGGTAGGAGTAGACGTTCACCTCGCCGTCGGCGGAGGCTGTCAGGGGAAGGGCGCTCAGGGCCATTGCGGCGGTAACTGCCAGTTTCATTCGCATAGTTTTGTCCTTTTCAGGGCGTTGCGGTGTCTTTGGCCTGTATTGAATTGCACAGGCGTTTAAAAACAGCAACTATTCTCATTTGTGTTACAAGTGTAGTCAATAACTCCTCTGGGATATTTTCAGCAAAATGGTGCTATGCTTCGGAAGATCATAAAAACTATGCAAAAAGTAGTGGGATCCATTGATGTCCGGGACTGAGCGAAGAGAGCACATTCGCACTGCCATGAGTGCGAAAGTGAAAGTGGTCCACGGGGAGCTGGGCGAGTTCGTCTTCTCAACCCGTGACATTTCCGATGGCGGCGTGTTTGTTGTCGTCGATGCCGAGCCCTTTGCCCCGGAAATTGGCGACAGGGTGACGGTTCAGGTGCAGGGGCTGCCCGTGCCCGCGCCGACCTTGCAGATGGTCGTGGTGCGAAAAACCAATGACGGCTACGGGCTGCAATTTGATGAAAATGGTGACTGATAGGCGGATTGCGCTGGTTCTAAGTGGATAATGGCAAGCGTTTGTTACCGATGCCAGGGAATGCGCCCGTTCGATGACTGTGCCCAGACCAACCCATTTAAGCTCTGAAGAAACAACGGCCAGGCGACTGTCCTTCACCTTGCTGGCCAGGCCGCTGGCGGCATGCCTGCTGCTGTTGTCAGTGTCCGGATGTGCCAGTTACTACTCCCATTTCGCCATGTTTCCGGCTGCCAACTCCTCTGGCGAACCCAGGCAGGTTCGCCTCTCCTGGCAGACGGCCGAGTATCCGGACTGGTGGTTCCTTGGGAACCGGGCTACCTCGGTAAAGCTGGAGACCCAGTGCAGTGACAGAGTGTGGCGCCTGAGGGATGGGGATGACGACCAGGCCGGGCAGTGTGCTACCGGCATCCGGGCCTGTGGAGAGAAGGGGCAGGATCTGGTAGCAGCCACCGGTCAACCGGCAACGCCCGAGTTCCGATGCATGGCCATCAATCCCCAGGATCCCGCCGCTCGCATTGCCGGGGTAGGCGGTAAGCTGGAACTTCTGGTGTCCTGTGAGCCTTCGGTGGTCGCTGAGGGGCAGGGTGATGACGCCCGCAATCTGGATTACCTCAGGGCCTCAGCAGTGCCCTATACCGTCTATGTGCGCAAGGCTCCGCGAGGGTCCCTGATCGCAAAGCCGCCTCGTTTTGACGACTCCGTATGTGACGCAGAGTGACACTTTCTGACGTTCCAGTGTGACCGCCATCACATTGCTACACTTTGTTGCCTCCTGAATATTAGCGTTACCTTTTGTGGCCTTTGGGTTACTCCGCGATACGAATTTGTAATTGTGTCTTCTGGACGTTGGGTCAAAATGGTAGCCATCGAAACGTCTTTATTGTGAGGTGGTCCCGTGGGTGTCCAACAAAAGAAAGTGGCAGTGCATGATCTGGAAGTGGGCATGTTCGTGTCCGATCTGGACAGGCCGTGGCACCAGACGCCTTTCCCGATCCAGGGTTTTCACATCCGCTCCCAGGACGATATCCGTGCGCTCGTGTCCCACTGCAAGTGGGTGATGATCGACGTTGCCGAGATTCGTGAATCGCGGTCTGTGAAGGGCAACAGCAAACCAGTATTTGGTCGTGCGGCTGCCAGGCGCGGAGGGCGCGAGCAGCTGCAGTTGCCGCCCCTGAGTATTCGTGAGCCGGTGACCTACGAGACAGTCACCACGCTGAAGAAGGAAATAAAGACATCCAAACGTCTTCTGGATGACGTGGAAGACGCGTTGGGACAACTGTTCAACACCCTGCGATCCGAAGGCGTACCCGATTTGCGGCCGATTGCGACAATCACCAGCAAGATGGTGAGCAGCGTCATCCGGCAACCAGACGCCCTGCTGTGGCTGAGTCGTACCCGGGCCCATGACAGCTATCTATACCGGCATGCTCTCAACACCGCCGTGTGGGCGCTGGTGTGCGGGCGTCACCTTGGCCTTAACGAAGGGCTCCTGAACCATCTGGGCCTTGGCTGCCTTCTGTCCCAGGTGGGAAAAACCAGCCTGCCGGCAGACATGCTCGCCCGGGAAGGACAGTTGAGCGCTGAGGAGTACACAACCTATAGGGGTTACATCAACCGGGGTGTTGCCATGCTGCAGGACAGCGGGCTCTCACGTGCCGTGCTGAGCGTGGTTCAGTGCCATCGGGAGCGTCATAACGGATCGGGGTTCCCTGAGGGTATCCGGGGTGACCGGATTCCTTTGCTGGCCAAGGTGGCCGGTATTTCAGAGTTCTTCGAGTCGCTGATTGCCCCCCGCAAGCATTCCGAGCCGCTCACCCCTGCCAAGGCGGTGACCCTGCTGTATGAGATGCGCAATATTGAGTTTCAGGAAGACCTGGTGGAGAAATTTATCCAGGCGATTGGCATCTACCCGACGGGCAGTCTGGTCGAGCTGACGGACGGCCAGCGCGGTATCGTGGTTTCACACTCTCCGGAACGCCGGCTCTGGCCTCGGGTGATGGTGATGACAGACACCGAGGCACGGCCCCTGAAAACCGCGAAGATTATCGATCTGGCGCGCTACAATGAGGAACGCGATGCAGCCGAAGCGGTCCAGATCCGTGAATGTCTGCCCCATGGCACCGAAGGAATGGACCCGGCCATGTACGACGTCACCGGCGTTGAATCGCGCTGGGGCCTTGGCCGACTGATTAACGGATAAGTACCCGCAGCTGTTTGCGGACCCACCGATAGGTGTCCTCCGGGCGGAAGCTCAGCAGGAGTTCTGATTCTCCGCCCGCAGGACCCGCCACAAAGTACTCCACCTCGCCGCTTTGCCAGTCTGTCGCATGTATCTGAACATCCTGGGGGCGGGTGCTGATGGCCTCCAGCTCGGCAAGGGCCAGCTCACCACCGATCTTCCGGATGGCCACGGACTTAATGGCGGTATCACTCGCCGGAACACTCGCCACCTCCTCATCCAGGTAATAACGATTTGCCACTGCCGTAGTGATCGCTTTCAGTTCCCGGGAGAGGTAGGTTTTCACGGTTTCGTTGTCTATTTCCGTTACTGTGCGCACGGACTCCAGGATCCGGGTCCGGAGAGCAGCGAGATCCTCGCTGTAGACCACATCCGGATCGATGGTGTTTTCATCCAGCGGCCGTGACGGCGCGTTGTCAATTTCTTCGAGGGTAGGCGGGGGCTGACAGAGCGGGTCGTCTTCCGGGTAAAAGCAGATCTCGGCCAGCAGCTGATTGGCCGGGGACACGTTCGATCCCTCGGCGGTAAACTCCGCTTCACTGACGTTGAAGTCTATGGGCGAACTCAGGCCCGGCAGGGCCGCGTTGAGCTGCCTGATCACCCGCTCGCGGATTTCGATACCCTCGCCCTCGCCGATGTTCTCGGTCCAGTTCAGGGCGATCAGCAACCGGGAGAGGTTATTCAGCGGGACGTTCTGCAACAACTGCTGCTCCCGCAGCGTGTGGGTGCTCAACCCTTCGCTGTCGACCAGGGGTGCCTGCAGCGCTGTGCGCACGTCCGGAAAAAATTCGAGGAAGGTGACGTATTGGCCGGCGGGTACTCCCTGCGCCAACGACAGATCGCCTACGCGGAATTCAACGGTTTCGCCGGGGTAGTAGCGGAACTCGCCGCGGTCTGTGGTGGTGCCGGACTGGCTCGCCGTCTGGTAGCCCAGGCCACTGACGCCATTGAAATTCAGCCGGCCGGCGAGGGTGTCATCGCCCGCGGAGCCGCCGCTGTCGTCAAAACAGCCAGACAATAACAGGGTGCCTATCAGGGTGAAGGCCAGTTGGAAGCGGTGAACGGATCTCATGGTGTGTCGTACATTCCTTCGTTTCAGCACGCCTGCACCGGGTTGCGGCGTCTTTTGTAAGTTGTTGTAACCGCATTATAGGGACGGGTATTGCCTCATATCGGGATTCCTGTCGCAGTTTCCATGATTGATTCGCGGGCGGGCCGAGCCCGAAGCCCCGGCTCCAGCCCCTTGAAATTGCGGGGACAGTCACAATTAATAGCATTCTAAATTCCGGCAGAGCGCCAGGCCGACTGGCCCCTGCCCACCGCAGGATCGGAATCGTCTATGACCAATGCACTGGAAATTGAGGGTCTGACCAAGGCCTATGGCGATGGCTTCCAGGCCCTGAAAGGGATTGATCTGAACGTCGCCGAGGGCGACTTTTTTGCGCTGCTTGGCCCCAACGGCGCGGGTAAATCCACCACCCTGGGTATCGTCTGTTCGCTGGTGAACAAAACCGGGGGCAAGGTTCGGGTGTTCGGCAAGGACATTGATACCCATCTTTCCGACGCCAAGCTGAACCTCGGTGTGGTGCCGCAGGAGTTCAACTTCAACCAGTTCGAGAAGGTGTTCGATATTGTGACCACCCAGGCGGGCTACTACGGTATTCCGCTCAAGCAGGCATCGGTCTCGGCGGAGAAATACCTGAAGAAGCTGGGCCTGTGGGAGAAGCGAGACACCCCGGCGCGAATGTTGTCCGGTGGCATGAAGCGCCGCCTGATGATTGCCCGCGCCCTGGTGCACGAACCCAGGCTGCTGATCCTTGACGAACCCACTGCCGGTGTTGATATCGAGTTGCGCCGGTCGATGTGGACCTTCCTGGAGGAGATCAACCGCCAGGGCACCACCATTATCCTGACCACGCACTACCTTGAGGAGGCGGAAGCGCTTTGCCGCAATATCGCCATCATCGACCACGGTCGTATCCTCAAGCACACCAGCAAACGGGCGCTGCTGCAGCAGCTTAGCCTGGAGACCTTTGTGCTCGATACCGAGGAGCCGCTGGATTCCGCTCCGGAATTGTCCGGATTTGCCACCCGCCTGGACGACGAGGGCGCGCTGGAAGTAGACGTGGAGAAAGGGCAGGGATTAAACCAAGTGTTCGTGCAGCTCGAGCAACTTGGCATCAAGGTTGTGAGCATGCGCACCAAGGCCAACCGGCTGGAGGAGCTCTTTATCCGCATGGTGGAGGAGAACGCGGCAGAGAGTCGCAAGGCCATGGAGGGCGCCGCATGAGCCCCCAGGCCATACTGACTGCCTTCAGCACGATCGTGGTTCGCGAAATTCGCCGGTTTACCCGCATCTGGGCCCAGACCCTGTTGCCGCCGGCGGTGACCATGACACTCTACTTCATTATCTTCGGTAACCTGATCGGTTCGCGCATCGGTGAGATGGGCGGATTCGACTACATGGCGTTTATTGTGCCCGGGCTGATCATGATGGCGGTGATCACCAATTCCTACTCGAACGTGGTGTCTTCGTTCTTTTCGATGAAGTTCCAGCGCAGTATCGAGGAATTGTTGGTGTCGCCAGTGCCCAACTGGGTGATCCTGGCGGGCTATGTGACTGGCGGCATGGCGCGCGGGCTCGGCATAGGCCTGATCGTGACCCTGCTGTCCCTGGCATTCACGCGGTTATCCATTCACAGCGTTCCAATGATGGTGTTGACGGTGTTCCTCACCTCGGCGTTGTTTTCTCTTGGCGGTTTCATCAACGCGATGCTGGCCACCAAGTTTGATGATATCTCAATCGTGCCGACCTTTGTGCTTACGCCGCTGACCTACCTAGGTGGCGTGTTCTACAGCATCGATATGCTGCCGGCGTTCTGGCAGGGTGTTTCCATGGCGAACCCGATCCTGTACATGGTCAACGGGTTCCGTTACGGCATCCTTGGTGTCTCGGACGTCAATCCCTTCGTATCTCTTGGTATGATTCTGGTGTTCATTGCCATCCTGGCCTTCATTTCCATGAAAATGCTGGCGCGTGGCAAGGGTATCCGCCACTGACCTCAGGACCTTCTATGGCACTTAACAACGCACCGCTTGGCAAGACAAGCGACTATCCAGACAGTTACGACCCGGGCCTGCTGTTTCCCGTTGCCAGGGAAGAAAACCGTCGGCGACTGGGGCTTGAGGACGGTCGCTGGCCCTGGTTTGGCGAGGATCTCTGGCAGGCCTGGGAGGTGTCCTGGCTTCGCCCCGGTGGCGTGCCCGAGGTAGCCTGGGCAGAACTGGTGTTCCCGGCTGCATCGCCGGCCATTGTCGAATCCAAATCTCTGAAGCTGTACCTGAACTCCCTCAACCAGGCGGTTTATTCCAGCCAGGAGCAGGTGGCCGAGGTGATTGCGCAGGATCTTTCCAGTGCCTGTGGCGGGTCGGTGCAGGTGCGCCTGCACAGCGTTGATGAGTCCGGGGAGGCCATTGGCCGCCCGGCGGGGTTCGAGCTGATTGATGACGAGCCGGTGACCGAGCCGGTCTACGAGTACTCGCCTGATTCGCTGTCTGCTGGCGGTACTGTTGTTACCGAGCAACTGTGCTCGCATCTGCTGAAAAGCAACTGCCCGGTGACCGGCCAACCGGACTGGGCCACCTTGCTGGTCAGCTATACCGGGCCGCGGATCGACCGGGCGAGCCTGCTGCGTTATGTGGTCAGTTTCCGTCAGAAGCAGGATTTTCACGAACACTGCGTGGAGACCGTGTTCACGGACATCATGGCCCGGTGCCGGCCGGAATCGCTGACGGTGTGCGCCCGCTACACCCGGCGCGGAGGTCTGGATATCAATCCCTGGCGCAGTACTGAAACAGGTCAGGATGCCGGACCACGACTGATCCGGCAGTAAGGGTCAGGAAAGGTCTTCCTCGCGCCGCAGGCGGTCTGCGGCGTCTTCCAGCGCTGACAGGATGCACTGGCGTTCTTTCTCGGTCACCTTGTCGGAATCCAGGTACATGGCAAAGCCACTGTGCTCGTGCTCCAGGAAACTCCGGTGGGGCCCCATGTCGCGCCGGAAGTCGACCACCTCATAGATAGGTACCGGTTTGCCGAAGCCCTTCACCGTGATTTCGCCCTTGTCCCGGCACATGATCTTGTCCTTGATCAGGGAGAAGGTCTCGTAGGAAACGAGTATTTCTCCCGGCTGGGCCAGTGACTCCAGGCGGCTGGCCAGGTTCACTTCCTTGCCGATAATGGTGTAGTCCATGCGGTTTTCGGCGCCGAAGTTGCCCACGGTGGTGTAGCCGGTACTGATGCCCATGCGGATTTCCAGGGGCGTCTTGATGCCCTGGCTGCGCCATTTCTGGCGCATGATCTTCATATGCTTGCGCATTTCAATGGCCATGGATACACAGGCAAAGGCGTCTTCCCGCTGCCCACGGCTGGTAGGGTCGCCGAAGAATACCATGATGGAATCGCCGACGAACTTGTCGATGGTGCCGCCGTATTTGAGGGCTACTTCGGACATTTCGTTGAAGTAGTGGTTCAGCAGCTCGGTAAGCGCCTCTGGCTCCATCTCTTCCGAGAGCTCGGTAAAGCCCTTGATGTCCGAGAAGAACACGGCGAGCTTCTTGCGCTGGGTTTCCAGGCGTACATCGCGCTCACCGGTGAAGATGGACTGCCAGACCTGGGGAGACAGGTACTTGGACAGCTTGTGGGACAGGGCGATGGACTGCTCCCGCTGGTTCTGGATCTGGGTTTTCGCCAGCATCAGGGCCCGTGCCTGCTGATGCGAATAGTAGGCGGTAACGCAGATGTACAGGCCGGTGGACAGGATCGAGACGATGCTGGTCAGCAGCGGAGAGTGGGGACCCGGGGCCGGGCCAAGAATGGCCACGGATACTGCAATGGCGGCGATCATGAACATAGTGCCCAGGAACCATTGACGTATGCCGCCCACGATCAGGCAACTGAACATGAGCATCAGCGCAACGGCCAGGGAAGGTATGACAATCAGGCCGATGCAGCCAATAAAACCACCGCCGATCACGCAATCGACAATCAGCATTTTCTGCCGGATGCGTGGTGAGTTGCGCAGAAACGTGCGCCGGGTAAGAGCGTGGGCAATGTGAGGCCAGGTCAGGGCGCCGGCGACCAGCCAGAGCAGCCAGAAATCGAAGGCATTCTGCAGTACCCCCGTGACGATGATCGCCGCCGTGGACGTGTACGCGAGAATACGGCCGTTGTAATCGGGCATGGGCGGAATGGCCACCGGGTTCCCGGCGCCTTCAATGGCCATGGCCCTGCCAGCGGAGCTGCTGGCGCTGCGCAAATCCGGCGGCGCGCTCATCATCTCAGAAACGAATCCTGCCGATCAGCATGTCACGGAACATGACCCAGTCGCCCATGAGGCTGTACAGTGGGTATTTGAAGGTCGCGGGGCGGTTTTTCTCGAATTTGAAGTGGCCTATCCAGGCAAATCCGTACCCGATAACCGGCAACGCCAGAAGCCAGACGAACTTGCCCGAGGTCAGCGCCCAGGCACCCACGATCAATACAAGCAGGCTGCCGGCAAAATGCAGGCGACGGCAGATGGCATCGCTGTGTTCTTCTAGGTAGTACGGGTAGAATTCGGAAAAGCTGTTGAAGGTTTGTTCGTTGCTCATTGCGTTGCCACTCTTCGTTGTAAGACAGTCGCTGCGAGTCAGCTTTATTGTTAGTTATTGGCGAGTGTTTGGCGTTCTCGACTACGACTAAAGATTAACAGCATTACGTACGGGCCACAATTCACCGGCATGGGATGGCTGCGTGCGTTCTTTCATTCACCTGACAGCGAGCCGTTATGACATCCGTTACTGATTTCCTGCTGAACCGTTCCTCCCAGCCCAGGCTGGAGGCGCCCGCTCCGGATGCCGCTACCCTGAAGCAGGCCTTCGCCTGTGCCGCCAGGGCTCCGGACCACGCCCTCCTGCGTCCCTGGCGGTATCTGGTGATACAGGGTGATGGTCTGGAGAAGCTGGGCCAGCTGTTTGCTGCCACCTGTGCCAATAACAGTGACGAAAAAGAAATCGACAAGCTGCGCCGGGCGCCGCTGCGGGCCCCGATGATCATTGTCGGCGTTGCCTCCCCGGTGGTTCACCCGAAGGTGCCGGAAATCGAGCAGGTGATGTCTGCCGCGGTGGGCATGAGTTTTGTCCAGCTGGCGCTTCAGGAAGCCGGGTTCGGCGTTATGTGGCGTACCGGTTCCGTAGCCTACAACGCTGCCGTACGGGAGGGGCTGGGCCTCGAGGAGCACGAGCAGATCGTCGGCTTTCTCTACACTGGCCGGGTGGCCCAGGCCAAACCCGCCGTCCCGCGCCCGGAGGTGGCCGAGTTCGTTCGCCAATGGCCGTAGCCTGATCCCCGAAACTTCCCCCTTGTTCCGGGGGAAGTTCCTTGCCGCTTTTTCGCGGCCCTGGTTATGCCCAGGCTTGCCGACCGGCACGATACCCGCCCGCAAACACCGCTCCTCCCGCTAATTTCAACCGCTTTTCCAATTCTGGCATTCGCCTTGCTTTGATCCTGTCATGAAACGCAGGCGGCAATGTTGAGTCGCACTGCTGGCGCAGTATCTGGAGGCAACATGGCAATTTCGTTCGACAACGCTCTGGGCATTCATCAGCACGCCGTGGAGGCCCGTGTGAAGCGGGCCGAGGTGCTGGCAAACAACCTGGCAAACGCTGACACCCCGGGCTTCAAGGCCAGGGACGTTGATTTCCAGGCGATGATGCAGAAGGCCCAGGAGTCCATGAGCGGGTTCAACATGAGCAAAACCCATGATGCGCACATGGATACCTCCACCCCGGGTGCCGACGGCGAACTGCTGTACCGCGTGCCGCACCAGCCGTCAGTGGACGGCAATACCGTGGACGCGCAGCAGGAGCAGACCCGGTTCATGCGTAATGCGATGGATTTTCAGGCCAGCTTCCAGTTTCTGAACAGCAAGTTCAGCGGCCTTACCAAGGCTTTGAAGGGCGAGTAAGCCACAGGATTAGCGAAGGAGATTTCTCATGTCACTGGGCAGCATTTTTGATATCGCCGGTTCCGGCATGACCGCGCAATCACTGCGGCTGAACACCACCGCATCCAACATTGCCAACGCCGAGACGGCCAGCTCGAGTACCGATACCACCTATCGGGCGCGTAAGCCGGTGTTTGCGGCAATCCAGCAGTCGATGATGAACCCGGGCCAGGGCAACTTCCCGATGGCGGCGGATCAGGGCCCCGGAGCGGGCGTGCGTGTGGACGGCATTGTCGAGAGCCAGGAAGAGCTGCAGATGCGCTACGAGCCCCACCATCCGGCCGCCAACGAGGACGGTTACGTGTTCTACCCGAACGTGAACGTGGTGGAGGAAATGGCGGACATGATGTCGTCGTCCCGGAGCTTCCAGATGAACGTGGATGTGATGAATACCGCCAAGTCCATGATGCAACGCATTCTGACGCTTGGTCAGCAGTAATTCGGTGAGGAGCAAATCATGACTGCAGTGAATGCAACAGACGCGTCGGATGTTCTGAGCCAGTACCGGGCGCAGCAGAAACAGACGGGCAGCGGTACCAGTGAACTGGGCCGTAACGAGTTCATGGAACTCATGCTGGCGCAGTTGAAGAACCAGAATCCCCTGGAGCCCCAGGACAACGGCGAGTTTATCTCCCAGCTGGCACAGTTCAGCTCTCTGGAGGAGATGCAGAATCTCTCCGGAACGGTTGAGGATGTGGTGGGCCAGTTCCGCTCCACACAGGCACTCCAGGCCTCTGCCATGGTGGGCAAGTCGGTTCTGGCACCCTCCCAGTTCGGCATTCTGGGCGCAGAAGGTGAGATTACCGGCACCATCGAGGTACCGGCGTCCACCGGAGGTCTTCGCCTGTCGATTGAAGGCAAGAACGGCGAGCGGGTGCGGCAGATTGATATGGGCAGCAGCCAGGCGGGCGTGGTGTCGTTCCGCTGGGATGGCCAGGACGGCAACGGCAATCCTTTGCCGCCTGGACCTTACCGGATTGTGGCCGAGGCCTCCTATCCCGATGGCCCACAGCAGCTGGGTACCATGGTGAGCGCCAACGTTGACAGCGTATCGCTCGGGCAGGGCGGTTCCATCACCCTGAATCTTGCAGGCATGGGCTCGATTGCCCTGTCTGATGTGAAACAAATTAACTGAGTCCGGTGAAACACCAGGGGGTTAACCATGGCATTTAACACAGGTTTGAGTGGCCTTCGCGCTGCATCGGTGGATCTGGACGTCACCGGCAACAATATTGCCAACGCCAGCACCGTGGGTTTCAAGGGCAGCAAGGCCCAGTTTGGCGATCTCTACGCCAGCGGCTTCCTGAGCGCCGGCACCAACCCGATCGGCGACGGCGTTCGGGTGCAGGATGTGAAGCAGTCTTTCGGTCAGGGCAACATCAGCTTTACCGACAACGGCCTGGACATGGCCATCAGCGGCGACGGGTTCTTTATCCTGAATAACGGCGGTGAGATCCGCTATTCCCGGGCCGGCCAGTTCTCGATTGATAAAGACGGCTATGTGATCAACAACCAGAACATGCGGGTGCAGGGGTATACCGCCGATGAGGACGGGAATCTCTCGGGGATTCGCGGTGACCTGCAAATCGAGACGGATAATCTGGCGCCCAGGCGGACCACGAACCTGGATTCGGACCTGAACCTGGATTCCCGCCAGAGCGTTCTTGAAACCCGTGTTCGGGACATCGGACCACTGGCCTTCAGCGCCATCTCTGGCGAGACTTTTGATGTTCAATATACGGATGGCACTCCGAACTTTCCGGTTGATCTGACCGCAACCTCCACCGCGAGGGAAGCGGCGGCGGAGATCAACAATGCGCCGGGAATGAGTGCGTCGGCAACAACAACGGTGACCTTCGACGGCGCCCAGGATCTGAACGACGCCTTCATCAGCGGTGCCAGTAATTTCACCTTCAGCCTGGATATCAACGGTTCGCCCCTGACCCTCGATACCTCCAACATCAACTCGCTGCAGGACCTGGTGGATTCAATCAACAACTCCAGCGAGACCGCGATCTCCGCCTCCATTGTGGCTGGTTCCGGCGGTACCAATGTTCTGCGGGTGATTCACAACCAGGGTGAAACCCTGAGCTACAGCTTTGCGGACGGTAACGGCAACAGCGATTCCGATACCGTGACCGGTGATGTGAACGTCACCGCCGACCGGTCCGTGGCCGGTGTAACATCCACCACCGCGGACAACGATTTCGAGCTGGCCTTCAATGCATCGCCGATCCGGGTAACCAACGAGTTCAACCCGCTGGATCAGCGCACCTACAACCACGCCACATCCACGACTGTTTATGACAGCCTGGGCAACTCCCACGAGCTGACCCAATTCTTCGTGAAGAATCCTTCGCCCGGCAACGGCGTAGGGGTGAGCGAGTGGTCCGTGTATGCGCAGATCGACGGTGAGTTCGTCGGTGGCACGGATGTGACACCCTATACCGCCCGTTTTGACCAGGATGGCGCGCTGCAGTCCATCAACGGCGATCCGAGCGGCGAAATCCTGATCGACGACTGGATTCCGAAGGACGAGAGCGGTCAGCCCAATGGGGCAGACGGCCCTCCTGCGCCGGGCGAGACCGTGGTAACGCCGATTCCTGAGCCGCCCACAACCTCGGCCTTTGTGATCAATCTCAGCGGCACCACCCAGTACGGGGCGGCGTTTGGCGTGAACGACCAGCAGCAGAATGGCTACACCACCGGCCGGCTGTCGGGCCTGGATGTATCCGACCAGGGCGTTCTGTTTGCCCGGTACACCAACGGGCAGTCCCAGGCATTGGGACAGGTGGCGCTGGCGGCCTTCAATAACACCGACGGTCTGAATCCCGTGGGCGACACCACCTGGGTGGAAACCTTCGAGTCCGGGCAGCCGATTATTGGCGCGCCCGACACCGGAACGCTCGGCTCCATCAAGTCGAGCTCGGTGGAGGAGTCCAACGTGGACCTGTCGTCTGAGCTCGTTAACCTGATCATTGCCCAGCGCAATTACCAGGCGAACGCCAAGACCATTGAAACCTCCGATGCGGTCACCCAGACCATCATCAACCTCCGCTAATCTCGCGGCCGTTAAACCAGCGTCATAGCGAACATGGCATGACTCCTGCAGGAAGACTGGAAACAGTCAAAATTCCGGCAGGAGTTTTCCCATGGACAAAGCCCTCTACATCGGTATGTCTGGCGCCAAGCAGAACATGCTGGCCCAGCAGGCCCACGCCAACAACCTGGCGAACGTCAGTACCACCGGCTTCAAGAAAGACTTTGCTCAGGCCCGAAGCATGCCTGTGTTCGGGGAGCATTACCCGACCCGCGCCTATGCCATGACAGAAAGGCCCGGCACGGATCTGTCCGCAGGTGCGCTGATGGAAACCGGTCGGAAACTGGACGTTGCGGTTGAGGGCGAGGGTTGGCTGGCTATCCAGAACGACCAGGGCGAAGAGGTGTTCACCCGCAGCGGCAGCCTGCAGATCGACGTGAACGGCCTGGTTCGCCTCGCCAACGGCGAACTGGTCCTCGGTAACGGTGGGCCGGTGGCGCTTCCTCCCTTTGACAACGTCGAGATCGGTGCCGATGGCACGGTGTCGATCGTGCCCGTGGGTGGCCCGCCTGACCAGCTGGTGGAGGTTGATCGCCTGAAGCTGGTAAGTCCGCCTCCGGAGGCTCTGGAGAAGGGCCTGGATGGTCATATGCGCCGCAAGCCTGACCAGGCACTGGATGGCCCGGAACCGCCGGATGCCAACCTTCGAGTCGCTTCCGGCTTTCTTGAGAGCTCCAACGTGAATGCGGTGGAAGAGATGATTTCCAATCTGCAGCTTTCCCGGCAATTTGAAATGCAGGTGAAGGTAATGACCACCGCCAACGACAATTCCGAAGCAGCGGCACGGCTGTTGCAGAACCTTTAAGTAACGACCGAACACAGTGGCATGGCGGGCCTGAAGCGGCAAAAACTGGCCGCCTGATTGCCGCCCCCGTACGGAGTAAGCAGCATGAATCCAGCACTTTGGGTCAGCAAGACCGGCTTGAGCGCACAGGACATCAACATGTCCACCATTTCCAACAACCTGGCCAACGTCAACACCACCGGCTTCAAACGGGACAAGGCGGTCTTCCAGGACCTCCTGTACCAGATCAACCGGCAACCCGGTGGCCTGAGCACCCAGAACTCCGAACTGCCCTCCGGCCTGCAACTGGGTACGGGTGTCCGGGTTGTGGGCACGGTCAAGCAGTTCTCCCAGGGCAACCTTCAGATTACCGAGCAGCCGCTGGACATGGCCATTAATGGCCGGGGTTTTCTGCAGATTCTGCTGCCGGATGGCCAGATTGCCTACACCCGGGACGGTCAGTTCCAGCTGAACTCGAACGGCGATGTGGTCAATCCGGACGGGTACCTCCTGGAGCCGGCCATCAATGTTCCCGATAACGCCACCAATGTCACCATTGGCAAGGACGGCACGGTAACGGCGATAACAGACGACCAGGCGGCGCCGGTGAATCTTGGCCAGGTCACACTGGTGGATTTCATCAATCCCCAGGGCCTGCAGGCCATCGGAAACAACCTGTTCAAGGAAACCGTTGCCAGCGGGAACCCCGTTGAGGGAGAGGCGGGTCTGCTCGGGCTTGGCACCATTGAACAGGGTTCTGTGGAGGCCTCCAACGTTGAGGTTGTGGAAGAGCTGGTGAACATGATTACCACCCAGCGCGCCTACGAAATGAACTCGAAGGTGGTCTCCACGACGGATCAGATGCTGCAGTTCATTACCAACAACATTGGCTAATGCCGCCAGAGGTGAGGTCGTGAATCCGATGACATCCAGCCGGACAAACCGGGGCGCCAGTACCCTGGCGACCTTAGTGGTACTGATCCTACTACAGGGTTGCACGGCCATGAGCCGGCCCCGGGCGATTCCGGATGACCCCGAGTTTGCACCGGTGCGCCCTCAGGCCATGATGCAGAGGGACAGGGCGTCTGGTTCGATTTACCAGGTCTCCCGAAACTATAACTTTTACGGGGATACCGTCGCGCTCAACGTGGGTGATGTACTGACAGTGACCCTCCAGGAGTCCACCCGTGCCAGCAAGAATGCTGACACCCGTATCATCAAGGATAACGAAATCAAGTTGCCGGAGCCAAACATTCTGGGCAAGAGCAACTTCGGGATCGGCACGTCACTGAACAATGAGCGCGATTTTAAAACCAGGGCCGACGCGGATCAGAGCAACAGCCTTGCTGGCAGCATCACCGTCTCGGTCACTGAAGTGCTGCCCAATGGCGTGTTGCGGATCCGGGGCGAAAAGTGGCTGTCGCTGACCAATGGTGAAGAGTACATCCGTCTGACCGGACTGGTTCGCCCCCGGGATATCCAGCCGGACAATTCCGTTGCCTCAAACCGTATTGCCGATGCCCGTATCGCCTATGGCGGTACCGGTGACTTCGACCAGGCCAACCAGATGGGCTGGCTTGCCCGTTTCTTTAACAGTGAGTGGTGGCCGCTATGAGCATGCGACGTTTTCTTGCCTGGGTACTTGTTCTGGCGGCGGTTGCGGCACCGGTGATGGCGGACCGGCTGAAGGACCTGTCCCGCATCAAAGGGGTAAGGAACAACCAGCTGGTGGGCTACGGACTGGTGGTTGGCCTTGACGGGACCGGCGACAAGGCACCGTTCACCAATCAGACCTTCCGGAACATGATGAACCAGTTCGGTATCACTCTGTCTGAAGGCGTGAACCCGAAACTCACCAACGTCGCCGCCGTAACCGTGAGTGCCACATTGCCACCGTTTGCCAAGGCCGGGCAGGAGATTGATATCACGGTTTCCTCCATCGGCAACGCCGACAGCCTGCGCGGCGGTACCCTGCTGATGACCCCGCTGAAGGGCGCTGACAACAACGTCTACGCCATGGCTCAGGGCAGTCTGGTGGTTGGCGGTTTTGGTGCCCAGGGGCAGGATGGTTCCAGGATTACCGTAAATATTCCCAGCGTTGGCCGTATCCCGAATGGCGCCACTATCGAGCGTGAGGTCTTGTCGCCGTTTACTGAGGGCGACACCATTACCTTTCATCTCCTGCGACCGGATTTCACGACTGCTCGCCGGGTGGTTGAGGCGGTGAATGATCGTCTGGGTCCGGACATGGCCTATGCCCACGATGCCACCTCGGTTTCCGTGCGTGCGCCGCGAGATCCGTCCCAGCGGGTAAGCTTTCTTTCGATACTTGAGAACATTGAGGTCGCCCCGGCCCAGGACGCTGCCAAAGTGGTGATCAACAGCCGCACTGGCACCATCGTGGTCGGGCAGAATGTCAAAGTCAGCCCGGCGGCAGTGACCCACGGCAACCTGACGGTCACGATCCAGGAAAACCCGGAAGTGGTGCAGCCCAACCCGTTCGCCGAGGGTGAAACCGCGTTGGAGCAGGATACCCAGATTGCCATTACCGAGGAGCCGGCGCGCATGTTCAAGTTTGGCCCGGCGGTCACGCTCAATGAAATTGTGCAGGCGGTTAACCAGGTGGGTGCCGCCCCCGGCGATGTCATGGCCGTTCTCGAGGCGCTCAAGCAGGCCGGTGCATTGCGCGCCGAGCTGATCGTGATCTAGGTGGCATGATGCAGGATTACAAGGTTCAACAGGCGCAGGTCTATACCGATTTCAACGGCCTGAACGCGCTCAAAGCCCAGGCCCGGACTGACAAGCAGGCGGCGCTTCGGGAAGTGGCGCGCCAGTTCGAGAGCCTGTTCCTGTCTGAAATGCTCAAGTCCATGCGCAAGGCTGGTGATGTGTTCGCCGAAGGCAACTACCTCAACAGCAACCAGTCCGAGCTGTACCGGGACATGTTCGACAACCAGATGAGCCTGACCATGGCCGGCGGCAAGGGCAGTGGCCTGGCCGAAGCGCTTGTAAGGCAGCTCAGCCGGCAGATTCCCGGCATGGACGGGGAGGGTGATCGTCTGGCCGGGCACAAGGCCACGCTGGCTGATTACGATCGCAGTCTTCCCGCGCTGTCCATCCGTCTGCCCGAGCAGGTTCGGGAAGTGACCGCCATGGCGGACCAGGTGGCGACTGCGGCCACTGAAGAGGCTGCGATGCTCCCCGAACGTTTCGAGTCGCCGGAACACTTCGTTCGTGAGTTGCTGCCCGTAGCCCAGAAGATAAGCCGCGACTCCGGCATTGATCCGAAGTTGATGGTTGCCCAGGCCGCGCTCGAAACCGGCTGGGGACGCCACATGATCAGGGGCGAACAGGGCGAGCCCAGCTTCAACCTGTTCGGCATCAAGGCCGATCATCGCTGGCAGGGTGATTCGGTATCCATCACCACGACCGAATATCGGGAAGGTCTGCCCATGAAAGAGCAGGCCAGTTTCCGGGCCTATCCGGACTATGAAGCCAGCTTCCGGGATTACGTGTCGTTCCTGGAATCCAACCCCCGGTACCGGGAGGTGCTGGCGGTGGCAGACCAGCCAGAGGTGTTTGCCGAAAGGCTGCAGCAGGCCGGCTATGCAACCGACCCTGAATACGGCAGCAAGATTCGCCAGATCATGGGCCGTGATTCACTGATGACGCTGTCCCTGGGCAGTGAAGGAATGAAGGAGTAAGCGATATGGCGGGGCTGATAGGTATTGGTCTGACCGGCATTCTGAGTCATCAGACGGCACTGAACACCACCGGTAACAACATTACCAACGCCAACACCCCTGGCTATAGCCGCCAGGAGGTGCTGTTCGAGACCCAGGAAGGCCAGCGGACTGGTGCCGGTTCCATTGGCAGCGGTGTCAACGTGTCCGACATTCGCCGGCTGGCCAACGAGTTCCTGGTGCAACAGGTGCGCGAGGACAGCACCCTTTATGGGGAGCAGGAGGCGCTGAACTCGGAGCTGTCCCGACTGGACAACCTGTTGGGTGGCGAAACCACCGGGCTGAGCAATGCCCTGAACAATTTCTTCGCCAGTTTGCAGAACGCCGCCGAGGATCCCACGTCTTTGCCCCAACGCCAACTTGTGTTGAGCGAAGCCCAGCAGGTGATCAATCGATTCCAGGCGCTCAATCAGGAATTTATCCAGCAGCGCGAGTCCATCAAGACCCAGATGCAGCAGGGTGTTAAGGACGCCAACACCCTGATCAAGAGCATCGCCGAGTTGAACCTGGCGATTTCCGAATCACCGGGTATCGCCCAGGGCCGCATGCCCAATGAGCTGCTCGACAAGCGTGATGAGAAACTCCGCCAATTGTCCGAGCTCGTCAGCATCAAGGTAACGCCCACCGAAGGCAGCCAGGTGAACGTGTCACTGGCAAACGGCCTGGCCCTGGTGGTTGGCAGCGACCCATCCACCCTGGGCACCCGGGAAAGTGCCGAGGATCCGACCCGCCTGGAATTCACCCTGACCAATGGCGGGCGCACGCTCAATATCGATGAACAGATTACCGGCGGCAAGCTCGGTGGCCTGATGCGTTTCGACAATGAAGGGCTGAAGCCGGCGTTCGACGAACTCGGGCGGATTGCCCTGGCTATCTCCGACGCCATCAACCAGCAGCATGAGATCGGTATGGATCTGGAAGGCGACCTCGGCGGTCCCTTCTTCAACGACATCAATTCCCTGGAGGCCCAGCGCAGCCGCGTGGTGCCCAATGGCAACAATGCCATTACCACCACCGGCCAGCTTGCCGTGGAAATCACCGACAGTTCGGCTTTGCCTGCCGGTCGTTGGACACTTCAGTTCAGCGGCGACGGCCGCAACTTCGAGCTGATTGATCAGGCCAGCGGTAGAACCGTGAACCAGGGTCGTCTGCCGGATCCGCCGCAGTCTGAAATCAGCATGCCGGGCTTTAACATCCGGGTGGAGGGCGGCACCTTCAATGCCGGCGACAAGTTCCTGATCCAGCCAAGCCGCAATGCGGCAGAGGCCATCGGCCTTGTGGTCAGCAGGGAAGAAGATCTGGCGTTCGCCAGCCCGATACGAGCCACCGCCAGTGACGCCAACATTGGCACCGGCAAAATCGACCAGGGCACCATGCTGGATGTTCGTAACCCGTTTACCAACTCCCTGCTGCCCGGCTTCCAGACCGCCGGTGAGCTTGCCAACGGGCCGCTGACGGTTTCTTTCACAGCCGGCGGCCCGACAGGTTTGCAGTATCAGGTAACCGAGGCACCGCCATCCGGCGCGGTGGTGGCCAGCGGCAATTACGATCCGAACCAGATCAATACTCTGTTCGAAGAAGACCCCGCCGTGGCAGGCGCGCTCTATCAGGGCTACCAGTTTCGCATGACGGGCGAGCCGGCGGTGGGGGATACCTTCACCATCGAGTACAACACCAACGGTGTGTCCGACAACCGAAACGCCGAGCTGCTGGCGGCCCTGGGCACCGCGAACACCCTCAACGGCGGCAGCCAGAGTTTTGCGGAAGGGTACGCGGGCCTGGTTGAGGACATCGGGGTGAAAACCCGTCAAAGCCAGCTGGATGTGGATGCGGGCAAAACCCTTCTTGAGCAGTCGACCAATCAGCGGGAATCGGTGTCGGGTGTCAATCTGGATGAAGAAGCGGGCAGGCTGATCCAGTACCAGGCGGCCTACAACGCCTCGGCCCAGGTGATGTCCGTCGCCCAGGACCTGTTTAACACGCTGTTGCAGAGCTTCCGGTAATTGGTGAGGTGATTTGACATGATCAGGATTTCATCGCAACAGATTTTTTCGGGCGGCATCAATCGGCTGCAGGAACTGAACAGCAGCCTTAATAACACTCAGCAGCAGATCTCGACCGGCAAGCGTGTCAACAAGCCGTCAGACGATCCGGTAGCCGCGGCCCGCATCCTGAAACTGAATCAGGAACTGTCGCGGGTGGAGACCTACCAGCGCAATGTGGATCTGGCCGAAAATCGACTGAAGCAGGAAGAGAATGCGCTTTCCAGCTCCATCGATGTGATTCAGCGCATTCGGGAACTCACCGTTCAGGCCGGCAATGGATCGCTCTCTCCCAACGACCGGCGCTCGATCTCCTCCGAGCTGCAGGAGCGCCTTGGGCAACTAGCCAACATCGCAAACACCCGGGACGCTTCTGGCGAGTATATCTTCAGCGGTTTCCAGGGCTCGGTGAAGGCATTTGAGCAGGATGCGACCGGAAGCTGGCGTTACCAGGGCGACGAGGGACAGCGTGTTCTGGAGATAGACGATGGCGTGACCGTGCCGATCAGCGATAACGGCAAGGATATCTTTGTACGGGTACCTGCGGCGATTACCGGTGAACACACCAATGTGGCTACTGCTGGCGCATCGATCTCAGGGGTCAGCCTGGTGAACGAGGCCGCGCTTGCAGCCGAGTACCCGAATTCGTTCCCAGACGACATTACTCTGGAAGTTGACGCCGGTGGCAACGTCATTGCCACTGACAGCCAGGGCGATGTGTTGACCGTGACCCCGCCAACCTACCAGAGCGGTGAGCCATTTAACGTCGCCGGGATGGAAGTGACTCTCTCTGACGTCGTGCCCGGGGCAGGTGATGTATTCACCCTGAAGATCAACGAGAAGCAGTCGGTGTTCGGTACTATCGAGAACCTGATTGCCGGCCTGAACAGCATTGACAAGACCACGCCCCAGGGCCAGGCCCAGTACGACGACCTGATTGCCAACTCCCTCATCAATCTGGACAACGCGCAGGAGAGCATCATCCTGAAGCAGACCGAGCTGGGCGGACGCATGAACGCCGTTGAGTCCACCAAGACGTTTCTTGAGGATTCCTCGGTCTACAGCAACGAGATACGCTCCCAGTTACAGGATGTGGACTACGCCGAAGCCATCAGCAACCTGAGTTTCCAGAGTTTTGTCCTGCAGGCAGCGCAGCAGTCCTTTGCCCAGGTGTCACAGCTCTCCCTGTTCGATCGGCTGTAAAGGACTGAGCCGGCGGGCCATTGTGCTCGCTGGCTTATTGCTTTCGCGAATGAGCTCAGTATAATCGCCCACACTCTCCGATGGCGGCGTGGTGAAATTGGTAGACACGACGGATTCAAAATCCGTTGGGGTAAAACCCGTGGCGGTTCGAGTCCGCCCGCCGCTACCATCTTCTTTCCTTCGGCGTCGTTATTAGTCCAGCTCATGAATGTCTCCGATTTTCATTTCGACCTGCCGGACGAGCTGATCGCCCGCTATCCGCTCAAAGAGCGCAGTGCGTCCCGACTTCTTTGCCTTGATGGTCCCACTGGCGAACTTGCCCATCGGGTCTTCAGCGACCTTCCTTCAATGCTCCGGCCCGGTGATCTGCTGGTGTTCAACGACACCCGGGTGATTCCGGCCCGACTGTTCGGCAAGAAGGAGACCGGAGGTCAGGTTGAAGTGCTCGTGGAGCGGGTAACCGGTGAGCACGAAATGCTGGCCCACGTGCGCGCATCCAAGGCCCTCAAGCCGGGGCAGAGAGTGTTCCTGGAAGACGGATCCACGCTTCGGATGACCGGCCGTAACGACGCACTGTTCCGGCTGGAGACCGAATCGGCAGAACCGGTGCTGGAGGTGCTCGAGCGCATCGGCCACATGCCATTGCCGCCTTACGTGGATCGGCCCGACGAGACCACTGACCGGGAGCGTTACCAGACCGTTTACGCGCGCGAGTCAGGCGCTGTCGCGGCACCTACTGCCGGTCTGCATTTCGACGAGCCGCTGTTGGAAACCCTGGCGGCAGCGGGCGTTGAAAGCACCTTTGTAACGCTGCACGTTGGGGCCGGGACTTTCCAGCCGGTCCGGGTAGACCGGATTGAAGACCACACCATGCACAGCGAAATCGTCAAGGTCAGCCCACAAACGGTAGACGCAGTTGAACGCACCCGGGCCCGCGGTGGTCGCGTGGTGGCGGTGGGTACCACGTCTGTACGCTCCCTGGAGTCGGCCAGTGCAGACGGACGGCTGTCGGCCTTTCAGGGCGAAACCGACATCTTCATTTACCCGGGTTACCGGTTCCAGACTGTCGACGCCCTGATCACCAATTTCCATCTGCCGGAGTCCACCCTGATCATGCTGGTCAGTGCGTTTGCCGGCTACGAACACGTCATGGCCGCCTACCGGGAAGCCGTCTCGGAACGCTACCGGTTTTTCAGCTACGGTGACGCCATGTTTATTACCGGACAACAGCCCAGTCGCGGCGCGGAGGCCATGTGAGCCAGACCTGTTTCATGTCGTTTGAAAAACTGGGTGAGGACGGCCGTGCCCGTCGCGGGCGTTTGACCTTTCCCCGGGGCACAGTTGAAACCCCGGCGTTCATGCCCGTAGGCACCTACGGCACTGTGAAGGGCATGCTGCCCAGGGACATCCAGGAAATCGGCGCAGAAATCATTCTCGGTAACACCTTTCACCTGATGCTGAGGCCAGGTACGGAGGTGGTGAAGGCCCACGGTGATCTCCACGATTTCACCCAGTGGCATGGTCCGATCCTCACCGACTCTGGCGGATTCCAGGTGTTCAGTCTGGGCGAGATGCGCAAGATTACCGAGGAAGGCGTGACCTTCCGATCACCGGTGGACGGCTCACCCGTGGAGCTTTCGCCGGAAATTGCTATTCAGGTTCAGCGCGATCTGGGCTCGGATATTGTCATGATCTTTGACGAGTGCACGCCCTATCCGGCGACCGAGCGCCAGGCGAAGGAATCCATGGAACTGTCCCTGCGTTGGGCCCAGCGCAGCAAGGATGCCCACGAGGGTAACCCGGCAGCGCTGTTCGGCATTGTTCAGGGGGGCATGTACGAAGGGCTGCGGGACATTTCCCTGGCGGGCCTGACCGACATCGGCTTTGATGGTTATGCGATTGGCGGCCTGTCTGTGGGCGAGCCCAAGGAGGACATGATCCGCATCCTTGATCATCTGCCGCCGAAGATGCCCGAGGACAAGCCCCGTTATCTCATGGGAGTAGGGCGGCCAGAGGACATTGTGGAGGCGGTGCGCCGCGGCGTGGATATGTTCGACTGTGTGATGCCCACCCGCAATGCCCGGAATGGCTATCTGTTCACCTCCACCGGTATCGTGAAGATCCGCAACGCGCGACACCGTCACGATACCGCGCCGCTGGACGAACGCTGCGACTGCTACACCTGCCAGAATTTTTCGAGAAGTTATCTGCATCATCTGGATAAGTGTGGAGAAATGCTGGGCTCCCAGCTGAATACAATCCATAACCTGCGGTTCTACCAGAACCTCATGGCCGGATTGCGTGGGGCCATTGAAGCAGGTACATTGTCGGACTTTGTAACCGACTTCTACGCCCTGCGCGGGGAGGCTGTGCCGCCCCTGCACAAGGTTTAAACGATTTGCTCAACCAACGGAGATACTCGATGAAATCAATCAAAATGCTCGTTGCCGCACTGATGGCGCTGATGCCCGCTCTGGCCATGGCTCAGGACCCTGGTGCACAGGGCATGGGCGTTATGGGCCAGGTGATCTTCTTTGCCGGCTTTATCCTGATTTTCTATTTCCTGATCTGGCGGCCGCAGTCCAAGCGTGCGAAAGAGCACAAGGCGCTGATGTCCGGCCTGAACAAGGGTGACGAAGTGGTTACCTCTGGCGGTGTGGCCGGCAAGATCACCAAAGTGACCGACGATTTCATCGTTGTAGAGGTCGCTGACAATGTCGAGATCAAGGTGCAGAAAGTCGCCGTTGCCGCGGCATTGCCCAAAGGTACGCTCAAGGACATCTGAGCGGGACCATTGAGCCGGCCATCCCCGGTGGCCGGTTGGAATCTTCCTGGCAGAAACACCAAGGCCGGCCGCTAGGCCGGCTACAAGGGATCCCATGCTGAACAAGTATCCGCTCTGGAAAAACCTGGTTATCCTGGTCGCGCTCGTGATCGGGTTTATTTACGCCTTGCCCAACCTCTTCCCCGACGACTACGCCATTCAGATCACCGGCGCCCGAAGCAGCACCGAAGTCAACGCCGGTGTGCTCGACAGGGCGGTGGATGTGCTTGAAAAGCAGGGAATTGAGGTCAAAAGCAGTTCCCTGCAGGAGCGGGATGCCCTGATCCGCCTCACCACCTCCGACGATCAGCTGCGGGCCCGTCCTCTGGTTCAGGCAGCTCTGGGCAACGAATACCTGGTGGCACTGAACATGGCTGCCTCGACGCCAGATTGGCTGCGGAGCCTTGGTGCTGGCCCCATGAAGCTGGGCCTTGATCTTCGCGGTGGGGTTCACTTCCTGCTGGAAGTGGATATGGAAACGGCTGTTGCCCAGCGTCTTGAAGCAATGTCCGGGCAGATCAAGCGTGAATTGAGGGAAGAGCGGATCCGGTATCGCGGCGGCGATGTCCAGGATAACCGCGAAATCGTTCTCAGCTTCCGTGATGAAGCCTCCAGGTCAGAGGCCTTCGATCTGGTGCGTAACCAGTACAACGAATTCCTGCTGGATGAGCAGACCCAGGGCGACGAGTACCTTCTTGTACTGACTCTGTCGGAAGCCGAGGTTTCCGCCATTCAGGACTACGCCCTGGAGCAGAACCTGACCACCATCCGTAACCGGGTAAACGAGCTGGGTGTTGCCGAGCCTCTGGTGCAGCAGCAGGGCGCGGACCGGATCATCGTCGAGCTGCCCGGCGTGCAGGATACCGCACAGGCCAAGCGTGTTCTCGGCGCCACGGCCAACCTCGAGTTCCGTATGGAGGCACGTCAGGACGCGCCGAGCAGTGAGACGGAAGAGTTCAGTTTCCGTGACCAGCCCCAACGTACCGCCCGGCTTGAGCAGGAAGTCATCGCCACCGGTAACAACGTGGCCAACGCCCAGCAGGCGTTCGACGAGAACGGCCAGCCGCAGGTGAATATCACCATGGATTCGGTGGGTGGCGACCTGATGAACAGAGCCACCCGTAACGCGATCGGTCGTCGTATGGCGGTTCTGTTCATTGAATACCGGACCGAGACCGAGACGCGAATGGTGGACGGCGAACCCCGGGAATTCGAGAACCGGGTGGTCGAGAAGGGCATCATCAGTCTTGCTACCGTTCAGTCTGCCCTGGGCAGCAGCTTCCGGATCACGGGTCTGGATTCCATCCCGGAAGCCGCGGAACTGGCTCTGCTGCTGAGGGCGGGTGCCCTGGCGGCACCGATGTACTTTGTGCAGGAGCGCACCATTGGTCCGAGCCTTGGCCAGAAGAACATTGATGCGGGGATGATGTCGGTTGCCCTCGGCTTTGGTCTGGTGTTGCTCTACATGCTGGTCTACTACCGTGGGTTTGGCCTGATTGCCAACATCGCACTTACCCTCAACCTGATGTTGCTGGTGGCGTGCATGTCGATTCTTTCCGCCACACTCACGCTGCCGGGCATTGCCGGGATCGTGCTCACCGTAGGTATGGCGGTGGACGCCAACGTGCTGATCTTCGAGCGCATAAAAGAAGAGCTGAAGGCCGGGGTTCCGCCCCAGACAGCCATCAGCGCCGGTTACTCCCGCGCATTCGTCTCCATCTTTGATGCCAACATCACCACGCTGCTGGTGGCAGTGATCCTGTTTGCCATGGGCTCTGGCCCTGTGAAAGGCTTCGCGGTGACCCTGTGTATCGGTATCCTCACCTCGATGTTCTCCGGCCTGATGGTCAGTCGCAGCATCGTCAACCTTGTATACGGCGGCCGCAGAGTCGAGAAACTGTCGATCGGAGGAAAGCTCGCCAATGTCTGAAGATCAGAAGCAACCATTTGACTTTATGGGGCTCCGGAAGATTGCTTCCGGCTTTTCCATTGCCCTGATCGTTATTTCCATAGCCCTGCTGGCCACCCGTGGTCTGAATCTGGGCATGGACTTCACCGGGGGTACCTCGGTGGAATTCGAATACGCCGAGGCGCCCGAGCTGGACGACATCCGTAGCAGGCTGGACTCAGCAGGGTACGAGCAGTTCTCCGTTCAGAATTTCGGTGCCGACACAACGGTACTGGTTCGGATGGCCGAGGCCGACAACGACAAGCTGGCGCCGGAGGTGACGCGCATCCTCAAGGAGGGCGGCGTAAACCTGGAGCTGGTGAGCTCCGAGTTTGTCGGTTCGCAGGTAGGTGAGCAGCTGAAGGAAGATAGCGGCCTGGGCCTGCTGATTGCGCTTGCCGTGGTGCTGATTTACGTGGGTATGCGGTTCCAGTTCAAGTTCGGTATTGCGTCGGTAGTGCCACTGGCTCACGACGTCATCATTGTGCTGGGTGTGTTCGCCCTGTTCCAGTGGACCTTTGACCTGACAGTGCTTGCCGCTTTGCTGGCGGTTATCGGCTATTCCCTGAACGATACCATCGTGGTCGCGGACCGCATTCGGGAAAATTTCCGGAAGATGCGGGTGGGGGAGCCCTGGGATATCATCAACGAATCCATCCACCAGACCATTGCCCGGACCATCAACACATCCGGCACAACCTTGGTGGTTCTGGTGGCGCTATACCTGCTGGGCGGGGAGGCGATCAATAACTTCGCGTTGGCGTTGATCATCGGCGTTGTGGTGGGTACCTATTCCTCCATTTACGTGTCCGCCAACCTGCTGATGGTTATGGGCGTGACCCGCGAAGACCTGATCGTGCCGCCCAAGGAGGGTGTCGGCGATCCGGACCAGGAGGAGCAGCCTCCGGAGTGGCTTAACCGGATGTAAATGTCCGGCCCACAAAAAAACCGCCCTCAAGTGGCGGTTTTTTTGTGCCCGTTTTCCGTGTTCTGACTCAGCGTGGCAAACGGCCCCGGAATGGGTGCAGAACCTTCAGGACTTCCCGGAACAGTTTCGGGTTGGCGACGACCAGTTGGCGGGCACCGGCGGTGGACGGATTGCCGGAGAAGTCACCGGTCAGGGCGCCAGATTCCATCGCGAGGGTAACGCCCAGATCCAGCTCGGCAGGCTCCGGGCGGAAAATAATGGCTGCATCCATCAGGCCGGCAGACACACGGGCGACGTCGAGAACCACACACCCTGAGGTGCGGAACATGCCGGAATCCCGAGCCAGAGTAGCTGCCATCTCGCCCCAGAGCAGCGGATCATCGCCTCTGCGGGCCTGATCCAGAACGTTCGTGGCAATGGCGGCTTTCTCGGTCATTTTGATCTCCGAGGTGCGTACACGCCGGCTGTTCAGGGCAGCGCCGTGGCCACGGCTGGCGGAGTATTCCTCCCCCGTAACCGGATTGACGATCAACAGGTTCTCGGTCCGGTTATTGCGCTTCTGGCACAGGGCCAGGGCAAACTCGGGAATGCCGCGGAGGAAGTTCTCGCGTCCCAGCACTGGAAAGACGTGCCAGCTTTTTTCACTGTCGCCCGCATTGGCTTCGTTCAGAGGTGCAATGCTGTGGTCCTTGTAGGCCTTCTCCAGCTGCTCGACGAAATTGTCGTAGATGGACTGCTCAACCCGCTCCAGCTGGCGGCGACGGTCTGCGTCATCCTTGCCGGTGGGTTCCTGGCGCTCGAAATGGGCTTTCAGGTAGTCAGACCCCTGACGCGCAACGCGCAGGGCCATTTTAATCGCTGGTTGCATCTGAGTGATCATTATCCGGGTGTGTGAAGGCCGCGTATGATAGCAAAAGATCACAGGGCTTGTATGTTTTTTGACTCAGCAATAGCACGGATGAGTCACGGGGTGCGGCTTCTTCGGAGGGGCGGAGCGGTGTCGGTTTCTGGTATCATTCGCGGCCCGATGATCAACCTTGGAACGTCTCAGAATGCATAAAAGCGCACTGCCACAGGAAGGAACCGAAACCTTCCAGGACCAGATCCGCATTGTTCTGGTTGAAACGTCCCATTCCGGCAACATAGGCGCAGTGGCTCGCGCCATGAAAAACATGGGGTTGGGCAATCTCTGGCTGGTCCGCCCCGCGTCCTTCCCTGATGAGGCTTCCTATGCCCGGGCAGCCGGCGCGGCAGACGTTCTGGATCACGCCAGGGTGGTGTCTTCGCTGGAAGAAGCCCTGGCAGATTGCGTGCTGGTTATGGGTACCAGCGCCCGCGGCAGGAAGGTGCCCTGGCCAGTGTGTGCCCCGCCGGAAGCCGCGGCGACCGCGGCAGAGCATGCCGGCAGCGGGCCGGTGGCGCTGGTGTTCGGTCGGGAGAATAGCGGCCTCACCAACGATGAGCTCCAGCGGTGCCATTATCACATCCATATACCGTCTAACCCGGACTACAGTTCCCTGAACCTGGCCATGGCGGTCCAGGTCATGTGCTACGAGTTGCGCATGCATTATCTGCGGAGCCTTGAAGATGGTCAGGCCAGCCCATACTTAAAGCCGATGGCTCGCCCCGGAGACGAGGGCTGGGATGTGCCGCCTGCCCGGGTTGACGACGTGGAAGGTTTCTTTGGCCATCTGGAGCAGGTGCTGATTGATGTGGATTTCCATCGCCGGGATAACCCGAGGCAGCTGATGACCCGCTTGCGGAGGCTGTTTCAGAGGGCCAGACTGGATCAGATGGAAATCAATATACTCCGCGGCATCCTGACCGCTGTTCAGAAAGCGGTTGGCGCCCGGGGCAATAGTAAATCAACCGAGACCGGAAGCACGGTTGCGGGACAGGACAATGGCGATGTTTGAGCGTTTGCGGGAAGACGTTAACAGTGTGTTTCACCGCGATCCGGCGGCCCGGAACACGTTTGAGGTGCTGACCAATTATCCGGGTCTGCACGCGTTGCTTTTCCACCGGTTTTCTCACTGGCTATGGCGGCTGGGCCTGAAGTGGCTGGCTCGCACGATTTCGACCATTGCACGGTGGCTGACGGGGATAGAGATTCACCCTGGCGCGACCATCGGGCGACGGTTCTTTATTGACCATGGAATGGGGGTGGTCATCGGCGAGACCACGGTTATTGGTGACGACGTCACCCTGTATCAGGGTGTGACGCTTGGGGGCACCAGCTGGAACAAGGGCAAGCGGCATCCCACCATTGGCAATAACGTGGTAGTGGGTGCCGGTGCCAAGATTCTGGGCCCGTTTGAGGTTGGTGAGGGTGCCAAGATCGGATCCAATTCGGTGGTTACCAAGGCGGTGCCGGCTGGAGCCACGGTGGTTGGCATCCCCGGGCGCGTTGTGGTGAAGCGCAAGGGCGAGGACGATGTCCGGCGCAAGGAAATGGAAGAGCGGATGGGCTTCGATGCCTATGGTGTAACCGAGGAGATGCCGGACCCGGTAGCACGGGCCATGCGTTCGCTCCTTGACCATATGCACGTAGTGGATGATCGCATCGAGAACATGTGCAAGGCCTTGAGGAAGGTGAACAGTGAGTACCAGAATGGCAAGCTGCCGCCCTTGCAGGAAGAGGACTTCGACTGTGTGAGGGACGACGATGAGGTGCGCCGCTGAATACTTGACTGAAATGGTTGGTCAACTCATACTCGACAGGCGTTTTGAGATTCATTCCCCTCAGGGGCTGACCCTATGAAGTTGACCACCAAAGGCCGCTACGCCGTTACGGCTATGCTTGACCTGGCTCTGCATGGAGATCAGGGGCCGGTGAGTATGGCTGACATATCGGCCCGACAGGAAATCTCTCTGTCCTATCTGGAGCAACTCTTCTCCCGCCTGCGCAGGCAGAAGCTGGTCAGCAGCATTCGGGGTCCCGGCGGCGGTTATCGTCTCAGCCGGCCGGCAACCGACGTCTACATTGCGGAAGTGGTCGATGCGGTCAGCGAATCCCTGGATACCACCCGCTGTGGTAACAAGGGTGACTGTCAGAATGGCGAGAAGTGCCTCACCCACCACCTCTGGTCCGATCTGAGTGATCAGATCCATCAGTTTCTCAGCGAAATCAGCCTGGGAGACTTGATGAAAAAACATGAAATTCGCGAGGTTGCGGACCGGCAGAATCGCCGCCAGTCTGACGACGGTTGCGAAACAATCAACACCGAACGCCTGTCCGACCAGGCGCCGGCCTGACAGATACACAAAGCCTGACACCCATGAAAAAGCCCGTCTATCTGGATTACGCGGCTACCACGCCCGTTGATCCCGCCGTTGCAGATGAAATGGTCAAATACCTCACCCTGGAAGGTGTGTTCGGCAATCCCGCGTCTCGCTCCCACGCCTACGGGTGGCAGGCAGAAGCCGCCGTGGAGACGGCCCGAAAGCAGGTAGCCGGGCTGATCCATGCCGACCCGAGAGAGATTGTCTGGACTTCGGGGGCGACAGAATCCGACAACCTGGCGATCAAGGGTGCCGTCGCCAAGGCGTCAAATCCCCACATCGTAACCTCGAAGATCGAACACAAGGCGGTATTGGATACCTGTAAATGGCTGGAGCAGAGCGGCGTGGAGGTAACCTGGCTGGATCCTCAGCCAGATGGCACCATCCTCCCGCAGCAGGTGTTCGAGGCACTCCGGGATAACACCACGCTGGTCACCCTGATGCTCGTGAATAACGAACTGGGAACCGTCACGGACGTTGCCACCATTGGTGCCGAGTTGCGTCGTCGTGGCGTGCTTTTTCACGTTGATGCCGCGCAGTCCGCGGGGAAGATGCCGGTTGATGTGACCACCATGCCGGTGGATCTGATGTCGTTGTCGGGCCACAAGGTCTATGGCCCGAAAGGGGTGGGCGCCCTGTATGTCCGGCGATCTCCGGATGTGCGCATCGAGGCCCAGATCCACGGTGGCGGGCACGAGAGGGGTATGCGCTCGGGTACCCTGCCCACGCACCAGATTGTGGGTATGGGCGCGGCCTTCGCGTTGGCTCAGGCGCAGCTGGAAGAAGAGATCTCCAGGCTCGAAGCGCTTCGGGTCGCGTTTTTTGCCGGGCTGGAACACCTCGACGGGGTCAGCCTGAATGGCAGTCGGGAACACCGCGTGCCTGGTCTGGTCAATCTCTCCTTTGAGGGCGTTGAGGCGGAATCGTTGATGCTGGGTCTTCGGGACCTCGCGGTGTCTTCCGGTTCCGCCTGTGCCTCCGCTACGGTTGAGCCTTCCTACGTGCTTCGGGGCATTGGTCTGGACGATGCACAGGCCCACCGAGCCCTGCGTTTTTCCATGGGTCGCTTCACTACGCCGGAAGAGGTGGCGTTCGCTACCTCGCAAATTGTTGATGTTGTTAGCCGGCTTCGCGCTGTGCGGTAGGAAGTTTGCCCCGGACTGCGTATAATCGCAGGCCTGAATTTTTACCATCCACAAACTGGAGAAAGACCATGGCAACTGAGCGCACGCTCTCTATTATCAAGCCCGATGCGGTAGCCAAGAACGTGATCGGCGAAATCTACAGCCGCTTCGAGAAAGCTGGCCTGAATATCGTTGCGGCCAAGATGATGCACCTGACCCAGGAGCAGGCGGAGGGCTTCTACGCGGAACACAAGGAACGGCCTTTCTTCAACGACCTGGTTGCCTTCATGACCTCTGGTCCGGTGGTGGTTCAGGTTCTGGAAGGCGAGGGCGCCATTCTGAAGAATCGTGACCTGATGGGTGCAACCAACCCGAAGGAAGCTGAAGCTGGCACCATCCGTGCGGATTTTGCCTCTTCCATTGACGCCAACGCGGTTCACGGTTCTGACTCCGCTGCGTCTGCCGAGCGCGAGATCGCTTACTTTTTCAACGACGACGAGATCTGTCCGCGGGGCTGATTGCGTCGATGGGAGACGGCCGTCCGGCCGTCTCCGCATTGGTTATCTGATCGAGGTTATTGAATGACAGCGGCCGCTGAAAAAACCAACCTTCTGGGAATGCCGAAAGCAAAGCTCGAGGCTTTCTTCGAGTCCCTGGGGGAGAAGCGTTTCCGTGCCACCCAGATCCTGCAGTGGATCCACCAGCGCGGTGTCGATGACTTCGATCAAATGACCAATGTCAGCAAGTCTCTGCGTGAGAAGCTCAAGCAGGTGGCTGAAATTCGCGGGCCCGAGGTGGTCTACGACGAAACATCGAAGGACGGTACCCGCAAGTGGGTGATGCGCATGGACAACGGCAACAGCGTTGAGACCGTGCTTATTCCCGACGGGGAGCGAGGCACTCTTTGTGTTTCGTCGCAGATTGGCTGCAGCCTTGATTGCACCTTCTGCTCCACTGGCAAGCGTGGCTTCAATCGCAACCTGACAGCGGCCGAGGTGATCGGTCAGGTGTGGGTGGCGCGCAAGGCGTTCATGCCCTTCGAGCCCGGCCCCGACCGGCCCATCACCAACGTTGTCATGATGGGAATGGGTGAGCCGCTGCTCAATTTCGAGAACGTAGTGGATGCCATGAACCTGATGATGGAGGACCTGGCCTACGGCATCTCCAAGCGTCGGGTGACCCTGAGCACCTCCGGTGTGGTGCCGGCTCTGGACCGACTCTCGGAAGTTACCGATGTTTCACTGGCCATCTCGCTTCATGCCCCGAATGATGAGCTGCGCAACAAGCTGGTGCCGCTGAACAAGAAATATCCGATTTCAGAGCTCCTGGCGGCCACCAAGCGTTATTTTGCCAGGCTGCCGGACAAGCGGAAGGCAACCATCGAATACACCGTGATTGAGGGGGTGAATGATCAGCCGGAGCACGCGCGCGAACTGGCAGTGCTGCTGCGGGATCTGCCCTGCAAGATCAACCTGATTCCGTTCAATCCGTTCCCGGAAAGCGACTTCCGGCGGCCCAGCATGAACGCGACACGACGGTTCCAGGCGGTTCTGAACGAGGCCGGTTACATCACCACCATCCGGACGACCCGGGGCGATGACATCGACGCCGCTTGTGGCCAGCTTGTTGGTAGGGTGGAAGACCGAACCCGAAGAAGCCAGAGGTATATCCAGGTTCAGCAGGTCAATCCCTGAACCGGAACGTGATCGAGCTCAGTTGAGGAAGGGGAGACCTGTGACAAGAGCGCCAGCAAACCGACGTGTTTTGACGATGGCAGCCATGCTGCTGACCCTGGTTGTCACAGGCTGCGTTACCACCACAGACAGTCGGTTTGCCCGGGAGGCGGATCGGGAGGAAGCGCTCCAGAATTACGTCACCCTGGCCACAGCCTACATCGGACAGGGTAACCTTGACCGGGCCCGTCACCATCTGGACCGGGCCCTGAAAATCGACTCCGACTACCCTGGCGCCCGGGCAGCCATGGGCCTTGTATACAATGCCGAAGGCGAGCCGGAGCTGGCCGAGAAGAATTTCCGGCAGGCGATTTCGGAAGATCCCGGTTACACCCGCGCCCGGGTCTATTACGGTGCTTTCCTGTTCGGGCAGGGGCGGATGTCAGACGCACGGGACCAGTTTCTTGCCGCGTCCCGGGATACCTCCTATCAGGATCGCGGGTCGGTGTTTTTCAATCTGGGCATGACCCAGGAGCGCCTTGGTGAACTGGAGGCAGCCGTTACCTCCTATCGCCGGGCGGTGGAGCTTACCCGTGGCGACGCCCGGCCTCTGCTGGCGCTCTCAAGGGTCTCGGTAGAGCTGGGTAACTTTGATGATGCCGCCCGTTACTATTCACGACTGTTGTCGTTGATGGAGCGCAATACGCGGCTGGTCCATTCGGCAGAGAGCCTGCTTACTGGCATCCGGATTGCCCGCCATATCGGCGACGGGAGCCTCGAAGGCAGTCTGGCGTTGCAGCTCAGAAACAACTTTCCGGAGTCAGTCGAATACCAACAATACAAGGTGCTGATTTCTAATGGCAACTGAAGAAAGCGAACAGCCGGTCACCAGGGAGCCGGTAGGTCAGCAATTACAGAAGGCTCGCGAACAGGCGGGCCTGAGTGTGAGCGACGTGGCCCGCGCACAGCACCTGCGGCCGTCGGTGATCCAGGCCATCGAAGCGGGTGACCACAGCAAAATTGACAGTGAACTCTTTCTCAAGGGGTATGTCAGGGCCTATGCGCGGCAGGTCGGGCTTGATGCCGATGCGGTGATTGCCAATCTGGACGAAGAGCTGGAGCCGTTGCGGGTCCAGAAAGAACAGGAACAAGAAGCCAATCCGCTGGTGGATATCGAGCGTCGCCGACGTCGCAAGCGTCAGTTTGCCAAGGTCCTGTTTTTATTCGTGGTGCTTGGAGTTGCCGGTTATCTGGTGTTTTCCTTTGTGTTGCCCCAGGGAGGCTCCCCCGTGACGTCTCCGGAGGCAACATCCGAGCCGCAGTCTTCTGTGGTTGATCCGGAGGAGGGTGAGATCGCGGGCAGTGCTGAGCCGGCGTCAGAGCCGGACGCGGAGTCGCCAGCGGCCCAGTCGGATTCGATGCCAACGGAGCCCTCGGCTGATTTCCAGGCGCAGGAAACCGCAGTGAATCAGGAGCCGGAGGTTTCTGCCAGTCCTGCGGTTGAGGTGAGTTCAGTGGATTCGACGATCGGCACCCAGTCCACCGTTGCAGATGAGCCGGCGGTCGGAGAAGTCCAGGCTGAGGAAGCGCCGGTTTCCGAACCGGTTCCGCAGGTCGCGCAAAACCCAGAGCCCGTGTTGGAAGACCCCAACGGTTTTGGTGAAGCTGCCGATTCCGGGCGGCTTCAGATTGTGTTTAACGGCGATTGCTGGGTTCAGGTCAGTGACTCGGCCGGCAATCGACTGGTGAATTCCCTGCAGCGCGCCGGCGACCGGATTGATGTAACCGGGGAGACGCCGCTCAGGGTTGTCATTGGTGCGGTTGATGCGGTTGAATCCATCCGTTTTGATGGTGAACCGGTGGATATCGACGGCTTCCGGGTTGTTAACAACCGGACAGAGTTTACCCTGACGCTCTGAATTACATTCTCAATGGCACTCTGAATTACAATCTGAATTTGACTCAATTTTCGATCTCGGTCAGCACGAAATGAAACAGGATTCCCCGATAGTCAGACGCAAATCCCGACAGATCATGGTAGGTAATGTTCCCGTTGGAGGCGACGCGCCGATATCGGTGCAGAGCATGACCAACACGAACACCTGCGATGTGGACGCAACGGTAGCCCAGATCCGTGCATTACAGGATGCTGGCGCCGATATTGTGCGGGTGTCTGTGCCCTCCATGGATGCCGCAGAGGCCTTTGGCCGGATCCGCAAGCAGGTGTCGCTGCCACTGGTGGCGGATATCCACTTTGACTACAAAATTGCATTGAGAGTGGCGGAACTGGGTGTCGACTGCCTTCGCATCAACCCCGGCAATATCGGCCGTGATGATCGGGTCAGCGCGGTAATCAGCGCCGCCCGGGATCGCAACATCCCCATCCGGATCGGGGTTAACGCCGGTTCGCTGGAAAAAGCGCTTCAGCGGAAGTACGGAGAGCCGACACCGGAGGCTCTGGTGGAGTCGGCCATGCGCCACATCGACATTCTTGATCGTCATGATTTCCAGGACTTCAAGGTCAGCCTCAAGGCGTCTGAAGTGTTCATGACGGTTGCGGCCTATCGCAAGATCGCCGCACAGATCGAGCAGCCACTGCACCTGGGTATTACCGAAGCCGGCGGCTTCCGTTCCGGCACCGTCAAGTCGTCCATTGGCCTTGGCATGCTCCTTATGGACGGCATCGGCGATACCATTCGCGTGTCGCTGGCCGCAGACCCGGTCCAGGAGATCAAGGTTGGCTACGACATCCTCAAGAGTCTTCGCCTGAGAAGCCGGGGTATCAACTTCATTGCCTGCCCCAGCTGTTCGCGCCAGAACTTCGATGTGATCCAGACCATGAACGATCTGGAAGCCCGCCTGGAAGACGTGAATACGTCCATGGATGTCGCCATTATCGGTTGCATCGTGAACGGCCCCGGTGAGGCCAAGGTTGCGGATATGGGATTGACTGGTGGTAGCCCGAAGAACCTGTTCTACATGGCGGGCAAGCCCAACCAGAAGCTGGACAACGCGACCCTGACCGATGACCTTGAGCGGCTGATCCGAGAAGAAGTGGCCCGTCGCAAAGAGCAGGAAGACGCGATCATTGCCCGTTCGGAAAGCTGATCCGCTACGAAATCCAGGCATACCATCCAGAGAGATTTAAGGGTTTACATTGGCAAAGATTCAGGCAATTCGCGGGATGAACGATATCCTGCCGGAGCAGACGCCCGTATGGCAGTTTGTAGAGTCCACGGTGCGCCGGGTGCTGGCCCAGTACGGGTACCAGGAAATCCGTATGCCCATCGTGGAGCAGACCGATCTGTTCAAGCGGTCGATCGGCGAGGTGACCGATATTGTCGAGAAAGAAATGTACACCTTCGAGGACCGCAACGGCGATAGCCTGACCCTCCGTCCCGAGGGTACCGCCGGCTGTGTACGCGCTGCCGAGGAGCACGGCCTGCTGTTCAACCAGACCCGTCGCTTGTGGTACACGGGGCCCATGTTCCGCCACGAGCGTCCGCAGAAGGGCCGTTATCGCCAGTTCCACCAGATTGGCGTGGAATGTTTTGGCATGGCCGGGCCCGACATAGACGCAGAGCTTCTGATCCTGACGGCCCGCCTGTGGCGGGAGCTCGGTCTTGCCGAACACACCCGCCTGGAAATCAATTCTATCGGTACCTCCGACGCCAGGAAGGTCTATCGTTCGGCGCTGGTGGACTATCTGAGCCAGTTCAAATCCGAGCTGGACGCTGACAGTCAGCGCCGGCTGGAAAGCAATCCCCTGCGTATCCTTGACAGCAAGGATCCGGGTACCCGGAAAATCCTGGAACAGGCTCCGAGCCTGGATGATTACCTGGATGAGGAATCCCGGGAACATTTTGAGCGTCTGAAAGCGCTGCTCGACGCCGCGGGCGTTCGTTACGCGGTGAATCCGGCTCTGGTTCGGGGCCTTGATTACTACGGCAAGACCGTCTTTGAATGGATCACAGACAGTCTCGGTGCCCAGGGCACAGTGTGTGCCGGCGGTCGTTACGACGGCCTGGTTGAGCAGCTTGGTGGCAAACCTACCGTTGCCGTTGGCTTTGCTATGGGCCTCGAGCGACTGATCCTGCTGCTCGAGACCCTGGAACTGATTCCGGATGAGGTGAACAGCAACGCAGATGTATACGTGACAGCCATGGGCGAGGGTGCTCTGGCGCCGGCCCTGGTGCTCTCGGAACAGCTGCGGGCTGAACTGCCCGGTCGCGTGATTGTCTGCCATTGTGGCGGTGGCAGTTTCAAGAGCCAGATGAAGAAAGCCGACCGCAGCGGCGCCCGCTACGCCGTCATTCTTGGCGAGAATGAAGTGGCCAGCCAGACCGTCGGGCTGAAGCCCCTGAGAGCGGATGAGCCCCAGAGCGAAGTGGCGCAGGCAGAACTCGCCAGCGTGCTGGCCGACGCGCTCGGCGGCTGAACCAGAACCAATTGACCGTTACAAAAGCAAAAATTCGACGACAGGAGTTTTCATGGCAGAGTTGCGCACCGAAGAGGAACAGATCCAGGCCATCAAGGACTGGTGGAAGAAAAACGGCAGCTCCCTGCTCATTGGTATTGGCGCCGCTCTGGCCATCGTATTTGGCTGGCAGGCGTGGCAGAACTACGAAGCTCAGCAGCGCACGGAGGCGGCGAACCAGTTTGCCAACCTGCTCAATGCGTTCAGCGACCAGAGCGACGAGCAGAGTGGCGAGACCGTGGCCTTTGTGGCCGAGACCCTGAGGAATGACTATACCGACAGCGCCTATGCCATCTACGGCAATCTCATTCTTGCCCGTCAGCAGATGATGCAGCAGGAAGACCCCGAGGCGGCCATCGAGTCGCTGAAATGGGCTCTGGAAAAGACCGGTGAGCACGAGGCCCTGGCGCTGGTTGTTCGGAATCGCCTGGCGCGTGCCCAGTTCTCCGCCGGGCAATACGACGATGCTCTGGCGACCATTGACGCCGCCGGCAGTGCCGACGCTTTTGATGCCATCTTCTCCGAGCTCCGGGGAGACATCCTGCTTGCCCAGGGCGATCGCGACGGTGCCCGTGAAGCCTACCTGGCTGCCCGTGAGCAGAGCCAGCAGGGCCGTAGTGGAGTGCTGGAGCTGAAACTGGCAGACCTGGGTGTCGGGGAGGGGGCTTGATGCCTTCCTTGTGCAACAGGCTACGGGCACGCGTCACACTGCTGGCGCTGTTGCTGGCCGGAATGGCCGGGTGCAGTACGACCGATACCTTTGAGCAGCCAGCACCGCTGCCCGAGATTGAAGCCACGACCGAGCTCAAGCGAGTCTGGAGCATGTCCGTGGGCGATGGCCACGATGGCGATTTCCTCTACCTGGCGCCCCTGAACGCCGGAGATCTCATCTACGCGGCATCGGCTGATGGCGAGCTGTACGCTGTGGAGTCCAAGGCCGGCAAAGTGGTCTGGGAACGCGAGATCAGTGACCGGATCTTTTCGGGGCTTGGTGGCGATAACGACCGGCTCTACCTGACAACAGAGGACGCTGAGCTGGTGGCGCTGTCCCGGGCTGATGGTACCGAACTCTGGCGCCAGTCTCTGCCAACGGAAGTGCTCTCGGCGCCCCAGTCCAACGGCAATCTGGTGGTGACGCACACCATTGATGGCAAGGTACTGGGCTTCAATGCTGCCAGTGGCGAGAAACTCTGGCAGTACGACGGAACGGTGCCGGTGCTTTCCATTCGTGGGGCAGCCGCGCCGCTGGTGGGTGGCGACATTGTGATAGCCTCCTTTGCCAGTGGCCGGATGATTGCGCTCACCGCCGACGCGGGCCAGCCGGTGTGGCAGTACGAAGTGGGCCAGCCCCAGGGTCGTACCGAGCTTGAGCGACTGGTGGACATTACCGGTCAGCCACTGGTGCTCGATTCCGCCATTCTGGCGGTGGGCTACCAGGGCAAACTGGCCCTCGTGGATATCAGGACAGGCCAGGAAATCTGGAGCCGAAAAGCGTCCAGCCTGTATTCACCGATGGTCGGGGGCGGGGATATATACCTTGCCTCCGCCAACGGCGACCTGGTGGCCCTGCGTGGCTCCGATCGCCGGGAGATCTGGACTCAGGACCGGTTGTCGTGGAGGCAGCTCACTCAGCCCATGGTGTACAACGATTATCTGGTCGTGGGTGACTTTGAGGGATACCTTCACGTACTCAACCGGGAGGACGGCGCCCTGGTCGGGCAGCTCGAATTTGACGATGAGGGTATCCGCGTACCGGCACAGCGGCTGGCCAATGGTAATCTGCTCGTTTTTGGAAACAGCGGTGAAATGGCTGTTTTCAAGGTTCAGCCTCAGGATTGATTCCTTATTATGACGCCAGTAATCGCCCTTGTCGGACGTCCCAACGTTGGCAAATCCACGCTTTTCAACCAGATGACCCGTTCGCGGGACGCCCTGGTTGCTGATTTTCCCGGACTGACCCGTGATCGTAAGTACGGTGAGGGCTATTACGAGGGCCAGCGCTTTATCGTAATCGACACCGGCGGCCTGACCGGCGATGAGCAGGGCCTGGACCTGGAGATGGCCCGGCAGTCCATGCAGGCAGTCGAAGAAGCAGACATTGTGCTATTCCTGGTTGACGGTCGCGCCGGCCTGACCGCCGGCGATGAGCTGATTGCCGATAATCTGCGCCGCTCCGGCAAAACCGCCCATCTGGTGGTTAACAAGACCGACGGCCAGGATCCCGATATTGCCGCCTCTGACTTTTACAGCCTGGGCTTTGACTCGACGTTCCTGATTGCCGCTTCCCACAACCGGGGCATTCGGTCCATGCTGGACCTGCTTCTGCCCTCGGACGAAGAACAGCAGGAGCAGGACCGGGCCGACCGGTACCCCGGCATTCGCATCGGCGTGGTCGGCCGGCCCAACGTGGGCAAGTCCACCCTGGTTAACCGGATGCTGGGTGAAGATCGCGTGGTGGTTTACGACATGCCCGGTACCACCCGCGACAGCGTCTACATTCCGTACGAACGCCTGGGGCATCAGTACACCCTGATTGATACCGCCGGCGTGCGCCGCCGAAAGAACGTTCGCGAAGTGGTGGAAAAGTTTTCCATCATCAAGACCCTGCAGGCGATCGATGACGCCCACGTGGTGATCCTGGTAATCGATGCGCGGGAAGGACTGGTGGATCAGGACCTGCACCTGATCGGTTTTGTGCTGGACGCTGGTCGTTCCCTGGTGATTGCCGTCAACAAGTGGGACGGCATGGACCCCGAGGACAGGTCCCGTGTGAAGGAGCAGGTGCAGCGGCGCCTCGACTTCCTGGACTACGCTGACAAGCACTACATCTCCGCGCTCCATGGCTCCGGGGTCGGAGTGATGTACGAATCCGTGCAAGCCTGTTATGAGTCGGCGATGGCGAAGTGGCCTACCAACCGGCTGACTGCCATCCTCCAGGATGCGGTTGCGCAGCACCAGCCACCGATGGTCCATGGGCGTCGGATCAAGCTCCGTTATGCCCATCAGGGCGGTTCCAACCCGCCAGTGATTGTGGTCCACGGCAACCAGGTGGATGCGTTGCCTGGCGCCTACAAGCGGTACCTGGAAAACACTTTCCGGAAGGTGCTGAATGTCACCGGGTCGCCCATCCGGTTCGAGTTCAAGGCCGGTGAAAATCCGTTCGCTGGCAAGGTTGACCGCCTCACACCGCGACAAAAGGTCAAAAAGGACAACGACCTCAAGCAGGGTCGCCGCCCCAAGAAACAGCGCCAGAAAAGCGTCAAGCGCTGACCCTCAGCCCCTGGTGGCGTTTTCGACCTGTCTCGCCTGCACGGCGGTCAAGGCAATCGTAAACACGATATCCTCCACCAGGGCCCCTCTCGAAAGATCGTTCACCGGCTTCCTGAGGCCCTGAAGCATGGGCCCGATACTCACCACGTTGGCGCTGCGCTGTACCGCCTTGTAGGTGGTGTTGCCGGTATTGAGGTCCGGGAACACGAACACGGTCGCCTTGCCGGCCACCTTGCTGTCTGGTGCCTTGCTTTTTCCGACGCTCTCGATGGCGGCCGCATCGTATTGCAAGGGGCCATCGAGCAGCAGGTCGGGGCGGCGCTCCCGGGCTATCCGGGTGGCTTCCCGCACCTTGTCGACATCCTGTCCGCTGCCGGACTCGCCGGTGCTGTAACTGATCATCGCAACCCGAGGCTCAATTCCAAAGGCTTCAGCCGACTCGGCGCTCTGGATCGCTATGTCCGCGAGCTCTTCTGCAGTGGGGTCCGGGTTGATGGCGCAGTCTCCGTAAACCACCACCTGTTGCGGCAACAGCATGAAAAACACCGACGACACCACCTTGGCGTGGTCGTGGGTCTTGATCAACTGAAGGGCCGGCCGCACGGTATTGGCGGTGGTGTGGACAGCCCCGGAGACCAGGCCATCGGCTTCGTCCAGAGCCACCATCATGGTACCCAGAACCACATTGTCTTCCAGCATCGCCTCGGCCATATCGGAGGTCAGGCCCTTGTGCTTGCGCAGTTCCACCATGGGCGCGATATAACGTTCTCTTACTTCGGCCGGGTCAATGATCTCGATATCGTCCGGTAGCTCCAGGTCCTGGGAGCTGGCCACCCGGCGGATTTCATCGGGCTTGCCAATCAGGGCGCAGCGGGCCAGCTTGCGTTGGTGGCAGATAATGGCGGCCTGAACCGTACGCGGTTCGTTGCCCTCGGGCAGCACAATTCGCTTGCCAGCGGCCCGGGCACGCTCTGAAAGCTGGTAGCGAAAGGCCGGTGGAGAGAGCCGGCTCTGGCGTTCCACCCGGAGATGCTGCTGCAGCCAGTCGGTGTCTATCCGAGTTGCAACGGCTTCCATGGCTTTTTCGATCCGTGCCGGATCATCCACGGGAATGGCACTGGACAGGTTTGCCAGCATATGGGCGGATTCGTAGGTATTGGCGTCCGAACCCAGCACCGGCAGGCCGGTTTGCAGGGCGCTGTGGCACAGATCGATCACGCGCTGGTCTGGCAACAATCCGCCGGTCAGCATCAGGCCGGCCAGGGGAACCCCGTTCAGTGCGGCCAGGGCGGTGGTGACAATGATGTCTTCGCGGTCTCCCGGTGTGACCATCAGCGTGCCTGGTCGTAGCGTCTCGGTCATATTTCGGATGCTTCGGGCGCACACGGAGACCCGCTGCACCCGGCGTGAATTCATCTGACCCTCGCTGAGTACCGGAAGCTGGAGTTCTCGCACAATGTCAGAGATCCGGGGTGCCAACAGTTCGGGCTGCCAGGGTATCTCCGCGATCAGCCGAAAGCGCTCTTCCCGGAACACCCGGCATTCGGTCCGGTACTGTACGGAGACCAGAGCCTGATCGTCAGATGACCGGGGTTCCAGCCCGGATTTCTCGGGCTCTCCCACCTTGTTCAGAATGATGCCGATCACGTCCGGATCGCTGGGATCGGCGAACAGGCGGGCGGAGAAATCGAGTTCTTCATCGAGCTGTTGGGCGGTTTGATGGCCGGGCGTGCTCACCAGGATCACCTCGGATCCGAGGTTGCGGGCAACCTCCACGTTCAAACGGGCAATGTAGGCCTCGGTACGGTCAGGCACCAGCCCCTCGATTATCACCACGTCGAAGTCCCGGGCCACTTTCTGGTATTCACCGACCACGGTCTCCATCAGCTCTTCAGATTTGCCTCGATTCAACTGCTGCTGGGCCCGCTTGAGGGGCAGCGGGTCGGGGGGATTCACGTGGCTGCTGGCGCGAACGAACGCTACTGAAGAATCCTGACCCTCGTTATGCACGGCCTCGGCCTGGTGTACGGTCTGGCGGAAGGGCTTGTAGAACCCGACGCTGACGCCGACCCGCTCCAGGGCCCGTAACAGACCCAGGCAGACGGACGTGAGGCCGGAATCCATGGAGGTAGGGGCAATGAAAAGGCTTTTGGCCATGGGGCGGTTCCTTAGCGTTAGCGGTCAGGCATTGGTGCGTTACATTGGTGCGTTATCGGAGAGCTGCAGGGCCTCGCGAGCAATCATCAGCTCTTCATTGGTCGGAATGACCAGCACCGGATAACGGGAGTCGGCGCTTTCTATCCGGCCATCGCTGTATTCTCCGTGATGGTCATTCAGGTCGGCGTTCAGCGCGTATCCGAAGATGTTCAGGTTGTCGATGGTCTGCTGCCGGATACGGGCACTGTTTTCGCCGATGCCGCCGGTGAACACCAGGCCATCAAGTTCCTTCAGCGAGGCCATCATGGCGCCGATGTAGCGGGCCAGCCGGAAGCAGAACACATCAATGGCATTCCTGGATGGCTCGTGGCCGTGGTCGGCCAGCTCGCACAGGGTGCGCATGTCGTTGGTCTGTCCCGAGAGCCCCAACAGGCCACCTCGCTGATTCAGGCTTCGATGTACCTCATCGGCGGCCATGCCTTTGCTGGCCAGGAAGTCGAAGAGACCGGGATCGACATCGCCACTTCGCGTACCCATGACCAGGCCCTCGAGAGGGGTGAGGCCCATGCTGGTGTCGACACTGATTCCGTCCCGAATCGCGGTAACGCTGCAGCCGTTGCCGAGATGGGCGGAGATGATGGACGTTGTGGCCGGTGTTTTGCCCAGCAAGCGGGCGGCTTCAAGGGCGATGTAGGCGTGGCTGGTCCCGTGGAAGCCGTAGCGTCGTACGCCCCAGTCCTGGTACCAGGCCTCAGGAACCGCATACAGGTAGGCTCGTTTGGGAAGCGTTTGATGAAAGGCGGTATCAAAGACTGCGGTCTGCGGTACGTCTGGAAACTGCGACAGAGTGGCCCGGATTCCGGAGAGGTTGACCGGATTGTGCAAAGGGGCCAGCGCCGCACAATTCTCGATAGCGTCGATGACGCTGTCATTAATCAGTGCGGCCTCCCGGAAGGTTTCGCCACCATGAACCACCCGGTGGCCAATAGCGATGGGGGCAGAGTTCATCAGCCCTCGCTCACGAAAAACCTCCACCATTGATTCGAGGGCCTGGTTGTGACTGGCTCCCGGTGGCAGCGTGAGCGGGGTGTCCTCGTGTCCAAGGCGGGCGAAGGCATCGTCTTGGCCAAGGCGCTCGGCGAGGGCGGAGGCCCGTTTCTGCAAGCGGTTATCGAATAGAGCGAGCTTCAGCGATGAGCTGCCGCAGTTGACGACAAGTACGGTATCTTCCATGGCAAAACACGTCCGGCGATTGGGGAATGTGACGGTTTACACCCGGTGATTTGTGGAGAGCCAGGCTTCAAACTCCGGGGCCGGCAGTGGCCGGCTGTAGAAATAGCCCTGGGAAAAGTCGCAGCCTTCCTTCTTGAGGAAATGGGTTTGCGACTCCTCTTCCACGCCTTCGGCGATCACCCGTAAACCCAGGCTGTGGGCCATGTTAATGATGGCGCGTACCAGCGAGGCATCTTCTGGCTCCTTCATCACATCCTGAACAAAGGATTTGTCGATTTTCAACGTATCAAAGGGATAGCTCTTGAGATAGCTGAGTGCCGAGTAGCCCGTGCCGAAATCGTCCACCGATAGCCGAATCCCGGCCTTGTCGAGCTGGCGAAGAATCTCGGCGGTTTCAATGGAATTGTCCAGAATCAGACGCTCGGTGATTTCCAGTTCGAGCTGGTCCGGGGCAAGACCGCTGGCAGACAGTGCCCGCATCACGGCATCGGTGAATCCCGGGTCCCGAAACTGGCGGGGAGACACGTTCACCGAGATACCGATGTCCCGGCCCGTTGCGTGCTTCCAGGCAACCGCGGCCCGACAGGATTCCTCCAGCACCCATTCCCCGATGGGCGTGATCAACCCGGTTTCCTCGGCAAGAGGAATGAAGCGATCAGGCATGACCATGCCCATGGAGGGATTGTTCCAGCGCAGCAGAGCTTCGGCTGAGACCAGGGTACCGGAATCCGTGTCAACGATGGGCTGGAAGTAGAGCTCGAACTCCTTGAGCTCCAGGGCCCGGCGCATGCTCGATTCCATCTTCAGACGCTCGTGGGATACCTCGGTCATTTCCGGAGCGAAATGAGCGAAGGAGCTCTTGCCCATGTGCTTGGCCTGGTACATGGCGGCATCGGCATGCTGGAGCAGGGTGCCGCTGTTGTCGGAATCCGTCGGGAAGATGGCAATACCGATGCTGGTCGTGACGAAAACTTCCTGGCCGTTCAGGATGTAGGGCGGTGTGAAGGTTTTCAGGATACGCTCCGCCACCTGGGAAGAGGCATCCGGGCCGGTCAGTCCCGGTAGAATCACGAGAAATTCATCGCCACCCAGTCGTGCAACTGTGCTGGTGCCCCGCAGGCAGCTTGAAATACGCCTTGCCGCTTCGATCAGCAGGTTGTCACCGGCATCGTGTCCCAGTGTGTCGTTGATGTGCTTGAAGTTGTCCAGGTCCAGGAACATCACGCCCACCAGCGAGTTTTCACGCCGTGCCTGGGCCAGAGCGAGCTTCAGCCGGTCCAGTGCCAGCATCCGGTTGGGCAGGCCCGTCAGGATGTCATAGTTGGCCTGGCGTAGCAGCTGCTGTTCGTAGCGCTTGCGGATGCTGATGTCCTCACCAAGGATGAGATAGCCGGTGGTGGAGCCGCTCTCATCCTTGATGGGGGTGACGATGAGCTGCTCCCAGAAACGCTCTCCGTTGCGTCGTACGCTGTTCACTTCCCCCTGCCAGACGCCCACTCGCTGGACCTGCAACCGGATGGACTGCCAGAGGTGGCGGTTCTCGCGATTTTCGATGTCGTTGTCGCCTAGCGCACCCGGGTGTTTGCCAATGATGGAGCTGGCCTCGTATCCGGTCAGCTGGGTGAATTTCTGGTTGGCAAACTCGACCCGCCACTGCCGATCGCAGATGAGTACCGACGAGGGGCTTTGCTCAATGGCCTTGGAGAATTTCCGGATTTCTGCGGCGTCTTTCTGTTGGCGCTCCATGTCCGCATTGAGGCGTTCCCGCATCTGGTTGATGGCCTCCGTCACCCGCCCAAGCTCGTCATTGCGGTTACCGGGGGTGTTTGGCCGATCCAGCACCAGCGGCCGGGAACCGGACTCGAGCGAGAAATCCCGGGCGTAATTGGCCATGGTGGTGAGATGTCGGGCAACAAAATGCTGAAAAATCCAGATGATCAGGATGGAGACAAAGAACGTTTTGAGGAATTGCGTGAGCAAAATCACGCCAACCTTGCGTTTGAGGTCGTCGTATACCCGCTCGAGATCGGCGGTTACCGTGAGCTCTCCCAGTTTGAACATTTCATCGCCCTGGTGCACCAGGCTGAAACTGTGGGACGTGGTCGCCGCATCTCTCGGGATATCACCCATCACAAGCTCGGAATCCGGCTCGATACGCAGCCGCAGGTGTACCACGTCCGGAAGGCTCAGAATGCCTTCCATCTGCGTTTGAAGCAGTTTCTGGTCGAGAGCCCAGAGGCTTCGGGCCAGGCTGGATGAATAGCCGGCTTCTACCACTTCCATGCGGTTGTTGATCTGGGAGAGGTCTTTACGGTAATCGGAATAAATCTGGAGTGCGGAGGCAATAAGGGTGAACGCCGAGCTGAACAGGAGAATCCAGGCCAGGAGCCGGAAGGACAGGGGAGACCCTGTGCGAAAACGTTGCAGACGCGTCGACAGTTTTTGCATGTCGTTAAATTCAGCCACCTGGACGGGTTCGGGGATCGGACGGATTCCGTTTTCCCGACTATAGCAGCAGTTTCTTTCAAATGCCTTGCAAATGCAGGAAAAATCGAGAGAAATGTGGTGCTGTTCAGTATTTGTGCGTATCGGGAGCGGGGGCCCCTGTTTGACCTGGATCAATACCCCGGGGAGGGGCCCGGCGTAACCTGAGTTTAGTCAAGTTCACTCAGGAAAGGAGACGCGCCATGTATATGGATGCTGTGGTTATTTCAGGTATTGTGACAGTGCTTCTGATCGTCGGATTTTTCGTAGGGGTCGGCATCTTCGTGATGAAGGATCAGAAGGAGCATGGGCCTCAGAGATCACCCAGGAAAGACGGGCAGGGCAAAAAGCCAGCTTAGTATTCGGGAATTTCGTTTCAGGAAGGATGGGTGGGAAAAATTGGCGTCCCCTAGGGGGTTCGAACCCCTGTTGCCGCCGTGAAAGGGCGGAGTCCTAGGCCACTAGACGAAGGGGACGCAACGTTTTCAACACCTTGCCTCGTCGAGGTGGCGCGTATATTAAGAAAGCCCCCCGACGGTGTCAACGATTTTTGTGAAAAAAGCTGCGCCCTGTTATCGACCCTTGCCAGGGGCGGTGGCATTCTCCAGCGCCTGCGAGAGGTCCGGATATCTGAATGGATAACCGCCATCCGTCAGTCGCGCCGGCAGGGCTTTCTGACCGGTCAGCAGCAGCGTTGCCATTTCGCCAAGGGCGAGCTTGAGCACGGGCGCAGGCATCGGAAAGATGGTTGGGCGACCGAGCACCTTTCCGAGTGTTCGCGTGAATTCCGCATTCGTCACCGGGTTGGGGCTGACCACGTTATAGGCGCCTGCGGCCTCCGGGTTTTCGAGCATCCATACCAGAGCCCCCACCACGTCTTCCCGATGAACCCAGGGCATATACTGTTGGCCGTTGCCAAGACGTCCGCCCAGGCCCAGCCGAAACGGCGGTAGCATCCGCTCGAGGAATCCGCCGCCCGGGCCGGCGACCACACCGGTCCGTGAAAAACATACCCGTACGCCATCCTGCTCCAGTGGCCCGGCCGCTGCCTCCCAATCCCGGCACAGTCGGTGGGTAAACTCATCGTGGGGCGGTGTGTCCTCGGTAACCGTTTCAGCGCCCTGATCACCGTAGAAGCCAACGGCGGAACCGGACACCAGCACATCCGGCTGCTTTTCCCAGCTTCGTATCACCTCAACGAGGGTCTCGGTGACGCCTATGCGGCTGTCCCTAAGGGCCTGTTTGCGCGAGCTGGACCATCGCTTGTCGGCAATGCCCTCTCCGGCAAGGTTAATGACGGCATCGAATCCGGAGTGGCCCCGGAGTTGCTCCAGGTTGCCCACCGCCTCGACTCGCCCGCAACAGGCCTTGACCGACTCCGGAGGCTGTCGGCTGAAGATCGTCAGTTCGTATTTCCGTTCGTGTAGCTGCCGGCACAGGGCCTGGCCTATGAAGCCAGTGCCGCCTGTGACAAGTATCCGTTTTGCCATGGTGGGTCCTCCCTCTGCCTGTTCAACGACCGACGCTCAGCGACACCGCCTCTCAGGCGGGCGCCTGCTCTAATTGAAGCATAACAACGTCCCGGATGGCTTCGCCCAGGAGCGGGTTTTCCCCGATCGGCGGTGCCAGTCGTATCCGGGCTCCGTGGGTTTTCTCCAGCTCGGCGATCATGGCCGGAACGTCTTTGCGCAGGTGGCGGCCGGCCGCCAGGAACAGTGGTACGATGACCACGTCTTTGTTGCCCCGGCCAACGGCCTCTCCAATAACGGTATCCATGGAAGGCTCGGCAAGTTCCATATAGGCGATGTGGGCATTGTCGATTGAGTTCAGTGTCGGTTCCGCGAGTTTCTCGAAGGTCTCACACCAACGCTTGTCACTGCTTCCATGGGCCAACAGAATGATGCAGGGGCTGTTCATTACCTCTCCCGGGGTTCACGTGTGGTAGTCAGTTTGGCGGGAGCGGTCGTACATTTCGCCCCCGGCCGAGTCACGGAGTGATGTTCCTAAATTAACAGGGTGACGCAGAATGTTCGATTGGAAAGAGATTCTGGATTTCTGGTTCGGTGAACTGGATGAGAACGGCTTGCCGGATGCGGAACACCGCAACCGGTGGTTTCGCTCGGATCGCCGGTTTGATCAGGAAATCCGGCGCCGCTTCCTGTCCATGGTGCTGTTCGCATCGGAGCAGGGTCTTGATCATTGGCGCAAGGAGGCCGGCGGCGTGCTGGCGGAAATCATTCTGCTTGATCAGTTCTCACGCAATATTTTCCGGGGTGCTGCCATGGCGTTCGATCAGGATCGCCAGGCACGCAAACTCTGCCGCCAGGCCATGCAGAAGGGGCAGGACATGATGCTGCCTCCGGTCCAGAGAGCCTTCCTGTACATGCCCTTGCAGCATTCCGAACGCCTGGAAGATCAGGATGACTCGGTGGAATGTTACGAGCAACTCGCCCGATCCACACAGGGCCTGGTTGCTGACTTCATGGGCAGTTTTTTGCAGTCCGCCCGGGATCACCGGGACATCATCGCGCGATATGGACGCTTTCCCCACAGGAACCGTGCCCTATCCCGGACCTCGACACCGGATGAACTGGACTATCTCGACGGTGGTCGGAGCTTTGGGCAGTAAAGGCATCCGGATGCCCTGGGCCGGGTGCGCCCGAGTACGGCGTTTCCGTTAAATTTTTGTATAAAAATCGTACATTCGGAAGGCGTTGGCAATTTTGCCTGATAAAATGCGCGACACTGAATTTCGGAAAGGCGGTAGGCTTCGCTACCGTCCCCGTGCGCATCTTATCGAGGACAGTTGATGAAAAACATTCGGCGTTTCGTGCCGGCAACGGTGGCTCTGTACCTGGGGCTCATCTGGTCAGCGTCGGCATTTTCGGCTTCTCTCGACGAACAGTTACTGGCCCGGATGGGGCAATCCGCACCAAAGATCGATAAACAGGTTCTGAAAACAGCCTTCAGTGCCTCCCGCTGCGCGGTTTCCAATGGTGTGGACATGCCAGACCGGCTGGCGGTGATTGACTTCTCGCTGCCCTCAACGGAGGAGCGACTTTGGATTTTTGACCTGAAAACCGGAAAACTACTGCTCCGGGACCTCGTGGCCCATGGCAAGAATTCTGGCAACCTGGAGTCAACCGAGTTTTCCAACGTGGAAGGCAGTCATCAATCGAGCATCGGGTTGTTCCGTGCCAGCGAGAGCTACTACGGGAAGCACGGTTACTCGCTGCGTCTGGATGGCCTCGAGCCCGGTATCAACGATCTTGCCCGGCAGCGTGCCATTGTTATTCACGGTGCCGACTACGTGAATGAAGACTGGATCAACAAGTACGGCCGCATTGGTCGCAGCCATGGATGCCCCGCTGTGGACAATCAGGTTATCCGCAAGGTTGTCGACAACCTGAAAGGAGGGCAGTTGGTGTTCAAATACTTCCCCGACCAGCAGTGGCTCCACAGTTCCGGTTTCCTCAAGTGTGACAACCGGACACTGGCAGGAAAAAACCTGAAAAAAAGTGGTTGACGGCTTCGACTGGATCCGTAGAATACGCCTCCGTTGTCGGTAACAGCCGATCAGCATTGCGGGAATAGCTCAGTTGGTAGAGCACAACCTTGCCAAGGTTGGGGTCGCGAGTTCGAATCTCGTTTCCCGCTCCAGAATTCCAGAACCCGGTCCTGAAAAGGCCCGGGTTTTTTCGTTTCTGGACCCCTCGAACTCGGTTACCGAAGCGTCGGTCGGGTATACTCTCCGTCCGGAGTATCCCGTTTCATTCGCCCGGTGGAGGTCCGCCTGCCATGAAGGTTCACTCGCTCTTCGTTTACCCGGTCAAAGCCCTCTCGGGCGTCGAAGTCCCTGCGTTTGCAATGGACGATTTCGGCCCCGAGCACGACAGGCGCTGGATGATCGTCGATGAGGATCGGCGGTTTGTCACCCAGCGTGAGCACCCGGAGCTGGCCCGGATCACAACGTCGCTGGAGAACGGGCAGGTAAGGGTGGAGATTCCCGGAGAGGGCGCACATCCCCTGGTGCAAACAGCGGAAGAATTGCGCGTTCTGGTCTGGCGGGACTGGGTCAAAGCAGTGATTGGCGAACCGCAGGCCAATGAAGCCCTGAGCCGGTTCTGCGGCAAACCGGTGCGCTTTGTGTTCATGCCGGACAGCAGTTTCCGACGCGTGGACGCGGGTCGTGTTGAGGCGTATCGCCGCGTCGGTTTTGCCGATGGTTTTCCGTTTCTGATAACCAGTACATCGTCCCTGGATGAGCTGAATGGCCGGCTGGATACTCCGGTGGAAATGCGCCGGTTCCGTCCTAACATTGTGATCGAAGGGACGCAGCCGTGGGACGAGGACGGCTGGCAGGCGTTGATCATTGCTGAGCAGGTTTTCAGTATTGTTAAGCCCTGTTCCCGTTGCGTGGTTACCACGGTGGACCCGGAGTCAGGGATCAGAGACCCTGCGGTTCAGCCTCTTCGAACACTCTCTCGCTATCGCCGAACCGCCGATGGAGTCATCTTCGGGCAGAATGCCATTCACGAATCGACGGGCAGGATTCGCGTGGGCGATCCCGTCACTGTCAAACGATCGGAGTAGAAACAAACGTGCCACTCTTAACTCTGGATGCTGTGTCGCTGGCCTATGGAATGCATCCACTGCTGGACGACGCCTCGCTGGTCATTGAGGCAGGCGAGCGGGTCTGTCTGCTCGGGCGTAACGGTGAGGGTAAATCCACCCTGCTTAAGATTGTCAGCGGCGACGTGGTGCCCGATGGCGGAGTCGTGCGGCTGGAGGACGGTGCCGTTCTGGCGGTGTTGCCTCAGAATCTGCCGACCAATGATTCCAGAACTGCCTATGAAGTTGTCGCAGGGGCGTTTCCGGAGACCGGCGAGCTGCTAGCCGAGTTCCATCAGCTGTCACAGCAGGCAGACGAAGCCGGACTCGATCGACTGATGAAAGTGCAGGAGCGTCTGGAAGCCCTGGATGGCTGGCGCCTGGATCAGAAGGTGACCACCATCCTGGGCCAGTACGGTGTAGACGCTGACCGAAGGCTGAACACTCTGTCCGGCGGCTGGCAGCGACGGGTCCTGCTGGCCCGGGCGCTGGTTGCCGATCCCGATATCCTGTTGCTGGATGAGCCCACGAACCATCTGGATGTGCCTGCCATCGCGTGGCTTGAGGAGGCTCTCGGGCAGTTTCGGGGTGCCATGTTGTTTGTCAGCCACGACCGGGCCTTTATCCGCAGTATGGCCACACGCATTGTAGAGCTGGACCGGGGTAAACTGGTGAGCTTCGCTGCCACTTACGATCGCTACCTTGATCTCAAGGAGAAGGCCCTGGAGGAAGAGGAGCGTCAAAATGCGCTGTTCGACAAGCGTCTGAAGCAGGAAGAGGCCTGGATTCGACAGGGTATCAAGGCCCGGCGGACTCGCAACATGGGGCGCGTGCGAGCACTCAAGGCCATGCGCGAGGAACATCGGCAGCGCCGCAACCGGGGCGGTACCGCCAGTTTCGCAGTAGAAGAGGCAGCCCGCTCCGGAAAGCTGGTGGTGGAGACCCGGGACGCCGGCTTCCATTATCCGGATGGAACTCCGGTGATCCGCGACATGAATCTCACCATTCTGCGTGGCGACAAGATTGGCCTGGTCGGAGAGAACGGCACTGGCAAAACCACCCTGGTTCGGCTCCTGCTGGGAGGGCTGAAACCCACTGAGGGCTCGGTGCGCCTGGGTACCAATCTGCAGGTAGCCTATTTCGACCAGCTCCGGGGTGAGTTGGATCTTGACCGGAACGCCCTTGATAACCTCTCGGAAGGGCGGGAATACATCGATATCAATGGCCAGAGCAAACACGTGCTGGGCTATCTCCAGGAATTCCTGTTCACGCCTGAGCGGGCACGTTCGCCGGTTCGGGTGTTCTCGGGCGGGGAACGGGCAAGGCTCCTGCTTGCCAAGCTGTTCAGTAAACCTGCCAATATTCTGGTGCTTGATGAGCCGACCAACGATCTCGACGTAGAAACTCTTGAGTTGCTTGAAGAGCAGCTCGCGGAATTATCCGGAACCGTGATCGTGATCAGCCACGACCGGGAATTTCTTGATAATGTAGTCACCGAAACCATCTTCCTGGACGGCTCCGGTCGGGTCCGGGAGTTTGTTGGTGGCTATACTGACTGGCGTCGACAGGGCGGCAGGTTTCCCTCGGAAGCGGGTGGCAACCGACCTGACAAGCAGGACAAGGCGCCCAGGGCGGAGAAAGTCCATGCCAATCAACAGGGTGGAGCATCCGATAAGGCCGCCGGTGGTTCCGTTAAGGAAAGCAAGGCCCGGCCAGCCAAACTCAGTTATAAACTGAAGCTGGAACTGGAGCAGCTGCCGGGCCAGATTGAGGCCCTTGAGCAGGAAGTCGCCAGCCTGCAGCAGACAATATCATCACCAGATTTTTATTCAGGCCCGCCGAATGAAGTCTCGGCCACTCTGGAGCAGTTGACGGAAACGGAGAGCCGTCTGGAGAAGGTCATCGAGCGGTGGATGGAGCTGGAAGAACAGGCAAACCAATGAACGTGAATTACAGTTTCAGTTTTAACGACGGCCGCGCCGTCGAATTCAAGGTCACCGATCAGCCTTCCACCCGGACCGGCAGCCTGCCGGCGTGGACCCGGCTGGAGCACTGTCAGTGCAGCAATTGTCCGCTCAAGGCATCGGAATCACCGCATTGTCCCGCGGCCACTGAAATTCTTCCGGTGGTGGAAGCATTCCAGGCCGAGGACGCCTATCAGAAGGTGGCCGTGAAAGTCACCGATGACCGGCGCAGCTATGCCAAGGAAACGTCCCTCGAGGAGGCGCTCCGCTCGCTGCTCGGTCTCAAGATGGCCACCAGCGGATGCCCTGTGCTGTCGGAGCTCAAGCCCATGGCCGTCCACCACCTGCCGTTTGCCAGCAGCGATGAGTTCATCATGCGCAGTGTGTCCCATTATCTGCTCCAGCAGTATTTTGCCAAGCGCAACCACCAGACGCCCGACTGGGAACTGAAGGGGCTTGTGGAGCGTAATCAGAGGCTACAGCTGGTAAACCAGGCGCTCTGGCAGCGAATTCATTCGGTCTGCAAGGGGGACAGCAACCTCAAGGCATTGCTGAATTTCTTCTCCATGGCCTCGAGCGTCAGTTTTTCCCTGGAGAGCCAGCTGCGAAAGCTGGAAGCCAAAATGAAGGGAGAGGGTAGCTGAGCCAGCTCAGCGAGGTGGCAGCCCGGGGTGAGGGACTCCCGGGCTGATGCTACAGACTGGCCAGGCTATCAGTGAATGCGCACCGCAAGCACATCGCATTCGGTGCCGTGCAACACTCCATTTGCGGTCGATCCCAGCAGCAACTGGAAGCCTTTTCTCCCATGGCTGCCGACAATCACCAGATCAACCTCCTGCTCTTTGGCCAACCGATGGATTTCCGATTCGGGGCGCCCCACAGTCACCACCTGATTTTCCTTCGCAACGCCGTACTGGTCGCCATAGGCGCTCAGTTGCTCCCGCGCGGCCTTGTCAAGCTGGTCCTGCAGTTCGGTCAGGTCCATCGGGATATCGCCGCCGTAGGCGTAGCCAACAGGTTCAACCACGTGTACCAGCATCAGGTCAGCACCATGGGCCTCGCAGACGGCCTTGGCCTTGTCGAGAACCTGTGGGGCTTCTTCTGTAAGATCAATGGCAACAAGCATTTTCTTGTAGGCAGACATCGTATCGCTCCTTCGTACACGGGCTTTTGTCTTGAGGATAGTACCTTAACTCTAATCAGAAAAGCCGGGCACCGACCTGACAGGCATCAATAATCCGGTGAAAAGGCAGTTGCGATGAGGGGGTTGGCCCGCCGCTGCAGAGGCGGGCCATAGGATGGATCAGAAAGGGTCAGGCGTTGCCCTTCAGCAGCTGGATTGTGGTGGCCAGTCCCTCGAGGATGCCTTTCGAGTACCTGTCGATCACGAAGCCAACGTTGTTTTCGTTGTAGTTGATATATGAACCCCGGATGAACTGCCACTTGGAGGTGATGTCGTCGAGGGTGGCCTTGAGCTCCGGTGAGCTCTCGCCCTGGGCAACGGACGCCAGGAGTTTGTCGAGCTCTCGGGCCTGTTCATCCAGCGGCACCTCGAGATCAGAGCCCTGGAACGTCTGCGCCACAGAAGAGTTCGTACGCACCGAGTACTTTGCCATCATCTGGGCCATTTTGACCGCGGCGGAGCGCGCTGCCTCAACCCGCGGGCTGGTCTCGGTCTGGGAGCTTTCCTGGGCAATGCGGTAAAGCTCGGTGGCCTTTTCGTTCATGGTAAGGGCCTGGTTGGCCATGTCGGATACCAGGCGGAGATCCGGGTAGCCCCGATTGCGGACATCGTTGATGTTGTCGCGCATGAGATTCTTGAACTTGTCGAATTCCTGGTTCAGGGAACTCAGTTCCTCGTCAGACAGCGCGGTGGAGTCGCTGCCCGTGAGATAGTTCATGGCGTCGTTGGCCGCGTTTATGCCCTGGACGATTTCGTTGAGGGTGTCGGTGTCACCGGTGCCGCTGAATCGATAGTAGGCGTCCAGCGCCATGTAATTGCTGACGCGGAAACTGTGCAGGTTGGAGAGGAATCCGTCGGCACCTTCCTGGGCCTGGGCGCTCATGGATGTCACTACCAGCAAAACGAGTGCGGTGATCAGCGATCGGACCCGCAGGTAAGCGTCTTTCATCGGATGGGGCTCCGTAATACGGTTTTATTATTGTGGACCAAAGTCGTAGGTCGAAGGTAAAGTAACTCCGACAGCCAATCAAGCAGTTTTGGCGCCGCCGGATCAGGCAAATGTAAAGAACTATTAAATTTGCGTGATGAAGTTCCGGTTTTCTCTCAGCACTGGCCCGCAGTGCCCTGAAATATAACAAATCCGCATCAGATTCTTCGGCTGCCCCTGGTTTTTCGGGGACTTTTGCAGCCCTTCCGAAAGAAACAAATTGACAAACGCGCTGTTTTTTTTCATCGTGTGCCCTCACGATTCAAACGACTGTATGAATTTTGGATCGAATGATCGGGCAGTGACCGAAATCTCGCTGCACAAGCAGCCGGCTCAAAGGTATTGGCGCCGGTTGTCAGCAGTTCCAAACACAGACTGGAGATCAGTTGATGATTTACGAAGGTAAAGCCATCACGGTTAAAGAGATCGAAGGCGGGATCGCACAGTTGAACTTCGACTTGCAGGGCGAGTCAGTCAACAAGTTCAACCGTCTCACCATCGAAGAGCTGGGCGCAGCGGCTGAAGCGCTCAAAGCCCAGAAGAATCTGAAGGGTCTGGTCGTCACCAGCTCCAAGGACAGCTTCATTGTCGGTGCCGATATCACCGAGTTCACCGAGCTGTTTGCCGGTTCCGAGGAAGACCTCGTTGCCAACAACCTGCGCGCCAACGAAGTCTTCAATGCCATTGAAGATCTGCCGTTCCCGACCGTAACCGCAATCAACGGCATTGCCCTGGGCGGCGGTTTCGAGATGTGCCTGGCCACGGACTACCGTGTTATGGCGCCCAAGGCCAAGGTTGGTCTGCCGGAAGTGAAGCTGGGTATCTTCCCGGGCTTCGGCGGTACCGTGCGTCTGTCGCGCCTGGTGGGTGTGGACAACGCGGTTGAGTGGATCTCCGGCGGTGCTGAAAACCGTGCCGACGCGGCCCTCAAGACCGGCGCCGTGGATGCAGTGGTTGAGAACGCCAAACTGGTTGAGTCTGCTGTTGCCATCATCAATCAGTGCAACGACGGCAAGCTGGACTACCAGGCGCGTCGCGAAGAGAAGAAAGGCAAGATCAAGCTCAACGCCATGGAAAGCATGATGGCGTTCGAGATTTCCAAGGCGTTCGTGGCCGGCAAGGCTGGCAAGAACTACCCGGCGCCGGTGGAAGCCATCAAGACCATGCAGAAGCATGCTGGCATGACCCGCGACAAGGCCCTGGAAGTAGAGGCCAAGGGCTTCGCCAAGATGGCCAAGACCAACGTGGCTGCCTGTCTGGTTGGTCTGTTCCTGAACGACCAGGCCCTCAAGAAGAAAGCCAGTGCCTGGGGTAAGGAAGCCTCTGACGTGAACCTGGCGGCTGTTCTCGGCGCCGGCATCATGGGCGGTGGTGTGGCCTTCCAGTCTGCACTGAAAGGCACCCCGATCATCATGAAGGACATCAATCAGGACGGCATCAAGCTGGGCCTGAATGAGGCCAAGAAGCTGCTGTCCAAGCGTGTTGCCAAGGGCAAGATGGACGCTGGCCAAATGGGTGACGTGCTCAACAACATCACGCCGACCCTGAACTACGGCGACTTCAAGAACGTCGATCTGGTGGTTGAAGCTGTTGTTGAAAACCCGAAGGTGAAGGACGCGGTACTGCGCGAAACCGAAGATGCGGTTCGTGAGGACACCATCCTGACCTCCAACACCTCCACCATCTCCATCAACCTTCTGGCCAAGAACCTGAAGCGTCCGGAGAACTTCTGCGGCATGCACTTCTTTAACCCGGTGCACATGATGCCCCTGGTTGAGGTTATCCGTGGCGAGAAGACCAGCGATCGCGCCATTGCTACTACCGTTGCCTACGCCAAGGCCATGGGCAAGACCCCGATCGTGGTCAACGACTGCCCGGGCTTCCTGGTTAACCGTGTTCTGTTCCCGTACTTCGGCGGTTTTGCAGCACTGGTACGCGATGGTGCCGATTTCCAGAAGATCGACAAGGTCATGGAAAAGTTCGGCTGGCCCATGGGTCCTGCCTACCTGCTGGACGTGGTTGGCATGGACACCGCCAAGCACGCCAATGAGGTGATGGCCGACGGCTTCCCCGAGCGCATGAAGGCCGACTTCAAGTCTGCCATTGACGTGATGTTCGAGAACAAGCGCTACGGTCAGAAGAACGACAAAGGCTTCTACAAGTACGAAGAAGACAAGAAGGGCAAGCCCAAGAAGGTTGTCGACGAAGAAACCTACAAGCTCATCGAGCCTGTGGTGAACGGCAAGAAGGACTTCGAAGAAGACGAGATTATCGCCCGTATGATGATCCCGCTGTGCCTGGAAACCGTTCGCTGCCTGGAAGACAACATTGTTGAAGATCCGGCCGATGCAGACATGGGCCTGATCTACGGTATCGGTTTCCCTCCGTTCCGTGGTGGTGCTCTGCGCTACATCGATGACATGGGCGTCGACAAGTTCGTCGAACTGGCAGACAAGTATGCAGATCTTGGTCCTCTGTACGCACCGACCGAGAAGCTGCGTGAAATGGCCAAGACTGGCAAGAAGTTCTTTGGCTAACCCTTACGAGATTTCCGAACGGAGAAAGATCTATGAGCCTTAATCCGAGAGACGTTGTCGTCGTCGATTGCGTGCGGACTCCGATGGGTCGTGCCAAAAACGGCTGTTTCCGCAACGTACGCGCCGAGACCCTGTCGGCCGCGCTGATTGAAGCACTGTTTGAGCGCAACCCGAAGCTCGACCCGAAAGAAGTGGAAGATGTGATCTGGGGCTGTGTGAACCAGACCAAGGAGCAGGGCTTTAACGTGGCCCGGCAGATTTCCCTGCTGACCCGTATCCCTCACGAGTCTGCAGCCCAGACCGTCAACCGTCTGTGCGGTTCCGCCATGAGCGCGATCCATACCGCTGCCCAGGCCATCATGACCGGCAACGGCGACGTATTCTTCGTGGGTGGTGTCGAGCACATGGGTCATGTGCCCATGACCGAAGGCTTCGACCACAACCCGGCTGCGTCCAAGTACTCCGCCAAGGCTTCCAACATGATGGGCCTGACCGCGGAAATGCTGGCCAAGATGCACGGTATTACCCGTGAGCAGCAGGACGAGTTCGGTGCCCGGTCCCACCGCCTGGCACATGAAGCGACCGTTGAAGGTCGCTTCAAGAACGAAATCGTGCCGATCGAAGGTCACGACGAGAACGGCTTTGTGAAGCTGATCGAAGAGGACGAGACCATTCGCCCGGAAACCACCGCTGAGTCGCTGTCCCAGCTGCGTCCGGCGTTTGATCCGAAAAACGGCACGGTTACCGCGGGTACCTCCTCGCAGCTGACCGACGGCGCTGCAGCCATGGTGCTGATGTCCGCCGAGCGTGCCGAAGCCTTGGGCCTGAAGCCGATTGCAAAGATCCGCAGCATGGCGGTTGCCGGCTGTGATCCCGCGATCATGGGCTACGGTCCGGTGCCGGCCACCAAGAAGGCGCTCAAGCGTGCAGGCCTGAAAGTCGAAGACATCGACTTTTGGGAACTGAACGAAGCCTTCGCAGGCCAGTCGCTGCCGGTTCTGAAGGACCTGAAGCTGCTGGGCGTTATGGAAGAGAAGGTAAACCTGAACGGCGGTGCGATTGCCCTGGGCCATCCGCTGGGCTGTTCCGGCGCCCGGATTTCCACAACCCTGCTGAACGTGATGCAGGCCAAAGGCGGTAAGCTTGGTGTCTCCACCATGTGTATCGGCCTTGGCCAGGGCATTGCCACCGTGTGGGAACGCCTCTGATCGGCCCTGCTGATCTGCAAGCGAATGCAAGGCCCGGCGTATGCCGGGCCTTGTTGTTTATGGCTCTGGAAAATGCGACCGGCCGCAGAAAAAGGCGGGCCATTAACAAAGAATGGGTTGTCTTGCCTATCTTGACCCTGTAAAACAGTGAGCCTATACAGAATGGCAGCCTCTGTGGTTTCCAGTTGCCTGATTTTTATGCGAGTTTACGGTTCTGGTCAGAAAACAACCGAATGATCGCCAAGGATACAGATCTCCGATATGGGTAAAAGTCTCGTTATTGTCGAGTCGCCAGCGAAAGCGAAGACCATCAACAAATACCTGGGCTCCGATTACATAGTTAAGTCCAGTGTTGGCCACATCCGTGACCTGCCGGTGAGCGGGAGCGGCAGCCAGTCTGACCCCAAGGAGCGGGCAAAGCAGGCAGCCGCCACCCGTAAGATGAGTCCCGAAGAGAAGGCCGCGCACAAGAAGCGTAAGGCGCGGGAGCAGCTGGTTGCCCGTATGGGGGTAGATCCCGACCGGGACTGGAGCGCCCGTTACGAAATTCTGCCCGGCAAGGAAAAGGTGGTCAGCGAACTCAAGCGTCTGGCCAAGTCGGCAGATCACATCTATCTGGCAACGGATTTGGACCGGGAAGGGGAGGCCATTGCCTGGCACCTTCAGCAAACCATTGGTGGCGAGCCAGACAAATACCGACGTGTGGTGTTCAACGAGATCACCAAGCGTGCCATTCAGGAAGCCTTCAAGGACCCCGGCAATCTCGACAACAACCGGGTGAACGCCCAGCAGGCCCGCCGATTCCTGGACCGGGTTGTTGGCTATATGGTATCGCCGCTGCTGTGGGCCAAGATTGCTCGCGGGCTCTCTGCTGGCCGGGTACAGTCCGTGGCCGTGCGTCTGATCGTCGAGCGTGAGCGGGAAATCCGCAAGTTTGTACCGGAAGAGTTCTGGCAGTTGCACGCTGATTTGCTGTCCGGCAAAGCCGACCAGCCGGTTCGCTTCGAGGTAACCCGCCACGGCGACAAAGCCTACCGCCCGGTCAACGAACAGCAAAGCACCGAACACGTTAATCGCCTCAAGGCCGGCGCTTTCAAGGTGGCCAAGCGTGAGGACAAGCCCACCCGCTCGCGCCCGTCAGCGCCCTTCATTACTTCAACCCTGCAGCAGGCGGCCAGCAACCGCATGGGCTTCAGTGTGAAGAAGACCATGATGCTGGCACAGCGGCTCTATGAGGCGGGTTTTATAACCTACATGCGTACCGACTCCACCAACCTGAGTCAGGACGCGGTGGCCAGTTGTCGGAGCTTTATCCAGAAACAGTTTGGCGATCGTTACCTGCCCGAGAAGCCCCGTGTCTACGGCAGCAAGGAAGGCGCCCAGGAGGCCCACGAGGCCATCCGGCCCACGGAGGTGAGTCGTCGGCCCTCCGATATTACCGGGCTGGAAAAGGATGCAGAGAAGCTCTACGACCTGATCTGGCGCCAGTTCATTGCCTGCCAGATGTCCGATGCGGAATTTCTGAGCACCTCCATTGTGGTGGCCAATGGCGACTACGAGCTGCGTACCCGGGGTCGGATCATCAAGTTCGAAGGCTTCCTGAAGGCCGCTCCCCAGGCCGCCAAGAAAGACGAGGATGTCGCGCTGCCTGATATCCAGGTGGGCGAGGTTCTCGACCTGAAGAAGCTGGACCCAAGTCAGCACTTCACCAAACCGGCGCCCCGTTATACCGAGGCCAGCCTGGTCAAGGAGCTCGAGAAGCAGGGTATTGGTCGGCCCTCCACCTACGCCTCGATCATTTCCACCATTCAGGACCGTGGCTACGTTCGTTTGCAGAATCGCCGGTTCTACGCCGAGAAGATGGGCGAGATAGTTACCGAGCGTCTGTCGGAGTCTTTCCCGAACCTGATGGATTTCGATTTCACGGCGAGGATGGAAGACGAGCTCGATGAGATCGCCGAGGGCGACGTTGACTGGAAAAAGGTGCTGAACGACTTTTACGGCCGTTTCCGACAGCAGCTGGAGAAGGCGGAGAGTCCGGAAGAAGGGGGGATGCGCGCCAATACCCCCACGGAAACCGATATTCCGTGTCCTACCTGTAGCCGAAACATGCAGATTCGGGTGGCCAGCACAGGCGTGTTCCTGGGCTGTTCCGGCTATTCGCTGCCGCCGAAAGAACGCTGCAAGACCACCATCAACCTGGTGTCCGGTGACGAGGTGGTCAGTGCCGACGACGACGTGGAAGGCGAGGGCGAGACCCGGCTATTGCGGAAGAAACGTCGCTGCCCCAAGTGCGGTACGGCCATGGACAGCTACCTGGTGGACGAGACCCGCAAGCTTCATGTCTGTGGTAACAACCCGGACTGTTCCGGTTATGAAGTGGAGAAGGGCACCTTCCGGATCAAGGGCTACGACGGCCCCACACTGGAATGCGACAAATGCGGTTCCGAGATGCAGTTGAAAACCGGCCGTTTCGGCAAGTACTTCGGCTGTACCAACGCCGAGTGCAAGAACACCCGTAAGCTGCTGAAAAACGGTGAACCTGCGCCGCCCAAGATGGATCCGGTGCCCATGCCGGAGCTGCAGTGCCAGAAGGTGGACGACACCTACGTGCTCCGGGATGGCGCCTCAGGGCTGTTCCTGGCGGCCAGCAAGTTTCCCAAGAACCGTGAGACCCGTCCGCCCCTGGTGCTGGAGATCAAACCCCATCGCAAGGAAATCGACCCGAAATACGATTACCTGATGGATGCCCCGGAGCGGGATCCGGAAGGCAATCCCACGGTGATCCGTTACAGCCGCAAGACCAAGGAACAGTACGTGATGTCGGAGAAGGACGGCAAAGCGACAGGCTGGTCGGCGTGGTATGTGAACGGGAAATGGCAGCCGAAAGAGAAGTAGCGCGACTCCTTAATTCCCCCTCTCCCCCGGCCCCTCTCCCGCGGAGGGGAGAGGGGTGCTCTAAGGTTCAGGTTTCAAGTTCCGCAGTAGCCCCTCTCCCCTGGCGGGAGAGGGGTTGGGGAGAGGGGGGCGTTACCACCATTCTCTCCTAGCGAAACTTCCGCAGCCGCTGTATCAGCGACGACGTATCCCATCGATTCCCACCCATGGACTGCACGTCCGCGTAAAACTGGTCCACGAGGGCCGTCACCGGCAGCGAGGCATTGATCTTCCGGGCCTCGTCGAGGCAAAAACCGAGATCCTTGCGCATCCAGTCCACCGCAAAGCCGTGATTGAACTCGCCGGCAATCATGGTTCCCGAACGGTTTTCCATCTGCCAGGACTGGGCAGCGCCCTTGGAAATCACTTCCACCACTTTCTCAACGTCCATACCTGCCTGTTCGGCGAAGTGCAGGGCCTCTGACAGCCCCTGAACCAGGCCGGCAATGGCAATCTGGTTCACCATCTTGGTTTTCTGTCCGCTACCCACGGGGCCCATCAGGGTGACGGCCCGGCCATAGTTGTCCATCACCGGGCAGGCCTTGGCAAAAGCCGACTCGGGTCCGCCGCACATGACGGTGAGCTTGCCGTTCTCGGCGCCTTGCTGGCCACCCGACACCGGAGCATCGATGAAGGCCTGGTTTCGTTCCGCGGCCGCCGCAGAGAGGCACTCGGCGATACCAGCGGAGGCTGTGGTGTGGTCAACGAGAATGGCGCCCTCAGGGGCCTTGGCAATAATGCCGTCGTCGCCCTGGAAGACTTCGACCAGATCCTTGTCTGCGCCCACGCAGGTCATGACAAATTCCGCACCCTGAACGGCCTCGGCGATAGTTTTGCAGGCCGTACCCTGGTATTCGCTGGCCCATTGCTCGGCCTTTGAGGCGGTGCGGTTCCATACGCGCACCTGGTAGCCCGCCTTCGCCAGGTGGCCTGCCATCGGGTAGCCCATAACGCCCAGGCCAATGAAGGATACTGTCGTTGTCATAGTGATCTCCGCCTGCTGTAAGTTGCTGATTATGATTGGTTGTGAACAGGATCGTATAACAGGAAACAGGCAAGAGCATACCGCAGATCCGGCGCTCGTGCTTTTTCGATTGATGATCAGGCGCCGAAAAAAGAAAAGGCCGCTGGTCTCAGCGGCCTTTTCTGTTCAACCGGGTGTGCCGTTAAGGCAATCAGCTCTTCGGGTAGTCCCGCTTGTCTGAACCGGTGTACAGCTGGCGCGGACGCCCGATGCGGTAGTTGCCGCTGACCATTTCGTTCCAGTGGGAGAACCAGCCAATGGTGCGGGCCATCGCGAAGATGACTGTGAACATGGAGGTCGGGATGCCGATCGCCTTGAGGATGATGCCTGAGTAGAAGTCGACGTTCGGGTACAGCTTGCGCTCCACGAAATATTCGTCTTCCAGGGCGATCTTCTCCAGGCGCTGGGCGATCTTGAGCAGCGGATCGTTTTCCAGGCCCAGTTCCTGCAGCACTTCGTGGGCAGTCTCGCGCATCACCTTGGCACGCGGATCGAAGTTCTTGTAAACGCGGTGACCAAAGCCCATCAGACGGAACGGGTCGTCCTTGTCCTTGGCCTTGGCGATGAACTTCTCGATATTGGCTTCGTCGCCGATTTCCGCGAGCATGTCCAGAACGGCTTCGTTGGCGCCGCCGTGTGCCGGGCCCCAGAGGGCGGCAATGCCAGAGGCGATACACGCGTACGGGTTGGCGCCGGTGGAGCCAGCCAGGCGTACGGTGGAGGTAGACGCATTCTGCTCGTGATCCGCGTGCAGAATGAAGATCTTGTCCATGGCCTTGGCCAGGATCGGGTTCGGCTTGTACTCCTCGCAGGGCACGCCAAACATCATCTGCAGGAAGTTCTCTGAGTAGGACAGGTCATTGCGAGGATACATGAACGGCTGACCCAGGCTGTACTTGTAACACCAGGCCGCAATGGTCGGCATCTTGGCGATCAGGCGATGCGCCGTGATCTGGCGCTGGGTTTCGTCGGTTACGTCCATCTGGTCGTGGTAGAACGCAGACAGGGCACCCACCACGCCGCACATGATGGCCATCGGGTGCGCATCACGGCGGAAGCCGTTGAAGAAATTGCGCATCTGGTCATGCAGCATGGTGTGGTTTTTAATGGTTTCGTGGAACTTGCGGTTTTCCTCGGCGCTAGGCAGCTCGCCGTTCAGCAGCAGATAACAGACTTCGAGGTAGTCGGAGTGGTCGGCCAGCTGGTCAATAGGGTAGCCGCGGTGAAGGAGAACGCCGTTTGCGCCGTCGATGTAGGTGATGGCTGATTCGCAGGCGGCCGTGGAAACGAATCCCGGATCGTAGGTGAATACGCCTTCCTGGACCAGGCCTCGTACGTCAATAACGTCAGGGCCGACGGTGCCGGAATAGATCGGTAGCTCAATGGACTTTTCCCCCACCGAGAGCGTGGCTTTCCTGTCGGTCATGGTGCTCTCCTATTTATCAGCTTTGACAGCTTTATCTACATGGTTATAGATGCGCATAAAGTCTGGGCCGTTCCCGCTGCGCAGACTTATGGAAGGCGCGTATTATCGCAAAACTGGCGGCAAAATATAGGGCGTTGGCTTTTTTTGTCAATGGAAGGGGCGGGAAAAGTCAGAATTTGACATTGGCTGTAAATGAGGGATATCACCAATAACGCACCCTGCGGGTATCAAAAGGGTTTGTCAATCATCCTTATAGCTGGCTTAACCCTCTGAAATACCCGGCCCGTGCGGCCTTGCAGGTTTGTAATTGCTTAGCCTACTCCTTATAATCCGTAGCCCGGAAATGGGGGGAACGTCCGGTCTCAACCTGTCTATAGCGGGTTTCCGGTAAGCCTTGCACCCTTCCGAGCCAATCATGCGTCGGTCCTGTGTCGTCGTACTGATCCTTACATACCAACCATCCGCACCCGGTTTTCCGGTCCCGCGGAACCAAGAGAGAGTGTGAGAGCGCTGTGAATAGCAAACGACCAGTAAATCTCGATCTCGGCAAGTTTCATTTTCCGCTGCCAGCCATTACGTCCATATTGCACCGTATCAGCGGCATCATCATTTTTGTTGGTGTTGCGTTCCTGCTTTACGGGCTTCAGCTTTCCCTTTCCGGGGAAGAGGGCTTCAGCCGTGTGAGTGAACTGCTGGACAGCTTCCTTGCCAAGCTGATTATCTGGGGCATCTTGTCTGCTCTGCTTTACCACCTGGTGGCCGGTATCAAGCACCTGTTAATGGATATGGGCATCGGTGAAGAGCTCGAGAGCGGCCGCCTCGCCTCCAAGATCACGATTGTGGTTTCCGTCATTCTCATCGTTCTGGCAGGAGTCTGGGTATGGTAAACAGCGTCACGAACCTGGGTCGCAGCGGTGTCTACGACTGGCTGATCCAGCGGGTAACGGCCTACGTACTTGCTTTGTATACAATTTTTCTTCTTGGTTTCCTGTTGACCTCGGACGTCAACTACGACACCTGGAATGCTTTGTTCAACCAGACCTGGTTCCGCATCTTCACCCTCATGGCACTGCTTTCCATTGGCGCTCACGCCTGGGTGGGGCTCTGGACGGTAACCACTGACTACATCAAGGTCATGGGTCCGAGGTTCGTCGTTCAGGCGGCGTGTGGGCTGACCATGTTCGTCTATGTGGTCTGGGGCATTCAGATTCTTTGGGGGCTTTAATCGATGGCAAATATCAAGACCATGTCCTTTGACGCGATCGTGATCGGCGGCGGCGGTGCCGGTATGCGTGCTGCCCTCCAGTTGACCGAGTCCGGCGTTGATACTGCGTGTATCACCAAGGTTTTCCCGACGCGCTCTCACACCGTTTCCGCCCAAGGCGGTATCACCTGCGCGATTGCCAGTGCCGACCCGAACGATGACTGGCGCTGGCACATGTATGACACCGTCAAGGGGTCAGATTACATTGGTGACCAGGACGCCATCGAGTACATGTGTTCCGTTGGTCCGCAAGCCGTGTTCGAGCTGGAGCACATGGGTCTGCCGTTCTCCCGTACCGAGCAGGGCCGCATCTACCAGCGTCCGTTTGGTGGCCAGTCCAAGGATTACGGTAAGGGTGGTCAGGCTGCCCGTACCTGTGCCGCTGCCGACCGTACCGGTCACGCTCTGCTGCACACCCTGTACCAGGCCAACCTCAAGGGTGGCACCACTTTCCTGAACGAGTGGTACGCGGTGGATCTGGTGAAGAACAACAAAGACGAAGTGGTCGGTGTTGTTGCCATCGAGATCGAAACCGGCGAAGTCGCCTACATCAAGTCAAAGGCGACCGTCCTGGCCACCGGTGGTGCTGGCCGGATCTACGCCTCCACCACCAACGCCCTGATCAACACCGGCGACGGCATCGGCATGGCCCTGCGTGCCGGCTTCCCGGTACAGGACATGGAAATGTGGCAGTTCCACCCGACCGGTATTCACGGTGCGGGCACCCTGGTGACCGAAGGCTGTCGGGGTGAGGGCGGTTACCTGATCAACTCCGAGGGTGAGCGTTTCATGGAGCGCTACGCGCCGAACGCCAAGGACCTCGCTGGGCGCGACGTGGTTGCACGTTCCATGGTGATCGAGATCCTGGAGGGTCGTGGTTGTGGTCCGGACAAGGATCACGTGCTGCTGAAGCTGGATCACCTTGGCGAGGAAACCCTGAATCTGCGTCTGCCCGGTATCTGTGAGCTGTCGCGCACCTTTGCGCACGTGGATCCGGTAAAAGAGCCGATCCCGGTTGTGCCGACCTGCCATTACATGATGGGCGGTATTCCCACCAACGTGGGTGGCCAGGCCCTGACCCAGGATGAAAACGGTAACGACAAGCCGATCCCCGGCCTGTTCGCCTGTGGCGAAGCCGCCTGCGTATCGGTACACGGCGCCAACCGTCTGGGCGGCAACTCGCTGCTTGACCTGGTGGTCTTCGGCCGCGCGGCTGGTCTGCACATCGAGGAGCAGCTGCGTGGTGGCTTCGAGGTAGACGGCGCCAGCGAAGACGACATCAAGCGTGCCATGGCGCGTCTTGACCGTCTCAACAGTGCCTCTGAAGGTGAAAGCGTTGCCGAGGTCCGCAAGGATCTCCAGAACTGCATGCAGCTGTACTTCGGCGTTTTCCGTGACGGCAAGAGCATGGAAGAGGGCCTCAAGAAGCTGGAAGCCATTGGTGAGCGCGTTCGCAAGACCAAACTGGCCGACACCAGCAGCGCCTTCAACACGGCACGGATTGAAGCGCTGGAGCTTGATAACCTGTACGAAGTGGCCCTGGCCACTGCTGTGTCCGCCTTCGAGCGCAAGGAAAGTCGCGGTGCTCACGCCCGTAACGACTTTACCGAGCGTGACGATGAAAACTGGCTGAAGCACTCCATGTACTTCCCGCTCGACAAGCGTGTTGGCAAGCGTGATGTAAACTTCGCGCCGAAGACCGTGGACAAGTTTGAGCCGAAGATTCGGACTTACTAAGGGGGACGCCGAAAATGTTAGTAAGCCTTTATCGTTACAACCCGGAAACCGACAACGCGCCCTATATGCAGGACGTGGACCTGGAGCTTCCGGAAGGCAAGGATCTGATGGTTCTGGATGTCCTGAACCTGATCAAGGAGCGCGATCCTTCCATGGCCTACCGCCGTTCCTGTCGTGAAGGCGTGTGTGGGTCCGACGGCATGAACATGAACGGCAAGAACGGCCTGGCGTGCATCACGCCGGTGTCGCAGGTTGTGAAGAACAACAAGCTGGTTCTGCGTCCTCTGCCGGGCCTGCCGGTCATCCGTGACCTGGTGGTCGACATGAGCCTCTTCTACAAGCAGTACGAGAAGGTCATGCCGTACCTCGTCAACGACAAGCCGGCACCGGCCATCGAGCGGCTGCAGTCGCCCGAGGACCGGGAAAAGCTTGACGGCCTGTACGAGTGCATCCTGTGCGCCTGTTGCTCTACCTCCTGCCCGTCGTTCTGGTGGAATCCGGACAAGTTTGTGGGGCCTGCCGGCCTGCTGCAGGCTTACCGGTTCCTCGCGGACAGCCGCGATACCGCCCAGGAAGAGCGTCTGGCCAACCTGGACGACCCGTTCAGCGTGTTCCGCTGCCGGGGCATCATGAACTGTGTCAGTGTCTGCCCGAAAGGCCTGAACCCCACAAGGGCTATCGGCCACATCCGGAATCTTCTGCTGCAACGGGCTACTTGAGCAGCAGGATTGACGACAGACGCTATACTGTTCTGACCAGAGTTGTACCCGGAAGGCCCCGCAAATTGCGGGGTCTTCAACGAAAGGCTTATAGTCAAAAGTCTTACCCGGGTGCACACTACGCAAGCCGTGGCGGGAACTTATAAAGTTTTCACCCAGTTTGCTGAGCACAAAAAACCACCGGGGAAAGGAAAACATCCAATGTCGGGTGTGGTGGCCAAAGTCGATCCCGTAAAAACCCGTATTGACTGAGATATACCCCTGGCCGACCATATCTGGCTCCCCGCACCAGCCCAAGGTGAGCTATTCAAGATGCACGAAAGCATAATGGAGCAGTTATGGCAGACTTCCCACCTGCAGGGTGGAAATCTGGCCTATGTTGAACAGCTTTTCGAAACCTACCTGACCGACCCGAACGCCGTACCTGAAGAGTGGCGCAGCTATTTCGACAAACTCCCCAGTGTCGATGGCTACCACGGCCGCGATATTGTCCACTCTTCCATCCGCGAACAATTCGAACACATTTCCCGCAACCAACGTTTCCTCGCCAGCGGCGTCCCTGCCAGCGTCACCTCCGACGCGGATAAAAAGCAGATTCGCGTTCTCCAGCTGATCAACGCGTACCGTTTCCGCGGGCATCAGGAAGCGAAGCTGGATCCGCTGGGTGTCTGGCAGCGTCCACAGGTTGAAGATCTGGATCCGTCGTTCCACGAGCTTTCGTCCTCCGATTACGACCTCGAATTCCAGACCGGGTCACTGAATTTCGGTTCCGAGACCATGAAGCTCGGGGACATCGTTTCGGGCCTGCGTCAGACCTATTGCGAGAGCATCGGCGCTGAATACATGCACGTGGTGGATACCCGCATCAAGCGCTGGTTCCAGCAGCGCATGGAGCCCGTGCGTTCGCGCCCCGAGTACGAGCCTGCCACCCGCAAGCACATCCTTGAGCGTCTGACTGCCGCTGAAGGTCTCGAGAAATACCTCGGCTCCCGTTACCCGGGTGTCAAGCGGTTTGGCCTGGAAGGGGGCGAGAGCCTGATCCCGTGTCTGGACGAGCTGATCCAGCGGGCGGGTTCCTATGGCGCGAAAGAAATCGTTCTGGGCATGGCGCACCGTGGCCGACTGAACGTGCTGGTCAACACCCTTGGCAAAAATCCCCGGGAGCTCTTCGACGAGTTTGAAGGCAAGAAGCTGGCGGATTCCGGCTCCGGTGACGTGAAATACCACCAGGGCTTCTCGTCCAACGTAATGACCCCGGGCGGAGAAGTGCATCTGGCCATGGCGTTCAACCCGTCGCACCTGGAGATCGTATCGCCGGTGGTCGAGGGCTCGGTTCGCGCCCGTCAGACCCGCCGTAACGACGAGGACGGCAGCAAGGTGGTGCCGATCATCATGCACGGTGACGCGGCCTTTGCCGGTCAGGGCGTGGTGATGGAAACCTTCCAGATGTCCCAGACCAGGGGCTTCGGTGTGGGCGGTACCATCCATATCGTGATCAACAACCAGGTCGGCTTTACCACCAGCAAGCAGGAAGATGCCCGGTCTACCGAGTACTGCACCGATGTGGCAAAGATGGTTCAGGCGCCGATCCTGCACGTGAACGCCGACGATCCGGAAGCGGTGATGTTCGTGACCCAGATGGCCATGGATTACCGCAACGAGTTCAAGAACGACGTGGTGATCGATCTGGTCTGCTACCGTCGTCGTGGTCACAACGAGGCGGACGAGCCGGCGGCAACCCAGCCGGTCATGTACGACAAGATTCGCAAGCTCAAGACCACCCGCAACCTGTACGTGGATCAGTTGGTTGAAGCCGGTGTGATCACCGAGGAAGAAGCCAAGCAGATGGAGAACGACTACCGTGACGCGCTCGACAACGGCGATCATGTGGTCAAGTCCCTGGTCAAGGAGCCCAACAAGGAACTCTACGTTGACTGGACTCCCTACCTGGGTCACGAATGGACGGCTAAGTGCAAGTCCAGCGTGGCACTGAAGACTATCCAGAAGCTCGGTAAAAAGCTGACCTCGGTTCCAGAAGGGTTCAGTATCCAGCGCCAGGTTGCGAAGATTGTCTCTGACCGCGAGAAGATGACCGCCGGCGCCCTGCCCATTAACTGGGGCTACGGTGAAGTGATGGCCTACGCCACACTGCTCAACGAGGGCCACCCGATCCGGATTACCGGCCAGGACGTGGGCCGTGGCACCTTCTCGCATCGCCACGCGGTACTGCACAACCAGAAGGACGGTTCCACCCACATCGCCCTCGAGCAGATTGCCGACGACCAGCCGAAGTTCGAGATCTACGACTCGCTGCTCTCGGAAGAGGCGGTCATGGCCTTTGAGTATGGCTACGCAACGACCTCTCCGAGCGGTCTGGTGGTCTGGGAAGCCCAGTTTGGTGACTTTGCCAATGGCGCCCAGGTGGTCATCGACCAGTTCCTGACCAGTGGCGAACACAAGTGGGGCCGCCTGTGCGGGCTGACCCTGCTGCTGCCGCACGGCTACGAAGGGCAGGGGCCGGAGCACAGTTCCGCGCGTCTCGAGCGGTTCCTGCAACTGTGTGCCGAACACAACATCCAGGTCTGCGTGCCTACCACGCCGTCCCAGGTGTTCCACATGCTCCGTCGTCAGGTCAAGCGTCCGCTGCGCAAGCCGCTGGTGGCCATTACCCCCAAGAGCCTCCTGCGGCACAAGGAAGCCACGTCGGATCTGGACGATCTGACCACCGGCACCTTCAAGACCGTTCTGCCAGAGAAAGAGCCGTCGGATCCCAAGAAGGTCACCCGCCTGATCCTGTGCTCTGGCAAGGTGTACTTTGATCTCCTGGAAAAGAAAAAGTCCGATGAACGCGACGACGTTGCGATTGTCCGGATCGAGCAGCTGTACCCGTTCCCGGCCGACGATCTGGATGAGCTTCTGAGCCATTACTCCAAGCTCAAGCACGTGGTCTGGTGCCAGGAAGAGCCGATGAACCAGGGTGCCTGGTACTGCAGTCAGCATCATATGCGCAACGCACTGCATCGCCTGAACCCGAAGCTGTACCTTCAGTACGCCGGTCGTGACGCTTCTGCTGCTCCCGCCTGTGGCCATATGTCGGTCCACATTGAAGAGCAGAAGAAACTGGTTAACGACGCGTTTGAAATTTGACGAGCTACCGAACTAAGGATCTGTAATGTCAACTGAGATTAAAGCCCCCGTTTTCCCGGAGTCGGTCGCAGAGGGTACTGTTGCGACCTGGCACAAGCAGCCCGGTGAAGCCTGTTCACGCGATGAACTGATTGTCGATATCGAAACCGACAAGGTGGTTCTTGAGGTGGTTGCGCCGGCGGACGGCGTGATTGAGGAAATCATCAAGAACGAAGGCGATACCGTTGAAAGCGGTGAGGTAGTCGGCAAGTTCAAGGAAGGCGCTGCGGGTGAGTCCAAGCCTGCCGAAGGCAAGAAGGAAGAAAGCAAGGCCGAAGCGCCCAAGGAAGAGGCCAAGAGCGAGTCTTCCTCCGGTGAGGCGATCCTGAGCCCGGCCGCCCGCAAGCTGGCCGAGGAGAATAACGTCGATCCCAACGCCATCAAGGGCACCGGCAAAGACGGCCGTGTGACCAAGGAAGACGTGCAGAACCACGTGGACAGCGCCAAGTCCTCCGGCGGTGCCTCTGCGCCCAAGTCGACTGCCGGCATGCCGGAAGTGAACGTTGCCCAGGGTGAGCGCCCCGAGAAGCGGGTGCCCATGACCCGTCTGCGCGCCAGCATCGCCAAGCGCCTGGTGGACGCCCAGCAGACCGCGGCCATGCTGACCACCTTCAACGAAGTGAACATGGCGCCGATCATGGAACTGCGCAAGCAGTACCAGGACAGCTTCGTGAAGCGTCACGGCATCAAGCTGGGCTTCATGTCCTTCTTCACCAAGGCAGCTACCGAGGCGCTGAAGCGCTTCCCGGCGGTGAATGCCTCCATTGATGGCAACGACATGGTGTACCACGGCTACCAGGACATCGGCGTGGCGGTATCCACAGATCGCGGCCTGGTGGTTCCGGTTCTGCGTGATTCCGACGCCATGGGCCTGGCCGACATCGAGAAGAAGATCGTCGAGTACGGCACCAAGGCGAAAGAGGGCAAGCTGGCTATCGAAGACATGACCGGCGGTACCTTTACCATTACCAACGGTGGCATTTTCGGGTCGCTGATCTCCACGCCGATCCTGAACCCGCCGCAGACAGCCATCCTGGGCATGCACAAGATCCAGGAGCGTCCGATGGCCGTCAACGGCAAGGTGGAAATCCTGCCGATGATGTACCTGGCGCTGTCTTACGACCACCGGATGATCGATGGCAAGGAAGCGGTGCAGTTCCTCGTTGCCATCAAGGAAATGCTTGAGGACCCGGCACGTATTCTGCTGGACGTCTGAGCCGACCTTTAACGAATCGGAAAACGGGATTAATTATGTCTGATAAGTACGACGTCATTGTCATTGGTGCGGGCCCGGGGGGCTATGTTGCGGCCATCAAGGCGGCCCAGCTTGGTCTCAAGACCGCGTGTGTTGAATCCTGGACTTCCAAAGACGGCAAGTCCCAGGTTCTCGGCGGAACCTGCCTGAACGTGGGCTGTATTCCCTCCAAGGCGCTGCTGGAGATTTCCCACAAGTTTGAGGAAACCACCCACGACTACGAGATGCAGGGCATCATCGCCAAGGATGTCAAGATGGACATCGGCAAGATGATGGAGCGCAAGGGCGGCATCGTTAAGCAGCTGACCGGCGGTATTGCCGGTCTGTTCAAGTCCAACGGCGTAACCTCCATCCACGGCCATGGCAAGCTGCTCGCCGGTCGCAAGGTGGAAGTGACCGACAAGGATGGCAAAACCAAGACCTACGAGGCCGAGAACGTGATTCTGGCGACGGGCTCCAAGCCGATCCAGATTCCGCCCGCGCCGTTTGACGGCGAATACATCGTCGATTCCGAGGGCGCCCTGGAGTTCACCGAAGTGCCCAAGCGCCTCGGTGTGATTGGTGCCGGCGTTATCGGCCTTGAGCTGGGCAGCGTGTGGGCGCGCCTGGGTTCCGAGGTAACGGTTCTGGAAGCCGTGGATACCTTCCTGCCGGCGGTTGATCAGCAGGTTGCCAAGGATGCCCTGAAGCAGTTCCAGAAGCAGGGCCTGAACATTGTCATGGGTGCCCGTATGACCGGCGCTGAAGTCAAGCGCAAGCTGGTCAACGTGACCTATGAAGATTCCAAGGGCAAGCAAGAAGCCAAGTTTGACAAGCTGATTGTTGCCGTTGGCCGTCGTCCGTACACCGACAACCTGCTGTCCGAGGATTCCGGTGTTCAGATGGACGAGCGCGGTTTCATCTTCGTGGATGATAACTGCAAGACCGAGGCCCCGGGTGTCTGGGCCATCGGTGACGTGGTGCGTGGCCCGATGCTGGCCCACAAGGCGTCTGAAGAAGGCATCATGGTTGCCGAGCGTATTGCCGGGCACAAGCCTCAGGTCAATTACGACTGCATCCCGAACGTTATCTACACCTCTCCGGAAGTGGCCTGGGTCGGCAAGACCGAGGAACAGCTCAAGGCCGAGGGTGAGGAATACAATGTGGGTACGTTCCCGTTTGCCGCCAATGGTCGTGCCATGGCTGCAAACTCGGCGGCTGGCCTGGTCAAGATCATCGCGGACGCGAAGACTGACCGCATCGTCGGTTTTCATGTAGTTGGTCCCCAGGCCTCTGAAATCGTTGCCCAGGGCGTGATCGCCATGGAATTCGGTTCCAGCGCCGAAGATCTGGCCCTGACCTGCTTTGCACATCCGACTCTGTCAGAGTCCGTGCACGAAGCAGCACTGGCCGTCGGTGGTGGCGCGATTCACATCGCCAACCGCCGCAAGAAGAAGTAACGCAAACCAGGAATTCTTTAATTCGGGACATTAACTATGAATTTGCACGAATATCAGGGCAAACAGCTTTTTGCTGAATATGGCCTGCCGGTATCCAAGGGCGTTGCCTGTGACACGCCGAAGGAAGCGGTTGCGGCCGCCGACGAAATCGGCGGTGACGGCTGGGTGGTCAAGGCCCAGGTTCACGCAGGTGGCCGTGGCAAGGCTGGCGGTGTAAAACTGGTCAAGAGCAAAGACGAGATCCGTGAGTTTGCCGAGAAGTGGCTGGGCAAGAACCTCGTTACCTACCAGACCGACGAGAAAGGCCAGCCGGTCAGCAAGATTCTGGTTGAATCCCTCACCGACATCCAGGAAGAGCTGTACCTGGGCGCGGTTGTTGACCGCGGTACCCGCCGCATCGTGTTCATGGCGTCTACCGAAGGCGGCGTGGAGATCGAGAAGGTTGCCGAAGAGACTCCGGAAAAGATCCTGAAGGCCGAGATCGATCCGCTGGTTGGCGCACAGCCGTACCAGGGTCGCGAGCTGGCATTCAAGCTGGGCCTGGAAGGCAAGCAGATCGGTCAGTTCACCAAGATTTTCCTGGGCCTGGCCAAGCTGTTCGAAGAGTGCGACCTGGCTCTGGTAGAGATCAACCCGCTGGTCATTACCCCGGCCGGCGACCTGCATTGCCTGGACGCCAAGGTAGGTGTTGACGGCAACGCGCTGTACCGCCAGAAGAAGATCCACGAGATGCACGATCCCTCCCAGGAAGACTCCCGGGAAGCGGAAGCGGCCAAGTGGGAACTCAACTACGTGGCGCTGGAAGGCAACATCGGCTGTATGGTCAATGGTGCCGGCCTGGCCATGGGTACCATGGACATCATCAAACTTTCCGGCGGCCAGCCGGCCAACTTCCTGGACGTTGGCGGCGGTGCCACCAAAGAGCGTGTATCCGAAGCGTTCAAGATCATCCTGTCTGACTCCAACGTCAAGGCGGTTCTGGTCAACATCTTCGGTGGTATCGTTCGTTGCGACATGATCGCAGAGGGCATCATCGGTGCCGTGAAGGAAGTGGGTGTGAAAGTACCTGTTGTGGTTCGTCTTGAAGGCAACAACGCTGAGAAGGGTACCCAGGTACTCGCCGACAGCGGTCTGAACATCATTGCCGCCACCAGTCTGTCGAATGCGGCAGAGCAAGTCGTTAAAGCCGCAGGGGGTAAATAATGAGCATCCTGATTAACAAAGACACCAAGGTTATCTGTCAGGGCTTTACCGGCGCGCAGGGCACCTTCCACTCCGAGCAGGCCATTGCCTACGGCACCAAGATGGTCGGCGGCGTAAGCCCGGGCAAGGGCGGTACCGAGCATCTGGGTCTGCCGGTGTTCAACACCGTGCGTGACGCCGTTGAGGCAACCGGCGCGGAAGCCACCGTGATCTACGTACCGGCGCCGTTCTGTAAAGACGCCATCATCGAGGCGGCCGATGCAGGCATTCAGCTCATCGTCTGCATCACCGAAGGCATCCCGACCATCGATATGCTCTACGCCAAGGAATACGTGGATCGCAAGGGCGTACGGATGATCGGTCCGAACTGCCCGGGTGTGATCACTCCGGACGAGTGCAAGATCGGCATCATGCCTGGCCATATCCACAAGAAGGGCAAGGTGGGCATCGTCTCCCGCTCCGGCACCCTGACCTACGAAGCGGTCAAGCAGACCACAGACTTCGGCTACGGCCAGTCTACCTGCGTGGGCATCGGTGGCGACCCGATTCCGGGCTCCAACTTCATCGATATCCTGAAGCTGCTGCAGGAAGACCCTGAAACCGAAGCAATCGTGATGATTGGTGAGATTGGTGGTACCGCTGAAGAAGAGGCCGCTGCCTTCATCAAGGAAAACGTCACCAAGCCGGTGGTTTCCTACATTGCTGGCGTAACGGCGCCTCCTGGCAAGCGTATGGGCCACGCCGGTGCGATTATCTCCGGCGGTAAGGGCACCGCAGACGAGAAGTTTGCTGCCCTCAACGACGCCGGTGTTAAAACCGTGCGCAGCCTGGCCGAGATCGGCAAGGCACTGAAGGAAGTCACCGGCTGGTAAGCGGCCTTTCTTTCAGGAAAAACCCCCGTTTCTGCCCTGCAGAGCGGGGGTTTTTTATTTATAATGCCGGGTCGCCTGGACTATGATGGCGGTTCCGATACCAAATAAGGAGTTCGTGCTTTGAGTTCTGTAGATTCCCAGCAACGGGTTTTGTCCGGCATGCGTCCGACCGGCAAGCTTCACCTAGGTCACTACCACGGTGTCCTGAAAAACTGGGTGAAACTCCAGCATGAATTCGAATGCTTTTTCTTTGTGGCCGACTGGCACGCGTTGACCACCAATTACGACGATCCCTCCGGTATTGAACAGAGTGTCTGGGACATGGTCATCGACTGGCTGGCCGCCGGTGTCAATCCCGGCTCCTCCACCATGTTCATCCAGTCGCAGGTACCGGAGCACGCGGAGCTGCACCTGCTGTTGTCCATGATCACCCCTCTGGGCTGGCTGGAGCGGGTGCCTACATTCAAGGACCAGCAGGAAAAGCTGCGGGAAAAAGATCTGGCCACCTACGGCTTCCTGGGTTATCCGCTGCTGCAGAGCGCAGACATCCTGATCTACCGGGCCGGCAAGGTGCCGGTGGGTGCCGATCAGGTGTCCCACGTGGAGATTACCCGGGAGATTGCCCGCCGTTTTAACCACATCTACGGCAGGGAACCGGGCTTTGAAGAGCAGGCTGAGGGCGCCATCGTTAAGATGGGCAAGAAGAACGCCAAGCTGTATCGCAACCTCAAGAAGCGGTATCAGGAAGAGGGTGATATGGAAGCCCTGGAGACGGCCCGCGCGCTTCTGAAAGAACAGCAGAATATCTCCCTGGGCGATCGCGAGCGGCTGTACGGCTACATCGAGGGCGGCGGCAAGGTGATCCTGCCGGAACCCCAGCCGCTGCTGACCCCGGAGTCCAAGTTGCCGGGACTGGACGGCCAGAAAATGTCCAAGTCCTACAACAATTACATTGGCCTGCGGGAAGAGCCGGACAGCGTGGCCCAGAAAATCCGGACCATGCAGACCGACCCCCAGCGGGTGCGCCGCACCGATCCGGGCGAGCCCGAGAAGTGCCCGGTCTGGGGAATGCACAAGATCTATTCCGATGCAGACACTCAGGAGTGGGTGCAAACTGGCTGCCGCAGCGCCGGCATTGGTTGCCTCGACTGCAAAAAGCCCCTGATCGACGCGATTATCGAGGAGCAGCGCCCACTGCATGAGCGGGCGATGGAGTATGAGGGCAATCCGGATCTGGTCCATTCGATTCTTCAGGAAGGCCGGGAGCACGCTCGTGACGCGGCCCGTGATACGCTCGAAGAAGTACGTGCGGCCATGGGGCTGCACTACCGCTGAAGGCCTGATCAACGCAGCAATCGGGGCACGAGCCGCTCTGGCATGACGCCGTCTGGCAGGGAGAAGAGATGACCGACGAATCCACAGAGCAGGTCCGCCCGGAAGCCGGCGAGCCGCCGTCGGATCAGGCGCCGCTGGCCCTGGTCTCCGGCAAGCCGGTGGTCGATCTGCCCAAGGATCTCTACATACCCCCGGATGCGCTGGCGGTGTTTCTGGAGGCCTTCGAAGGTCCCCTGGACCTGCTGCTGTATCTGATTCGTCGCCAGAACATGAACATCCTGGACATCGACGTCAGCGAGATCACGCGGCAGTACATGGATTACATCGGCGCCGTCGAGGCCATGCGCTTCGAACTGGCGGCGGAGTACCTGGTGATGGCCGCCACCCTGGCGGAAATAAAGTCCCGGATGCTGCTGCCACGCCAGGAAAGCGACGACGAGGAAGAGATCGATCCCCGGGCGGAGCTGATCCGGAGACTGCAGCAATACGAGCGGTTCAAGCAGGCGGCCGAGGACATTGACGAGCTGCCGCGCATGGAGCGGGACACCTTTGCCGGTTCCGCGGCCCTTCCGAAAATGCCCTCCAGCCAGCCACACCCGGATGTGGATTTGCGGGAGCTGCTGCTGGCATTGCAGGGTGTTCTGAAGCGTGCCGACCTGTTTACCAGCCACCATGTAGAACGGGAAAAGCTGTCGACCCGGGAACGCATGTCCGCGATTCTCTCGGTGCTGCAGGACGACCGGTTTGTGAGCTTTGAAAGCCTGTTCACGCCTGAAGAAGGGCGCCTGGGGGTTGTGGTGACTTTTCTGGCCACCCTGGAACTGGTGAAAGAGCAGCTGATAGAGGTGGTGCAGGCCGAAGTTCTCGGGCCGATTCACGTGCGGGCCCGGGCCGCCAGTTGAGACACGCCACTCGTTGTAAGCCGCAAACCACGGATTGACGACCATGAACGAAGAACATCTCCTCAGAATCCAGGCCATTACCGAGGCCGCCTTGCTGGCGGCAGGCAAGCCGCTCTCGCTGGACCAGCTACGGGACCTGTTCAGCGAGGATGAGCGGCCGGCCCGGCAGGTGATGGAGCACGTCATGGTTCTGCTTGAGGCTGCCTGCGAGGGACGGGGCTTCGAGCTCCGTAAGGTCGCCAGTGGCTATCGCCTGCAGGTCCGCGAAGAGTTCGCGCCCTGGGTGGGCCGTCTCTTCGAGGACAAGCCCCAACGGTATTCCCGGGCCCTGCTCGAAACTCTCGCCCTGATTGCCTATCGCCAGCCCATCACACGGGGTGAGATCGAGGACATCCGGGGCGTTACGGTAAGCAGCAATATCATTCGAACCCTGCTTGAGCGAGAGTGGGTGCGCGTGGTCGGACACCGGGACGTGCCTGGTCGGCCTGCCATGTACGCGACCACCAAGCAGTTCCTGGATTATTTCAACCTGACGGGGCTGGATGAATTGCCACCCCTGTCGGAAATCCGGGATCTGGAAGAAATCGGCCGGGAAATTGAAAAGAACATGCAGGCCGAGATTGAATTTGAGTCGCCCGGGGCGAAGCACGATGCCCGGGACGACGGCGACGACGAATCCCCCGGCGAGACACTTCACTGATACCAGACGGGTATTGGTCAGAGACTAAGGATTGATTCATGGCGGCAGATCGCCCCGAAAAACCGGCCCGAGCCGGTCAGGACACACTCAGCCACACCGGCCCCGAGCGCGTTCAGAAACTGCTGGCACGCGCCGGCGTTGGCTCCCGCCGCGAGGTTGAGGGCTGGATGGAGGCGGGTCGCCTCACGGTAAATGGCCAGCCCGTAAGCCCGGGCCAGAAAGCAACGGTGGCTGACCGTTTCGAGCTTGATGGCAAGCGCCTCGATGTTGGTGGCGCTGCCGATGTAGTGCGTCGGGTACTCATCTACAACAAGCCCGAGGGCGAGGTGACCACCCGCAAGGATCCCGAGGGGCGGCCGACGGTTTTCGATCGCCTGCCGAGGCTCCGGGAGCATCGCTGGATCTCCATTGGCCGCCTTGATATCAATACCACCGGGCTAGTGCTGTTCACCACCGATGGCGAGCTGGCCAACCGGCTGATGCATCCATCCAGCCAGATCGACCGGGAATACGCCGTGCGGGTTTTCGGCGAGGTGGACGACGCGATGATTGAACGGCTCCTCCAAGGCGTGCTGCTCGAGGACGGCATGGCGAAATTCTCAGACATTACGCCGGCAGGCGGAAGCGGCATGAATCGATGGTTCCATGTCACCCTTCTGGAAGGGCGGAACCGGGAAGTGCGGCGTCTCTGGGAGTCCCAGGGCGTTCGTGTCAGTCGCCTCAAGCGCGTTCGTTATGGGCCCATTTTCCTGCCCAGCCGGTTGAGCCTGGGCAAGTGGGAAGAGCTGGATCAGAAGGCGGTTGATACCCTCAGCCGGACCGTGGGCCTGGCCCCGGTGGAGATTCCCCAGAAGACGCCGAATGAGCAGGCCGCCCTTGACCGGCAGCGCCGCAAGAGTCCCGGGCGGGCCGGCAAGAAGACTCCGGGTAACAAATGGGCGGTCAGTGATGCACCCTCGGCGAAGCGGTCGGGGCGGGCATCCACCCGGCCCCGGCGCCCGTCTCCGAAGGGCTGAGGGTCAGGAAATACTGGCAAACAGCCGGGTGCAGTTCCGGCCGTGGCTTTTGGCCTGGTACAGGGCGGCATCTGCCCGCGCCAGCCAGGCCTGGGTAGACTCCCTGGGCAGGCAGGTTGCCACGCCACAACTGGTGGTGACCTGGAGTTCTTTCTCGCCGGTATCTACCCGAATGGTCGCAATGGCTTCCCGTATTCTCTCCGCCACTTCCCGTGCCGCCAGGTCATCGGTGTGTGGCAGCAGGATGGCAAACTCCTCACCGCCAAAACGGTAAACGCTGTCAGAGGTTCGTACCGAGCGCTCGAGTTCTATGGCGGTTACCTGCAGCAGATGGTCGCCCACCACGTGGCCGTGGGTGTCGTTGACCGACTTGAAGTGATCCAGATCGCAAAGAATCAATGAATAGGGCTGGCCGTGGCGCTCTGAAAGTTGCCCGGCCTGTCTGAGCGCGTCATCCAGTGCCCGCTTGTTGGGAACACCTGTCAGGGAGTCGGTCAGCGACGCCTGTTCGATTGCGGCATACTTGCAGGCATTCCGAATCGGGCAAATGGCGGCGCCCAGGAGTATCTCGATGCCCTCGAGTTCCTGCTCGGTGAAGCGCTGGCGCCTTTGCAGAACCAGAGTTCCGTAGCACACGCCCTCCAGCGTCAGGCGATACTCGCAACGATGGGGCCCGCCCATACCCGTTGCGTAGACAAAGTCCTGGTTACCGATGCGGTGCCGGTAATTCATTGTGCCAAAGGGCACGATCTCGTTGAGTTCCTCGGCGAGCATGGCCAATTGTTGCTCCAGGGACAGGGTGGTCGCCAACCTGCGGGTGAGCCGGGTGAGCACATCCGACGTGGTGTTCCAGTCCTGGTGTGCCTGCCGCAGGGCGGCCAGTTTCTGGGGCTGGGAAGTGCGCTCTTGGATTGATGGAATGTGTTTCAAAGTGGTCCCTCTGTCGAGGCTGTAACAAGGCTTTGAACTCACAGAAAGCAGAAACTGTGCCTATAATTTAAAGAGCAGTAAAACCAGTTGGTTAGGGATTCAATCTAAAGTTGGTTCTGGTTTTCGTCGCGGGCAGGGGCGCGAGGCGTCAAAAACACGGCATTGGATTGCCGCGGTTTGATAAACCGCTGGCAAAATGTCCCGCAAGGGGATGGGGCTGCCAGAACCCTGTGGTAAACTCCTGCGTTTGCAATTGTGCCGTCTGCAGAAGCGAGCGATCCATTCTATGAGGTTCCAGGCCCCGGAAAGTCTGTCCGAACAGATTGCCCAGCATCTTGGGCAGCGAATTATTACGCGGGATCTCAAACCCGGCGAGCGTATCCAGGAACTGAAGGTGGCCGGCGAGCTGAACGTTAGCCGCGGTTCCGTGCGGGAAGCCCTGCTGATCCTGGAGCGCCGGCATCTGATCGAGATTTTCCCCCGGCGCGGCGCGGTGGTTTCCAGTCTGACGGTGGACAGCGTCAACAGTCTCTACGACATCTACATAGAATTGCTTTGCATGCTGGGCAGAAAGGTCCTGGAATCCCGCTCGGGCCGCGAACTTGGCGGCGTCATGGGGCAGGTCCGCGAAGTACAGGCCGTGATTGACGCCCTCAATGCCCCGGGCGCTGATGCCGCCGAGCAGGTGATCGATGCCGGTTTCGGGGTCATGCGATACGCTTACGGCCTGGTGGAAAATCCGTTCCTTGAGGAGACCCTGGAGAACTTTCGTCCCGCCATCAGCCGAACCTACTTTGTGGCCCTGGAGAACTTCCGCGAGGAGATCGCTGACACCGCAACCTTCTTCCGGCAGCTTGCCGAGGCGGCGGTCAGTGACGATATTCAGCAGCTCGAGGCCGTGATCCGGGCCTTTGGCGAGCACCAGCGCCAGCAGGTTCTGACCATTCTCCATCAGGAAGAGGGCGCCTGAGATGCGGCTCAAATCCATCAAACTGTCGGGTTTCAAGTCCTTCGTTGATCCCACCACGGTGCCTTTTCCCTCCAACATGACAGCCGTTGTCGGCCCCAACGGCTGTGGCAAGTCGAATATCATCGATGCCGTACGCTGGGTCATGGGCGAGAGCTCTGCCAAGTACCTGCGGGGCGAGTCCATGACCGACGTTATCTTCAACGGCTCCAGTGCCCGCAAGCCGGTAGGGCAGGCGTCGATTGAACTGGTGTTCGACAACAGCGACGGCTCGGCCCCGGGTGAGTTTGTCCGGTTCAACGAAATCTCCGTGCGTCGGCGGGTTTCCCGGGAGGGGCAGTCCGAGTATTTCCTGAACGGTTCCAAGTGCCGTCGCAGGGACATTACCGATCTGTTCCTCGGTACCGGTCTGGGGCCGCGCAGCTATGCCATTATTGAGCAGGGCATGATTTCCCGGTTGATTGAAGCCAAGCCGGAGGAACTGCGGATCTACATCGAGGAAGCGGCGGGCATTTCCAAGTACAAGGAACGGCGCCGGGAAACCGAGAACCGCATCCGTCGGACCCAGGAAAACCTGGAGCGACTGACCGACCTGCGAGAAGAATTGCACCGGCAGCTTCAGCACCTGGAGCGCCAGGCTGCGGCAGCGGAAAAGTACAAGGCCTACAAGCAGGACGAACGCCAGAAAAAAGCCGAATTGACCGTTCTGCGGTGGCAATCCCTGGACAACGACCTCCAGGCCTGGCGGGGCAAGATCCGCGACACCGAGCTGGAACTGGAAAAGTTGCTCACCGAGCGGGTGAGCCTGGAAACCTCGCTGGAGTCCCTCAGGGAAAGTCATCAGGACCGAACCGAGCATTTCAATCGCGCCCAGGCCCGTTACTACGAGGCCGGCGCCGACATCGCCCGTATCGAACAGAGCCTGGAACACCAGCGTGAGCGCAGTCGCCAGATGGCGGCCGAGCTGGACCAGGCGTTGGCCAACCAGCGGGAGCTGTCGCGGGAGCTGGAACAGGACGAAGAAAAGCTGGCCGGTATCCAGGAAGAACTGGACATGATGGAGCCGGAACAGGAGGCGCTTGCCATCCGCTCCGAGGAATCCGGAGAAAAGCTCCAGCATGCCGAAGATGCCATGAGTGACTGGCAGCACCGATGGGAGGAGTTCAGCGCCCGATCCTCGGATGCAAGGCGCCAGGCGGAACTGGCCCAGTCCCGCATCCGCTCACTTGAGGACGCCATAGAACAGCTGCTCGCTCGCCAGCGGAAGCTGCGGGATGAGCAGGAGCTGCTGGAAGGCCAGATGGATCGTGCCGAACTGGAGGGCCTGCTGGAGCAGCAGGAAACCCTGGAGCTGCAGCGGGAGGAAGCGGCCGAGCGCATCGCCGCCATCCAGGACGAACTGTACGATGCCCGGCAGAACCACAAAGAAGCCGAGCAGGAAGCGGCCGGGGAACGCCAGCGGGTACAGAGCCTGCGGGCCTCCCTTGAGTCCCAGCAGGCATTGCTGGATGAGCAGATGGGTGCCGGTGATGATGTGTTGCAGGGCTGGCTGTCCCGACACGCGCTGAGCGACAGCCCCCGGGTGGCCAGTGAGCTCATCATTGAAGACGGCTGGGAATTTGCCGTTGAGCAGGTTATCGGGCGTTTTACCCAGGGACTTTGCCTGCCGGATCTGGATGCGCTCTCTTCGTCGCTCGATGAAGCGCCCCGTGGCCTGGCGCTGGTTGGCGGCGGGTCGGCGGCGGCACATGGCAGTGGCGGACTGGCGGAGAAAGTGGCTGGTGTGCCGGCGTTGGCTGGTCTGCTCTCCGGTATTCGTGCCGTGGACACCCTGTCCGAGGCGCTAGGTATTCGATCGAAGCTCCAGCCCGGCGAAAGTGTCATCACGCCTGACGGCGTCTGGATGTCTGCCGACTGGGTGCTGATGCCGGATTCCGATGCCGGCCAGGTGGGCGTGATTGAACGGCAGAAGAAGGTCTCCGGGCTGGCAGAACAGCTGAGTCAGGCGGAAGCGGCCCTGGAAGCGGCCACCGGGCGCCTGGAAGACCTGGAGGAGCGGGCTGAACGCTCCGAAGCCGCCCGTGACGACGCCCAGGCCCGCCTGGGAGAGTGTGACCGGGAGCTGAGTGCCCTGACATCCCGGGTCAGTGGCCTGAAGGCGAGGGCGGAACAGATAGATGCCCGCCTGCAGCGTATCCGGGAGGATCTGTCGGATGTCGACGACAGCGTTTCCGGCCAGAAGGAGAGCCTGCAGGACGCCCGCGAGGAATGGCAGCAAGCGCTGGCGGCCAGCGAGGACAGCGATGAAGAGAAGGAGCGCTTGCTGGAACAGCGGGATGGCCTGCGGGAAAATCTGGACCGCTTGCGCCAGGAGGCCCGCCACGATCGAGACCATGCCCATCAGCTGCAGCTTCAACTGCAATCCCTGAACAGCCAGCGTGATGGCCTGAGGCAGACTATCGACCGCATGCAGCTCCAGAAAGAACGGATCGACGAGCGTCTGGAGATATTGCGAGAATCCCGCGAGAGCGCCGAGGAGCCTATCGAAGACCTGCAGATGCAGCTGGAAGGGTTGCTGGACCGTCGTCTTGCCGAAGAAGAAAAGCTTTCAGCCGCCCGTGACGCCCTGGAGGACATTGACCGCGAAGTCCGGGAGAAGGAGCAGGGTCGAAGCCGCACCGATCACCAGATTCAGGACGTGCGTTCTCGGCTGGAAAAACTGAAGATGGAATCCCAGGCACTGGAAATCCGCTCGGGCAACCACATCGATCAGCTCAAGGAACTGGATGTCAAACTGCAGGATGTGCTGCAGCAGTTGCCCGAGGGCGCCAACGAGAAGGAGTGGGCCGAGGAACTGGAGCGCATCGGTAACCGGATCCAGCGTCTTGGTGCCATCAACCTGGCCGCCATCGAGGAATACCAGGTTCAGAGCGAGCGCAAGACCTACCTCGATGAGCAGCACGAAGATCTGATGGAAGCACTGGAGACCCTCGATAACGCCATTCGCAAGATCGATCGTGAAACCCGGCAACGCTTCAAGGAGACCTTTGACCAAGTCAATGGCGGCCTTCAGGCGCTGTTCCCGAAGGTCTTTGGTGGTGGCAATGCCTATCTTGAGTTGACCGGCGAGGACCTTCTGGAAACCGGTGTGGCGATCATGGCGCGGCCCCCTGGCAAGAAGAACAGCACCATCCACCTGCTGTCAGGCGGCGAGAAAGCCCTGACCGCCATCGCCCTGGTGTTCTCGATCTTCCAGCTGAACCCCGCACCCTTCTGTATGCTGGACGAGGTGGACGCGCCGCTGGACGATGCCAACGTTGGCCGCTACGCCAATATGGTCAAGGAGATGTCCAAACAGGTGCAGTTCATCTACATTACCCACAACAAGATAGCCATGGAGATGGCCGACCAGTTGATGGGCGTTACCATGCACGAGCCCGGATGCTCCAGGCTGGTGTCGGTGGATGTGGACGAGGCGGCAGCGCTGGCGGAGGCATAGGGCTGGTTATCGGCGCGCCAACCATGACAATAACGCCATCTGGGCCCGGTGTGCGTTGTATTCATTACGGGCTTTTCTTAGAGTAGCAACGTTACGGGATCTGCAAACAGGACAGCAGCACTATGTCACTTAGGGAATGGTTAATTGCCATCGGTACCCTGCTTATCATCGGCATTGTTTTGGACGGACTGCGCCGCATGCGCCGTGCCCGCAAGGAATCCATGGCGATTTCATCAGGCATGGGCGCCGACGACCTGGAAGATTCGCCACTGGATGATGAATACAACCCCGAACTTCCGAACGGGGGTGCCCGCACCATTTCCCGGGACACGCTTGAGGAGCGGGGTTATGTGAAACGGGAAAAATCCAGCCGCTTTGCCGCTCCCAAGCCCAAACCCACGCGTCCTGTCACTGCGCCGGCTGGCAAGCCCGAAAAGAACGAGGATTCGGCAGAATCATCCGGCGAGCACAGCGATGACGTTCCGGACTATCCCCTGACGAGCCTGGAGCCAGACGACACCGAACCAGAATCCGGTTGGGGAGCCGTTGAACGTGCTGCTGAGGCCGAGCCCGACTCCCGCGCACAGACACCTGATCCTGATCCTGAACCTGAAACGGAAGCGGTACCACCCACGGTAACCACGGAAGTAGAAGAAGATACCGCACGGCGGGCGCCCTCACGCCGTGAAAGCGGGCAGCCGCTGGCGGGCGCCAATCGTCCCGAGGCCAGGGAAGTGGTCGTGATCAACGTTCTCGCACGCAAGGGTGAGGAGTTCAAGGGACTGGCCCTGAAGAAACTGTTCGAGGCTTGTGGCCTGGAGCACGGGGACATGGACATCTACCATCGGCACGAACAGGCGGATACCACCAGCCCGGTGCAGTTCAGCGTTGCCAACGCGGTGGAACCGGGCACCTTCAAGCCCGAGGACATGCCTGCCATGGCAACCCCGGGCATCAGTTTCTTCATGAGCCTGCCAGGGCCGTCGAACGCGATGCAGGCGTTTGATTTCATGCTGGAAACAGCGCAGTGCGTGGTTCGCAACCTCGGTGGCGAGCTCAAGGATGAACGCCGCAGTGTGATGACGCCCCAGACTATCGAGCACTGTCGCCAGAGGATCCGGGAATTCGAGCGCAAGCAGCGTTCCAAGAAGGCTTGAGCCCGGGCAAACCCTGATGAACACCAGAAACGTATGAATGCCCGGCCCGCACCGGGCATTTTTCTGAGAAGCGAGAACGCCAGCCAATGAGCAAAGCCACGCCAGACGTTATCCAGCGTGTTGAGGAACTCCGGTCCGCCATCGACGACCACAACTACCGTTACTACGTGCTGGATGATCCGCGCATACCGGACGCCGAGTACGACCGCCTGTTTCGCGAACTGCAGAACCTCGAGCGGGACTACCCTGAGCTGGCCTCGGACAATTCGCCTACCCGTCGTGTCGGCAGTTCCGCCGAGACCAGCTTCGAGGAAGTGGTGCATCGCCTGCCCATGCTGTCCCTCGACAATGCCTTCAGTGAGGAAGAGCTGAGAGACTTTGATCGACGGGTCCGGGAGCGGCTTGGTGTAACGGAAGACATTGAATACGTCTGCGAGCCCAAGCTCGACGGGCTGGCGGTAAGCCTGCATTACGAGAAAGGCCAGCTCACCCGGGCCGCCACCCGCGGCGACGGTTACAGCGGTGAGGACATTACCGCCAACATCCGCACCATTCCCTCAGTGCCCCTGACGCTTCGCGGCGACAAGGTGCCAGACCTTGTGGAAGTCCGGGGCGAGGTCTATATGCCCCGCAGCGGTTTTGAAAAGCTCAATCGAACGCTTGCGGAGCGGGGCGAGAAAACCTTTGTGAATCCGCGTAATGCCGCCGCGGGCAGTTTGCGCCAGAAAAAATCCACGGTTACCGCCAGGCGGCCGCTGGAAATGTGCGCCTACAGTATGGCAGTCATGGATGAAAGCCTGCTGCCGGATACCCAGTGGGAGGGTCTGCAAAGGGTGAAGGACTGGGGCTTCCGGATCAATCCGGAAATGCGGCGGGCCCGGGGCGTTGAGGCGTGCCTGGAGGCCTATAACGAGCTGATGGCCAAGCGAGATGAACTGCCCTACGAGATCGACGGCATTGTTTTCAAAGTTAACCGGCTCGATCAGCAACAGGCCCTCGGCTTTGTGTCCCGGGCGCCGCGCTGGGCCATTGCCCAGAAATTTCCGGCCCAGGAAGAGCTGACCGTTATCGAGGATGTCGAGTTCCAGGTTGGCCGTACCGGAGCGGTAACGCCGGTGGCACGGCTCAAGCCGGTATTTGTGGGCGGGGTCACCGTGAGCAACGCCACCCTGCACAACATGGACGAAATCCGAAGGCTCGATGTGCACATCGGCGATACCGTGTTCATCCGGCGTGCCGGCGATGTTATCCCCCAGGTGGTCAAGGTGGTGCCGGAAAAACGTCCTGCCAATGCCCGCACGGTTGAGCTGCCGGCTCACTGCCCGGTGTGTGAGTCCGATGTGGTGCAGATTGAAGGGGAAGCTGTAGCCCGCTGTTCCGGCGGACTGTTCTGTCCGGCCCAGCGCAAGGAAGCCATTCGCCATTACGCCTCCCGCAAAGCCCTCGATATCGAGGGCCTCGGGGACAAATGGATCGACATCATGGTGGATCAGGGCATGGTCAAGACGGTGGCCGACCTGTACCACCTGACCATCGATGACCTGGTAAAGCTGGACCGTATGGGGGAGAAGTCCGCCGCTAATCTGGTCAATGCCATCGATCAGTCCCGGCGGCCCGTGCTCTGGCGTTTTCTGTACGCCCTCGGCATACGTGAGGTCGGCGAGGCAACCGCAAAAGGACTGGCGGCCCATTTCGGCACCCTGGAAGCCATCGCCGAAGCCGACGAAGAGACCCTGCAGACGGTGCCGGATGTCGGCCCCATTGTCGCAGGGCACATCCACAGTTTCTTCGAGCAGCCCCACAACCGTGAAACCCTGGATGCCCTGCGTGATGCGGGGGTGGAGTGGCAGGAAGAGGAGATCCGACAGGGCGAACGTCCCCTGACCGGTCAAACCTGGGTGCTGACCGGTACGCTCTCGGCGATGACCCGGGACCAGGCCAGGGAAAAGCTCGAGGCCCTGGGCGCGAAAGTGTCGGGCAGTGTCTCCAGGAAAACCGCCTGCGTGGTGGCCGGTGAGGCGGCCGGATCCAAGCTCACCAAGGCGGAACAGCTGGAAGTTCCGGTCCTGGATGAGGCTGGGCTGCTGGACCTGCTGGAGAAACACGGTTCCGGGGCAAGCTGACCGAATCTGAGAACTCGCGCAGATCCACTGCGGAGCAAATTGGCTACCATGGCGTTGTTCTGTAACGGTGTGTAAACCGCCCGGTTTCCGTGGGGCGGTCGCCGCCATAACAACAACGTAAACGGATTTCTTCATGGGCGCCGATCTTTCCCCTCGCATGTCTCCTGTTCACCGTATCGCCGTTGCTTTCCTCATCGTGGTGGGGCTGGCCGGATGTAAAACCGAGAAAGATCCCGACCAGCCTACCATCCTCGGCGTGCCGCCCACGTCTGCCTACCTTGGCGTTGAGTATTACTACAACTTCGGCGCCTACGGGGGCGAAGGGATTCTCGATTATTCGCTCACCAACGCCCCGTCCTGGCTGGCCCTGGAAGACACCAGTAACAAGGCCCGCCAGGGCATTATCATGCGGGGGGTTCCCGGGCTCACCGGGGGCAGCCGGGGAGAGGCAGATCTCGGCAAGACCACCGGGATCAACCTGGTGACCACCGATGGCGCCAGCTTCGGCACCCAGCCGTTCGACATTGATGTTAAACAGAACCTGGTGTCGCTTGAGGTTGAGGCGTTCGAGGAAGGCGAGAGCGGATCTGCCAGCGCCAGCAGCCGAAACCACTGCGCGCTCCCGGACCTGTCAAACAAAGGCGAACACACCTTTACCATCAATCTCTACAACGATGACGGCTCGGTATCGGGCACTGAAGATGTTACCGCCACCACACGGCGAGTGTATGCCAAGGTGCTTCTGGAAAAGCCTTCGGTTACCCGGGTGGCCATCGCATTTGAGCTTCGCTCGGAGTACGACGCCACCAACTGCGAACAGGGCTTCAACCCGCCGCACCAGAACTGTGACCACAGCGCGGCCAACCTGGGTGATGCCATTCCGGGTAAGGATATTGTCGGGTTGGGCAGCGGCAGCCTGCCGCCCCGGGTGGAGTCCGAGCAGCGGGAAGTGGATTATGTTGCCTATGAACAGGACGAGAACGGTTTTTACACCCGCGGAGTGATCACGCTCGAGCCGGGTATTACTGAATGCTACATCCCGCTTGAGGTGATTGATGACAGTTTTCCGGAACAGGCAGAGTCCCTCGAACTGGCCCTGACTGAGGTCCGCTCCGGGCTGGCCGGACTGGGCAGCTCCAACGAGGGCATCGATATCAACCTCTCGATTGAGGACAACGAGCCGGCGCTGGCCCTGGAAACCGTCAACGGTGGGGTGCGGGATGCCCTGAACGTGGGCGGTGTTCGTGAATACGTGGCCAGACTGAGTGGTGAACGGGACCGGATCATTTACGCCAAGCTGACCGACACGGAAGACTCCTCCGCGCGCCTGAACTCGGAATTCGTTATTGAGCGGCGGGAAGGTAGCAACTGGGTAGAAAGCGATGAACTGGTGTTTCCGGAGGGGACCGACGAGGTGCCGTTCCGGATTCGCGTGCCGGAGGGCAGTTACTCGAACCCCGACTTTGTGGACCGGTTCATCCTGCTGGGTATCAACAACGATTACCAGGCCGGACGGGAGGACTACGCCCGGGCCCAGTCCGAGAACCTGATTCGCATCAGCCTGAATCAGCTGACGTCGCCCCTGGTACTGAACAATGGCGACGGCTTTGTGGCCACCGATTTTGCCATGGGGCATAACGGTCGAAGTTTCGTAGCGGGGTACGATAGCCAGGACAATGACCGGGTGCAGGTACGGATCTACGATCAGCGCGGCAACGAGCTTCAGCAGGTTGTAGTATCGTCCGCCGGCGACAGCCTGGTAGAGCCGGCTGCGGTGATCAGTACGGTACGGCGCAAGGTCTCGGAGGGCGATACCAAAGTCGACCGCTTCGAATTCGTTGTGTCCTATAGCACCAACCAGCCGGTTGCAGGCACCAGCCAGCAGGGAGCCGTGGATGCGGTAACTTCGCTCTACTGGTACGACAGCGCCAGTAACGGTGGCGAATACGTCGAGACCTGGACAACACGGACCGGCACATCGGGAAATGACTATGTGAGATGGGCGGGCATTGATGAGGAAGGCGGTTATGTGGTGCTGGCGGGCGAAACCGATGGCACCTTTGAAGGCCAGACCGCAGCTGGCGGTGTGGACAGTTTCCTCCAGCGGATCGATACACAACTGGATGGCAATTCCCAGGTGCCGGTGGTGGCCTGGACCCGCCAGGCCGGCTCAGGTAACAACGACCAGGTAGCGGGTGGAAGTACTGAAACGGTGACCCCCTTGTTGTTCGGCTCCGCGTCCGGCTCCGTCGGTGGCGCTTCGGTAATTGGTGGTATTGATGCGTTTTTCTACAACACCCAGAGCGGCAGCGGCACTCTGAACGTTTACCAGGTGGGTTCAGATGCCGATGAACCGGTCTCTGATGGCCTGCTGTTTGGCAATCTGCTGTGGCTGGCCGGCAGCAGTACCGGCCTCTACGGGGTCTCGAATCCTGACGAGGGCGACCCGGAACTGACCCGTGAACAGATCAACAGCGATGCCGGGTTCCTGCTGGGGTACTCCACCATTGGCCAGGTGCGACAGGCGTTCTCGCTGAACGATGACAATGACACCGCAAAGGAAGAACTGCTGGCACTGGCCGGATTCGATGGTGATGTCGTTGTTGCGGGGAACTCGGACGGCGATTTTGCCAGCCAGGCAGCCACCTCTGGCCAGAGCCAGGCCATCATCGCCCGCTTGCCGGTGGCCACGGATACCAACGCCAGCAGCGCTGCTTTCCGCAACTGGCGTTATCAACTGGCGGCGGATAATTCCGGTTTCCTGGCCGTGCAAACCTATCGGGATGATGAAATCGTAACGCTGGCCCGGCTGGGCAGTGATTGGCGATTACTGGTGTTCAGCCCGGAGGGGCAGTTGCTGACGCCCTTGCCCTAAACGGTGCCTTCGTGGCGGCCGGCGTTGGCGTACAGGCGCAGGTAGTCTGTGCTGGTCACGATGCCCGAGGCGGCACCCCGCTCATCGACCACCAGCGCGGCGTTCAACTGGTGGGCCAGCATCAGCCTGGCCAGTTGATGGGCGTCGGTCTCCGGGGAAGCGGTGAGAAAAGCCGGCAGCTCGATATGAACAAAGGTCTGGCTCATGGCATCGGCGTGGTTTTCGTGCAGCCAGGCCAGAAGCCAGCGCAGGTCGATCAGGCCCGCCACATTGTCGTCAGCGGTGATGACCAGATGGTGCACCTGATGTTCATCCATGACCGACAGGGCCTCGGCAATGGTTGCCGTTGCTGGCAGGCGGTACAGAGCGGGTGAAGCAATCTCGGAAACGGGCAGATACGGGCGCTGTTCCCGGCGCTCTCCGGCAGCTGCGGCGCCGTACTCCTGAAGGGCCCGGTAGCGTCCCGCATTGGCTGCCGCCTGGAACTCGGCGTCGGTGGCTTCACTTCGGCCAGGGTTAATGGAGTGGGTTTCCGTCAGCTCGGTCACGTCATCGACGCGCCTGGCCCGAAAGGCTTCCGGGAGGCGGGTTCCGACCGGTCGGCCCGGTTCGCTGACGAATATGGACATGGACTGTCTCCGTGAACAGGTTTCTATAGCCGGTTATCGGCCATCGCAGCACATTCTTCAGTGGAAGTTTATTACGAGTTTGCCATATCAGACTGGTAAAGGCGTCCGGTTTCCAGCCGCCGCACCAGATTGGCGGGCAAACAGACAGGTTGTCCGGTCAACTGGTCCGCCAGATATTCGGCAAGGAGTGGGGCGTAGGTGAGACCTTTGCTGCCAAGGCCGGTAAACAGGTACATCCCATCCCGCAGGTGACCGGCAACCGGCTGGTAATCATGGGTCGTGCATCGGAAGGCCACCCGGTCGTCCGCAAGGTTGTCGCTCTGGCTCTGTCCGGCGTGCTTTGCCTGCCCGGAACTTCCATCCGGAAAAGCGCCGGGGAGCATGGCTTTCAGCTCCTGGATATTCTCGGCGCGGCTTTCGAGGGTGGGAGTCGGGTTGTCGTCGTGGAGGTCAAACGTCGCCCCGGTCAGTACTCTGTTGGCCAATGCCGGATTCAGATAGCGACTGCCGCATATGACTGCCCGGGGGGGAGTCAGCCAGGTGGCTGGCAGGCCGGTGACCTGACCACGGATGGATTTGAGTCGAACGGTGCCCGCCAGAGGTAACAGGCCCCCACTGGCCGCCCCCCCGCAAACCACCACGCGTTGGGCGTAAACGGGACTGGCGCCTTTGATTTCGATACGCCAGCCCTTTGCCTCAGGGACCAGTTTTTCCACTGGCGAGTGCCAAACGCCGGTCACGCCCCTCCGTTCGACCAGTGCACGACACAACCTCGCCGGCTCCAACCAGCCACTGCCCGGGAACCATAAGCCACCAGTATCCACGGGAATCCCCGTCAGCTCCGAGGCCTGTTCCCGGTTTACCCCGCTGAGCACGTCGCCGGGATAGCCGTTGCGCTCCAGAAAGCGGTGCTGACGATCCGCCTCCCGGTTGTTGTGGGCCAGTTGGAGGAGACCGGTTGGGTACCAGCCCTCGTTACTGAACGGGCGATAAAAGCGTTGGGAAAAGGTGAGGGCGGTCAGCGCCACCTCGGTCTGATCATTGTAATCCACGCCCAGTTTCACATAGAGCGCTCCCTGGGCATTGCCGGAGGCGCCGGCGCCGGGGCCCTCCTCATCAATGAGAGTCACAGGTATTCCTCTCGCCGCCAGGTTCGCAGCCAGTGTGCTACCGGCAATGCCTGCGCCGATGATGGCGACGGGTCTCAGGTCGGGAGCTTGCAACGGGTCTACGGGCGGCAGAACGCCTCTGAGCATCTCTCGCTTGCGGCCAAAGCCGGGAACTTTCTGCATTTCAAACCCGGCCTCTGACAGCGCGCGTCGAACCCGTCCTACGGACGTAAAGGTGGCCAGGGTGGTGCCGGGCTTGCTGTGTGCGCGGATGTCGGCAGCGGTGGTCTCGAGCCACATATCGGGATTTCGGGCCGGTGCAAAGCCGTCGAGGAACCAGGCGTCGGCCTTGAATTCCAGTGCCTGCCAGGCGTCTCTGATATCGCCGAAAAACAGCGTCAGCCGCACCTGGCCACCGTCCAGGACCAGCCGGTGGGTACCACGAACCAGGGGCGGGTAGTCGGCCAATAATGCGTCAGCCAGGCTCGCCAGTTCCGGCCAGAGCGCCAAAGCCTTCGCGAGGTCGGTTCGGGTCAGTGGGAATCGTTCTACCGAGACAAAATGCAGCGTTGCCTCGTGAGCAGGCCGATACCTTTGCCAGGCCTGCCACGCGGCCAGGAAGTTGAGACCGGTGCCGAAGCCGCTTTCGGCAATCACAAAGCTGCCGCCGGCAGGCACCGCGGCGAAGCGCTCGGGCAGATCGTTGTGGCCAATAAACACGTGGCGGGTCTCTTCCAGGCCGTTGTCACGGCTGAAATAGACATCGCCGAAGCGCACAGACTCCGGCACACCGTCGCGCCAGATCAGATCGGCCGGTTCAATGGCCGGCGTTTTGAGCGATGATTCCACAGTGTTACTCGGCGGCTTCGATCACCGTGGCGTTTTCAATCCGCACCGGCTCAACCGGTACGTCGGCCATGCCCTGTTTACGGGTTGTCTGCTTGCGGGCAATGGCGTCGACAACGCCCATACCCTCGGTTACCTTGCCAAAGACAGCGTAGCCGGCACCACGCACGCCGGCATTCAGAAAGCCGTTGTCCGCCACGTTGATGAAGAATTGCGAGGTGGCGGAATCCGGGGCGTTGGTGCGGGCCATGGCAATGGTTCCGCGGAGGTTGGGTAGCGTCGGGCTGGCTTCGTTACGAACGGGGTCGCGGGTTGATTTTCTGGACAGGGTCTCGGTAAAGCCGCCGCCCTGGATCATGAAGCCGGGAATCACGCGGTGAAATACCGTGCCGTCGTAGAAGCCGTCACGTACGTACTGCAGGAAGTTGGCAACGGTCTCGGGTGCAACATCGGGCCGCAGTTGAAGCTCGATGGCGCCTTCACTGGTGACCATCCGGACCTTCGGCAGTGATTCGTTGCTGGTTGAGCTCTGCTGCGCCAGGGTCGGCGAGGCCGCAAATGCGGTTAACAGCACGAACAGTGAAATCATGCATTGCAGGAGTTTGACCGGATTTCTCATTGTCAGCGGTTCTCTCGTCAGGTGGCAAATGGTTTTGGCCCGCAGTCGGGCCGCAAAGCGTGCTCTCTGGCGCCAGAGTTTATCAGAAGCCGGTGGAAAAACGGCGACTGGATCAACGCAGATTGCCGGACAATCGACTAACCTTCTTCAGGTCTCAGGATACTGTTTGCCGAGCCGGGCGGTACGGCTTTCGACATAAGGAGAAGGTGGGTGAATATCCGACAGGGATTTGAGGAAAAGTCGCGTCTTGGGCGGTTGCTCGTCAACCGCGGCTATCTGTCAGAGAGCCAGCTCGAACGGGGCCTGATTCTCCAGCGGGAAACCGGGCAGCGCCTGGGCGAGGTGCTGATTCAGGCCGGCTGGATCAGCGAGAAGGAGCTGCATCGGGTTCTCAAGCATCAGTCCAGATACCGAAACGCCGCGGCGCTGGTGACCATGGTGGCCCTGCCATTTCAGCCTCTGGTCAGTTTTGCCGCCACCAACACCGCGTCGTCCCAGGCAACTGCCGAAGCAGGTCAGCTCTATGAAAAGGGTGGCCTTTCACCGCTTTCCGAGGCAGAGCTGGCGTCTGTTGCCGGTCAGGGCGATTCGGCACTGTTTGAGCGTATCGCGACGGTGTCAGCCATGGCCGCACAGCCGGAGGACCCGGAGAGCAGACCGGACGCAATTGAGGGGCTGAAGCTCGCCGCCAATGTGTTTGTGCCGGTTCTGAACTTTCTGGAATCGGATCTGACGGTGTCTGGTGTGCATTATCGGGAGGGAGAACCACGCTTTCGGGTCCGGGACGATGGTGCCGTTGTCCTTGCGCTGCCGGAACGAATCGAGCAGATACGCATGGACAACATCCGGGTTGCCGGTGGCCGCGGCGCGTCCATGGGGAACGTGAGCATTCACGACATCCGTTTTCACCCGGATTCGAGGATGACCCTCTATACGCGGTAGCCCCAGCCAGCGCAGGGGTCAGGCGCTGGCGAGCACGGTGGAGCTTGAAACCGAAGTCTGCTCGCCCCTGGCACCGTAGAGTTTCTGCTGGCCCGTGGCGCCCCGGAAAATGTCCGTCAGGCGTGAGAGCCGCTTCTGCAGGTGGCTGATAACCCGACCGTTGGTCTGGTTCAGCGTCTGGCAAGTTTTCAGCTTGCTGTCGGCCTGTTGCCAGAGCTCCGTCACGTCAATCAGCCCTGCACTGCGAATGAACCGGGAAGGCTCACCGTTTTCAGGCCGATAGCCCATCTGGACCAGAGTGCGGATTTTCTGTTTCGCCCGTTCGCGGATGGCGCCCAGCAGGCGGTTCTTTTCCTGCGTCAGGGCTTCCAGTTGGCGGAGATCGGAATTACCAAGGAGGGTCTTTTCCTTACCCAGGAGATCGGCCAGTTCGTCGAGCTGGCTGATATCCTGGGCGAGGAGGGTTTTCAGGTCATCAATTGCGGCCATGATTTACTCATCCGAAAATGCTTTCATCCATCTCAAGCATTTTCTGGGCCAGCTTCTCCGCATCGACCTTGTAGGTGCCGTTTTCCAGGGCGGTGCGGATCTGTTCGATGCGATCGTCGTCCATTTCCGGGTAATCGCCCAGCTTCTGTTCCAGCTGTTTCAGGTTCTTGGCCTGGTTGCTCAGGCTAACGCTGTCGCCCCGGGCGCCCTGCGCCTGGGATTTCGCCTGTTCCGGCGCTGCGGGCTGGGTGTTCTGGTTGCCCGCGCTCTTGTCGGCCGTGGTTCTCTGGGTGTTGACCTGGCCGGGGCCAATTCCATTAAAGTCAACTGACATATTCGTACCTGCTTGCCTGATGAGCCCTTGTTTACAGGGCATTAACTCGAGTTTGTATTTGCATATCGGCTGCGGTGCCGAATTCTTTAACCTTTTTTTGACAGATTTTACGGGGCAGAGCCTTGCCGCCTCGGCAATCGCTTGCCGGTGCCGGATTACATGGGAATCTCGACCTGGCCCGGGCCCACCACATTGGCTTTGATGGTGCGGGAAGACCTCAGGTTTTCAACCAGGACCTGCTCACCGATGCTGGCACTGGCCAGCGCCTTGCCTCGGGAGCGCACGGAGAAGTTGCCGCTTCGGGCGGTGATAATAACATGGTCACCCCGGGCAACGGCATCCGGAGCAGAGAGAATGTCCGGAGTAATCAGCGAGCCGGCATTGACCGAGCGCCGGACCTCCATGCCGACCGCCTGGCCAGGGTCGGTAATGACACCGCGCCGGGAGGCATTTACCTCCACGGAATGGCTCACCAGAAGCGCCTCGGTGATGCGCTCGCCACGAGTCAGTGGGCGGGCTGCCACCAGAGCGGGCCCCTTGATGGAGAGTGATGCAGTAACGAACATCCGCCAGGGACGTTCGCCTTCACAGGCAACCAGCAGCGAGGGGCTGGTTGTTTTCCAGGGATCACCACTGAACTGCACCTCCAGAGGCGCGACGCATTCGGCCAGCGCCAGCCGGCTGTCAATGGCGCCGGGCTCAAAGGTCACTTCATAACCCTGGCTGGCCTGTTCCGTCGCAAAGTCCTGGAGGAATGCCACCGCCGCCTTCCGGATCTGCTCGGCCGTGGTTTCGGCCAGCAGTGGTCCACTCGCGATGGACATTACCAGGATCAGGGCCAAATTGGTGATGCGCATACGTATCAGTTTGTCCTATGCTGTTGGTATCAGTGTGGATCTGCCGAATGCATTAATGATTCGGAACGGTCAGCCGTTAACCGGGCTGATCGGCAGTGGCGCGACAAATTCCCGTCTTTCCACGCTTACACGAGTAACCAGCAAGATATATGCCGTCGGCAATCGGCAAGCCAGGAGAAAGCAAATGGCAGGGGTATTGGACAGTGTTAACCAGCGTACGCAACTGGTAGGGCAGAACCGTCTTGAGCTGCTTCTTTTCCGGCTTCGGGGGCGCCAGATTTACGGCATCAATGTCTTCAAGGTGAAGGAAGTGCTTCAATGCCCCCGGCTGTCCTCCATTCCCAACAGCCGTCAGGTGGTTCGGGGAGTCGCGCACATCCGCGGCGAGACCATCCCGATCATCGATCTGAGCATGGCCATCCGGCTGCCGGGCATTCCGCAGGAAGAGCTTGCCAGTAGCTTCGTGATCATTACCGAATACAACCGCAAGACCCAGGGCTTCCTGGTGACCGGTGTTGATCGGATCATGAACATGAACTGGGAAGAGATTCTTCCGCCTCCGAAGGGAGCCGGTAAGGATGTTTACCTTACCGCTGTCACCCGTATTGATGATAAGCTGGTCGAAATCATAGATGTAGAGAAGATTCTTGCAGAAGTTTCTCCGCTCGGTGAGGACGTTACGGAAGCGGTCCTGAGCAAGAGTGCCGATCGGGTGCCCGGGCATCTGCCCGTGCTTGTGGTTGACGATTCCTCCGTGGCCCGTCGGCAGATCGAGCGCTGCCTGACGGCCATCGGAATGGAAGTGGTCACCAGGAACGACGGCAAGCAGGCCTATGAGTATCTCAAGGAGATCACGGCCGACGGCTCACGGGCACGAGATCACTTCTCGTTGATCATCTCTGACGTTGAAATGCCGGAGATGGACGGTTACACGCTGGTCACCAAGGTAAAAAGTGATCCTGCGATGGGGGACATATTCGTGATGCTCCACACTTCGCTCAGCGGCGTGTTCAATCAGGCCATGGTCAAGAAAGTCGGGGCAGATGACTTCATGGCGAAGTTCAGTCCGGATGAACTCGCAGAGCGGGTGATGGAAATCATCGACCAGGGTTGATGGGCCGCCGATCGATTCACTCAGAACAGAGACCCAATGAAAGCGGATATAACCCCACAGGAATATGAAGCCTTCAAGTCGTTCCTGCAGGATGCCTGTGGCATTTTGCTGGGCGACAATAAACAGTATCTGGTGAAAAGCCGGCTGCGCCGGATCCTGGAGGAAAACAGTCTCAATTCTCTGGGTGAACTGCTCGAGCGGCTGCGTCGTCCCGGCAGGGGCAGTCTGCGCGAGGTGGTTATCGACGCCATGACCACCAATGAAACCCTCTGGTTCCGGGACAGTCATCCATTCCGTATTCTGCAGGAGAAACTGCTCCCCGAGTTTGCGGAAAGCAAGGGCAGCCAGCCCCTCCGGATCTGGTCGGCCGCCTGTTCCACGGGGCAGGAGCCTTATTCCATCGCGATGATCGTGGAAGAATTCCGCCGCCTACGGCCAGGAAAGCTGCGGGACGTGAAAATCACCGCGACGGATATTTCCAAGAGCGTCCTCGAGGTTGCCCGCAAGGGCGAATACGAGATGATCGCCATCGGTCGCGGCCTCTCTCCAGATCGCCAGAAGCAGTTCTTCACGCCCTCTCTCAATGGCGGCTGGCAGATCAAGCCCCAGATCAAGACGATGGTGGAGTTCAAGGAGTTGAATCTGCTGGAACGCTACATGCTGGGCAAGTTCGACATCGTAATGTGTCGTAACGTGCTGATCTACTTTTCGGCGGACCTCAAAAAAGACATCCTTACCCGGATTCACGCCACCCTGAACCCCGGGGGGTATCTGGTGCTGGGGGCATCCGAGTCACTGAACGGGCTGCCGCATCTCTACGAAATGGTGCAGTGTCACCCGGGCATCATCTACAGGAAAAAGTAACCCATGCCCCTGAATGTCTGGGTTCTGGTTGCCGCGCAGGCACTGGCCATGTGCACGGCGCCCTTCATTGTGTTTATCGGCAGTATCCAGGGGCGCCTGCTCGCTCCGGCGCCCGAGTGGGCCACGCTTCCGGTGGGTCTGGTGGTGGTAGGCACCGTGCTGGCCATCAAGCCCGCTACCTGGCTGATGGAGCGAGCAGGGCGCAAGCGAGTCATGCTGCTCGGCGCTACCATGGGCATCGTGGCTGGCCTCGTTGGCGCCACGGCGTCCTGGACGGGCTCTTTCCTGTTGCTGTGCCTGGCGTCGGTGATTGGCGGTACCGGCCTGGCCGTGGTTCACCAGTACCGGTTTGCCGCCATGGAGTCCGTTCCGACGGAGCTGGCAGGCTCGGCAGCTGCCCGGGTGCTCCTGGGCGGGCTGGTGGCGGCCTGGCTCGGGCCCGAGGTTGCGAGCATCGGCAGTGGGGCGGGCGAGGCTCATCCTTTCCTTTCAAGTTGGGCGGCGCTGGCGGTCGTTCAGGCCGTCGCCCTGGTGGCGCTTGCCGCCGGTTACCGGGCAAAAGGGGAACTGGTTCGCGAGTCGTTGCCTGGCGGCGGCCGACCGTTGCGGCAGATTGTTGCCAACCCGCTGGTGTTGGCCGCCATCAGCTCCGCGGCTATTGGTTATGCGGTGATGAGCTTTGTGATGACCGCCACGCCACTGAGCATGACCGAGATTGCCGGGCATGATCTCGACGACGCCAAGCGGGTTATCCAGCTCCACATCATGGCCATGTACCTGCCGTCACTGATCAGTGGCTGGCTCACACGGGTGCTGGGCATTCCTCTGATGATGGCCCTGGGCCTGCTGGCCTATCTCGGTTGTGTTGGTCTGGCGGCCAGCGGTATCAGCTTCCACCATTACCTGTCGGCGTTGCTGTTACTGGGCATTGGCTGGAATTTCCTCTTTGTTGGTGGCACCACCTTGCTGCCGCGCGGATACCAGGACGCAGAGCGCTTCCGGGTGCAGGGCCTGAACGACATCATGGTGTTCGGCTCCCAGGCCACGGCCGCACTCTCTGCCGGGGCCATCCTGAGTTGGCTGGGCTGGGGTGGTCTGGTGATGGTTGCCGTTCCGTTCCTTGTTCTTCACGGGCTGCTTATGGCTCTCTGGCTTTTTCGGGAGCGTTCCACAGCGGCCGCAACAGACTGAAGGTATGACAGATGCTGATCGATTTTGACGGACTGGATCCGACAGAGGCTTATCATATTCTCACCCAGACGGTTATTCCGAGACCGGTCGCCTGGGTCCTGAGCGAGAATCCCGACGGCGATTTCAACCTCGCGCCGTTTTCCTTTTTCACGCCCATCACCAGTAACCCGCCCCTTCTGATGATATCGGTGGGCAGAAAGCCTGCCGAGGGCGTTGCGAAAGATACTCGCGTCAATATCGAGGCCAGAAAGCATTTCGTGGTCCACATCGCCCACCGGGACCTGGCGCCGGCCGTCACAGAATCCTCCCGCCCCTTGCCCCATGGAGAATCCGAACTGGATCATCTGGGCCTGGAACTGGCACCCTTCGAGGGCTCGCCTCTGCCCCGCGTGAAGGATTGCCACGTGGCACTGGCGTGCGAGCTCTACGACATCAAGGAAATCGGCGCTGCGCCGCAGTCCCTCATTTTCGGCAGGGTAACGGCGGCCTGGGTGGCGGACAGTGTTGCCCGATACGACGAAAAAAGTCGTCTGAGTTTTGATGGTGCGGCCATAGACCCCATTGGTCGCCTTGGCGGCAGCGAATACGTCACCTTTGGTGAGGTATTCAAGATTCCGCGTCCCACCTGAGCCGGACAAAGGAAACCGCTATGGAACAGCTGAACCTCCGTCATCTCTATTACTTCTGGGTGATCAGCCGTGAGGGCTCGATTGCCCGCGCCAGCGAGGTCCTTGAACTGGCGCCCCAGACTCTCAGCGGTCAGCTGGCCACGTTCGAGGCATCGGTGGGTGGGCGACTGTTCATACGGGAGCGTCGCAAGCTGATTCTGACCGACCTGGGCCGCATGATACTCAGTTATGCGGACGAGATTTTCGAGTTGACCGGCGAGCTTGCCGAAACCCTCCGTCTCGATCCTTCCGAGCGCCCCCTGACACTACGGGCCGGCGTGTCCGCCTCCATTCATAAACTCATTGCCTATTACCTGCTGCAGCCCGCCATGGCCGGCGACCGCCAGATACAGCTGGAATGCCAGACCGGTCGGACCGAAGACATGATCCTGAGCCTGAAGCGCAAAGAGCTCGATGTGGTCCTGACCGACCGCATGCCCCGCCTCCAGGAAGAAGGCAATCTGACCGTTCATCCGCTGGCGGGCTCAACCATGAGCCTCTTTGCCGCGCCGGAACTGGCCCGGGGCCTGCGCAAGGGCTTTCCATCGTCTCTCAATGGCCAGCCCTTGCTGGCCAATGCCACCGATGCCCCGTATTTCGAGCGACTGATGAACTGGTTCTCGCTGAAAGGCGTTCGCATGCGACTGGTGGCCCGTGTGGACGACAGTGCGCTGATCAAGGTATTCGGCAGCCAGGGGTACGGTGTATTTGCCGCGCCGACGGCCATTCGCGACGAGGTGTGCCGGCAGTATGAGGTTGAGCAGATTGCGTCGGTAAACGAGGTGGTGGACGAGCTGTTCGCGATCACCCGGGGCCGGAACATTGCCCACGAGGGTGTGCGGGCCATTTGTGAGGCCCATGGCGTTGCCCAGGAGGCACATTAACGTCAAAAATTGAAAGCCTCGAAAAAAACGAACCAATAAGATCAGAAAAGCTTATTTTATCGATCCCTGCACCTGTTCATGATGGAGTCGTGAGAGGCAGCAATCCGAAGAGGAGCAGGAGCCATGAAGACCATCCATAAATTCCGCCTGGAACCGGGCAAAGAGCCGACAACGCTCACGCTCAAGGAGGGCTATCGGGTGGTGCGTAGCGAATACATCGTGCCGCACAAGGCCGTATACCTCTGGGTGGAGCAGCCGCTGAATGTGACCACGCCGACATTGGAACGGCAGTTCCGAGTCGCGTATTCCGGTGAGCCGGTGCCCGACAGTTATGAGTACCTGGACACGGCGCTGGATCCGTTCGATCCGGAAGCCTACCACGTGTTTGCTGTGCCGGTTGGAGAGGAATCGCTGTTCAATCCGGCGGGAGAGGGCGCCAGTAACGACACCTTCAGCCGCCACAACTGGCAGCACACAGCGATTTCATAAACCAGTTTCCTGACGATACTTGGGCCCTGCGGGGCCCTTTTTTATGGACGCATGGCAGGCGCGGGGGAGAGCGTGAGCGCTACTGCGGTTGGGTAAGGGGCAGATGGCCGGTCTTCACCCAGATCACCGTTTCCGAATCGACAAACGGGTGGTGCTGGCTCATGTGCGGGCTGCGAATCCAGGTGCCGGCCGGATAGCGGCCATGCTCATCACAGAACTCGCCGGAAAGCACGAAGATTTCCTCGCCGCCAAAGTGCCGGTGGGGCTGGAACACCTCTCGGGCGGGCCACTTCACCAGGGCAACGTGCTCATGTTCGAACTCGTGCAGAGGCATCACCTGAAGGCCTCCGATACCCGGCAGCCAGGGCTGGCTGTTGGTGTCGATGCGTACGGTGGCAGAATCCCGCTCATCGAACTGGTGGAGTTTTACGAGCAGGGTGCAGCCTTCCTTGCTGAATGGCGCGTGGCCGCTGCCGGGAGGGTTGCGCAGATAGGTGCCGGCCGAGTAGTCGCCGGTCTCGTCGGAAAACACCCCCTCCAGAACCAGTATTTCTTCACCCAGCGGATGCTCATGACGCTTGAAGGTGGCGCCCGGCTCGTAGCGCACCACGCTGGTGGCATGACCGCGCTCTGCCTCTTCTCGGGCGAGAGGCTTTCTCAGTACGCCTCCGGCGGGGCTGGGAACCCAGTCCTGTTCCTGGCTGCGAACCACCACCCGGCGGGAAAAATCCATATTGAGCATGAAGAACCTCGGAGATCGGTTAACTGACCGGGCACAAATCTACGTTCGACACCCGGCCGCAGATGTCTCTGCTTGTGTCTCTACTTGATCAGTGCCTGAATATTCCGGAACTGCGGATGCCGGCAATGCCGCATCCACTCGAAGGCCACCATCTCCACAGTAACAATTCGCGCTCCGCTTTCGCTCAGCCGGTCCAGCGCGACATCCCGATCAAACTCATTCCGGGAGCCCGTGGCATCGGCCACCACCCATACCTTATAGCCGGCGTCGAGCAGGCTCAGGGCTGTTTGCAGCATGCACACGTGGGTTTCGCAGCCGCCCACCACAATCTGCTGTCGGCCCTCGGGGAGCAAATCCACGAGCCCGTCTGGGCAGGCATCAAAGTGATGCTTGGCAAGCACCTGATCAGACAGCTCGCGTACGCCCTCCACGTTGGGGCCGAGCTTGTCCGGAATCTGTTCCGTGGCCAGTATCGGCACCTCCATCAACCCGGCGATGGTGGCCAGGGTGATGCACCGGTCGATCACTTCCTCACCATGGGCAATGGCGGGCATGAGTTTTTCCTGAACATCGATCAGCAGCAGCGTCGATTGCTCGGCTTTCATCAGCATTGTGGGTGTCTCCGTTTTCCTGATTGGCCTCTGTTTACGATAGGCGCAGACTTTTTTTGATGATTTTACCCGGGGGAGTTGCCAACCGCCCCCAAAACCATTAAAGTTTGCGCCCTCAAATGAGCGACGACATCGCTGATTTGGAACAGTTTATTGGACTGGCTCTGGCTGGTCTATTGGAGAGGTGGCCGAGTGGCTGAAGGCGCACGCCTGGAAAGTGTGTATACGTTAATAGCGTATCGAGGGTTCGAATCCCTCCCTCTCCGCCAATACAAAACCCTAGCAGAAATGCTGGGGTTTTTTTATTGGCTGAACGGGAGGGTAGAAAGAACCCTCGCGGGTTCGACCGAAGCCTGCAACGCAGGCTGAGGAACGTCGGAGCAAAGCGACGACGGCCCCGAAGGGTTGAGGGCCAAAGGCCCGAATAATCCCTCCCTCTGACCTCGCAGGCCAGACCTAATCTCAGGCCTTTCGCCAAACAAGCAGTCGATTATTCGCCGGCATCCCAAAATCCTCGTCCAGCACCAACCCCGCAGACCGTCCCAACCGCTCCAGGTCCTGCATATCCCGAATCCCCATATGCTCCGCCTGCATCCGGAGCGAGCGATCAAACCTCTCATTACTCTCGCTGGTGTGCTGCCCGCTATAGTGAAACGGCCCGTACAGGCAGAAGCGTCCGCCGGTCGGCAGAATCCGCGCAACGCCGCGGAACATGGCCTCCACTTCCTCCCAGGCCATGATGTGGGCAGTATTGGCCGAGAATGCACCTTGAATGGCCGGCAGGCGGTGCCAGTCGTCCGCCATGACGTCCAGGGCGAGGGGCGGGTTGATGTTGGCCAGGGCCGCCTCTGAAAGCCAGGGCAGGCACAGCTGAGCATTCCGTGGGTGATCGCTGGGTTGCCAGACCAGGTGCGGCAAATGCCGGGCAAAGTGCACCGCATGCTGGCCGGTGCCCGTGCCGATTTCCAGGACAGTGCCGGGTTGATTGAAAACCCCGGCGAGTTTTTCCAGAATCGGCGCTTTATTGTTTTCGCAGGCTTGGGAAAACGGTTTGTCCTTGTGCATGTTCCAACCTTTGAACAGGGGGTAATGAATGGCGATATCCATGATCCGGCTCGCCGGTGACCAGATTAACCCATACCTGGAAGACCTGGCACGGCTGAGAATCGAGGTGTTCCGAAGTTTTCCCTACCTTTACGACGGCGACATGGCCTACGAGCGGAAGTACCTGGACACCTACGCCCGCTCACCGGACAGCCTGTTTGTGCTGGCGCTGGACGGTGAAACAGTGGTCGGCGCTGCTACCGGCATACCGATGGATCACGAGACCGACGACTTCAAGCGGCCGTTCATCGAACAGGGTTATGAGCCGGGGAAGATTTTTTATTTCGGGGAGTCCGTGCTGCTGCCGGAGTACCGGGGCCGGGGCATTGGTGTGGCGTTCTTCGATCACCGGGAAGGGCATGCCCGGGAGCAGGGGCGTTTCAGCCATTGCTGCTTCTGCGCGGTGGAGCGACCAGCGGATCATCCGCTGCGGCCTGCCGGCTATCAGCCCCTGGACGCGTTCTGGCACAACCGCGGCTATCGAAAGGTGCCTGAGCTTGCCACAACCTATCGCTGGAAAGACATTGACCAGCCCGGTGAAACAGACAAGCCCATGACCTTCTGGCTGAAGCGTATCGACTAACGCACGCTGAACCCGGAGAACTCGCCGGTGGCGGGATGGGTGGTTACGTCGATATCATCCACGCGGGCCTCGGGCGGGCCGTCGCTGCACCAGGATTTGAGGTCCTGCAGCCGGTCCTCAGGACCTTCCGCCACCACTTCCACCCGGCCATCGGCCAGGTTTCGGGCAGAGCCCGTCAGGCCCAGATCCGACGCCTTCTGTTCTGTCGATGCCCGATAATAGACGCCCTGCACCCTGCCGGAAATCAGAAGCTGCCAGCGCTTGGTGTCCATAGTTGCCTCCGTTGGTTCGGTCGTGTCAGGCTTCTTTCAATCTACCGGTTCCGGCGGCCGTTCTTCAACAATTCCGCGGGAAGCCCGAGTTATCCCTCACCAACTCCGCAACGGAGCACAGAGACCGATGCAAGAAACCTTTACCAAACGGAATACCACTGGTTACCCGGATGCATTGATTTGTGAGGCAGAGGGCCTGGCGGCGCTCGCCGACGGTCTGAAGGCGGCAGGGGTCTCGGCGGTGCGGGTTCCCCGAGTGTTTCGCGTGGATGAGACCGCCCTGGAAATCACGGCGATACGCGCGGGCCGCGCCTCTGATCAGGCCCTGGAAGAACTGGGCGAAGGGCTGGCCAGACTCCACCGGCAGGTTGGGGCGGCCTACGGCTGGGGCCGTGATAATTACATTGGCCTGGCGCCACAGCCTAATCGCTGGTGCGACAACTGGGGGGAGTTCTTCGTGAAGGACCGCCTGGGGTATCAGGTGTCACGGATAACGGATGCCGGCCAGCGCGAACGCTTCGAGCAGGTGCTGGCCCGCCAGGGCGACACGCTGATTCATTGGCTAAACCGTGTGTGTGATCACCCCAGCCAGTTACACGGCGACCTCTGGAACGGCAATGTGATGTTTGATGCGAGCGGGCCCTGGTTGATCGACCCTGCGGTTTACTGTGGGGATCGGGAGGCCGATCTCGCCATGACCGAGATGTTCGGCGGCTTTGGTGCGGCCTTTTATCGAGCCTACGACCGGGCGTACCCGCGCACGCCGGAGTATTCGGTAAAGCGGCAGGTTTATAACCTGTACCACTATCTGAACCACTACAACCTGTTCGGCGGCGGCTACCTGGCGGGTTGCCAGGAAGGCTTCGCCACTATTGAGGCAATTGGTCAGGGACGCTAGGCCAGGCCGGCGCTGCGCAGAATAAACACACCGAATGTAACGGTCAGGCTTGCAAGCAGGGTGGTCAGGGCAATGATGTTGGCGGCCAGCCGGTCGTTGCCGCCCAGGGCTTTCACCATCACAAAACTGGCGGCCGCTGTCGGGCTGGCGAAGAACAGGAACATCAGGCCAAGCTCCGGGCCCTGAAAGCCGGCGAGCCAGGCCGAAGCGGTGCATAGCAAGGGCAGGATAACCATCTTGAACAGGCTGGAGCCCAGGGCGGTGGTGCTGTCGCTGCGGATGGCGCCAAGAGACACCGTGGCACCAATGCACAGCAGTGCCAGGGGCAGAGTGAGAGAGGCGAAATAATCGCCGCTGGTCATCACCCAACCGGGCAGGGTGATGTTCAGGGCCGCAACGGGAATGGCGGCCAGCACCGCGATAATCAGCGGATTGCGGAGAATGTCGTGGAAAATCCGGCGCCAGTCCATGCGCTGCCCGGGCTGGTAAGCGACCAGAACAACTACCGAGAGCATGTTGTAGGAAATGATGACCAGGCCAAGGAGAATGCCGCCGGCGGACAGACCAAAATCCCCGTAAAGATTCGCCGCAAGGGCCAGCCCCACAATTCCGCAATTGCCCCGGAAGGCCCCTTGCACGTAAACGCCCCGGTCTTCCCGCGCCACCCGCCAGTGCGCCCAGAGCCACACAAGGGCGAAGCTGCCCAGCGTGGCCAATAGATAAAACACCAGCAGCCCCGGATTGAACGCCGTATCCAGATCGGCGCGTATGATGCTCAGAAAAACCAGTGTTGGCAGTGTTGCCCGGAAAACCAGTGCTGAAGCGGTGTTGATGAAGGCGCCGTCTATCCAGCCGACGCGACGTAAACCCAGGCCAATAAATACCATGGCAAATACCGGCAGTGTCGTCTCCAGCGTTTGCAGGAATATCTCGGTCAGAGTCATCGAATAGGGTCGCCAACGGGTGGGGAAGGTCGAATTCAGATTGCCATTATAAGCGGTGAAATAGCTAGCCTGCTATGGGAATACCACCAAGGTCGGGGTAGGTGCGCGGTAAAAGCAGGTCAGGACCCCTGGCGGGGCCCTGACCTCAAGAGGTCTTCAGGCTTTCAACTGGTCACCGACGGGCAGCCGGCGGATGCGTTTGCCCGTGGCCGCGTAGATCGCGTTGCACAGGGCTGGCGCAACCGGAGGCAGGCCTGGTTCACCAACGCCGCCCATGGCATCGCCCGGGTTATCGATCAGGTGCACCCGAACGGTCTTCGGCGCATCCGGCATACGCGGTATCAGGTAGTTGTTGAAGTTGTCCTGCTGTGCGATGCCGTCTTTGAACGTGACCTCGGATTGTAGCGCGATGCCAATGCCCATCACGCAGGCACCTTCGAGCTGGGAACGAATCCGCTCCGGATTGGCCTGGGGGCCGCAGTCAAAGGCGATGTCCGCCCGGTGAATGGTCAGGTTGCCCTTGTCGTCCACTTCCACGTCAAAGACGATTGCGGTGTAGGACACAAAGCTGTGGTGGAACGCGAGGCCCAGCCCACGGCCTTTCGCGGTTTGCTTGCCCCAGCCCGCCTCGCTGGTGGCCCGTTCGATCACGCGGCGCATACGGCCAATATCGATCGGGTAGAGGTCCGGGTTCTCGCCGTAGTTCCATCCGTCTCCGACGGACAGGTTCTGGATCTCGCGATCCGGGCCCAGCAATTCGAGCACGTAGTCCCGGTGGTCACGACCCGCCGCAACGGCCATTTCGTGGGCGAAACTCTGAATGGCCCAGGCATGGGGCAGGTTGTACACCGAGCGGAACCAGCCAATCCGAACGTGGGCGGGTGCTGGCGGGTTCTCCAGGCGTATCGCCGGTACATCGAACGGCATGGTATTGAAGCCCATGCCTTGCTCGAACTCCTGAATGTGCTTCGGGTCTGGCGCAAATAGCGATGCGATACTGGGTGACAGTGTCCGGTGCCGCCAGCTGGTGGCCTTGCCATCGGCATCGAGACCGGCATCCAGATGATCAACCGATACGGCGTGGAAGTAGGCGTGATGGATGTCATCCTCCCGGGACCACTGCAGCCGCACTGGCTGGCCTTTGAAGGCGTTGGCAATGATGGCTGCCTCGGTCACGAAATCCGGCTTTGATTTGCGGCCAAAACCGCCGCCGAGCAGGGTGACGTGCACCGTTACCTGTTCCTTGTCCAGACCCAGCCTGCCGGCGACGCCCTCCCGCGTTGCACGGGGGTTCTGTACCGGGGCCCAGACCTCTGCCTTGCCATCAGCCACGCGAACCGTGGCCACGGGCGGCTCCATGGGCGCCTGTGCCATGTGGGGCATGTAATAGGTGGCAGAGACTGTCTTGTCCGCCGCTTTCAGGGCCGCATCCACATCTCCGCCGTTCTGGCGGACCACTTTGCCCGGTGACTGGGCCGCTTTCTCCAGGGACTTCAGATAGGCCTCCGAGGTGTAGCTGGCATTGTCACCGGCGGGCCCATTGTCCCACTCGATCTTGAGCGCCTTGCGTCCTTCCATGGCGGCCCAGGTATTGGTGGCCACCACGGCAACACCGCCGAGGGGGCTGAACGCCGCCGGCTGGCTAGCGCCATCAATGCGCAGGACTTTCTTCACGCCAGCAACCTTGAGGGCAGCGCTGTCGTCCAGGCTCTTTATTTTGGCGCCGTAAACGGGAGGCCGGGCAATCACCGCACAGAGCGTGTTCTCAAGGGCCACATCCGCGCCATAGATGGCCTTACCGGTGACAATATCCTCACCGTCGATGGCCTTGGGATAGGCAGACTTGAGGTCGCCATTGATCAGCCCGGCTTCTTTGCCGATATAACGCAGTTCGCTGTCTGCCTTGAGCACCAGGGCATTGCGGCCAGGCACCTCGAGTTCCCTCGCGGCCTTGGCGAGTTCGCCGAAGCCGAGTTCCCGGCCGGAGGGCGTGTGCACCACCTTGTGCACGGCGGTTTTCACCTCATGAACCGGCACCCCCCATTCGTTGGCAGCCGCCTGTTCCAGCATCTGTCGGGCGGCAGCGCCGGCACGGCGCATGGGATCGTACCAGTGGCGTATGCTGCGGGAGCCGTCGGTGTTCTGGTTGCCGTACTTCTCCTGGTTGGCGTCCGCCTGTTGAACCCGCACTTGCTCCCAGTCGGCGCCCAGCTCATCGGCGCCAACCATGATCAGGCTGGTGCGAATACCCTGGCCCATTTCAGAGCGGTTATTAACAATCGTGACGATGCCGTCGGGCGCGATGTGGATGAACACATTGGGGTTATCCACCCAGCCGCCGGGCATGGCGCCGGCCCCGAACTGCGCCTTCTCGCTGGCGCCGGCAAGATCCCAGCGCGCGGCCACAACCAGCGCGGAGGCAGCTGCAAGGCCCTTGAGGAGCCCGCGCCGACTGACGTTGGCGAGCATGAGAGTGCTGTTGGATTCGCTCATGACTTCACCTCCGCATCCGATGCCCGCTCAATGGCCGCAAGAATGCGGTTGTAGGTGCCACACCGGCAAAGGTTGCCGGCCATTGCATCAATGATCTCCTGGGTTTCCGGCTTGGGGGTGCGCTTGAGCAGCGCCGTGGCATTCATGATCTGGCCGCCCTGGCAATAGCCGCACTGGGCAACCCCGACGTCCAGCCAGGCCTGCTGAACCTTGCTGCCCACCGCGTCCTCGGCCATGGCCTCGATGGTGGTGATTTCGCCGCTGACGGTCGAAACCGGGGTGACGCAGGAGCGGATGGCGGTACCGTTCATGTGCACAGTGCAGGCACCGCACTGAGCGATACCGCAGCCAAACTTGGTGCCCTTGAGGCCCACGACATCGCGGATCACCCAGAGCAATGGCATGTTGTCTGGCACATCGAGCTCATACTGCTCGCCGTTGATGGTGAGGGTAGCCATGTTGTTCCCTTCTGTTAGCGCATTTAGAACCTTTCACTGTAGCTGTACGGTCAAAGAACGCAAAAAGTGCTCTCTGAAGTAAAGGTAATGAAAACCCGTGTCCTCCGGCCTCAGCCGTAGGCTATAGTAGGCCCCGTAGCCACTTGACGACGAGGACAGGATGGAAGCCGTTAATCCCACCCAGGAGCAACTCCGGAAGGTGCTGGCAGAGACGCCGAAGGATCAACCTGTGGTTATGCTCAACCTGCTGCGATTCCGCGACCGTGCCAATTATCAGGAAGAGGCCCCGGAGCGGACCGGGCGCGAAGCCTATTCACTTTACATGGCCGAGGCGGCTGCCTGCGTGAAAGCGGTGGGGGCCGAAGTGATCTGGTCTGGCAGGAGTGTCGGCTCGCTGATCGCGCCGCCGGACGAGTCCTGGGATCAGGTTCTGCTGGTGCGATATCCCTCCATCGATGCCTTCATGGCGATGATCGAGAGCCCCGAGTACAAAGGTGTTGTGAAACACCGTACGGCGGCGCTCCGGGATTCCAGGCTGGTTGCTAACATCGAGGGCAACGCCGGCTGAGTCAGAAGCCCGCCTGTTTGATGAGCATATAGCTGGCCGTGCCCGCGGCAATGGAGAGCAGGGCATTGCGGCGCCAGAGGTGCACTGCTACAACCAAAGCACCCGGGATCAGGGCATCGAAGCCAAACCAGGGGCCGGACCAGCTGGCGGACCGCTGCAGGAATACGGTCGCCAACAGCGCCATGACGGCCGCCGGCAGATAGCGCCCCAGGTGGCGTACCAGTGGATGGTCGGTGTGCCGTTCGAAAAACAGGAAGGGAATCACCCGTGTGGCGAACGTCGCCACTGCCGCCACCGCGATAAACAGGCCGAGGTTAAGGGAATCATCCATGGTGGGACTCCTCATGGGCTGCCTGTCCTCGGGTTCGCCGATATTCCATTAGCAGAGCTCCCGTTACCAGGGTAATGGCGCCAATCAACTGATGTGTTGGCGCCAGTAACAGCATGGCCAATCCAGCTGCCGCCGCTCCCAGCCAAACCGGAAAGCCATCCCCCAGGGCTTTGTACTGTTCCAGAGTCAACACAATGAACAGCGCCACCAGCGCGAACTCAATGCCTGTGCTGTCGAACGCCACGTTGTCTCCCAGCAGGGCTCCCAGGGCACACCCGACAACCCAGTAGCCCTGATTGAAGGCCGTAATCCGGAAATCCACCTCCTGTTCATGGGGGCGGTCCGTGCCTCTCGGGCGGCTGGTAAGAAGCGAATAGGTCTCATCGGTAAGCCCAAAAATGAGATACAGCTTGCGCCAACCGGCGCCACGAAACTGGCCAAGCAGCGACAGCCCGTAAAAGAGATGGCGGGCATTGAGCACGAACATGGCCACGAACACTTCCAGCAGCCCGGCGTTAACCGACAGCAGGCTCACCGCCAGAATCTGGCCGGCACCGGCGTAGATCACCAGCCCCATCAGCGGCGCTGCCCACCAGGCGTAATCGAGCTGAGTGGTAAACAGCACGCCGAACGCCATTCCCAGGGGCAGGTAGCCAAACAGAATAGGCAGTGTGAGCCGAAAAACGGACTGGTTCATTAGCATCCAAACGGTCTGAAAGCGGGGATCATAGTGAATTGGCGCAGGTTTTTGAAGCAAGGGCCGCCTGGCATCCTCGGCGGCACTGACACAAGAGTGTCACATAAGGGGCCTACCATCCGCGGCATCAACCGTCGTTGGAGTTGTCATGTTTGGTACCGTCAGAACCCGGATCCTGGTATTTGCCTTCCTCTCTCTTTTCGCGGTTGCCGGGCTGGCGACGCTTTCCTGGAGCATCATTCTGAAAGCCGAAGAGGCATCGAAAACCCTGATTCAGTCCAGCCTGAATGAATCCTGGCTGCTGGCAGACCTGGAGCAGGATCACCGGCAGCTCCAGGATCTGGCCTACAAGATCAAGGCCCAGCTGTTGCTCTGGGACGAGATAGAGACAGCGTTCGGGGAACTGGAATCCTCGCTGCCGGAACATTGGCGTCGCGTGGAAGGGGATAGCGGCCTTGCCGGCTGGGCCGTCGAACACCAGGCTGACTTTGATCGGGTGCTGGCGCTGATGGAGCGCATGCAGGCCGGTATTGCCGAAAAGAGTTACTACCGTGTTGGCCAGGTTGTCGATTTCGATCTCTTCCCCGCCATGGAGCCGATGCTGGGAGCTATTGCCGAGCGCCAACGGCAGAGCCGGCAATCGGTTTCTGCTGGCGCCGATGATTTGCTGGCGTTCCTTTCGGAGCAGCAGGTGTTCCTGATCGCCGGCTCGCTGGTTTTTTCATTGCTGGTGATAGCAATGACACTCTGGCTGCGCCGCTCGGTAATACAGCGGTTGAAGAGCATGGAGCTCGATCTGGTGGCCATGGAAAGCAACGCTGACCTCACCCGTGTACCCGTGCTCAAGGGGCGGGATGAAGTTGCCGGGGTGGCCCGCGCCCTGGGCGGGCTGGTGCAGAGGTTTGAACATTTCATCGGCGATATTCGGGCAGCAGCCGGCGCGCTGGACCAGCGCTCCGGCTCCTTGGACGGCGGGGCGGAACGCCTTCTGGAGGCCTCCGAACAGACCCGTAGGCAGGTTTCCGATGTGAGTCAGTCCATGTCAGCCATAGCCGAGCAGGCCTCGGCCATCGAACGTGCAACGCGGGCCTCGGCCGACACCGTAAGCGGTGCGGTGGCCGCCAACGAGGAAGTCCAGCACCGCCTCGGTACCAGCGAAGCTGCTGCGGAACATACGGTGGACGTTATTGGCAGGGTTTCTGACTCGATTCAGGCGCTCAACGAATCCACCGGCAAGATCGAACAGGTTATTGGTGTGATTGCCGACATTGCCGAGCAAACCAATTTGCTTGCGCTGAATGCCGCCATTGAGGCGGCCAGGGCCGGTGAACACGGCCGGGGATTCGCCGTGGTGGCAGACGAAGTACGGACGCTCTCCCGGCGTACCTCGGAATCCACCCGCGACATCGGGCAATGGGTGCAGGGGCTGGTAACCGGGGTTGCTACGGTTGATTCGCTCCTTGAGGACGTACGTGCCGCCGGGAACAGTAACCAGGAGCATCTGGCCGCGCTCAAGGCCCATCTGGAAAGCCTCAGGGGCCAGTTTGTGAATCTGGAACACCTGAGCACCGAGATCAGCTCAGCCGTTGTCCTCCAGCGGGAGGAAATCGGGCGGGTAGGGCGTCGTTCGGATGTACTCGAAGAAAGCTCTGACTTCCTGATCCAGAGCGTTGAACAAACCCGCAGTATCAGCGAGGCGTTGCGCCAGGAATCGGTGTCCATGCGCCAACTGATCGCCCGCTTTCGGACCGCCTCCGAGCCGGGCTGAGCCCCGGGGCTTCTACCTCGCCGGCAAAGCCCTTACCATGGGTGGATACACGAGGAGGCCCCATGACCAGCAGTACCGAGCACCAGCCCGAGCAGGATCCCCGCCAGGAAAAATTCGTTGTCGATACCCAATTGCTGACCGAAGACCAGCTCCAGGGACTGGTGGAGGAGTACTGCACTCGTTACCACGGCCTGAACGATACTGAGAGCCCCATGGCCGAGGTAGACCGGGTAATGGCGGCGGTCCGCCGTGGTGAACTGGTGGTATGGTTCGATCCGGTGGAGAACACCGCGGGCCTGGGTGTGCCGGCTTAGGCGGCATATCGCCGCAGTATTTGATCTGGCACCTACCCGCAGCCTGAACGACACGTTACAATCTCGCTGTTTCCCCGAAAGCCGTGCACGAGGTGAATTTTGATCAGGGTACTGGTTGTAGATGACCATGAGCTGGTGCGCTCCGGTATTACCCGGATGCTGGCTGACAACCCCGACATTGACGTAATCGGGCAGGCGTCATCCGGTGAGGATGCCATCGATTTTGTGCGTCAGCAGCGTCCGGACATCGTGCTTATGGACATCCGGATGCCGGGTATCGGCGGTCTGGAGGCCACCCGCCGCATCCTGCGCATCGACGATTCCATCCGAGTGATCGTTGTAACTGCCTGTGCCGACGACCCCTACCCAACCCGTGTTATGCAGAGCGGCGCCTCGGCGTACATCACCAAGGGCGCCGACATCAAGGAAATGGTGCGGGCAATCCGTATGGCTCACTCCGGCCAGCGCTACATCAGCCCGGAAATTGCCCAGAAGATGGCCCTGAAGCAACTGGGCGGCGACCGCGACGATGACGGCGAGCTGTCGCTGTTCGAGCGGTTGTCCGAGCGGGAAATGCAGATTGCCATGATGGTGGTGGACTGCCAGAAGGTGCAGGACATCTCCGACAAGCTGTGCCTCAGCCCCAAGACGGTGAACAGCTACCGCTACCGCATTTTCGAGAAGCTGGAGATCTCCAGCGACGTGGAACTCGCCCTGATGGCAGTACGGCTCGGGTTGCTTGATGCCGACAAGGTCTGACCCTGAGCAGAAGACCAGCGGGGAGTTTGACAGCCAGAGCTTCCTGAAGCAGTTGACCGAGCGGCCCGGTGTGTACCGAATGTACGACGAGGGCGGCTCGGTACTCTACGTGGGTAAGGCCCGCAACCTGAAAAAGCGGGTGGGCAGCTACTTTCGCAAGAGCGGCCTGGCGCCAAAGACCGAAGCCCTGGTGGGCAAGATTGCCTCCATCGAGGTTACCATCACCGGCAGCGAAACCGAGGCGCTGCTGCTTGAACAGAACCTGATCAAATCCCTGCGCCCGCCCTACAACATCCTGCTGCGGGACGATAAATCCTATCCCTACATCTACCTCTCCTCCCACAGCGATTATCCGTCGCTGACGTTCCGCAGGGGGCGCACCAAGAAGGGTGGAGGTACCTGGTTCGGGCCATTTCCCAGCTCCGGTGCGGTCAAGGAAAGTCTTAATGTTCTGCAGAAGATATTCCGCATAAGAAACTGTACTGAAAGCTTTTTCAGAAACCGGACCAGGCCCTGTCTGCAGTACCAGATAAACCGGTGCACGGCGCCTTGCGTGGGCTATGTGACGCCCGAGGAATACCTGGAGGACATCCGCCACGCCACCATGTTCCTTGAGGGCAAGAATCCGGCCATCCTCCACGACCTGATGAACGCCATGGAAACGGCCTCGAAAAACCTCGAGTTCGAGAAGGCCGCCGCCTACCGGGACCAGATCAACCACCTGCGGCACGTGCAGGAACAGCAATCCATCGAAGGCGAGGGCGGCGATGCGGATGTCATTGCCATTGCCCAGGACGCGGGCGTGGTGTGCATCGTGGTGATCATCGTGCGCGGTGGTCGCGTGCTGGGCACCAAGGACTATTTCCCGCGCTACTCCATCGAACAGACCGAGGGCGAGCTGCTGAGCGCCTTTCTGGGCCAGTATTATTTCGGTGGCAACACCCGCCGGGAGATTCCCCGGGATATCTTGGTACCGGTGGCGGTTGAGGGCCAGGAGCTGCTGGCCCAGGCGCTTAGCGAGTCCGCCAACCGGGAAACCCGCATACGCGGCAACGTGCGGGGCGAGCGTCGCCGCTGGCTGGAGCTGGCCATGACCAATGCCCGCCAGACCCTGCTCACGCACCTGGCCAGCAAGGAAACCGTGTATCGCCGCCTGCTGGCCCTGAGAGATCTGCTGGAGCTGGCGGAAACGCCCTCACGCATGGAGTGCTTCGACATCAGCCACAGCCACGGCGAGAATACGGTCGCATCCTGCGTGGTTTTCGACGAGAATGGCCCCCTGAAAAGCGACTACCGCCTGTACAATATCGAAGGCGTGACTGCCGGGGACGATTACGGCGCCATGCGCCAGGTGCTGACCCGCCGCTACAAGCGCATGGTGGCGGGCGAGGGCAAGCGCCCGGACCTGGTGTTTATCGATGGCGGTAAGGGGCAGTTGAATATTGCCCGGGAAGTGTTTGATGAGCTTGAGATTTCCGATATTCCGCTGATCGGTGTGGCCAAGGGCGTTACCCGCCGGGCGGGCATGGAGCAGCTTATCGATGCCATGACCGGCGACGTGTTCCGGGTGCCGGCTGACTCGCCGGCGCTGCATCTGATCCAGCACATCCGGGACGAATCCCACCGGTTTGCGATCACCGGGCACCGGGCCCGGCGCGACAAAAAGCGCCGGCAGTCTACACTGGAAGGCATCGAAGGTGTGGGGCCCAAGAAGCGCCGCGACCTGATCCGCTATTTCGGGGGCATCCAGGAAATCCGCAAGGCCGGTGTGGATGAGATGGCCAAGGTGCCGGGCATCAGCAAATCACTGGCGGAGAGCATCTACGCCGCGTTGCACGACGAGTAAGGACAGCATGAATCTACCAAACATCCTCACCCTTTCCCGCATCATCATGATCCCGGTGTTCGTGGTGATCTTTTACCTTCCGGTGGGGTGGAGTTACCTCGTGAGCGCGGCCATCTTTGCGCTGGCGGCGGCCACGGACTGGCTCGACGGGTACCTGGCCCGCAAACTGGACCAGAGCACTCCGTTCGGCGCCTTCCTGGACCCGGTGGCCGACAAGCTCATGGTGGCGGTGGCCCTGGCGGTTCTGATCGAGGAACACGCGGCCATTTTGCTGACCATTCCCGCCACCGTGATTATCGGGCGTGAAATTGTCATCTCGGCGTTGCGTGAGTGGATGGCGGAAATCGGCAGTCGGGCCAGCGTGGCCGTGTCTTACATCGGCAAGATCAAGACCACCGCCCAGATGGCGGCCATTGTGGGCCTGCTCGCGTTTCCGCCCGGTAACGTCTGGGCGGATGTGGCGCTGGTGCTCCTCTACATCGCCGCGATTCTCACCCTCTGGTCCATGGGGTTGTACATCAGGGCTGCCTGGCCCGAGCTGTTTCCGGCGCAGGCGGATAGTCGCAACCGCTGAGCCAGTCGATCATCCGGGCGGTCAGTGACTGCCCGGCATCACCGAAGGCCTGAACCACCTGTTCCACGGTCGGCCCTCCGGCCGTTTTTTCAATCTCAAATGTCTGACGACAGACAGTGCCTCGCGTGCGCGCATCGATCACCTGGGCGTGCAGCTCCACCTTGATCGTCGGGTAACCTGCGGGTTCCTCGGTGTGGAACGCCGACAGCTCGCTCACCAGTGTCAGGTTCGCTTCCGCCGGGCTGGTTTCCGCAATCACATCCGCAAAACCGGCGCTATGGCGCAGTGATACGATCATTGCATCCCGCAGCATCATCGGGACAGTATCCCGCCAGCGCACGTCCGGGTAGGACTGGAATTCCCAGTCGGTGGGTTTGGCCAGTATCCGGGTGCTGTTGAAGGGCGCCGAGGCGTAGGGCGTATCCACCCTCAGTACGTAGGGGATGCGTTCGGTCGGTGCGCGTTCCGTGCCGGGCCACACCAGAGCCATCACCCGGGGCGGCTCCGGGTTGGGGAACACGGTGCAGCCGGCGGCTGCCGAAATCCCCAATGTAATCGCGATGACACCGAAAAAACCTTTGCTCACTGGGGCAGCTCCTTGATGGTGTCGTTGCCGAGCAGGGTGCCTGTCGGATCCTGCTCAAGTTTGCGGGTAAACTGGTTCAATGTGCGCAAGGTGGCCCGCAATTCTCTCAGGGCCGGTGCCAGTTCGCCCATGCCCTGCAGCCCGGACGCCATGGCCCCTGCGTTGTCTCGAGTTAATGCGTCCACCCGTGCCAGCGTGCTGTGCAGGACCACCAGGGTTCGATCCATGGATTGCAGAACCTGTTTGCCGTCGGTGGTCAGCAGCTCATAGGCGTTGTCAGAAACGCGGGACACCTTGATGGCCGCTTCCTCGGCCCGAACCGCAGCGGCATCGAACTGCTCGAGCAGTGCTGATAACTGGTCCCGGCGGGCGATCAGCGCGTCGGTGGCCACCCGGGTATTCTCCAGAATGGCCGCGGTGTTCCGAATGTTGTCTTCGGAAAGCAGCTCCGTGGCCCTGCTCAACAGCTCATCGGCCTTCACCACCAGCTGCTCGCCGTTGGCCAGGAGGTTATGGAAGGCAGAGGGCTCCGCCACGATGGTCGGCGGATTTTCGCGGGTGCCGTGCAGCGCCGGCTGGTCGGGGCTGCCGCCGCTGAACTGCACGTTCATACTGCCGGTGATGTTGGCCAGCACCAGGCCAGCCCGGGTGTTCTTGCGGATGGGCACCGATTCGTCCACGCGCACCAGTACCCGCACATGGCTCGGGTTGTCCGGATCCAGGCGCATCTCCACAACATCGCCAATCTGCACGCCGCTGTAGAGCACCGGGTTGCCCCCGGAAAGCCCGCTCACCGGCTGGTTGAAGACAATCTCGTAGTAGGCCCACTCCCGGTCAGCGGAGGATTTCGCCAGCCACAGAGAAAAACCAAGCGCCGCTGCGAAGGCAACGAGCGTAAACAGCCCGATGATAAAATGGTGAGCCCTCGGTTCCACGGTTACTGCTCCCGGTTCCGGTGAGTGGGGTGCGTGTTGTGAGTGTTGAACGCTTGGCTGGCCGCCCGCCCCCTGGGGCCGTTGAAGTAATCCTGAACCCAGTCGTCATCCGTGGCGGCAACCACCTCCAGTCTATCAGCCACCAGCACCCGGCGCTGTGACAGAACCGCAACCCGGTCGCAGGCCGCGTACAGGGTATCCAGATCGTGGGTGACCAGGAACACGGTCAGTCCCAGGGCGTCCCGGAGCGTGACAATCAACCGGTCGAAGGCGGCCGCGCCGATGGGGTCGAGGCCGGCGGTGGGCTCATCCAGGAACAGGATCTCCGGGTCCAGGGCCAGGGCCCGGGCCAGGCTCGCCCGTTTGACCATGCCGCCGGAAAGCTCCGAGGGGTATTTGGTCGCGGCCTCTGGCGGCAGGCCCGTCAGCCCCAGCTTCATCCGGGCCAGCTGTTCCGCTTCGGGCCGCTTCAGGCCTGCGTGTTCAATCAGGGGAACAGCGATGTTTTCCTGCAGGTTGAGAGAGGTGAATAGGGCGCCGCCCTGAAACAGCACGCCGAATCGTTGCTCAATGTCCGAACGCTGGGTAGATGGCAACTCGGTGAGATCTTCCCCGAACACCCGAATGTGCCCGGCGGAGGGCGTATGCAGACCAACAATGCTCCTGAGCAGCACCGTCTTACCGGTACCGGAGCCACCCACAACGCCGAGGATTTCACCACGGAGCAGATCCAGATCGAGATCCTCATGCACCACATGGCTGTCAAAGCGGTTGCTGAGTTGGCGCACCTCAATCACGGGTTCTGCGGTTTTATGGCCATTCATTGCCGATCCGTCGCCTGCCATGGTTACCAGCCCATTTCCATAAAGAATAGCGCAGCAATGGAGTCCAGCAGGATCACCATAAAGATCGACTGCACCACGCTTGACGTGGTGTGCTCACCCACCGACTGCGCGCTGCCCGCCACCTTGAAACCCTCCAGGCAGCCAATCACCGCAATCAGAAAGGCGAAGATGGGGGCTTTCACCAGCCCCACCAGGAAATGACGCAGGGCAATGTCCCGCTCCACAATCGCCATGAACTGGGTGGGTGCAATATCCAGCACCAGGGCACACACCATGGCACCACCCACCATACCGGCAATCATGCCCACGAAGGTGAGAATGGGCAGGCTGACCACCATGGCCAGTACCCGTGGCAGCACCAGCAGTTCGATGGGATTGAGCCCGAGGGTGCGAATGGCGTCCAGCTCCTCGTTTACCTTCATGGCGCCGATATGGGCCGTGAAGGAACTGGCGGTTCGGCCTGCCAGCAGTATGGCGGCCAGCAATACGCCAAACTCCCGCAGGAACGAGAACGCCACCAGGTTCACCGTGTAAATGGTGGCCCCAAAATCCTCCAGCACGGTTGCACCAAGAAAGGCCACCACCGCACCCACCAGGAAGGTCAGCAGCGCCACAATGGGCAGCGCGTTCAGGCCGGTGTCGTGAACCGATGCCACGAACGGCGTCATGCGCCACCGCGCAGGGCGAACGAGGGTCCAGCCCAGGGTGGCGAGGGTCTGCCCGATAAACCCGGTGAGAGTCCAGATCAGCTGGGCAATGCTTTCCACCTTCTGGCCGGTTCCCACCACCACGCTCATCACCAGTGACGGCTTGGCTGGCCGGGCTTCGGGCTGGTCTTTCAGCGCCTCGCACACGGCCTGGATAAGGGCGGACTTCTCGTTCGGAAGCGTGTGATTGCCGGATATTTCGGCCAGCAGCCGGTCCGTGCCGATCACATTGGCCAGTTGCGCCGCCCCGGCGGTGTCGATTCGGCGAAGCCCGGACAGATCAATGCGGGCATTCTTCAGGTCTACGGAAGCCAGGCTCGCCGCCTGCCGGGAAAGGGCACGGTAATGGCTCAGCAACCAGTCTCCGGTAACGGTCAGGCAGCCTGCATCCAGAGAGAGGGAGCCGGGTGATGAGGCACTGGTTCGAGACTGCTCGGATGGGGAGGCGCTGGGCACGTGCTGTCGTTCCATGAGTAAATTTGCTCGGCATTGAACAGCTTAGAGACTGCGAGCCGCCATGGCCAGTTTCTGGCCACAAAGTCCGGTAAAACAAAAACTTGATAAAAAACGGTTGACGCCCGAACGGTAATCCGTAGAATACGCAGCCGTTGACGAGGCAATGCCCCGGCAACAGCAGAGCGGGAATAGCTCAGTTGGTAGAGCACAACCTTGCCAAGGTTGGGGTCGCGAGTTCGAATCTCGTTTCCCGCTCCAATTTCAAGTCTCTCAATGCCCACCTGAGAGCACAAAGATCCGATTCCTTCGATCTTTCCCGGCGCGGTGGCAGAGTGGTTATGCAGCGGACTGCAACTCCGTGTACGCCGGTTCGATTCCGACCCGCGCCTCCAATTTTCCAGCCCTGATTCTCGCTCCCTATGTCAGGCGATGCGCGTCTATACCAAAGAAAAGCGCCGCGTTCACCAACGCTTCGTCCTCACTGATGAGTTGAGCCTGATGATGTTCTGCACATGCCAAGTGGAGAGCATCCAACGTCCTCAAGCTTGTCTTCCTCGTCCCAATCCAGTGGCTGGCCCGACTGTAGTGCGCCGTTTCAATGGGGCACAGGCTGAAGCGGCCATGGCTGACATCATCATGGAACGCACTTTCGATCCGGTTCGCCTGGGGTTCACTGAGCTCTCCCATCCGGACCCATCGGGCCAGCGCGCTTGCTACCTCAACCTCCGTAAGATGACTGATAAGAACCGGCTGTGTTTGCGAATCAAGCAAAGCCTGAACACGATCGCTGGCGTGCTCTTGTCTGTAGTAGGGAAGAACGGCGCTGGTATCAAAATACAACATCAATAGCGCTCTTCATCTCTGAGTTCCCGCACCGCATGTGCAGAGCTCTCCCGCACGGGTGGCAGAGATGCCCTGAGTTCCGAACGGTTTGGGAACTGGATCTTATCCGGCAGGGCCGCGGTCAGACGTGCGGCAGGTTTTCCATGGCGCAGAATCACAATCTCTTCTCCCGCGGCCACAGCGTCCAGAAGATTCGAGAGCTTTTCCCGGGTTTCCCGAACATTGATTGTTTGCATGATTTCCATCCTGGCATATGTACACAATTAGTGTACTCTCAATTTCTCCCCGTTCCAATGGCGAGCATCGTCTGGCGGTGCCCCTTTCTGCTGTGCTTCAATGGCTGTAAAACAACACAGCGAGCAGGCCTGTTTGCGGACCCTCGTTGCCAGGTCAACGACATGAGAACAAATGAGAAGATGGTCAAACACCGGCGAGGATCACCACGAGGCCGGCAACTTCAGCCGGCAATCCTGACGGAACTGAGGGACCTAATCGGCGACGAACGCCTAAACCCAAGCCTGCGCCGTCGCGATCTTCTGATTGAGCACCTGCACCAGCTGCAGGATGCCCTCGGCCACCTTTCCATGGCCCACCTTCGGGCCCTGACGGCCTACATGAATCTGCCCATGGCCGCCGTCTACGAAACCGCCACCTTCTACGCGCACTTCGACGTGGTTCACGACGAACAAACGCCGCCGCAGGAAATTACGGTGCGAGTGTGCGATTCCTTATCGTGCCAGTTGGCGGGTGCCGAGGCTTTGCACCAGGCGCTCAGCCAGGGCGCCAATCCTGTCCGGGTGAGGGTGCTGAGAGCCCCCTGCATGGGTCTCTGCGACGCAGCGCCTGTGGCGGCGGTGGGGCATCACCACGTGAGCAATGCCACCCCGGACAACGTAGCGGAAGCCATCGACCAGGGACGCACCCAGCCGGCGCCCATCCAATGGCAACGCCTGGCCGATTACCAGTACAGCGGTGGCTACCAGCTGTTGACTGATTGCCGGGAAGGGCGGGTGAGCGTTGAGCAGCTTCTCGAAGAGCTCGAAAAATCCGGCCTGCGCGGGCTTGGCGGCGCCGGCTTCCCCACCTTCCGCAAATGGCAGGCGGTTCGGGCAGAGCCCGGGCCCCGGTATGCGGTGATCAACGCCGATGAAGGCGAGCCGGGCACCTTCAAAGACCGCTACTACCTTGAACGCGAGCCTCACGGTTTTCTGGAAGGCGCCCTGGTCAGCGCCTGGGCGGTGGAAGCCGACGCACTCTACATCTACCTGCGCGATGAGTACCCCGGCCTGATGGCTGTATTGAGAGAGGCCATCGGCGAACTGGAAGCCGCCGGCCTGGTGGAACCCGGGTTCGTGATTCTTCGCCGGGGCGCCGGTGCCTACATCTGCGGCGAAGAGTCCGCCCTCATCGAATCCCTTGAGGGCAAACCCGGCAAACCCAGGCATCGGCCGCCGTTCGTGGCGCAAAAAGGTTTGTTCGACCGACCCACGCTGGTAAACAACGTGGAGACGGTGTACTGGATTCCGCGCATCCATGCCCAGGGCGCCGACTGGTTCGCCCGCCAGGGCCGCCATGGTAGGAAGGGCCTGCGGAGCTTCTCGGTATCCGGGCGGGTGACCAAACCCGGCGTCCATGTGGCGCCGGCGGGCATTACCCTCAACGAGCTGGTCGAGGAATACTGTGGCGGCATGGCCCAGGGGCACCGGCTGCTGGCGTATCTGCCCGGGGGCGCTTCGGGCGGCATACTGCCGGCCAGCAAGGCGGATATTCCGCTGGATTTCGACACGCTTCAGGAACACGGTTGTTTTATCGGCTCTGCCGCCATCATCGTGCTCTCTGACCAGGACAACCTGGCAGCTGCCGCGTCCAATCTTCTGGCGTTCTTTGCCGATGAATCCTGCGGCCAGTGCACCCCCTGCCGCGTGGGCACCGAGAAGATGCTCACCTTGTTGGAGCGGGACGCCTGGGATGAGGCAACGCTTCGACAACTGGCCGGTGTGATGTCCGATGCCTCCATCTGCGGCCTCGGCCAAGCTGCGCCGAACCCCGTACTCAGCCTGCTGCGGGATTTCCGCGGCGAGCTGGCCGGGCACAACCTGATCGCCAAAGGGTAGGGAGGCGGCATGAGTAACAAGGACAACGGCTTCACCCTGACCCTCGACGGCGCCGAGGTTCGCGCCTTCCCGGGCGAAACTCTCTGGCAGGTGGCCAAACGGGCCGGCGAGACCATCCCGCACCTGTGTTTCAAGGATGCGCCCGGCTACCGCGCCGATGGCAACTGCCGCGCCTGCATGGTGGAAGTGGAGGGCGAGCGAGTGCTGGCGGCCAGCTGCATTCGCGAGGCGACGCCGGGAATGGTGGTGCGAAGCGCCGCGTCCGACCGGGTTCAGGCCGCCCGCAAGGGGGTGCTGGAACTGCTGCTGGCGGACCAGCCGGCCCGGGAAGACAGCCCGGACCGTTCAAGCCACCTGTGGGACACGGCCGATCAGCTTGCCATCGATGCCGCCGAGGTTCGTAACCGCATTCCCCCTAGTTCCCAACGCATCGAGCCCACGGTTCATCACGTGCAGCCGCGCCCCGACTCGCTGCCCCACGCACATGGCCAGGACGCCACCCATTCGGCCATGAACGTCAATCTGGATGCCTGCATCACCTGCGGGCTGTGCGAGCGTGCCTGCCGGGAAGTGCAGGGTAACGACGTAATCGGCCTGGCCCACCGGGGAGCCGCGGCGAAAGTGGTGTTTGACTTCGATGACCCCATGGGCGAGAGCACCTGCGTGGCCTGCGGCGAGTGCGTTCAGGCCTGCCCGACCGGAGCGCTGATGCCGGCCACCCTGATCGACCAACAGGGCCGGGGCGATTCCGCCGTGGCGGACCGCACCGTGGATTCCGTATGCCCGTATTGTGGCGTCGGCTGCCAACTCACATACCACGTGAAAGACGAGTCTGGCAAAGGGGGTGCCCAAAACAGCCGCATTCTCTTCGTGGAAGGCCGCGATGGACCCTCCAACCAGGGCCGGCTCTGCGTGAAAGGCCGCTTCGGCTTCGATTATCCGTCGCACCCGGCGCGGCTGACACTGCCCCTGATCCGGCGGGAGGGCGTGCCCAAGGCCCTGGACCCGGCCTTCGACCCCGCCAACCCGCTCACCCATTTCCGGGAAGCCAGCTGGGAAGAGGCCCTGGAGCTGGCTGCCAACGGCCTGACCCAGCTCAAAGACCAACACGGCCCAAGCGCGCTCGCCGGCTTCGGTAGCGCCAAATGCTCCAACGAGGAAGCCTGGCTGTTCCAGAAGCTGGTTCGCACGGGCTTTGGTTCCAACCACGTGGACCACTGCACCCGGCTGTGCCACGCCAGTTCCGTGGCCGCCCTGATGGAGTGCCTGGGCTCGGGCGCCGTGACCGCCTCCTTCATGCAGGCGCTGCAGGCGGATGTGGTTATCCTTACCGGCTGTAACCCGGCGGTAAACCACCCGGTGGCCGCCACCTACTTCAAGCAGGCGGCGAGGAACGGCACCAAGCTGATTATCATCGACCCCCGGGGCCAATCATTGGACGCCTACGCCTGGCGCAGCGTTCGCTTCTCGCCCGGCGGCGACGTGGCGCTCTTCAACGCCATGCTGAACGTGATCATCCGCGAAGGCCTCTACAACCAGGCCTACATCGACGCCCACACCGAGGGCTTCGAGAAGCTCAAAGCCAGCGTGGAGGGCATGACCCCGGAAGTGATGAGCCCCGTCTGCGGCGTGGCGCCAGACACCATCCGCGAAGTGGCCCGCGCCTATGCTCAGGCAGACCGCGCCATGATCTTCTGGGGCATGGGTATCTCCCAGCACGTGCACGGCACCGACAACGCCCGCTGCCTGATCTCCCTGGCCCTGGCCTGCGGCCACACCGGCCGGCCCGGTACCGGCCTGCATCCCCTGCGTGGCCAGAACAACGTACAGGGCGCCTCCGATGCCGGCCTGATCCCCATGGTGCTGCCGGACTACCAGCCCGTTGGCGATCGCCAGCTGCGGGCCGCCTTCGAAGAACTCTGGAACACCGAACTCGACCCGGAACCAGGGCTGACCGTGGTGGAAATCATGGACGCCATCCGCGCCGGCACCATCAAAGGCATGTACATCCTCGGCGAAAACCCCGCCATGTCCGACCCGGACCTCACCCACGCCCGGGCAGCGCTCGCGGCCCTGGAACTCCTGGTGGTGCAGGACCTCTTCGTGACCGAAACCGCCCAGTTTGCCGACGTGATCCTGCCGGCCGCGGCCTGGGCTGAGAAAGCCGGCACCGTGACCAACACCAACCGCCAGGTGCAGATGGGCCGCGCCGCCCTGGCGCCCCCGTGCGAGGCAAAGCCGGACTGGTGGATTATCCAGGAAATCGCCCGGCGCTTCGGCCTGGAATGGAATTACACAAGCCCAGAGCAGGTTTTCGCGGAAATGAAGCAGGGCATGCACTCCCTGAATCACATCACCTGGGCCCGCCTGGAGCGCGAAGGCTCGGTCACCTATCCCTGTTCCGCCGACGACGCGCCAGGGCACGACGTGGTCTTCGCCGATGCCTTCCCAAGAGCCGGCGGCCGAGCCCACTTCTCACCAGCCAGCCCCCTGCCACCAGACGAGCCGGTGGACCAGGCCTATCCCACGGTACTCACCACTGGCCGCCTGTTGGAACACTGGCATACTGGCTCCATGACCCGCCGAAGCCGGGTGCTCGACGAGCGCGAACCTGAAGCTGCGGCCTACTTAGCGCCGTCTGAACTGGAGCGCCTGGGTGTTGCTTCAGGAGAGGACATCCGGATCGAAACACGTCGGGGGCACATCACGCTCATAGCGAGGGCAGATCAGACTATGCCGGAGGGGATGGTGTTTGTGCCGTTTGCGTTCGTTGAGGCCGCGGCCAATGTGCTGACCAATCCGGCGCTGGATCCGTTTGGGAAGATTCCGGAGTTTAAGTATGCGGCGTGTAGACTGAGCTCGGCGTAAAAGAATGTGTTGGTGAGAGCTTGCAATTAATGAAGATCTAAGCAACGCTTGTCCCGTGTCCAAAAACTAGGGACATCCAGCCTATGGATGGAATCAAAAGTCAAGATCTCGGCCTGTTGCTCAAGCTGGTGTCGCTGCGGCAGCAAGAAGCGACCGGAGCTGGTGGTGACACATCAGCCTACACAGTGCGCAATCTCGAGCTGGAAACCGGCATCGGTAAATCCCAGGTCAGCAACTCGCTGCGCCGCTGTTTTGAGGTTGGGCTGGCTAAAAAGGATCGTAGTTCCGGTGTCCCGCGTGTCAATACAAAGAGCCTGTTTGAATTCATAGTTTACGGTGCCAAATATGTATTCCCTGCCAAGCCAGGCCAGTTGGTGCGGGGTATAAGCACCGCATTCGCTGCGCCGGTGCTGGAAAATCGCCTGTTCAGCGCAGGCGAACTTTTTCCAGTTTGGCCAGATGCGCGAGGAAAAAACAAAGGCTTGGAGGTTGTCCCTCTATTTAAAACCGTGGGTCATGCGGTTCAGCGCGACCCGGAGCTTTACGCCTTGCTAGCCCTCGTAGACGCAATACGCATAGGCAGCGCGCGTGAGGCAAATCTGGCAAAAGACCTGTTGAAAAAACACATGGAAGTGAGTGAATGAGTATACCGGCGTTACAAAAGTGGATGGTAAGCAAAGTTGCTGAGGCGCTTGGTCCCGACCTGCGAGAGCAGGTGGCCTTTGTAGGTGGTTGCACCACCAGTTTTCTATTAACCGATGAGTTCGTACTTGAGCAAGTTCGTCACACCGAGGATGTGGATCTGATCGTCCATGTAATGGGCTATCCGGGATTTTATGCGTTGCAACAGGCATTGAGAGCAAAAGGCTTTAAAGACATGCCTCCAGACCCGGAGGAAAGCGCCCCCGTATGTGCTATGAAGCTGGGCGATTTACGAGTGGATTTTATGCCGGACGATCCGCAGGTCCTCGGGTTCAGCAACCGCTGGTATGGCGATGCGTTGAAGACTGCCATGCCTTACAAATTGTCTGATGATCTTTCCATCAGATTGGTAAACCCGCCGTATTTTCTTGCGACGAAGCTGGAGGCCTACAAGGGCCGAGGTAAAGGCGATACGCTCTCCAGCCACGACATCGAAGACTTGCTCACGTTGATTGATGGCCGTGATTCATTGATCAATGAGGTCAGGGTTGCGCCCGAAGAATTACGAGCCTATCTGGCAGAAGAATTCAGCCAATTGTTGCAAGACCCCAACTTTGAGTACGCCGTTAACAGCCAGGCGGGTGGAAATGCAGAGCGAGAGCAAATTTTGTTTGAACGGATTGAAACTCTGACCCAGTTTGGGCGTTGATGGGAAGCGATAGTGTTCTTCGAACTTCAAGTATGCGGCGTTCAGGTTGAGCTCCGTTTAGCGTCCGAAGCAAACCATCTCTTCCAGAACGACCTCTAGGAGTCTGCGCGGCAGAAGCCACTTTCTGGCACAATAGATTAACATTCTTCAGCAACAGGAAGTCAGATGGGAACCACCTTCCGCCCGTATTCGCCCGACCAGGAATTGCTTCTCCCTTACGGGATGCCGCAGGACAAGGATCAGAGTAACTTTACCGATCCCCAGAGCCGGATCATGAAAACGGCGGATGGCTTCCAGCAATGCTACAACGGCCAACTGGCCGTGGACGGTGAATTCCAACTGATTGTGGCCAACCGCCAAGGCAACAATCCCAGTGACAACGGCTGCCTTTTGCCCTTGTTGGACGAGGGCAAAGACACCCTGGGTGGCGATCCTCACCAGTGCCTGGCCGATGCCGGTTATCGTAAGGAAGAGGATCTTCAGGCCCTGGAGGCCCGGGGCATCGACGACTATGTCTCGCTGCGTCGGGAAGGCAAAAAGATCACCGAGATCGATGCCAACCGTTACCCCGCGACGGCCCGGATGGCCGGGAAACTGGCCACCGCGACAGGTCGGTCGGTTTACGCCCGGCGTAAGCACCTGGTTGAGGCGGTCAATGGCTGGATCAAACAGGTTCTGGGCTTCCGCCAGTTCAGTCTGCGGGGACTCTACGCTGTGCAGGGTGAGTGGGATCTGGTCTGCTTGTCACTCAACCTCCGACGGATGAGCTCGCTAATGAGGCTGACGTAGGTAATTTGAAGGGGCTACTGGGCGTATTCGCCTATCGGTATACGGTCGCGAACTCGTTCATAGCCGTCCTGGTTGCCAGATCATAAAGCCAGAACGTTATCCGGTTGGATTTTGCGGATACGTTCGCGGTCCCGAATTATAAGGTGGCACGACCGTCGACAGAGGCGCTTGCTCAAAACACTTCTGCCGCGCAGACTCCTAGTGGGAGTGTGCTCCCAAAAGTCTGTTGGCGGCTTCTTGTGCTCCTGGTAGCCTGGTGAAAAAAGAATTCAGGCTAATTGGTCGCAAGGGAACGATTTAATGAAGGATACGCTGGCCTATTACGACAGCAATGCCGATGCGTTTGTGGAGTCAACGTTTCAGGTCAGCATGGAGGAACTCTATCGGGAGTTCCTGCCCCTTCTTCCCGAAGGTGGGCATATTCTGGATGCCGGTTGCGGCTCCGGTCGGGATGCGCTGTTCTTCAAACGGAATGGTTACCGTGTTTCTGCCTTTGATGGCTCAGACGCCATCGCCGCACTTGCCCGGCAGAAGACCGGTTTATCGGTTCATCACCGGTTTTTCTCGGATGTCCAAGAATCCGCCACATACGACGGCATATGGGCCTGCGCAAGTCTCCTGCATCTGCCCTTTGATGAGGTATCTGAGGCGATTGGCAGACTATGGAATGCGCTAAGACCCGATGGCGTTTTTTACATGAGCTTTAAAATTGGGAGCGGAGAACGCAAACACGATGGTCGTCATTTTACGGATGCCGATGAAACGATTGCCGAGCAGTGGATTTCTGATCTGTCAGGACTCGAATCCTGGAGGATGTGGCGTACCAATGACCAGCGGCCCGACAGAGACGAGCAGTGGTTGAATATTCTTCTAAGTAAGGCACCGGCTCCACCAGCTAAGTTAACGACGGGCGGTAAGGACCATCATTTCTTGCCGAAATTGTGTCAGGCCATTAAAGCCGCTGACCAAATAGATATGGCCGTAGCGTTCGTGAAAACAACGGGCTTGAATCTCTTGTTCCCGGATTTGGTGAGTGCGCTGCAGAGAGAGCCTGATCCCGCCCGTATTCGCATTCTCACAAGCGATTACCTGGACATTACTGATTCCGAGGCTCTGCGAAAGCTTGTCCTGCTGAACGACCACGGAGCTCAGGTACGTGTTTATGAAAGTCGGGGGAACAGCTTCCATCTAAAAGCCTACCTTTTCGCTGGCCATGTCGAGAATCACCAGATGTGGGGTCGGGCATTTATCGGGTCCAGTAATATCAGCCGACAGGCGCTTCAGGATGGGTTGGAATGGAATTACCAGGTGGATTTCCCTCCGGATTCCGGGTACCTCGAGGCGGCCAGTAGGTTCGATGAACTTTTTCAACATCCGAATGTGGTGCCGCTCACCGACAATTGGATCGACGAGTACGAAAAACGGAGAAAGCCACCCGTACAGTCTTTGGAACCCGGCAGTGACGAGAAGCTGGAAACTCCAACGCCAAATCAAGTGCAACAAGAAGCATTGGAAGCACTGGATCTGACTCGCGTAGAGGGTTACCGACGGGGCTTGGTCGTGTTAGCGACGGGCCTTGGAAAAACCTGGTTATCAGCCTTTGACGCCGTTCAGATGGGTGCAAGGAGGATCCTTTTTGTCGCCCATCGCGAGGAGATTCTTTACCAGGCGGCCGAGACGTACCTGCGAATCAAGCCGAATAGCCGCGTTGGGTTCTACATGGGCAAGCAGCGGGATCGAACGGTCGATATCCTGTGTGCTTCGGTGCAAACGCTTGGCAAAGAAACCCATCTGGACCGATTTGACCCAAGGCATTTTGACTATATCGTGGTCGATGAATTCCACCATGCAGCAGCGCCTATCTATCATCGCCTTCTGAGTTACTTTGCACCACAGTTCCTGCTTGGATTAACGGCAACCCCAGACCGGACGGATCGTTCGGACATCCTGTCACTGTGTGACGACAACCTGGTTTTCGAGTACCCGTTGTTTGAGGGCGTAAAGGGCCAGTTCCTGGTGCCATTCCATTACTTTGGTATCTACGACGAAACCGTCGATTACACTGAAATCCCATGGCGTAACGGAAAGTTCGACCCCAATCTGCTGGCCAACAAGCTGGCGACCTATGGGCGTGCCAAGCATGTCCTAAAGGTATGGAGTAAAGAAAAGCAAAGCCGGACCCTGGCCTTCTGCGTTTCACGAACACATGCGGATTTTATGGCCAGCCAGTTCACGAAGAGCGGAATAAGTGCGGCAGCCGTGCATGGCGAATCTGAGATGTCCCGTGGTGAGGCGTTGGAGAAGCTGGAAAGCGGGCAGCTTGATGTCATTTTCTCAGTCGACCTTTTTAATGAGGGTGTCGATCTGCCCGCCATCGATACCGTTCTACTGCTGCGTCCCACAGAGTCCAAAATTTTGTTTCTTCAGCAAATTGGCCGTGGACTACGGCAAAGCGTGTCGACCGGTAAAGACAAGCTCGTGATTCTTGATTTTGTGGGCAATCACCGAAGTTTCCTGCATAAGCCCCAGGCGCTAATCGGTCAGGCGATGAACCACCGGCAACTGGCAGAGTTTGCCAGGAAAGCGGAAAAGCAGCAGTTGGACCTGCCCGACGGTTGTTTCATCAATTACGACCTGAAGGTGATCGATTTTCTCAAAGGTCTTGATGATCAAGGCACTGAGAAGGACTACCAGGCATTGAAAGACACATTAGGTCGCCGCCCGACGCTGACTGAGTACTACCATTTCGGTGCCAGTATCACTAAGACCCGAAAGCTGCACGGAAGCTGGTTTGGGTTGGTTCGGGACATGGACGACCTCACTGAAATTGAGGCGGAGCTTCTCTCCAGTTACGAGGCCCTTTTACTGGAAGTCGAAACGACGGGCATGAGCAAATCCTTCAAGATGATTCTGCTCGAGGCGTTCCAACAGCTGGGCGGCTGGCGTACTCCCCCAGAGCTTTCGACACTGGCCCAGGTATCCTGGGAGACGCTGAAACGCCGCCCCAGGCTCTTTCAAGAAATAGCTGATTCAGTGAAAAACGTTGAGGGGTCTTCGCCGCAATGGCAGCAGTATTGGAAAAAGAACCCTGTCGATCATTGGACCAATAAATCTCCCGCTGTTTTTGAGATTGACAATGATCGCTTCAAGCCCGTCATTAATCTTGAGGGCAATCAAACCCCTACGTTCGAAGAGATGGTCCAGGAACTGATTGACTATCGATTGGCGTCCTACGAGGCTCGCCAGTCCCAAAAACAAGATCAGTCGCACTCTGAAAACGTCGTTCCGATTACGCCCTCCGGAATAGAGTTGCCCTATTTTCCATCACTGAAAATTGCGTGTGGCCATTTCAGAACCAGCAACGCGGAAGAACCGGAGTACAGGTCCATTGGGTTAGCGCATGGGCGGATAGAACCAAATCGCCATTTCATTGCCAGAGCTTCGGGCAACTCCATGAATGGGGGAAAGCAGCCGATCCACGACGGTGATTATCTTTTGCTTGAGCAGATTAATCCCAACCAGGCAGGCTCTATCACTGGAAAAACCCTGGCAATAGAACGGATGGATGATTCAGGCGACACACAATACCTCCTCCGGACGGTTCGCAAATCACCTGTCGGCGAGTATCGGCTGGAAGCGGCTAATCCAGACTACAAAGATATTGTTGTCACTCCCGAACTGATCGAACAGTTTCGAACGTTCGCCCGCTTTTGCGAAATCATTGATCCGTTGGAAATGGCTGTCGGCCAGGAAATTCTGAGAGAGGAGATTCCGTCTCTATTCGGCACAACGTTTAATCCGGGTAATTGGCAAAGTGGTCACGTGTTTCTGAAAGAGGCCAACGCCCATGTTCTGCTGGTGACACTGAACAAGCAGGGCAAAGGCGCCGAACACCGTTATGTTGACCATTGGATAGATGAAAACACCTTCCATTGGCAGAGTCAGAACTCAACTACGCCTCAAAGCAAGCGCGGTCGGGAGCTTATTGAACACAAGAAGCTTGGACTCTCGGTACACTTATTTGTCCGGGAAAATAAGCTGCGTAATGGAAAAGCTGCGCCTTTCACTTATTTTGGGCCTGTCGAATATCAGAGCCATGAGGGAAGCGGTCCAATGAGTGTGATTTTCCGACTTGATGCGACGGGTTGAGGGTGACTCACGCCTCAACCAGACCCAACCTCATGCGCATCCGAAATCCGCGCCCAATGCGTAATCCTGCGCTTCTGCCCATCCCAGAAATACCTCAAATGCTCACCCTGAACCGGCGCATGTAAGGCCACCGGCCTAAACGCGGCAATGCATTCGTGGCCAGGTCTGCGTACCGAGTGGTAGAGCAGGCCGTCCGATCCTTTGGCGCGGTATTTGGCGCCGAAGGCCTGGCTGGCAGCGTAGTCGTCTGGATCGTGCAGGTCGGCGAAGTTGCTGGCGCGGATGTCGTGCATGGGTCTGGCGATGTCGCCCACGTAGCAGCGCATGGTGAGTTCGATGGATTCTTCGTTGGCGGCGGCCATTTCCAGTTCTTTGTGGTACACGGTTTCTGCGATGGCGGTTTCCAGTGAATCGGCGGCGTAGTACACGCCAAAATCGCCGTTGGTGAAGCGGCTGCCAAAGCCCAGGTGGGTGAAGGCGGCCATCACCGGGCTGGCGCCGGGGCCGATGAGGCGGTCTTCGGTGGGCACGAGTTGTAGGTTGCCGGCCTGGTCGAGCAGGCGGTCGTTGGTCATGGCCTCGATTTCAAAGGCGATGTCCAGTTCTTCGGCGGTGTCGTAGATGCGCTCGAACAGGTCGATGGGCGGGTAGTGGCTGGGGATGATGCGGTGGGCTTTCCACTCGGGCAGCACCAGCGGCGGGGTGGGTCTCACGCCCAGCCCCGCTTGGCATCGAAATAGCGCCGGGCCAGCATCAGGTGCTTCATGGAGCCGCGGGTCATGAATTCCATGGCGGAGGCGCCGGAGAAAGGCACCTCGGTGGTGGCCAGCCGGATCCGGCGGTTGGCGCGCTCGGCGGTAGGGTACATCACTCGCAGGGACTTGTAGATACCGAGGATGTAGCTGATGCGCTCCAGGGTGTCCCGGGAAAGCCGCACGTAAGGCAGCTTCTGGTACTTGGAAAGCGTGCTCCGGGAGATGCCGCCCAGCAACTGCATCATCTCTTCCTGGGTGCATCCCCATTCCCGGCAGATGTTGAAAAAACCTTTCAGCGCAACGTGGCCGCGCAGGGCGTCGTTGTCGACGGTTTCAGGCAGTTTTCTCAGTGGCTCTGCCATGATTTGGCCTCCCGATATGTGTAGATATGGCCATTATAGGAGTTTGTGTATAAATATGCACATCAGGATTCGGTTGACGGCCGGGCAGCGCGGTCGTGGCGTCGGGTCAGGCGGATTCTTTCTCCAACACCTGTTCCAGGCCGCGAATGCATCGATCAAATGCCCGGCTGATGCGGGTCTGGTCCTTGATCATCGCCAGTCTTGGCCAGGTGGCCTGTTCGCCGAGCTGGATGAACATGTCCAGGTCCTCGGCGCTCGGGTTGGCCAGCACTTTGCGGTAAAGCGAAGGCCGTAGCGGGAAGTGGATGTTGATGTCGCCCAGGTACTGCTGGCTGGCCATGGCGTGGGCCTGTTCGATCAGCGGGCGGATGAGCCCGGGTGTCGGGCTCTGGCGGGTGAGTTTCAGGGCCGTGGCCAGCTGGCCGTGGGCCAGGGAAACGGCGGCCTGTTTGGCCCAGGCTTTGAGCCCGCTTTCATCGTGGTGGGTGATGAAGGGCACCACGTGGGGGTTGGCCTGGCTTACGATGGTTTTGTTGACGTTGTGCAGGCGGGCCATGCGCATCAGCGGCAGGTCGCCGTGCACGCTGCCGTCAATCCACCGTTCGGTGGGCATGTAAGGCACGCTGCTGTTGGGGCCACCGCTGGCATCCCGGGCCTGAAGGGTTACCGGCGGGAAAATGCCCGGCACCGCGCAGGAAGCCATCACCGCGGAATCCACCAGTACCTCCGGTGAGGAGAGCCAGTTGAGCAGTCTCGGCTTCTGCTGGGTGCGGGTCGGCGAGACCGAGATATTCAGGGTGCGGCCGCTGTGGTCGTGAGCTTCCTTGAAGCTGACGCTGCCCAGGTTGGCGAGCAGGTGTTCCTGCAGCTGGCGCGGGTCCATGGCATGGCCTTCGCGCAGGCCGTCCCGCACGCCCAGCCAGCGGAATGCCTGCAGGTGGATGCGCTCTGGGTGCTCGAAGAACTCGGTGACTTCGGGGTTGTTCCGGGTGCAGATGGCGGCCGCAACCACGGCGCCCATGCTGGACCCGGCGATTACATCCGGCAGCAGGTTCTGGCGCCAGAGTGCCCGGGCAACGCCAAGGTGGTAGATGCCGAAAGCCGCGCCGCCACTCAGCATCAGGGCCGGGCGGCCGTAAACCCGTTCGGCGTCGCGGAACATCTCGAGCTTCCGGGCGGTGCTCACCTCCGGAATGGGGTGGCTGCAAATGAACTCCATGGAGGTTTCCACCTCGCTGAGGAATTCCTGCACCAGGCGGTTGGTGCCGCTGCGGGCCACGCTGTAGAGCTCCGGGTTGGAAAGCTCGCCAAGGTGCCGGTAAAGGCTTTCCTGTAATACCCGGATCAGCCGTCGGGTGTCGGTGTTTGCCCGGCATTGCTGCATGGTGGCCATGTGCTGGCGCATCAGGCTTTCATGCAACATGCCGGTCTCTTCCTGCTCGCGCCAGGCCAGCTTGCCGTCAAGATCGTCCAGGGCGGTGGCCGCGGCCAGCCACTGCTCGTAGTCCTGGGCCTGCTCCAGCTCTTTCTGGAGTTGCTTGCGGGTGCGGGCGTTGTGTTTTGAGGTAAGTTCCGTGGTTTGATTCATAGTCTCACCATAGCCGATCCACGCCGGGCTTTGCATTGAGACAGTTTCATGAATGGCTGTTATTTGCTAAATTTGCGCCTGTTGATTGCATTTTGTGCAGATCACACATGTCTGCGGGAGAGATCGGTCCACTGTTCATGGGTTTACAGCCATGAGCGACGGCACCGGCGCCGAAGGAGCAACTGCCCCGGAAACTCTCAGGCAAAAGGACCGCTGACATGACTACTTTCCGAAGAGCTGCCGACAGTCTGCGTCCGTCGGCACACCGAAGGAGCAAGCGGCTGTTGCTCAACGAATTGAGCCCGCCGTGAATCTCTCAGGTCCCGTGACGGAAGGGGTGCTTGCTGCCATGAGGGCAGTGAGGAAACCCTTGGCGCCCCACGGAGTCTGTTATGAAGCGAATCGCTGTTATTGGCGGTGGCATTACCGGTATTACCACGGCGTACACCCTGGCCAAGCGTGGCCTGGATGTGACCGTCTATGAAAAACACCGCTACGCGGCCATGGAAACCTCCTTCGCCAACGGCGGCCAGCTGTCGGCCTCCAACGCCGAGGTGTGGAACAACTGGCAAACGGTGATGAAGGGCATCAAGTGGATGTCCCGCCGCGATGCGCCGCTGCTGGTGAACCCCAAGCCTTCCTGGCACAAGCTGAGCTGGTTCGCCGAGTTCATCGCTGCCATTCCCCAGTACGAGAAGAACACCACCGAAACCGCCCGCCTGGCCATTGCGGCCCGCGACCACCTGTTTGCCTGGGCGGAAGAGGAAGGCATTGATTTTGATCTGAAGAAGCAGGGCATTCTGCACATCTACCGGGACAAGGCCGGTTTTGACCATGCCTCGCATGTGTCCAAGCTACTGGCGGCCGGCGGCCTTGAGCGTCGCCCCGTTACGCCCGAGGAAATGAAGTCCATCGAGCCCACGCTTGTCGGCACCTACTACGGTGGTTTCTATACCGAGAGTGATGCCACCGGCGACATCCACAAGTTCACCAACGGCCTGGCCGATGCCATCGTGCGCCTGGGCGTGAAAGCCTGCTACGGCCACACCGTGACCGAGCTGAGCGCCGATGCCCGCAACGCCTGGGTGACCTCCCACGACGGCACGGAGCAGACCCGCGATACCTTTGATGGCGTGGTGATCTGTGCCGGCGTTGGCAGCCGTTCCCTGGCCAGCAAGCTGGGTGACCGGGTGAACATTTATCCGGTGAAGGGCTATTCCATCACCGTGCAGCTGGACGACGAGGCCTCCCAGAAGGCGGCGCCGACTGTGAGCCTGCTGGACGACGCCACCAAGATCGTGACCAGTCGCCTGGGCGATGGCCGTTTCCGGGTGGCCGGTACCGCCGAGTTCAGCGGCTACAACCGGGATATCCGGGACGATCGCATCCAGCCGCTGATCCGCTGGGTGGAGCAGTGCTTCCCGGGCGTGTGTACCCGTCGCGTGGTGCCCTGGGCCGGCCTGCGCCCGATGCTGCCCAACATGATGCCCCGGGTAGGGCGCGGCAAGCTGCCGACGGTGTTCTACAACACCGGTCATGGTCACCTGGGCTGGACGCTCTCTGCCATCACGGCCCAGATGCTGGCCGAGACGGTGGTTGGCAAGGACTGACCTGCCCAGGGTTGTTCTCTCCTCGAAGTTCTGCCGGGTATCTGCGCCTCAGCGCGGATACCCGGTGATCTCCCTAATGGTCTGGTACAGCGGCTGCAGCTGCGGGTACATCTTCAGGTACACCTCGGAATAGAGCCGCTGATAGAGCGCGCTGGTCTCCCGGTTTGGCTCGAACACGTCGCCGACGCGGGTCATGGCGGCCACTGCCGTGTCGAAATCCGGATGCAGGCCCAGGCCCACAGCCGCGTCGATGGCCGCGCCCAGGCCGGAAGTCTCGTAGGTGTGAGGGCGCTCGGCCGGTAGCCCGAAAACATCGGCCGTCAGCTGCATGGCGGCATCGCTCTGGGAACCGCCGCCGGCCACCCGCAGTTTGCTGATCTTCACGCCGCTGCGCTTCTCGATTCTTTCCTTGCCCTCGCGCAGGGCGTAGGCCAGCCCCTCCAGAATTGCCCGGTAGATGTGCGAGCGGGTGTGCACGTCGCCAAAGCCAATGATCGAGCCTTTCGCCTCCGGCCCCGGCTGGCGTACGCCCGGTGACCAGTAGGGTTGCAGCATCAGGCCCATGGAGCCCGGCGGCACCGCCCGCACCAGTTCATCGAACAGCGCCTCTGGCTCGATGCCCCGTTCTTCTGCAATTTTCTGTTCCCGCAGCCCGAATTCGCGCTTGAACCAGCTCACCATCCAGAAGCCCCGGTAGATCATGACTTCGGTGGCGTAGCGGCCGGGCACGGCCGACGGGTAGGGCGGCATCAGCCGGATGGGCTCCACGTAGCGCGCGCTGGTGGTGTTGATCGTGGCCGTCGTTCCGTAGCTCATACAGCCGATTTCCGGCGACAGACCACCGGAACCGAGGATCTCGCAGGCCTTGTCGGAAGCGGCGGCGATCACCGGCACGCCCGACGGTAGGCCCAGATGCCCGGCCGCCTCCGGTGTCAGGTGCCCCAATGTGCCCCCGGGTGGCACCAGCTCCGGCAGCATGTCCCGCTTCACGGGCATGGTCAGCCATTTGAAGTCCCTGCGCCCGGCCCAGCGGTGTTTCTTGTAATCGAAGGGGATGTAACCCACCTGGCTGCCAGTGGAATCCCGGAACTCGCCGGTCAGCCGGTAGTTGAGGTAGCCGGAGAGCAGCAGGAAGTGCCGGGTCCGGGCCCAGATGTCCGGCTCGTTCTGGGCGATCCAGTTGGCCTGGGTGTTCTCACGGAAGCGGTGAATGGTGTCTTCCAGCCTTGCCAGCTTGAACAGCCAGCCCCAGGGGCCTTTCACCGGGCCATCCACCCGGGCGTGGCGCTGGTCCAGCCAGATGATTGCCGGGCGCAGGGGCTGGCCGTTTTCTTCCAGGTTGATCACGGTACCGCGCTGGGTGGTCACGGTAACACCGGCGACCTGCTCGGGGCGGGCGTCCGTGGAATCCCAGAGTAGATGGCAGGCCTGCCCGAGCTGCTCCCAGAAATAGTCGGGATGCTGCTCCGCCCAGCCGGGCTGCCGGGAAAAATAGGGCTCGATGTCCTGCTTGCCCTTGCCCACGAGGTTGCCCTGGCGGTCGAAGAGCAGGGCGCGCACGCTCTGGGTGCCGTTGTCGATGGCGAGGATCAGCGGTTCAGTCGCCATGGGGTGCCTCCCGGCCGGGCAGGGAGTAGGCGCTGCGGTAGATGGCCAGGTACCGGGCTTCTTCCTCTTGCCAGGTTTCGTCGGTCCAGCCCATCAGGGGCTGGCAGTGTTGTCGGATGGCCGGCAGGAGAGCTTTGCCACCGTCGGCCAGGATGAGACCCAGGCGGCTGCGGCGGAGCATCAGGTCGTCCAGGTGCTGTATGTCCTCGGCCTGGCAGGCCCAGCAGAGTTCCGCCCAGAGCAGATCGCTGGGCCCGCTCGGGGTGACTGGCGTAAGCTGGCCGGCTTCGAGCAAGGAGGCGAGGTCTTCTCCATAAAAGCCACGGAGTCGTTGCCAGGTCTGGTGGCCGAGCGCTTCCGGGCGCGCCAGGGCCGGCGGCGCAGGGAACACCGGTTCGGCGTCGGGGCGTATGCGGTCCCCGGTATCGTTATCAAGGCCCAGTTTCAGGGCCTCCCGGGCGATTACGCGGAAGGTGGTAAGTTTGCCGCCGGCGATGCTCACCAGGCCCCGGTCGCTTTTAATCGCGTGTTCCCGATTTTCCTTCGAGGGGTCCTTGCCGGTACCGTCGGTGACCACCGGCCGAACGCCGGCCCAGGTCGACAGGATATCCGTCTCTTTCACGGAGCTGCCGGGGAACAGACGTCCCGCGATTTCCAGCAGGTAATCCACTTCTGTCTTTGAAATGACCGCCTCCTGGTTCAGGTCGCCTTCGTGGTCCAGATCGGTTGTGCCCAGCACCGTGGTGCCCTGCCAGGGGAAGGCGAACACCGGTCGGTTGTCACGGGGGTGGAACAGCGACACCGAGCAGGACACCGGCAGGCACCGCCAGGGCAGCACCAGGTGGCTGCCGCGCAAGGGGCGGATGGTCATGGCTTTGTCCGCCGGGTCCTTGGACTGGAGCTGGTCGGCCCACGCGCCGGTGGCGTTGATCACCAGGGGCGCGGAAACCTGGATGGGGCCATCGGTTCCCGCCGGGAGCAGGCTTACCCCGGTTACCTGGCCCTGATCCCGTGTGATGGACAAAGCGCGGGTGTAATTCAGGCACAGGGCGCCGTCCCGTCGGGCTTCGGCAATCAGGCGCAGCACCAGCCGCGAATCGTCGGTCACGGCATCGGTAAACCCACTGGCGCCGGCCAGCTGATGATCGGTGAGGCCTGGCACCCAGAACAGGGTTTCGGCGGGTTTGAGTAAGTGCCGGCTTTGATTGCGGGCAATGGCGTCGTACACCCGGAGCAGCACCTGGAACAGTCGCGGCCCGGGGAACTGGCCCTGGAAGTGGGGCATGATGAAACGCAGTGGTTCGATCAGCCCGGGCGCTTCCGCCATCAGGCGTTCCCGCTCGCGCACCGCGTCCCGTGTCAGTCCAAGGTGTCCGCTGCCCAGGTAGCGCAGGCCACCATGGACCATCTTGGAGGAGCGGCTGGAGGTGCCCCAGGAGAAATCCTTCTGTTCCACCAACAGGGTACGAAGGCCGCTGCCCGCCGCTTCCCGGGCCACGCCGGCGCCGGTAATGCCGCCGCCGATCACCACCAGGTCGAAGCTTTGCTTGTTGTCCCTGATTGAGGCCAGGGTCGCGTCGCGTGTACTGCTGCCGGTCACTTTGTCGGCTCCCGGGTGTCGGTTTCTGTGTCGAAGAGGGTACCAGGGTTCAACAGCGCGCCCGGGTCAAACGCGTTGCACAGGGAACGAATGGCCAGCATGCCCAGCTCGCCTTTTTCCACCGGCAGGTAGGGGGCATGGTCCTTGCCAACGCCGTGCTGGTGACTGATGGTGCCGCCATTGTGGGCAATCACCCGGGAGGTGCTTTCTTTCAGAGTGCGCCAGCGGTCCAGGGTTTCCTCGTAACTGTCCGCTACCCGGAACACGTAGGTGGTGTAGATACTGCAGCCCTGGCTGTAGAAATGGGACAGGTGAGTGAACACGTGGGTGCGCTCCTGCCGCTCGGCGAGGCCGTCGCGAAGGTTGGCTTCAATGCGGCCCAGCAGGTTGTCCACGTTGTCCCAGTCGGTGGCGGTTTCGAGGGTATCCACGGCGTAGCCCATTTGCCACAGGGCTTCGCGCAGGTACGGCATGGTAAAGCGTTTGGCGGCCCATTTGTCGCCCAGGCGGGTGCCTGTGTACACGCCGTTGTGCGCCTTGCACAGGGCACGGGCCTCCTGCAGGGCATGGCGACACTGGCGCGAACTGCCGGTTACACCAAAGGTCATCATGCATTTCCCCTCGCTGGCACCGCGGGCCGAAAGAAACCGCTCCAGCAGGCCGATCAGGGTAGGGTGGCCGGCGAGGGCCAGCTGGGTTTCGGTTTCCACGGCGTTGCTCAGGCGCAGCATCGAGAGCGGAATGCGGTTTTGTACCAGCAGCCGGCTGGCGGTGCGGGCGCTGTCCCAGTCCGGGAAAAACACCACGTGGAAGCGCTCCTTCTCCGGCAGCGGGGTTACCCGCACTTTCACTTCCGTGATCACGCCGATCCGGCCTTCCGATCCCAGGATCATCTCCCGTACATCGGGCCCCGCGCTGGAGGCCGGGAACGTCGGGATCTCCAGGGTGCCCTGGAGTGTTTCGATGCGCCCGCCTGCGAACAGCTGCTCGATTCGGCCGTAACGCAGTGACTGCTGGCCGCTGGAGCGTGAGGCTACCCAGCCGCCCACGGTGGAGAGCTCAAAGGATTGCGGAAAGTGCCCGAGGGTGAAGCCGTGGGCCCGCAACTGGGATTCCACCAGCGGGCCCGGAGTGCCGGCGCCGAAGGTGGCGATCTGGCTCTCTGTATCCAGGTCCAGCAGCCGGTTCATCCGGCCGAGGGCGATGGTGAGTATGGGGCGGCCCCGGTCCTCCGGGTTGATGTGCCCGGCCACGCTGGTGCCGCCACCATAGGGGATCACGTGGATCTTCTCGGCGGCCGCCCAGGTCAGCAGGCTCTGCACGTCGTCGCTGCTTTGAGGCTGCGCAACGCCATCGGGAAACACGCCGAAGTCGCCGCTGCGCATGGCCAGCCAGTCGGCCAGGCTCTGGCCCCGGGCATGGCGTACCCGGATTTCGGCGGTGGTGTCGATGAGGGAAGCGAGTTCCGCCGGAACCGTCAGGCGGCTTGCCGGTACCCGGGCGCAGACGTTTTCCAGCGTGGCGTCTTGCAGTGGGTGGCCGGCACCCACCCGGTCTGCCAAAAATTCCATGCCCTGGTCGGGCATCTCCAGATTAAAGCTGTCATCGCCCCAGCCGTTCCAGCGTCGCATGTGAATCTCCCTGAATGAAAAGCAATGCCCGGCAGTCTAATCGGTTCGGTGATGAATCGGTTGTCGGTTCACGACAGGGGCAATGTCATTTACCGACAGTGCTGCCACAAACGCGAGGATTGTCGCTTTTCTATCTCCGCTTTCTATTTCCGTCAGGGCCGGAGCGATTCCGTCAGTCGGCTGTTCAGATCCTGCCAGCGTGACAGCTTGGCCGCCTCACCGATACGGGTGCGATCGCCACCGGATTTGTTGAGCCAGAGGCCTTCGCCGTTAAAACTGTAAACAGGTTCAAGATCAGTGCGTTGAGAGGCAGGTTTTATGTCGTTTATCAAGTTGTCCAGGATCAGCGGGTCGGCGTCAGGTTCGGGGTACCACGCGAGAACCATGTGGGCCTGGTTCAGCTCCAGGGCTTTGACATAGACGATGCGCATTTCTTCGTCGGGCACGCCCATGGATTTGAGGGTCAGGTACTTGGCGATGGAAAAATCCTCGCAGTCGCCGCCGTTGGTGGTCAGCAGTTCCACCGGCGTTGCCCAGTAGTCCTCCTCGCCCCAATGGCGGATATCGCTGACAAAATTCACCCGGTTGAAGAAGGAGTTCACCAGCCGGAGCTGGCGGTCGGTGGGCGCGTTGGCGGCCAGATCGTGCAGTCGCTGCCAGTTCTGCAGTCGCTGGTGGGCTTCCGTTCCGAATTCTTCCTGAACGTACTCCATCAGGCGTGAGCTGAGCTCGAAGGCGCCAACAACGGAAACCGCAAGCACAAGGGCAGGCAAGAGGCTGGAGCGGCGGCGGATCTGGCAGGCGGCCGTCTCCATGGGTGGCCTCAGTTATTGGTCCGGAGGCGTTCCCGGAGCTGTTCGAGGCGCCGGCGGATTTCCTCCCGGCGCTGCTCGTCGCTGGCGCTGTTGGCCGGGCTTCGGACCGTGTTCTGGGCCTCTGTCGGCTGGGCCGCAGTGGCGGGCTCTTCATCCGCTTCGGCAGCAAAGGACATGCCGCTGCGGTCTTCGGTTTCCGGGAAATAGAGGTTCTCGAGTTTGCCGGAGCGGGCAATGATGACCCGATTGGGGTGCACGGAGCGCAGGGTTGCGTTGCCCGGCAGCTCGTCGCCCACCAGGTAGGCCTCGGTGTTGCCCTTGTCGTCTTCGATGAGAGCGCTGCCCGGGAAGTCGCCCTGGGCCGCCAGAACGCCCCGCAAAGCCAGGCGCAGGTTGGTTTCCGGGAGGTTTTCCGTGTCGATTTCCTGGGGCGTGCCCCCGCTGCTGGCGGAACCGAAGAGGCTAAGGGTGGCGAGTTCTACCTTGGGCGGTTCCTGTATCCCAGAGGCACCGTCAACCAGCGGTTCCACCGCGCCAAACTGGCTCTGCTGGCTCACCGTTTGCCAGAACTGGTAGCCCTGCCAGCCGGTCAGCGCCACCATGGCGGCCCCCGCCACCAATGCCAGAATCAGGGGAAGCCGTTGATTGTCTAGGAGCATTGATCTTCCTGAATGCAAGTTGGTGAGCCGTGAAAAAGCCCACAGGTTATCAGACTGCCGGCGTTTAGTGGCAGTATAGTGTATAGAGTTATTCAGCGGGTCCATATCCTGTGGTAGCCTTCCTGAATTGATTGAATCGAAAAGGGTTTCACCCACGAGGACGACCTTGAACACAGACACCGAACTTCAGGCGCAGGATGCTCCTCTGGGCCGTCTTCCATTTACCTTTGCCAAGCGCAACGGCGTGATCCTGACCCGTTCAGACGATGGCGATCCGGTGATTCTGGTGCGCCCGGGCGCGTCCCATTCGGCGCTGGCGGAAGCCAATCGAATCAGTGGTGGCCGTGCCCGCTTTGCCACCATCGATCCGGACCGTTTCGATGAAGCCCTGAATTCCGCTTACCAGAACGATTCCGCCGAAGCCATGCAGATGGTGGAGGGCATCGGTGATGACATGGATCTGGCCTCCCTGGCGGATTCGGTTCCGGAAACCGGGGATCTGCTGGAGCAGGAAGACGATGCGCCGATTATCCGGCTGATCAACGCGATCCTGACCGAGGCTGTGAAAACCAGCGCCTCGGACGTGCACATCGAAACCTACGAAAAGCGCCTGGTGGTGCGGTTCCGGGTGGATGGCGTGCTCAGGGAGGTGGTTGAACCCAAGCGGGCGCTGGCACCGCTGCTGGTGTCCCGGATCAAGGTTATGGCCAAGCTCGATATTGCCGAGAAGCGGGTACCCCAGGATGGCCGCATTGCGCTGCGGGTGGCCGGCCGGGAAGTGGATATCCGGGTGTCGACCATGCCGTCGTCCAGCGGCGAGCGGGTGGTTCTGCGTCTGCTCGACAAACAGGCTGGCGCCATTCGGCTGGAATCCCTGGGTATGGCGGCGCCCGATCTGAAGGTACTGCGACGGCTGATCCATCGACCCTACGGCATCCTGCTGGTAACGGGCCCCACCGGTTCCGGTAAATCCACCACCCTGTACGCATCGCTGCAGGAGATCAATGACCGCAGCCGGAACATCCTCACGGTGGAAGATCCGATTGAATACAACCTGCCGGGCATTGGCCAGACCCAGGTCAACACCAAGGTGGACATGACCTTCGCCCGGGGTCTGCGGGCGATCCTCCGTCAGGACCCGGATGTGGTGATGATCGGTGAGATCCGGGATCTGGAAACCGCCGAAATCGCCGTGCAGGCCAGTCTGACCGGCCACCTCGTGCTCTCCACGCTGCACACCAATACTGCCGTCGGCGCCATAACCCGGTTGATGGACATGGGCATTGAGCCGTTCCTGATCAGCTCGAGCCTCGTGGGCATTGTGGCCCAGCGCCTGGTTCGGGTGCTGTGCAAGGACTGCCGCGAGCCCTACACGCCGTCTGAGGAGCACTGCGAGTTCCTGCAGCTGGATCCTGCCAGCCCGCCCACCATCTACCGCGCCAAGGGCTGTTCTCATTGCAATCAGCTGGGCTACCGGGGACGTATCGGTATCTACGAGGTGGTTGAGGTGTCGGAGGAGATCAGTTCACTGATCCACAAGCGGGCGGGCGAGCTGGATCTTGAGCACGTGGCCCGAACCCGGGGGCCGAGTATCCACGCAGATGGCGTGCAGAAGATACTGGACGGCGTTACCACCGTGGAGGAAGTGCTCCGCGTGACGCATCGGGGCCAGTAAACCATGCCGGCATACGAATACAAGGCGCTGGATGCCCGGGGCAAGCAGAAACACGGGGTGGTGGAAGCGGACGCTCCCCGCGCCGTTCGCCAGCAGTTACGGGAACGGGGCCTGACCCCACTGGCGGTGGAGCCCGCCGCGGAAAAGCAGCGTCGTAGCAGCCCCCTGAGTGGGCGTGGCTCTCTCAACGCCGCCGACCTGGCCCTGGTTACCCGCCAGCTTGCCACCCTGATCCAGTCCGGCATTCCCATTGAGCAGGCGCTCTCCGCCGCCTCACAGCAATCCACCAGTCCACGCATACGCAGCATGCTGATCGCCATTCGGGCCAAGGTCATGGAAGGCTATACCCTCGCCGACAGCCTGGGTGAATTTCCCCGGGCGTTCCCGCGCCTGTACCGCTCTACCGTGGCCGCTGGTGAGCACGCCGGCCATCTGGACCTGGTTCTCAATCGGCTGGCGGATTACACCGAGAGCCGACAGGAAGCCCGCCAGAAAATACAGTTGGCCGCCATTTACCCCATTATTCTCAGCGTGGTGGCCATTGCCATCGTGGTGTTCCTGCTGACCTATGTGGTACCGGACATCATTGAAGTTTTTCTCAAGCAGGGCCAGGATTTGCCGACGTTGACCGTTGCCATGCTGGCGGTTTCGGATTTTCTGGCCGATTACGGTGTCTACCTCTTTATCCTGCTGGTGCTGGGCCTGATGGTGTTCCGGTATTTGCTGACCAAACCCGGCTTCCGGTTGCGGTTCCACAAGCGGTTACTGCACCTGCCCCTGTTTTCCGGGATGGTGAGGGGCGTGAATACAGCCCGCTACGCCAGTACCCTGAGTATCCTCACCACCAGTGGCGTGCCGTTGGTGGAGGCCATGCGGATTGCCGGCGAGGTGCTGTCCAACGACTATCTGCGGCAGGAACTGCGGGATGCGGCGCGCAAGGTGAGCGAGGGCGGATCGCTGCACCGGTCCCTGGACCAGACCGGCTATTTTCCGCCCATGATGCTGCACATGATCGCCAGCGGTGAGGCCAGTGGCGAGCTGGACAGCATGCTGGAGCGCACCGCCCGGATGCAGGAAAACACCCTGCAGTCCAAGATTGCAGCCATCGTGGGCCTGTTCGAGCCGATGATGCTGCTGGTGATGGGTGTTGTGGTATTGATTATTGTGCTGGCGATCATGCTGCCAATACTGAATATGAGTAACCTCGTGGGCTGATCCTTGCTGCCTCAGTGGAAGGTGGCTCAGCAGAGGTCTTCAAAATGAACGGAATCCATGCCAATGACGAGTGAAACAATGACGATGAAAAACCCGAAACCAGGCAGCCGCAGCGGCGGCTTCACCCTCATCGAGATCATGGTGGTCATGGTCATCCTGGGCCTGCTGGTGGCGATCGTGGCGCCGAACATCATGGGCCGCAGCGACCAGGCGAAGGTAACCGTGGCGGAAACCCAGCTGAGCAACATTGCCAACGCTCTTGATCTGTATCGCCTGGACAACAGCCATTACCCCTCTACCCAGCAGGGCCTCGAGGCGCTGGTATCCAGGCCCAGTGGCAGCCCGGAGCCGAAAAACTGGAATCCGGACGGCTACCTCAAGAGCGTGCCTGAAGATCCCTGGGGTAATGAATACCAGTACGTAAGCCCCGGCACCGAGGGCCCCTATGACCTGTACTCCTACGGCTCTGATGGCCAGGAAGGCGGGGAGGGCGATGCCGCCGATATCAGCGTCTGGAACACCAAGGGCTAGGTGAGAGTGCTGCCCCGATCCCGCGCCGCTGGCTTCACCCTGATTGAAATCCTGGTGGTGCTGGTGGTTATCGGCCTGCTGGCGGCGCTGGCGGTGTTCACCATGGCGGGAAGCTCCCAGCAGCGGGAACTCGAAAATGAGGTTCGCGAGCTGTTCCTGCTGATGCAGACCGCTTCCGAGCAGGCGGTGCTGAACAACCAGGAGCTGGGGCTCAGGCTGGAAGAGGGCGAGTATCAGTTTGTGGCGTTCGAGGATCAGACCGGCGACTGGAAAGCCTCCGGCGAACGCATGTTCCGGGCCCGGGAGCTTCCAGACTGGGTGACGGTGACTGAATTCATCGAAAACGACGCACCCAGGCTGGCCTCGGCCGAAGACCGGCTGCGCCCGGACGTTGTGTTTTTCTCCAGCGGCGAAACCACGCCTTTCGAACTGGAGTTCACCCTGGGCTCGAGCGCAGAGACCACCCATGTGCTGGCGTCGGATGGTGTGTCGCCCATGGAGTGGCGCAAACCCGGAGACGACGGGGGCGACGCGTGAATCGGCAAGCGGGGTTCACCCTGATCGAGGTGCTGGTGGCGCTGCTGGTGTTCGGCCTGATTGCTACGGCAGCGGCCCAGGTGGGCAGCCAGTACATTGCCAGTTACGAACGGGTGCGGGATAAAACCCTGGCGGGGTGGCTGGCCGATAACCGGATTAACGAGTTGCGGCTGCAGGAAACACTGCCGGGTATCTCGGAAAATTCCAGGGATACGGAGTTTGGTCCCTACCGTTGGCAGGTCACCACGGCGATACTGGCCACCGCCGATGCCAAGATGCGCAGGATTGAGGTGAGCGTTGCCAAGTACAGGGAAGAGTCCCGGGAGCCGGTGCCGCTGCACACGCTTTCGGCGTTCGTGGGTGTGCCATGATGCGCCAGATCAATGCCTCAGTTCCTCGCAGCGCCCGGGGCTTTACTCTTCTGGAAGTGTTGATTGCGGTGACCATCACTGCAGTGATTGGCCTTGGGGTGTGGCAGGTGATTACCGGCGTGGTTACTTCCCGCGACCGGGTGGACGCCCTGGCCGAGCAGTTTTCAGGACTTCAGAGGGCCATGCTGTTGCTGGAGCGGGATATTATCCAGGTGGTGAATCGTCCGGCTCGAGACCTTTACGGCGACTTTCAACCGGCCTTCTCAAGCCGCCAGGAAGAATACGTTCTTTTGCTCACCCGCCAGGGCTGGCGTAATCCTCTGGGCATTCGTCGCAGCGGCCTGCAGCGGGTGGGGTGGGAGTATACGGGCAGCGAGTTGCGTCGCCATTACTGGCCACAGGTCGACCAGGCCCAGGAGCCTGAGGGCCGGGACGTGCTGCTTCTGGACTCGGTGAATCGAGTCGATATCCGTTTTCTGGACAGTGATCGCAACTGGCAGGATCAGTGGCCCACCGATGAAGTGATGGCGTCCATGACTCCCGGGAGCCGTCCGGACGCGCCTTTGCCCCTGGGCATTGAGCTCACCCTGGAACATGAGCGGTTCGGCACGCTGGTTCGAACCTTCGCATTGCCGGATTTTGATCCGACCGTGGCCCAGGGCGCTGTTAACCAGGCCAACCAGGCCGCCAGCGAAGGGGAAGAGACCGAAGAAACGGAGACCGGGGAGCAGGGCGGCGAGCCCACCGAAACTCCGGGGCAGGGAGGCCAGTAACCGATGGCGGGTATCGGACGTCAACGGGGCGTGGCCCTGATCATGGTGCTGCTGGCCATGGCCCTGGTGGTGATGCTGGCCTCGGGGATGACCCAGCAGCAGAGTCTGCGGGTGTACAAGGCCGGCCATTACCTGGCCCAGCAACAAGGCCTGAGCATTGCCCTGGGGGCGGAAGCTTTTGCCCGGCAGATCCTGACCCGCGACTTCGAGGAAGACAAGGAAAACAACGCCATGGTGGACAGCCTCGATGAATTCTGGGCAGCCAACGCGGCGGTTCTGCCGCTGGATGACAATGGCGTGGCGGAAGTCCAGATTGACGATCTGGGTGGCCGCCTGAACCTGAACGATCTGGTGGGGCCGAACGGACAGGTGGATCCGGTGGCGCGCCAGCGGTTCGTGCAGCTGTTCGAGGCGCTGGGCATCACGACGGTATCCGTGGACTCGTTGATTGACTGGATCGACCCGGATGACCAGACGGTGACGGCCTACGGCGCCGAAGATGGCCAGTATCTGCTGGCGGACCCGGGCTACCGGGCGGCGAACCAGCCCTTTACCAGTGTTTCCGAGCTGCGGCTCATCGAGGGCATGACTGAAGAGATCTATCAGGCGTTGCAGCCCCATGTGGCCGCCCTGCCGGTGAGCGGCGCCGGTGTCAACGTGAACACCGCCACCGCCATGGTGATCCGGTCCCTGCACGAGGAGCTGACGGATGCCCAGGCCGCGGCTATCCTTGAGAGGCGTGAGGAAGAGCGGTTTGAAAACCTGCAGGACTTTCTGGCGCTTCCCGAATTTGCCGGGCTCGGGCTGAAGTCGGTTGGCCTTGGGCTGCAGACCCGGTTTTTTGAAGTTGTCTCGCGGATTACCTACGATAACCGCGTTGTGAATCTGGTGAGTACCGTATTCCGGACTCCGGAAGGCGAGGTGCGGACAGTGCATCGGGACACCGGGCAGAAGAACAGGATCACCAAAGAGCCCTATACAGTTTCAGAAGGATAAACATGTCTTACCGCCTTTATGTTCGCCCGATTCCACCGTTCGCGGACGTTGATCAGAACCCGGACTCCCAGCTGTTCAACTGGGTGCTGCACGACGCCAGTGGTGACTCCCAGGCCCGGGGTACCGGCGACAGCCGCGAGCGAATCGAGCAGACGCTGGCGCAGAACGCCCTCGACAATGTCCTGCTGATTGGCCTGATTCCGGGTGAGGAAGCTCTTTACTGCCTGGCCGACATTCCGGCCAGGCAGAGCCGGTTTATCCGGCAGGCTTTGCCCTATGCGGTTGAGGAGCAGATTGCCCAGGACATCGATTCTGTTCATCTGGCCCTGGGAAAACACACGGACGCCGGTTACCGGGTGGCAGCAATTGATCGCGAGCAGATGGCACAGTGGGTACATCTGTTCAGCGACTGGGACCACGTACGCCTGGACGCCATTTTCCCGGATGCGGCATTGCTGCCAAGAACCGAGGGCGGCTGGTCCATCTGCCTGGATGGTGAATCTGCGATGATGGTCAGCGACCGGGGCGAGTGGCTCAGCATGCAGTCGGCCAACCTCGGCATGTTCGCCCACACGCTGGCGGCACCCTCGGCCGAGGAGGTGGTGGCCGAGATTCCCGTTACCCTGTACGGCACGGCGGAGGAGCTGGAGGTTCAGCAGTCGGCAATCTCCGAACTGGGTGCCTCAGGTCGCCTGGCTCTCCGCACGGAAACCCTCGAGCTAATTCCGCTGGAGCTGCTGGCTCATGCCCACCATCACCACCTGTGCGAGCCGATCAATCTGTGCCAGGGAGCCTTTGCCGCAGACTCGGACCGGGCCAGCCCGCTTCGCCCCTGGAAACCCCTGATCGCCGTTGCGGCGGTGTGGTTTGTGGTTCAGGTGGCTCTGAATGTTGGCATGGGATTCTATTACCAGAACCAGGCGGACCAGCTGCGATCAGAGGCCATGGCCATCTACCGGGATGCCTTTCCGAACGACCGCCGCACCCATGCCGGGAATGTCCAGCGGGTGATTGAGGGGCAGCTTCGGGTGGCTGGCAGCAGCGGGCCGGACATGGGCTTTATCACTCTGATGAAATACACCGGCCAGCAATACGCGCAACTGCCCGGTACCCGGTCGGTGAACTTCAACTCGGTCAACTACAGCCGCTCCCGGGGCGAGTTGATTGTTGATGTTCGGGCCGACAGCTATGATCGGCTGAGTGCCCTGCGCAATGGCCTGGCGAGTCAGGGGCTGGAAGCGCAGATTGGTTCGGTCGTTAACGAAGCCAGCGGTGCCCGCGGCCGTTTGACGGTTTCAGGAGGTTGAGCCCATGTTGTCACGACTGAAGGATCAGCCCGCCGTTGGCAAACTGATTGCCCAGTATGACCAGTTGCCGAGACGCGACCAGCAGGCGCTCGGGGCGCTAGCAGTGGCAGTATTGCTGGCCATTCTTTACTTTGCCGTATGGCAGCCGGCTGCCGAGTTCCAGGAACAGTCGGCCAACGCCCGGGAAAACGCCGGAGAACTGCTTGCCTGGATGCAGGCCAACGAGCAGACCATCCGGCGCCTGGGTGGCGCAGGCAGTGATACGCAGGCGGCAGCCGTAGACAAGCCGGCGGATGGCCGGGCCCTGATGGCGCTGGTCACGCGCTCGGCGGGCGAAGCAGGGCTCTCCCTGCAACGGTTTGAGCCCAGTGGCGAAGGCGCCATTCGGGTCTGGCTCGAAAACGCGCCTTTTGCCGAAGTGGCCGCGTGGCTGGAAAGGCTCAGCGCGGATCATGGCGTGGTTATAGACCAGGCCGCCATGGACCGGGCCAGTGAACCGGGGCGGGTATCCGTTCGTTTAACCCTGACGATCTGAGCCAGCGCGCGGATTTAACAAGAATAACTCCGGGCCGGTTTCCGGAACTGCAACAGGAGTAGGACGCCATGACCAACGGTAGCGACAACAGGCATCAGCCCGAGCCTGTCATTGTTCGTCTGGATGAAACTGCGGCTAACGAGGCCCGGTCCATTCTCTATCATGCCTACCGGAATGAACCGACGTTCCAGTACCTGTTTGACCATCGCCGGCCGGGCTATGAGCAGCGGGTCAGGGCTACGATCCGTGAACTGATCGACCTGTACTACGAGTTGCGGCAGGACGCGGTGGGAGTGATGGTGAACGACACCCTGGTTGCGGTCGCCTTCATTGGTGATCCGGAACTGCGGATGAACCTGGCTGACCAGTTTAGCTGGCGCATCCGGATGGTGCTGACCACGGGGTTTGCCGCCACCCGCCGCTACCTGGATTATCACCAGAAGATTCGCGATCTGTTGCCGCAACCCCTGGCTCACCAGTTGCCCCTGATGGGGGTGAATCCGGCGTATCAGAATCGCGGCTATGGCCGGCTGTTGCTGAAAACCGTGGAACGCCTCTGTTCTGAGAATCCCCGGGGCAGTGGTCTTGTGCTGGATACCGGCAACAGCCGTTATCTGCCGTTTTACGAATCCGAGGGCTTCCGAAGCCTGGGCAAGATCCAGCTCGGGGATTTTGAAGATCATGTGCTGTTCCGGGAAGTTCAACCGGAAAGCAAGTCGGCCGCGCCCGGCCAGAACTGACGTTTCATTCGGTAATGGGAGTTGCTGTGTCTGACCAGCAGGAATTTGATCTGATTGTCATTGGAGCCGGCTCCGGCGGGGTTCGCCTTGCCCGCATGTCTGCCCAGCGTGGCGCACGGGTAGCCGTGGTGGAATCCCGGTATCTCGGCGGTACCTGTGTCAATGTCGGGTGCGTACCCAAGAAGCTGTTCGTTTATGGCGCCCACGTGCATGAAGACCTGGAAGACGCCGCCGGCTATGGCTGGCAGGTTCCGCTGGGCGATGTCCGCTTTGACTGGCCCAAGCTGGTGGCCAACAAGAACGCCGAGATCGAAAGGCTCAATGGCATTTATGGCCGCCTTCTGGAGAATGCCGGCGTGACCATCATCCAGGGTACTGCAACCCTGCGGGATGCCAACACCGTGGTGGTCGGTGACCACGCCTACAGGGCGAGGCACATCACCGTGGCGACCGGCAGCTGGCCGGTGGTGCCGGATGTGCCCGGGAAAGAATGCATCCTGACCTCCAACGAGATGTTCTATCTGCCGCAACTGCCCAAGCACGCGGTGGTGTGGGGTGGCGGTTATATCGCCGTGGAGTTTGCCGGCATCCTGGCCGGGCTGGGTGTTGAAACCACGCTTCTGTATCGGGGCGATCTGTTCCTCAGAGGTTTTGACGGCGATATCCGCCGCTTCACCGAGCAGGAAATGAGCAAGAAGGGCGTTAACCTGAGATTCGGCGTAACCATTGAATCCGTGGAAGCGGAAAACGCCCATTACCGGGTACATCTCAATAACGGTGAAACCCTGGAAACGGGGCTGGTGATGGCGGCCACCGGCCGCCGCGCGCTGGTGGATGGCCTGGGGCTTACCGATCTTGGTGTTCAGCTCAGTGGCTCGGGGCATGTGGTGGTGGATAAACACTTCCAGACCGCCGTGCCGTCGATTACCGCTCTGGGCGATGTTATCGGTACGCCGCAACTAACCCCGGTCGCACTGGCCCAGGCCATGGTGCTGTCCCGCCGGCTGTTTGGTGACGGCCAGGGCGAGATGGACTACTCGGCCATACCCACGGCCGTGTTCTGTCAGCCCAACATCGGTACCGTTGGCCTCACCGAGGAAGATGCGCGTGAGGCGGGCCACAGGCTCCGGATCTACCGTTCGGAATTCAGGCCCATGAAGCACACGCTGAGTGGCCGGGATGAGCGGTGCCTGATGAAGCTGGTGGTGGATGACCAGACAGACCGCGTGCTGGGCGCCCACATGGTGGGCCCGGATGCCGGAGAAATCACCCAGGGGCTGGCCGTGGCCATCAAGGCCGGCGCCACCAAGGCCCAGTTCGACTCTACCCTCGGCATTCATCCTACCTCCGCCGAAGAGTTCGTGACCATGCGGGAACCGGTAGCGAGCTAAGTCCCGGGCTCCGGCGCCTCTGCGTTTGGGCGCCGGCTCCTGCTACAGCTTGATCCAGCGGCTCAGAGTTTCCCGAAGATTCTCTTTACGCACCGGTTTGGCGATGTAGTCGTTCATGCCGCTCTCGAGGCAGGTACGCTCCGTGCCTGGAAGGACATCGGCGGTCAGGGCGATGATCGGGGTTCCTGTCTGGCCGTTGCTTTTCTCCCACTCCCGGATGTAACGGGTGGCTTCGTACCCGTCCATCACCGGCATCTGGCAGTCCATCAGGATAATGTCATAACCGGCGTGATTGCTGGTCACTTTCTCCAGTGCTTCCTTACCGTTATTGGCGGAGTCCGCCTGGAATCCAAGCCGCGTGAGCATGGCCGTTGCCACCCGCTGATTGACGGGGTTGTCTTCCACCACCAAAGCGTGGCTGACCTTGTCTACCGGTTCCCGAGCGGCGGGTGCAGCGGGAGCGGTCCGGACGCCCGGGTTGGCAAGCTCGAAGGGCAGCTCAAAACGGAAGGATGAACCTTTGCCCAGATCCGTCTCCACCTGGATGTGGCCGCCCATCAGTTCCACCAGGCGCTGCACCAGCGACAGGCCCAGGCCGGTACCGCCATACAACCGGCTGTTGCCACCATCCAGTTGCTCGAAGGAGTTGAAAATGTCCGGCAGGCGCTCCGAGGGGATGCCTGAGCCGGAGTCACTCACCGTGCAGTTGAGGATCACGCAGTTTTCTTCGAGGGGGAAGGAGCCTGCCTGGATGTTGATGAACCCATCCCCGGTAAACTTGATGGCATTGTCGATCAGGCAGGCCAGCACCTGCCTGAGGCGAGCCGGGTCGCCGATAACCCTCGGGTTGTCTGGCCAGTCTCCATAAAACGTGAGATTGAGTGCCAGGCCCTGCTGTTCGGACATGTGGCGGAACGTGGCGGTGCAGTTGGAGATCAACTGTTTCAGGTCAAACTCCTGGTTCTCCAGCTGCAGGGTACCGCTGTCGACCCGGGAGTAGTCCAGGATGTCACCAATCACGGTGAGCAGGTCTTCCGTGGACTGCCTGGCGGTATTCAGGTAGTCCCTCTGGCGATGGGTGAGAGGCTCTTCCTGGATCAGGTCGACCATTCCGAGCACACCGTTGAGCGGAGTGCGCAATTCGTGGCTCATGGTGGCCAGGAACTCGGACTTCGCCTGGTTGGCGGCCTCGGCTTTTTCCCGGGCATGTTCAGAGGCTGCCACGGTCTGATCCCTGGCCGTTTTCAGGTCAACCAGGTGGCTGGCCAACTGGTTAAGCTGCTCCTCGATCTCGACCACTTCCCGGGAGGTCTGGTGGGTGTTGAGGGGACGCTCCCGGTAATCACCGCCGGTGAGTTTGCCAATGCGGCCGGCGAGATCCCGGATGGGTGCCAGGATCGTTCCCAGGTAATGGTTGATGATCAGTATGGTGAAGATCAGCAGGGAGACGCCCACCGCAATGGAGGTCCAGAGAATGTCGTGGCGCCGGTTGGTCAGCACATCAACGTCAACCCCCACCTCCACGGTGCCGACTCTCAATGAGCCGCCGCCAAAGCCATAATCCGGCTCGAACCATTCCGCAGTACGGCCCGCGCTCATTTCCAGCGGCTGCTGCAGGATCTCGGACTCGTACACATAGTAATCCTGGTGTTTGGCCTCCAGGTTCACCGGGCCATTGGCAACAAATCCAATCTGCTCACCCATGACATCGGTAACACGAATCCAGTCTGTCTTGCTGCGTCGCAACGACTGGGACAGGATCTGTTCCAGGGCCTCGGTGTTGCCTGACACGACCGCGTACTCCAGGGCCGGCGCCAGGCTGTCAGCCAGGAGCTGGCCACTGTCGGCCAGGTCCTTGCGGGCGTCCGCCAGGCGGGCAGAGGTGAAGAACACCATCAACACGATGAACATAACCACCGCCGGCAGGGCACCAAGCAACAGAAGCTTGCGGGAAAGTGGGCGTTGCTGGGCAGACGTTTTAATCATTCGCCGTCTCCCCGTCGTTCGCCAACTGGCGGTTTACACGCTCGGCAATTTCGTCCCGGCCCGGCAAGGGAATGTTCATGGACCTGGCCACCTGCTCGTTGATCTCTACCCGGTATTGCTCCGGGTACGTGGGCGCCGGAAAGGCGCCAGACTCGAAGAACTCGGCCAGGTAATCGCCGGCCAGGCGAGCCATTTCCGGGAAGGGCGCATAACTGGAGGCCAACGCGCCGGCCTTGACATAAGCTTGCGACGGCCCGATGACAATCTGATTGCGGCGGTAGGCTGTCAGCAGGATGTATTTGATGGTGCGAGGGTTGTAGATGGCGCTGTCCGGTGCTGCCAGGAGAAAGTCACCATACCCCAGTGCCCTTACCAGGGTGGGAATCAGGCGATCGGGACGCTCCACCAGAAATACCCGGGCCTCCAGGCCGAAGCGCGGAAGTTCATCGATCAGAGGTTCATAGAGTTCTACGGAATCGGCCGTGGCCAACAGGGCAATCTTGGTGGCCTGTGGCAAGATGGCCTTGCCGGTCAGTGCCTGGCGAATCAGCGGAACGTCGTAGTAAACCGCCGAGATCTGGCCGGGAGCCCGCTCGGCAAAGGAGGTGATGAATTCCCTGTCTACCAGGGTCGCCAATATGGGGGCCGAACGACTGGCCTGGCGCACGCGAGTGAAGGCAGCTGGCCCGACCGTAACGATAGGGCGTGAGGTGATGGCCGGCAGTTGGTCGTCCGACACTTTCTCAAGTGTGGTGTCAGCCGGAAGCTCCTGTTCAAGCAACTGGATGAGGTGCTGGTCAAGGGCGGCGTTGCCCGAGCCTGCGAAATAGACCGTCTGTGCGGTCGGTTCCTGAGCAGCAGCCATGGGTGCCAGCAACGCCAGCAAAGGAACCACCAACGCGCGGCGGGCCACCATAAGGAGACGTCGCCAGCGCTGATCAGGTTGTCGCATTTCCATGCTATTACTACGTTCCATACCGTCCGGGGTTCACGTTATCCCTGTAAGACTCAGAAACGGACACCAGCCTCTACAAAGAACTGGTTCTGATCCTCAATCCGGTTATCTGGGCTGATCCATGGCTTGTGATTGAGGTAATGCTGCATAACCAGGGCCAGGACATAACTATAGTCGCTTCTGTCCACCCGGCGCGCCAGCCGGAAGTCTGCGCGCTCGAACCGGGTATTGCGGACTTCGTTGGTCCAGTAAAGGGCGGTTGAGCCCATAAACCCTGCGGGCAGGTCCTGTATCCAGGCAAAACTGCCGGAATCCCGGGCTGACAGACGGCCCAGAAGATCGACGGCGCGCCGCTGGTCATTGGCCGGCAAGGCGTTGGGGTCGCCGGTGTAGCGACCTTCCTGCTCAAGATAGGCGTAGGTTGCCCTCAGTCGCGTACCGGAGAATTCAAGGGACGTTTCCAGCTCCACGCCTTCCTGATCCAGGGCCACGTTGTTGGCGATGTACCATTCCTCTTCGTTGATCACGCCGCTGATCATGTCACGGAAATAATCATTGAAGTAACGCACTTCCACCGACAGCAGCGCGCTATCGAGATGGAACTGACCGAAGTAGCTGATCTCCCTCGAGGTAATCCACTCCTCCTCCAGCTCCTGGCCATAGGTGGAAGTGGTCGGGTCCAGCAGGTCTTCCACCAGTATACGCTGGCCTTCGAGGGCCTCGAAAGGTGGGCGGACGTTGCTTGGGCGGTAAGACCAGTCCGGTTCCTGCTCGAAGGCGTCGGGCGTTCTTACCGCCCGGGAGAATACAAAACGCAGGGCATGGTTGTTGTTGAAGATGAAGTTGGCGGCGGCCCGAGGTGAGAAATAGTCCTCGTTGGTGGTCGTGGTCTGCTCCCAGTTGCCGCCCAGGTTAAATGTAAGCCACTGGTAAGGTGAATACTCGGTGTTGGCGAAGATCCGGGACTGGTAATTGTTGCCCTCACCGTTGAAGAAGGTTTCGGAATCGTAGGTGTCTTTTCGATAACCCAGGCCGGAAACCAGCTTCAGCTGGTCGCTGAATATCAGGGTGTCCTGGATCTCGATTTCCTGACGGGTTTCTTCGATGTCTTCATTCAGGTCCGCGATAAACGGTCCCTGGTTCTCAGGGAAGGGCGGAAACTCCGGCGGCAGAAGCGCGTTTATGTCGGCTGCGGGAACCGATACCGACCAGCGCTGTCTCTGACGCTGGTTCTGGTAGCTGGCCTGGATGTGGTAAAAGTGGCGTTCGGAGGTTGCGCCATTGAACCGGACGTGCAGGTAGTAGTCGTCCATCAGGATGTCAGGGTTCGTGGTCGCCCCGAGCTTGCCGGATTTTTCCAGATCTTCCTCGTTCACACCTTCAAGTACGCCGGCGCGAAACTCGACGGAATGCTGGCGGTCCACCCGAAACACGCTGTCGAAATTGAAGTTATTGATATCGTGGCCGTCGTGGAACGGAATTTCTTCTCCGCCGTCTATCTGATTGTCAAAACCATTGGATTTGCGTTTCTCGTAGGACAGTCGCCAGCTGTTATCACTGTCTGCATCGCCAACTGAGGTAAAGGTTCTCAGATAGCCCCGTGAACCAGCCGATGCAAATGCTTCGACCCCGGCGGTATCCTGGGGTGAGCGGGTGATGATGTTGATGCTGCCGAGAAAGGCGTTGATCCCGTAGGCCGCGGAATTGGGGCCACGGCTCACCTCAATGCGCTCGATGTTTTCGATGGCCACCGGCATCGACAGCCAGTCTACGTCCGCAAGGCTGATCCGGTACGCGGTGCGACCGTCGATCTGGACCTGAAGCCGACGCTGTTCGTATTGGGAGGTGCCGTGGTACGTTGCCACCGGGTTGGTGCTGCCCCAGTGGCCCACGACCATGCCGGGCACCAGCCGGAGCGCTTCCTGCAGGTTCCGGATTCCGAGTTCGCGGATCATGTCCCCGGTGATGATGGTGGTGGTACCCGGGACCCGGAGCTTGGACTGACGCAGGCGCGTTGTGGTCAGCACTTCGGGAATTTCGGCCTGGTCTCCGTGTAATGCCAGCAGACCGGCGGTCAGATCGGGTGACTCAGGCTGTCCATGCCCAGCGATTGGAAAAAGGGTGAGAGCGAGCGCGGCGCCGAAAACGGTCATGTTCGAACCGTGGGCGAGCACCGACAATATTTTTTTAGAATGATGCATGGTGGACGTTTTATACTTTGCCGAGTTCTGTTGTTTGGGGGCCCGAAGCCGGGTGATTGTCTTTTCGAGCGTTTTGTCTTTTCGGGACTATCGTAAGGGACTACAGGCACTTTGTCTCTCCAAAATGTAATGAATGTCAGGCTTGGAGTTCAGGTTGTATGAATTGTTGGGAAATCCTCGGAATTGACCCTACCGGCGACCGCCGGAAAATCCAGGATGCGTACGAACAGCAGCTCAAATTCGCCTCCGACGAGGAGGCCCGGCGACTGGACCAGGCGTATCGCGAAGCCGTGGGAGAGGCGCCAGAGCCTTCTATAGAGTCCTCGAGCCGTCCGTTGGATGCGAATGAGGGGCAGGTGGTTCGCGAGGTTGTCATCCAGATCAAAGCGCTACTCAATGATGCTACCCGCAGCAAGGACGCCGGCATCTGGAAGGCGATTCTCTGTGAGCCACCGGCGGACGAGCCGGCCCTGCGTGCGGAAATTGGTCGGCAGCTTGAGCCCCAACTCAGGCCCATCGCTGAAAACGGGTCCTTCCCACAGCCCGTCGCCCACTTCCTCGGGGAGTGGTTTGGCTGGTTCAGCCCGGAGCAGGCGCCACAACCGCTGGACGAGCGCCATGGCGCTGAAGGTGACGAGTCCGAAGATTTACCGGAACAGCCTCCCCAGATGGTGAACTTCTGGCCGGCCGTGATCGGCTGGATTGTCGGGCTGGTCATCCTGGCCACGCTATTCGGTGGCATGGGGGGCGGCTGAGGCCGCCTTTTCGATCTTCTCCCGGTATTTCTGCGCCAGAATTGCCCCCACGATCACCTGAATCTGGTTGTAGCACATGATCGGAAGCACGATCATGCCGAAGCCCGGGTGGCCGGAGAACAGCACCTTGGCCATCGGTAGCCCCGAAGCCAGGCTTTTCTTTGAGCCGCAGAATACCACTGCCGCCTCATCCTCCAGGCTGAAGCCGAAGCGTCGTACCAGAAACCGCGCCAGCAGCATGAACAACAACAACAGGCCCAGGCAGAGCAGGATGGTCAGGACAATGGCCTGCACCGGAAGGTTCTGCCAGAGCCCGCTTTCCACCGAGTGCGAGAACGCCGAGTAGACAATCAGCCAGATCACGCACTTATCATAGCGGGCCATGAGCTGCTCGTTGCGGGACAGGAATCCGCCGAGCCAGGGGCGCATGCCATGCCCGACCGCAAAGGGGAGCAGCAGCTGCATCACAATGTCCTTCAGCGCCTCTGCAATGGAAAAGTCGCCACCACCGGAAGTGCTGACCAGGAGCAGGAGCAGAAACGGGGTCAGCATCATGCCGAACACGTTGGACGCAGCCGCGCTGCAGATGGCGGCCGGCACGTTGCCCCGCGCCATGGCGGTATAGGCAATGGAGGAAGACACCGCCGAGGGCAGCACGCCAAGGTACAAAAAGCCGAGCCCCAGATCCTTTGGCATCCAGGCCGGCGCGATGGTGCTCAGCTCGTTGATGGGCAAGGCGACGAGGGGAAAGAAAACGAACGTTAGCGCGGTAATCAGAATGTGCAGGCGCCAGTGGGTGGCACCGGCAATGATCTGATCCCGGGAAAGTGCGGCGCCATGAAAAAAGAAGAGCAGGGCAACGGCAACGGTGCCTGCTTTGGCCAGGAAATCGCCCGCCTGGCCGGTGGCGGGCAGGAACGTGGCCAGGACAATGGCACCCAGCAAAAGCAGGGTAAAGGTGTCGATGCGGAACTTCATGGATTACAACTCCTGACGCTGAAGGGCCCTGAGGCTGGGAGCGAGCAACTGCCGGGCAAGCTGTTCGGCCTTGGCTGCATCCCGGCGTCGAACGGCGGCCAGCAACAGCTCGTGGTCTTCCTGGGAGGGTTCAGGCAGGTCCGAGTCGGTTTCGGTTTGCTCAATGGTCAGGCTCACCGCGTGGGAGAAGTAGTCGTACAGCTCCACCAGTGCGGAATTATGAGAGGCCGCTACCAGTGCGTGGTGGAAGGCTTCGTCGTGCCGGATACGCAAGGGCAGGACCGCTCCGGCCTTGGCGCGGGCGTCGAGTGCGTTGGTCATGCTGCGCAGATCCTCGTCAGTGCGGCGTGAGGCCGCCAGCTTTGCCGCTTCGGTTTCAAGCATGATCCGTACTTCCAGCTGATCCGCCAGCTGGGTGCGTGCGATCCGCCGCAGGGTTTCTCCGGCGTCCCGTGTCGCCCTCACGTAGGTACCATCGCCCTGACGGGTCTCCAGCATGCCCACGTGGACCAGTACCCGCACTGCCTCGCGTACGGTATTACGGCTCACTCCCAGGGATTCCGATAGTTCCGATTCAACGGGCAGGCGATCGCCGACCGACCAGACCCTGTCTTCAATGGCGCCTCTGAGGCTTTCTATGGCGGTTTCCACCAGAGATCCTTTGCGAATTCGTTGCAGCATGGGTTTATCATCCTTCTATCCGATAAACCAATCATCCTATGAATTTAGGCGAAGCGCAATAACCGTAACCGGTGCCGGTTCAACGGTCGCTGTGCAAGGGGTTGAGGAACTGGTAGTCGGCGGTATCCACGCGCCGGGTTGCAAGGCGGTACGTGAAGGTAAAACCGGGCCAGTTGATACTGTTGTGGCCGTTTTCGTCCAGGTACCAGGAGGTGCAGCCGGAGCTCCAGACCGAGTGCTGAAGGCCTTGCTGGATCACCTGGGTAAACCGGTCCTGACGATCCTGGCGAACGTCCATGGCGGCGCCGGGGTACTTCTGCAGCGCGTTGATGCAGGTGCGGATGTAGCGGAATTGGGATTCCAGCATATAAACGATGGAGTTGTGGGCCAGGTTGGTGTTCGGGCCATAGAGCATGAACAGGTTGGGAAACCCGCTCACGGTGATGCCCTTGAAGGCAGACGCTCCGGTTTGCCAGGCCTCATTGAGGGATTTGCCGCCCCGACCGGTGACCTCTATGGGTGAGAGAAACTCTGATGCCCGGAACCCGGTGCCACAAATAATGGCATCCACCGGGTAGTGCCTGCCGCTGCGGGTCTGCACCCCTTGTTCATCGATACTTTCAATCGGGTCGGTCACCAGATCCACGTTGGGCTGGTTGATGGCAGGGTACCAGTCGTTGGATATCAGGATACGCTTACAGCCGATCTGGTAGTCGGGAATGATGTGGGCCAGTTTGTCCGGGTCGGTTACGTGTTTGCGGGCTTCCCGCCGTGCCTGATTGGCAAAGACTTCCAGCAAGCCGTTGAACCGCGTGAACGCCAGGGCCCGGCTCTCGTTTTTCCAGTAGATCAGGTAGCGATAAAGCCGGTCCCAGGCGGGCAGCTTCCGGAACAGCGTCTGTTCCCAGGGTTTGAAGGGCCGGTCGGGCTTGGGCAGCACCCAGGCGGCTGAACGCTGGAACAGACTCAGCTGTTTTACCCGGGGCGCAATTTCCGGCACGAACTGGATGGCGCTGGCCCCGGTGCCAATCACCGCTACCCGTTTGTTCGTCAGATCGTAATCGTGGTGCCAGCGAGCGGAATGGAACATCCGGCCCTGAAAGCGTTCCAGTCCTTCCAGCTTCGGCCACGCCGGTTGGTTGAGCTGGCCGGTTGCGGTGATGACCACGTCGGCGAGAAGTTGCTCCCCGGTCGCCAGGGTAAGGGTCCATCGATTGCTCTGATCGTCGAAGCGGGCGGAGGCGACCTCGGCGTTGAACCGAAAGTGATCGCCCAACTGGTACTTCTCTACGCAGTGGTGCATGTACCCGAGGATTTCCTGCTGCAGACCGAACTTGCGGGACCAGTCGTGCTTGGGCTCAAAGGAAAAGGAGTAGAAATGGGACTGCACATCGCAGGCCGCGCCCGGATAGGTGTTGTCGCGCCAGGTACCGCCCACGTCACCAGCTTTCTCAAGGATCGTCAGGTTGGTGTAGCCGGCCTGTTTAAGCGTAATGGCCATGCCCAGGCCACCGAAACCGGTACCGATAATGGCGATGGCGGGCTGGGCAGGGTTGTGTTGGCTCATCCTGGGGTGTCCGGTCTTATTGTTGTCATGGATTGGGCCCAGTATACGGAGCCACGGTGCGCTGATGGATGACTTTTTCTGACAGCGCCGTTAGTAAGAAAGATCAACCGAGTCCTGATTCAGGAAGTTCTCAGCAGGCTGCGCCAGAAGTTCCCGCAGTGCCGCTGTCTGGAACTGCCGGCGTATGCTGATGGCGTAGAATTCCTCGAACACGCCGGGCAGGGCGCCGTAGTCCTCAAGGGCTCCGCTCCTGAGTTCGTCCCGAACGACCACGGGCGGCATGATGGCAAAGTGGCCGGTGTCCCGGGTCAGGAGTCGCATCATGGCCATGTCATCCACCTCTGCTGCGATATTCGGCCGTAGCCGGTGATACTCGCACAGCTGGTCGAAGGCCTGACGTATGTTGTTGTCCGGGCCCGGCACAATCAGACTTCGCCCGCGTACGACGTCGGCAAATTCGCCCTCAACCTGAATGCCCGAGGGCCCGATGATACTGACCGGCTGTTTGGCGATCAGGCGCGAACGCCACGGATTCTGTTCGCTGCCCTGGACCGCCTGATTGGACAGGATCAGGTCCAGGCGGTGTGCGGACAGCCGACGGAGCAGTTCGTCAATATGGCTGCTCTGGAGGCTGAGCTCCAGGTCCTCCCGGTCCAGCAGGGGTTGCAGAAAGCCTTCCTGGAAATTTCGTGACAGCGTGGCCACAGCGCCGATCCTGAGCACCTCGCGGTTTGGTCGCACGCCCGAATCGAACAGGGCGGACAACTCTTCGCCCTGCCGGAAAATTTCCTCGGCGTAGGAAAACGCAAGACGGCCGGCCTCGGAGAGCTTCAGTCGGCGTCCCTCCCGGATGAACAGGTCATGCCCGAGGCTTTCCTCGAGCTTTCGGATCTGGCCCGACAGCGCCGACTGGGAAATATGAAGCGCATCGGCGGCGCGGGTCAGGTGCCCGGTTCGCGCGACACTCCAGAAGTAATAGAGATGGTGGTAGTTCAGCTTCATGGCCAACCGTTCTAAAAAATAGAATGAAGTGATAATTATAAACCATTTTTTATATATGAAGAACGCAGGCAAAGTAGCGGTTCAGGAGGTTTACCATCATGAACCCGATCGCCGAACTGTCATCTCTGGTAACGCTCGCCCTCTGGCTGCTTTTCCCCGTGAGCCTGTTCGTCCTGGCCGCAATGACCGGTTGGCTTCAGAGCCCTCCACAGCTTGACCGCTGCTGGCGATTGGCCGGCTGGGTAATGCTGGCTTCCATGGTGTCGTCCCTGACGGTTGGGGCAATGCTTGTGCTGGAGCCGTGGCTATTCGATGCTGATACGCCGGTTGGCCTGGCGGCACGGTTTGGTGTGTACCCGGACGGGGTGGCCGTCTGGATGGCCCTGATGGTGGCCTTCGTCGGCTGGGTCATCTTGCGCTACGCGGACAACTACCTCCGACAGGATCCGGGGCGGGAGCGGTTTCTGCCCTGGTTCCTGGTGACGGTGGGTTCGGTGTTGGTGCTGGTGCTCACCAACCATCTGCTGATCCTCGCCGGTGCCTGGATTGGCGTCAGCCTGGCATTGCATCATCTTTTGACCCTGTATCCGGATCGTCCCGAAGCGCGCGTGGCCGCTGTGCAGAAGTTTATTGTCAGTCGGGTGGGCGATGCGTTGGTGATCACCGGGGTTTTGGCCCTCTACCTGCATTACGACACCTTCCTTCTGCCGGACATGGTACAGAACATGGCGCAGAGCGAAGCGGCCCGTGCCGGCGGTTCAACGGCGTTGACGGTGGCGTCTGTTGCCCTGGCCCTGGCGGCGGCCCTCAAATGCGCGCAGATTCCCTTTCACGGCTGGCTGATCCGGGTGATGGAAGCGCCCACCCCGGTGTCGGCGTTGCTTCACGCTGGAGTGATCAACCTGGGCGGCTTCCTGTGGTTGCGCCTGTTCCCGGTGTTCGACGGTTTCACCACCGGCCATATGATCCTGTTGGTGGTGGGCGGTTTCACTGCCGTGGTGGCGGTGCTGACCATGATGACCCAGTTTTCCGTGAAACACGCGCTGGCGTGGTCTACCTGCGCCCAGATGGGATTCATGCTGTTTGAGATCGGTATGGGTGCCTACACACTGGCGCTACTGCACCTGCTCGCCCATTCCCTGTACAAGGCCCACTCGTTCCTGGCGTCCGGGCGCACCGTGGTTGTGTCTTCGGCCCGCAAACTGCCCGAGCTGCCAGCCGGGCGTCGTATATCGTTCGGTCTGGCCACCGGCCTGGTGGCGGCTGTCATCCTCTGGTGGGCGCCCTGGGTTGTTGAGTACAACCTGGTTTTTGGTCTGCTGCTGGTGTTGGCGGTTGCCGCCTCAGCCATGGGCATACCGGCCGGCGCCACGAACGGCGTGAAGCTCAGGGGAGCTGCCATGGCTGTGGCGCTGGTACCGCTCTACGCAATGCTGCACTTGTTGCTGGGACCGGCGGTGCCGGACCAGGGCGGTTTCGTTATTCCGCTGGCAGGCTACGTGACAGGCTCGGTGATGGTGCTGCTGTTGGCGCTGTGCGCTCTGTGTATTGCGTTTGGCGGGCAGCTCCGGGTCACCCAGGCTCTCTCGGTCCATTTTCGTCATGGGCTCTATCTGGCCCTGCCTTTTGACCGCTTCACGCGGTTGCTTGCCGCCGAGGCGCTTCGGGTTCCGCAGGTGTTCAAGCGGGTTCCGCACCATCCGTTCCGGCTTGAGGAAGAGTCATGAGCGCCATGAGCGGTGTCTCGGTCTCGAAACCGGAGCAATCGCACGGTGTTGAGTCCTGGCAACGACCGTTTCGTGAAGCCTGCGAGCTGGTTGCACCGGTGTGGCCGCTGGACCAGTGGATCGCTGTAAACCCCTTCTGGGGAATGCGACACCTGCCGGCGGAACAAGCCGACGATATTTTTCGGGAGCGGGGCGGTTTCAGCCTTCTCATGCCGGCGGCGTTCTATCGGGAGGCCTGGCAGCAAGGCAGGATTCAACCGGAGGACCTTGCCGCCAGTGTCGCCGAACGCGGCGAGCGTCGCGATCCCTCCTGGTACCTCGAATGGCTCGACCGCGCCTCTGTTCTGAGGCCTCACAAGCCTGAGAAGAGCCACGCAGGTGTCACGATGAGCATCCTTGATACGTTCAAGGGTGACGGCACCGCGGAACCGCTCGGGCAGATTGTTAATGATCAGGTGGCCCGTGTGTGCGGCGCCTTCTTCGATCGACGTCAGGCCCGGTGGTCGGCCGGGGAGCACAGCTCCGGGGAGTCCGCCGGGTTGTTCGGGTTCTGGCTCAACTCCGCGCGACAGGACCTTTCCCTGGATTTCACCACCGGGCTGGCCGGTGTGAGAACCTTTTTCAGGGCAGTGCCGGATGACCGGAATCAGGCGGTCAGCCAGGCCACAGAAGCCCTCCGGCTGCCTGACGACGAGCTTCTGGCCCTGTGCCACAGCCTGTTACTCCGGGTGAATGGCTGGGCATCCTGGTGTCGGGGCCTGGATTGGCGGGGCTCCCTGGAAGGGCGAGCCTCCGACCAACTGGGTGAGCTGCTGGCGGTGCTGCTGGTGTGGGAGGCCGCTGCTCTTCGCTTTGCATCGGTCGTCCAGAAAAACCAACTGGAGCGGTCCCGAAGCGGCCATGGCCTGCGCCAGCAGGACAGGCGCCCCCTGTGGGTGTGGCAGCGGGCATTTGAGTGTGGGTATCAGAGAACGCTGTTCAGTGCCTTGAAGAACCGAACCAACAACAGCCAGGCACCGGAGCCTCCGCCGGCCATTCCCGATGCGCAGGCCGTGTTCTGTATTGATGTGCGTTCGGAAGTGATACGCCGCCACCTTGAGGCGGTGATGCCCCGGGTACAGACTCTCGGGTTTGCCGGCTTTTTCGGAATGCCGGTTGCGCACCAGCGTCATGGGCCTTTTGAGCCGGTTCGCCGGCTGCCAGGGTTGTTACAGGCTCCTTATCGTCTGATCGATACCCGGGGCAACCTGCGCGCGGATCTTGCGGAGAACCGCGCCAGGGATCAGCGGGAGATTACCCGGGAAACCGTGCGCAAGGCCAAATACAGCAGTCTCTCGACTTTCACCCTGGTGGAGACGACCGGGCTGGCCTGGGCGTGGAAGCTGATCAAGGATACGCTCAAGCGGGGCCGTTCCAGACCGAGGCCGGATGACCAGGAAACGCTGCTGGTCCATGAACTTGGCGGGGATCCGCTGATGGATCCGGAAAAAACCGCGCTGGTCGCCAATATGCTTCGGGGCATGTCCCTGACGGATGGCTTTGCGCCCTTGCTGGTTTTCGTGGGTCACGGAAGTCACACCGACAACAACCCCCACCAGGCCGGGCTGGAATGCGGCGCCTGTGGTGGCCAGAGTGGCGGGGTCAGCGCCCGTCTGGCGGCGAAGCTGTTCAATGATCCGATGGTCCGGGCTGGCCTGTCGGAGCAGGGCATACGCATTCCCGACCACACCTGGGCCGTGGCTGCCGAGCATTGCACCGTGACCGACCGGGTGACTTTTGCTGATCGAGACCGGGTGCCTCATACTCACCTTCAAAAACTGGCGGACCTTGAGGCCGGCTTCGGGCAGGCCGGTGCGCGGGCTCGCAATGAGCGCGCGGAATCCCTCAGGCTGGGCGAAGGCCAGGAAAACGGGGAATCGGACAGTCTGACCGCAGCCATGGAAACGCGAACGCGGGACTGGTCGGAGGTACGGCCGGAGTGGGGCCTGGCAGGCAATGCTGCCATTATCTTTGCCAGGCGCAGTCGCACCCGTGGTTGCGACCTGGCGGGGCGGGTGTTCCTGCACGACTACGATCCCGTTTCGGACGAAGACGGCCAGCGCCTCGAAAGCCTTCTGGCGGCCCCCCTTCTGGTTGCCAACTGGATCAACCTGCAATATTTCGGCTCGGTGACGGTACCGGACGTCTACGGTGCCGGGAACAAGCTTTTGCACTCCGTTGTTGGTGGCAATGTGGGCGTGGTGGAAGGCAATGGTTCGGACCTCAGAACAGGGCTGCCACTGCAATCCGTCCATGACGGCACCCGCTGGCGTCATGAGCCTCTGCGCCTGACCGTGATTATCGAGGCCCCCGCCGATCGCATTGAAGCGGCCATAGGTCGGCAGCCGGACGTTGCAGCGCTGGTCGACAACGCCTGGTTGTTCATCCACCGGATGGGGGATCATGGCATCGAACGTTATTACAATGGCGCATGGCATCGGGTCGCCTGACCGTACGTCATACCTTCGGAATCTCTTAGATAGCCACGCCCGGTTACAAACGCTGACATCCCGGCATGCGCCGCGTGCGTATATAAAGTAGGGAAAAATCAGCGCGTTTTGGCACCCGTGGTCGCCAGAATCGTTAGTCAGCGGAAGCAGGGTGTGTCTTGTGTAAATTGCAGATGAAGAAAAAAAGGGCGTCGTTGTACGCGATCGCCGCACTGATTGTTGGGATTGCACTCAGCCTGGGACTGGGGCGTTTGCTGTACAAGGAAGAAACCCGGGCCATCGAACTGGAGTTCAAGGCCGAGATTGACCAACTGTCTGCCAGCCTTGAGCGTGAAGCCCTGCTGAATCTTGAAATTCTCTTTGCCCTCAGATCGGCCGTGGCCGTGATGCCGGAGATGACGGCCGAAAGGTTCAATCGCCTGACCTATGAGATCCTGGAGCGTTCGCCAGCGATTCAGGCGTTCGCCTGGGCGCCTTCCGTCGAGCACAGCGAACTTGATGAATTCATCCGCCGACAGAAAGAGGCGTTTGCCGATTTCGCGATGACAGAGGCGAGCCCTGACGGCCTGGTGGGCCTGACGGACAGGGCCTGGTATGTGCCGGTGCAGTACATAGAGCCACTGGGGCAGAATCGCGCCGCGCTCGGGTTTGACCTGGCCAGTGAGGCCTCCCGTCGGGAGGCGCTGCTGGAAGCACGGGAATCTGGCGAAATGGTCGCAACGGCCGGAATCCGGCTTGTTCAGGAACCGGAGAACCAGCGAGGATTCCTGGTGTTTGCACCGCTTTATACCCTTTCTACAAGCCCGGGTGCCGGGATCGATACCCGCCAGCATTATGGGTTTATCAACGGCGTCTTTCGGGTGGGGGAGTTAGTGGGCCAGGCCGTGGGGCCGGAGCTCACCGAGGACCTGCTGTTTGAAGTGCTGGACATCACCGGCAGTCAGAAACTGTTGCTGTACCGCTCCCGTAATCCGGAGCACCTGTCCTGGCAGCCCGACCTCCGGCATACCGCACAGACCATCTCGATTGCAGGTCGCCAGTGGTCGGTGGAAGCTGTCCCCTCCCGGTCTTATATCGAGGCCCGCCGCGGCATACTGCCGGTATTTGTGAGCGCCTCCGGCACGGTGCTGGTTGTGGTACTGGTGGGTTACTTCCTGTCCGGCGCAAGAAAAAACGCCCAGCTGAGTCTTGCCACGGCCGAGCTGGAACGAATCTCGCTCACCGATGCCCTGACAGGTCTGGCTAACCGCCGGCAGTTTGATGCGGTGCTTCGCAAAGAGTATCGGCGGGCGCTGCGGGAAAAGACAACCCTGTCGCTGGTGATGGTCGATATCGACTTCTTCAAGGAGTACAACGACGAGTATGGCCATCCAGCCGGCGATTCGTGCCTTCGTGACGTTGGAGGGATTTTGCGGGAGGTGGTCAAACGTCCCGCTGACCTGGTTGCACGTTATGGTGGAGAGGAGTTCGCGATTATCCTGCCCGATACACCCCAGCCGGAGACGATCGCCGAAGCCTGTCGTCAAGCGGTTGAGGCGCGTGGGATTCCTCACCGGCTCTCCTCGGTTGCTGAATCCGTCACCATCAGCGTGGGTGTGGCGATGCTGGCGCCGAGCGAACTCTCCGAAAGCGAGCTGGCTTCGGAACAACAGTCGTTGAAGCGAGAGTCTTCGGGAGAGCAGGGGGATCAGGAGGGCACCGGGCCCGTGTTACTGGTTGACGAGGCTGATAACGCTCTCTACCAGGCCAAGGAGTCCGGGCGTAACCGGGTTTGTGGGCCGCTTCCCCGGGCTGAAGCAGGGCGTCAGTAGCGAAGCAGCGCAGAACCCCAGGTGAAACCGCCGCCAAAGGCTTCCAGCAACACCACTTCATTGCGTTTGATGCGACCATCCCGAACCGCAGCGTCCAGCGCCAGGGGGATGGACGCCGCAGAGGTATTGCCGTGCTCATTCACGGTGACCACCACCTGGTCCATGGACATGTTCAGCTTGCGTGCCGTCGCTGAGATAATCCGGAGGTTGGCCTGGTGCGGCACCAGCCAGTCGATGTCAGATTTCTTCATCTGGTTGGCGGCGAGGGTTTCGTCGACGATCTTGCCAAGGGTATTGACCGCAACCTTGAACACCTCATTGCCTTTCATTTCGACAAATGCCCGTCCGGCCTTGACCTGTTCGTAGCCATCGGCAATGCCACAAGGAACGTGCAGCAGCTCTTCGTACTGGCCATCGGCGTGAATATGGGTTGAGAGGATGCCGGTTTCCTCGTCTGCCTCCAGAATTACCGCGCCGGCACCATCGCCGAACAGGACACAGGTGCCCCGGTCTTCCCAGTTAATAATGCGGGAAAACACCTCGGCGCCAATCACCAGCGCCTTTTTGCTGCTTCCGGTTTTGATGAACTTCTCGGCGGTGGCCAGGGCGTAGACAAAACCACTGCATACCGCCTGGATATCGAACGCCGGACAGCCGTGAATCCCCAGGCGGGCCTGGAGAATGCAGGCAGAGCTCGGGAAAATCTTGTCCGGCGTGGAGGTGGCAAACACGATCAGGTCGATTTCGTTGGGGTTGATGCCTGCCGCCTCAATGGCGTTTCTGGAGGCCTGCTCGGCCAGATCAACGGTGGTCTGGCCCTCAACGGCGATGTGCCTGCGCTCAATACCGGTACGCTCGCGAATCCACTGATCGCTGGTGTCGACCATCTTCTCAAGGTCTTTGTTGGTCACAACATTGTCTGGCAGATAGGAGCCGGTGCCGGTAATTCGTGCAAAGGTCATTCGCGAGTGTCCCGAGACGTAACTGGATGAACGTAAGACCATGCTATACCCATGAAACGTCGTGCGTAATTAGCGATTTGTCAAAGAAGCCCAGAAAGTGGCAGGCTCGACTATGCTGAAAGTGATCGGAATGATCACGATTGCGCACACACTCCGGACAATAGAGGAGACTTGGAAAATGGGCATTTCCAGCCACGAGCTTCACCTTGAATTTCCCCAGTACAAAGGCCTCATCGAAGAGCTCAAGACTAACGATCTCAGGTTCAACGAGAAGCTCCGGGAATACACAGACCTGGACCATGAAATAGAGGGGCTGGAGAAGCGGGATGCGCCCATTGGCGACGACAAGCTGCACCGCTTGAAACAGAAACGCGCCCAACTCAAGGACGACCTGTATCAGACTCTGATTTCAAACGGCAAGTCTTCATGAACGGGTAACAGACCCGTCATCAAAATTTCACTGAAATGCGCTGGAAGCCCCTGTTCATAGGGGTTTCCAAGTATTCAGAACACTCCTGGCCAGGTTTAAAATAGGACACTAATTAAACAGGGTCCCGTTTTTGAGACCGAAAGTCTTACACTGTCCAGGAGTAGTCACATGAAACGAGCAGCGTCTCTTTACAAAGGTTGGCGGATGAAGCGTAACTTCGTCCATCTGGTCTCGACTATGGATCCGCGTCTGTTGAATGACGTAGGTTTTTCGCCCGAGATCGTCGAGCGGAAACTCAGTACCCCGTTCTGGAAATTCTGATTCGGGAAAGGCTACACCAGCCAGCCGAAGAAGAAATCGAACAGGGCACTGAAAAACCCGCCTCCGGAGCTTGCCCGGCGGGGCTCAACCGCGGTTTCCTGTTCTGGTTGTGATTGCTCGACATTTCGGGCGGGCTCGATAGCCGCTTGAGGCTGTGCTTTGGGCTCAACCGTGGTCGTCTCGATGGAGGCCACGGTTGCCGGTTTTACCTCTTCTGTTTTTTCTGCACCTGGTTCCTGGATCTCTTCTTCAGATTTTATCGAGGTTTCGGTTGCAGATTTCTGTTTTGTATCAACATTGGCTCGCGACACTTCAGCCAACTCCACCGATCCGGTGCTTTCGCTGAGCCTTTCGTTAACCGCTTCGGCTGTGGTCGGTTGAGTCTTCGGAGAGGAAGGCGGAGCTGGTTCCACTTCGGCAACAGCCGCTTTCTCCAAAACCGGCTCTTCAACGACCGTCTTTTCAACCGTCTTTTCAACAACGGGCTTTTCGACAACGGGCTTTTCGACAATCGGCTTCTGGGCGACCGCTTTTTCTACAATCGTCTTTCGCGCTTCAGGACGAGCGACCGGCATTGTCGCGGGCGATGGTAACTCGAGCGCTTTGAGGGATTGGGCACGGCTGCTCAGGGCGTTGCCCGAGACAGTTTGAACCGAGCCGGCTTTGACGCCAAGAGCGGAGAGCGTGGGGTTGTCGAGCTTGCCGCTGACCGCCAGCGCGTTGGCCTTCTGGTAGGCGCGCACGGCGCTGCGCAGGTCATTATCGAACCAGCCGTCGGCACGCCCGATGTCATACCCCGCGCCATAGAGTGCGTTTTCTGCAGAGAAGATAACCTGCTCGGTCTGACCGGCCTGCGCAAAACCGAGTGGGGCGTTGCTCAAGAGCAGGGCAGTGGCCAGAATTGCCGCACTCCGGCGACCTGGGTGGGCGTTTACGATTTTGCGGGCGTGGGTCATGGTGGGTCCCTCCAACGTGTCCAAGGCTGTCCTGGATGGTTACATTCTGTAACCGACAGCCCAACGTATCAGTATTTCAGGAACCCGCCCATGACGTGGTTAACATCTGCAACGATTGCCGTTGGCGCTACTCCTTTACGCGGAACCGCTTCACCAGAGTGTTCAGATCATCAGCCATCTCCGCCAGGGACCGGCTGGACTGGTTGACCTGGCCAATGTCTCCGGCCAGCTCTTCAATGGCGTTGCTGCTGACCTCGACGTTCTGGGTCATCTCGGCGGCGGTGGCCCGCTGCTGTTCGGTGGCGCTGGCAATCTGGGTGGTCATTTCAACAATGTTGTTAACCGCAGAGAGTATATCGGCCAGGGCCTTGCCGGATTTGCCGGCTTCCTCGCTGGCTTCCGAGGCCATCTGCTTGGCGCGGCTCATGTCAACGACGGCGCCCGCAGCTCCGCTTTGCAGTTGGGACACGATCCGCTCGATGTCGACCGTCGACTCCTGGACCCGTCTGGCCAGTCCGCGCACCTCATCCGCCACCACGGCAAATCCTCTCCCGGCTTCGCCAGCACGTGCTGCCTCAATGGCAGCGTTCAGGGCCAGCAGGTTGGTCTGCTCTGCAATGCCCTGAATAACGGCCAGTACCTTGCCAATTTCGGCGGACTCGTTCTCCAGTTGCTGAATACGTCTGGAACCTTCCTCCACCTGTTGCGCCAGGTTGGTGACGGAGCGAATGGCCGTGCTGACGGTTTCCTGGCCGGTGTCCGCGAGCGAGGCCGCCCGGCGCGCGGATTCGTCAGTGTCGCTGGTATTCGATGCGATTTCCTCGGAGGTGGACACCATTTCCTGCATGGCCGCTGACACCTGCGTGATCTGGTCCCGTTGCTGCTCGGAGTTGGCGGTGGTGCGCTCGGTAATCCCGGAAAGCGATTCGGATTCGGAGGTCAAACGGCGCGAGGCGCTGACGATTCGGGATATCGTCTGTTCCAGAGTCTCCAGGAACGCGTTGACGGCGCCAATGAAATCGCCGATCTCATCGGGGCGGCCCGGGGTCAGGCGGGTGGAGAGATCGCCATTGTTCTGGGCAATGTCATCCAGGTAGTCAAGGATTTCGGTTTTCGCGCGCTTCACGCTGGCGCCCATCATCCGGCTCATCAGAACGGCCACCACCAGGCCAAGCACCAGGGAAATACCAAAGGCAATCAGTGTGAACCTCAGGGCCAGGTCTGTTTCCTCGCCTGCGGCGTCGGCTTCAACTTCAAGGGCCGCGAAGATGCTGCTTTCCAGCTCCCGGGCCATACTGGCGATTTCAGGTCCCAGTACATCGAGTTTGTCCCGCTTCACGGTTACCACGATGTTCTGCTGCTCAAGCATCCTCTGGACCGCGGCCCGGTAGTTGGCCAGTTCTTCCACCACGGTATCCAGATAGACCTGGACAAACTCGGGCCCGTTCTCGGTATCCAGCAGCTCCAGGGCGTCTGTCAGGTCCTCGATCGCCCATCCTAGCGCATCCTGGGCGTCCTTTTCACCGCTGGCCAGGTATCGCTGCGCGGTCAAACGCATCACCAGTGCGTCGTTCAGGAGTTGTTCGAGGCCAGCACGAAGGTCGCTTTCCGGCTCGCGGTTGGCCACCCCGTTTAGGGCCATGCGCAGGGCCTGGGTGGCATTGGGGCCATGCTGGTTGAGTTCGTCGCGAACAATTGCCAACACCTGTCGCTTGGCCGGAACCAGTTCGTTCCGGAAGGCATTGATGTATTCACGGGTGGTCTCTTCGATGCGATCGACAAGTTCGGCAGCCGCAGGGTCGGAGATCCGTTCCTGGGCCCGGGTCATCACGCCATTGAATTCCTGCTCCAGCTCGTCAAAGTGGGTAAGGGCCTCTTCATGGCCAGACGAGTAATAGTCAAATACCCGCAGTCGCATCCGGTAGACGCTGATAACCGATTCCGTGCCGATGGCAGTATCCGGCGCCAGATCCCGGGCGACGGTATTCATTCGCCGGTCCAGTTCCTGGAACTCATAGACACTGAAGAACGTGACCGCGGCAAACAGCAGCAGGATGAAAACCGGTGCAATCAGCAGCTTTCCGGGAACACCCAGTTTGCGCTCAATCGATGCGAAGGCAGAGGAGGCCAAAGTGTGATCCTTTCTAAAGTTGTTTTCACGGGTATCGGCAGCGCCGACAAAACCTGAAGCTTTACGTTCGAGTTTCCATTACGGCGCATTGGCTGTTTTGAGTATTGCACTGCTTCCAGAGAAAGTGATCCTCTCGCAGCTGTTCAGGAGGGCGCCATGTCGGCCCTCGGATTGCGCGGATAGTAACGGTCTGGCAGGCGCTCGATGTGTGGGAAGAAGCGGGTGTCCTTGTACGGCATCTTCATATAACCGGATACGCCCAGCCCGGTGATCTGCTCGACAGCGGACAGGATCTCATCCAGCAGGTGGCTGAACTCTGCTTCCCGTTCCGGGTCCAGCAGGCGGTAGTGGCTGTGGATCTTCAGGTGCCGGGGCAGGGCCTCGAAGATGATCATGCCGGTGTGATGGATGTCGTTCAGCGCCTCAAGGGCCTCGATGATCGTGTCCGGCAGTACCAGGAACTCCTCCGGGTCGGGTCCGTCCTCGAAGTAGGAGTGCACGCGGGATTCATCTTCCACCTCGGGAGCGGCGCTGACTTCGTAATGGAGCTTGAGGTCCGGCTCAATGCGGAACGGTTGGCTCGGATCGTCGCGATCCACGTGCAGGGTGTTGCGGGCGTTGAACAGGCAGCTCTTGAAGATGCCCTTGCGGTAAATGGCCTGGGCCAGATACACCATGTTGTTCACCGCCTGAACAAAGGCGGATTTCAGGGCCGGATCGTGCAGGTTCAGGGAGGTGTCGATGTAAATGCCATCGGTTTCCCAGCGTACCGCGAGCCCGCCTTCCACGGGGTAGCGGCCGAGGCGACTGACCGCCGCCAGAAAGGCCTTTTCAGTTTCGCCCATGCCCTGCATGAAGTTCTTGTAGTAGCGATCCAGCTGAACGTCGTTCACATCGCTCAGGGTTTCCGGGGCGCCTTCCTCCCGCAGGAAAGATTTGCGCGAGCTGTAGACCACGGTGTCGATCTCCTGGTCAGACTCGCGGACCCACACCGGCACCTGGGGCGGCACTGGCGGTTCTTTCAGATCGATCATGACCGTGCGAGCCATGCGCGGCATTTCCCGCAGGTAGTAGTCTCCGGCTTTGCGACGGGTTTCCGGATCCGGCGAGAGCATGCCATCGAGCATGCGCGCAAACTCCATGGGCAGCCCGAGAGAGGTAGCTGGAATAGCCCGGTGGCCAAAGCGGCATGACTGGGCCGAGGCCAGGGCATAGAGAGTCCCGGCGGCACCCTGTTCGTCGAATCGTGGCGACGACAGACCGCCGTTGAGCTGCTCCTCGCCGATGAAATACACGTCCCCAAGCCGGGCGTTGGTCTGTTGCAAGTTGTCGGACATCAACTCCATTACATTCGCGGTGATGAACTGCTGGTTGGCGTCGAGCTGGGCGAACACCGACGAGCCCCAGTCGATCAGGGCAACGTTCTCGGTGCGGGCATCGAACACCAGGTTGGAGGGCTTGATATCGCCATGGACGATCGGCCGCCCGGCGGGACCGTTCTCTCGGCGGAGGCAGCGAAGGATATCGGCGATCTGGTCGGCAATACGAATGATCAACCGTGGTTTGAGACGTCCTTCCTGCAGGGATACTTCTTCCAGATTCAGACCTGCGGCCCGCTCCATCACCAGGATGGGCTGGTTGTTGGCACGTTGGTAGGAGATTAGCCGCGGAACCCGGGGGTGTCGGACCTGCTCAAGAATGTAGGCCTCGTCTTCCAGGCGGTCCTGGAGGTGTTGGGGCAGGTTGATCCGGGTGAACTTGAACACGTGCTCCGGGCCCTGGGAGCTCGGTGTGGGCAGGCGACCTGCGAATACGAATCCGTAGGCACCCTTGCCAATCAGTTCAATATCGCGGTAGCCGAGCTGGCGGAGCTGGGCGGCGCAGAGCGCCACCCAGTCCTTGAGCTTTTTGGCATCGTCATGGCTGAGCAGGTAGATCGACTGCTCTTCCGGTATGTAGAACTGCTGAAGAGGTTTCTGCTGCACCATGACCAATCGTTAGCCCATATGCAGCAGCATCGTCTGCGGCGCTTCCAGGTAGCCCTTCCAGCGGTTGCAGTAACGGGCAATGGTGCCACCGTTGATGATGCGGTGGTCCCCGGCCCAGCTGACCGTCATGATCGCCCGTTCCACCACCTGGCCGTTGGCATCGAACCGCGGAAGCTTCTGGGTACGGCCCAGGGCTACAATTGCCACCTCCGGTGCGTTGATGATGGGGGCCGCGTAGGTGCCGCCCAGCGCGCCGATGTTGGAGATGGTAATGGTACCGCCTTTCAGATCTTCCTGGCTGACCCGACCGGAGCGGGCCGCCTCGGTGAGCCGGGAGACTTCGTCGGCGATACCCAGCAACGTTCGCTGCTCCACGTTCTTCACGTTGGGCACTACCAGGCCCGCCTTGCCGTCTACGGCCATACCGATGTTGCAGTGGGGCAGGTAGTGGATCTCCGTGACATCCTCGTTGATGCGGCTGTTGAGCACGGGGAATTCCTGGATGGCCAGTGCCATGGCCTTCATCACAAACGGCATCAGGGTGAGCCTTGAACCCCGGGCTTCGGCCTCAGGTTTGAGCTTTTCCCGCAGGGCAAGCAGGTCGGTTACGTCGATGTCCTCACTGTAGATAAAGTGCGGAATGGTGCTGGCCGATTGGGTCATGCTGCGTACCATGGCCGCCTGCATGCCCTTGATGGGCTCGACGCGCACCTCTGCTTCGCCTTGCGGGCGAAGTGACCCTGTAGCCGCCGGTTGCGCCTTGTCGGCGGTGGCTTTCCCTGGCTCTTTCGCCTTGGGTTGCTCCAGGTGGGCAAGCACATCCGCCTTAAGTACCCGGCCGTCTTTACCGGACCCGGCAATGTCCGCCAGGTTCAGCTCATGCTCACGCACCAGGCGACGCACCGCCGGGCTGGCCGGTATCCGCTGGCGATGGGTGCCATTGACCGCCTTTGCCGGTGGCGTTGCGGTATCCGCTTGCGGCTGCTGTTGCGGTTTTTGGGACGCGGGCGTTCCAACGGAATCTTCGCGCTCGCGAGGTATGAAGGCAAACAGCGGGGAGTGCACCCGGGCCATGGCCTGCTGCTCGTGGTAGAGCTTGGTAATACGGCCTGCCTTTGGTGCGGTGATCTCCACCATGGCCTTGTCGGTCATCACGTCGACCACGGGCTGGTCTTCCTCAATCTCGTCGCCCTCGGCCACGCGCCATTCCACCACCTCACACTCGACAATACCCTCGCCGATATCCGGCAGGATAAAGTCTTCGGTGGCATCGTCGCCGGTATCGGCCAAGGTTGCCGGTTTGGGCGCCGGTTCGGCCTTCTCGACGTCTTTTGGTTGCTCTGTGCTCGTTGTTTCCGTGGATTCAGAAGGCTCGCCTTCCTCCACCAGCTCGAACAACGGCGCGTGCACTTTCGCGATGTCGCCTTCCTTGTGGTAGAGGCGGGTAACACGGCCCTTGTAGGGAGCAGGGATTTCCACCAGGGCCTTGTCGGTCATCACCTCGGCTACCGGCTGGTCTTCCTCGATAACGTCGCCCTCGCTGACCAGCCATTTCACCAGTTCACATTCCACGATACCTTCGCCGATATCGGGCAGTATAAAATCACTCATTGCAGCTCTCCTGTCCTGATATCAGCCTAGAATTCCACGCTCGCCCTGATGGCCTCGTAGACCTTCAGGTGGTTGGGCAGGTGCTCTTTTTCCAGCACCAGCGGGAAGGGGGTGTCCATCCCGGTAACCCGTGCGATGGGGGATTCCAGATACAGGAAACAGCGCTCCTGAATCGTGGCGGCAATCTCGCCGGCGAATCCGCCGGTCAATGGCGCTTCGTGAGTGACCACCAAACGACCGGTCTTGAACACCGAGTTGGCCACGGTTTCCACGTCCCAGGGCAGAATGGTCCGCAGGTCGATCACCTCGCAGGAGATGCCTTCTTTCTCGGCCCGCTCCACGGCCTGATCGATTACCTCCATCTGTGCGCCCCAGCCCAGTACGGTCACATCCGTGCCTTCCTTGGTGATCTCCGCTTCGCTCAGGGGCAGGCGGTAGTCCTCATCGGGCACTTCGCCCACGGAGGCGCGGTAGAGGCGCTTGGGCTCGAAAAATAGCACCGGGTTGGGGTCGTGGATAGCTGCCAGCAGCAGGCCCTTGGCCTGGTGCGGATTGCGTGGCACCACGATTTTCAGGCCCGGAGTATGGGCAAAGTAGGCTTCCGGTGACTGGGAATGGTACAGGCCGCCGGCAATGCCGCCGCCATAAGGAGCCCGGATGGTCAGGCCGCCCACGTTGAACAGGTTGCCAGAGCGATACCGGTACTTGGCCGATTCGTTCACGATCTGGTCAAAGGCCGGGAAGATGTAGTCCGCGAACTGAATCTCGGCCACCGGAACCGAGCCCTGGGCCGCCAGGCCGTTGGCAAAGCCGATAATCCCCTGTTCGACCAGGGGCGTATTGAAGCAGCGGGCCTTTCCATACTTCTGCTGGAGGTTGCTGGTGGCCCGGAAAACCCCACCAAATACGCCGACGTCCTCACCAAAACACAGCACCCGCTCGTCGGCGGCCATGGCCGTATCAAGGGCATTGTTAATCGCCTGGAGCATGTTCATCTTGCTCATATCATGCTCCTCCCTTGGCGTGTTCGGCACTCTTGGGGTATTCGTCCGGATAACGGCGAATGTGGGCCTTGAGTTTGTCGAATTGCTCAGCGAGCGAGGCTGGCACCTCGTCGTAGACATCGGTCACCAGCGATTCGAGTGGGGGAGGCGGTCGCTTCTGGGCCCGCTTCATGGTTTCCAGCACCTCACGGCGCATGGATTCCTGGAGCTGCTTTTCTTCGTCCTCGCTCCACCATTTCTTGCTTTCCAGCCACAGGCGCATGCGGAGAATGGGGTCTTTTTCCCGCCACACGGCCTCTTCGTCCTTGCTGCGGTAGCCGGACGGGTCGTCTGACGAGGAGTGGGCGGCCAGTCGGTAACTCATGGCCTCGATCAGGACCGGGCGATTGTGCTCAACGGCCATGGCGCGAGCGGCCCGGGTGGCCTCGTACATGGCCAGTACATCATTGCCGTCTACCCGGATTACGTCCATTTTGTAGCCGTAGGCCCGGGGTGCCACGCCGTCGGCGGCAAACTGCTCGGCCGCAGGGGTGGAAATGGCGTAGCCGTTGTTACGGCAAAGGAAAATCACCGGTACCCGGTGTACCGCCGCCATGTTCAGGGCCGCGTGAAAATCGCCTTCGGAGGCCGCGCCTTCGCCAAAGTAGGTGATGGTGCAGTGGCCATCACCGGCCATTTTCTGGCCATAGGCATAGCCGGTGGCCTGGGGAATCTGGGTGGCCAGCGGCGAGGAAATGGTCATGTAGTTGAGCTTCTTCGAACCATAGTGCACGGGCATCTGCCGGCCCTTGCCATAATCCTGCTCGTTGCCGAACAGCTGGTTCATGAACTCGTCGATGGTGAAGCCGCGATAGACGAGGGCGCCCTGTTCACGGTACTGGGCCATGATCATGTCGCCATCATCCAGTGCCGCGGCGCTGCCAATTACAGCGGCTTCCTCGCCAGTGCATTGCATGTAGAAACTCAAACGGCCCTGGCGCTGGGCGGCCAGCATGCGTTCATCAAGAATCCGGGTGGTGACCATGGCCCGGTAGATTCGCAGGGCCTTGTCTTTATCCAGGTCCGGCGCCTTGGCGCTCTTGTAGAGCTTGCCGTCCTGTTTGAGAAGTTTGAACGTGGGAATACGGAATTCCGCACCGTCGGTAAATACCGGGGAATACGCAACTTTTGACTTTGTTGTTGTCATAATCCTCTTCCTGGGGTAATGGCCTGAGGAACAAAACACGCCTTGTGGGCATGTCGTTAATGTCATTGTAGACAGTCCTGAAGAATCTGGTGTGATGCTTCGGAACAGGGTTACCTTAACGTAAACTGCGCTTTTAGGGTAGGCCGATGCCAACATTCGTTATGGCGACGGCAGGATATGTCGCCAGCTGAGCATGGATTTTGATACAGAATGGCCCGGTGACCGTAAGCGCCTACAGGTTCTGTTGATTTCCGCCAGATGTCGGAAGCGTGATAAATTCAGCAACCGCAACGGGATTGGAACACATTGGAACGGGTGAGACTTTCTGTATGAACGTAACGATCATTGGCGCAGGGATTATGGGCACCACTTTTGCCGTACTGGCAAAGGAACTGGCGCCCGAGCTTGAGGTGACCATCCTTGAACGGCTTGATGGGCCGGGAGCGGGTAACTCGTGGGTATTCAACAACGCCGGCACGGGCCATGAGGCCAACTGCGAACTGAACTACACCCCGGTGGATGAAGAAGTCATCTCTGTAGAAAAGGCCCTCAAGATCCACGCCCAGTTCAACGTGGCCAAACAGTTCTGGGCCTATCTGGTGGAGAAGGGCGCGATCAAGGAGCCGAAAACCTTCATCAACCGTACCAAGCACTGCACCATCGTGTCTGAGCCCTCAATCCCGGAGCTCAAGCTGCGTTACAAAGAGATGTCGGCTCACCACTTTTTTGAGCAGATGCGCTTCTCCGAGGATTTTGACGAGATCAAGAGCTGGATCCCGTTCACTATGGAAGAGCGTCCGCGCTCCGACAAAATGGCCGCCACGGTAATTGAGACGGGTACCGACGTGAACTTTGGCGCATTGACGGAACAGATGGCCGAGTATGCGGTTAACAAGCTGGGTGTGAAAATTGAATATGGCACCCACGTTAAACGGGTGCACAGGAGCCCGTCCGGAACCTGGCTGATCGAGACCCATCATCGAGGTGACATGTTGCCCAAGCAGTATCGGGCAGACGTTCTGTTCGTGGGTGCCGGTGGCGGTGCGTTCCCCATCCTCAAGAAAAGCCACCTGCCGTTTGCGAGGCGTTTCACCGGCTTCCCGGTGGGCGGCCGTTTCCTGCAGGCGCCGATCACCGCCGAGCAGGCAGAGCAGTACCGGGCGAAGACCTACGGCAAAGCCAAGGTAGGGGCTCCACCCATGTCTGTGCCACACCTGGACCTGCGGGTGGCCGATGGCCAGTATTACCTGCTGTTTGGGCCGTTCGCTTCCTTCAAGCCGGTTCTGGAACGTGGAAGAGGTTTTCTGGACTACCTGAAGTCCATGCGCTTGCACGACATCCCGAGCCTGTTGAACGTTGCCATTGAGCACTTCCCGCTCGTTAAATACCTGCTGTCGGAGACTTTCAAGGGCGAGAAGAGCATGTTCGAGGAGCTGGAAAGCTTCGCGCCCGGCATGAGCAAGAAGTTCGACTGGAAGCCGGTGGAGGCCGGCCAGCGGGTGCAGATTATCCGCGACGGCGACCTGCAGATGGGCACCGAGATTCTCGTCAACAGCGACAAGACCTACGGTACTTTGCTGGGGGCGTCGCCCGGGGCCTCGGTGTCTCCTGAGGTGATGCTGCGTTGCCTGGAACAGTTGATGCCGGATCTGTTCAGCAAGCCGGAAGCGCAGGCAAAGAAAAAGGAAATGTTCCCTGAGGACAACCTGCAGACCCTCAGCCACGACGCCGACCGCTACCGCGAAATCCGCGATCTGGTGAATGCAAGGCTTGGAATTACGCCGGAATAGAGTGCAGCGCTGCCGATGACTCAGCCGCGCCGGATTGAGCTATCGGCAGTGCAAACTCAAGCAATAGTGCGGGAGAGAGCGATATATCTCTACAAACCGGATTCGCATCCAACAACGTATTTCTAACGTGGAACGCTGGACATGCTACCTTTTAAAGGAAGCCAAGCCATGGGGCCAGAGGGCAGTAAAATGATGCGAACCGAATTCCTCCAGAATCTGATCAGTCAGCTTTCACCAAAGCTGGATCCGGCGTCTTACGTGTACTGCACTGTACCGAAAGCTGCGTACGGGGAGCTGGAACACCTCAAGCCTATTGTAAGCATCGCCGAACTGGAGGGGCTCACCCTGGTGATTCCGCTGGAACAGGCGGAGGCCGAAGGCCTGGATTATTACCGTGTATTCCGTCGTATCACGCTTGAAGGCCACTCCAGCCTTGAGGCCCTCGGGCTTACATCGGTCGTCACCAGCCTGCTGGCAGAGCGAGGCATCACGACGAATGTTATCGCTGGTTTCTACCACGACCATATGTTCGTTCCGAGCGACCGCACCGATGAAGCCCTGCGGGCGCTCAAGGAACTGGCTGAGAATCCTGCGGGTTAGGCGTCAAACCAAAAATCGTGATTCTGGCAGCTTCCAGGCCTTCTGTAAGGGCATCGATATTTCCGGTGCTGATGTAGTCGGCCAGTAACGGCGTTGCCAGCTCGTCGAAAGCCGGGGGTGTATCCCGGTCGAAGTACTGGGCGAGCCCCGCAGCCCGGCTGATGAGTTCGGCACCGTCTCTGATGAACCTGTCTTCGCCAACAGTGGCTTCCCGGTTTGGCGGAAGATACCCCAGATCCTTGTTCAGCGTTGTTTGAACATCGGCACGCGCCATGAACCGGAGAAAGGCTTTTGCTTCGGCCACTTTCGTTGTGCTCTTGGGAATCATGAATACATCGGTTGGGGCATTTTCATAGTAGGGGATGCCTCGATTAATGGTGGGAAATGGCATAAAACCGATGTCCTCGAACAGCGGATCCCTGACTGGCCATCTGCTGGCCACAAAGTTGCCCAGCAGCATAAAGCCCATCTTATTTCGATAGAAAAACGGGAGCACGCCGTCCCAGTCGTAGTTTTCATGGTCCTCATTGTAAAACTGGCTATCAATAAGTCGTTTCCACTCCAATAAAACGTTCTGTACACGTGCATCGTGAAAAGAGACGTTTCCATTGAGCAGCTCCAGATGAAAATCCAGGCCATTCATACGAAGATTGATGTAATCAAACCAGGCGGCAGCAGGCCAGTTCTGGCGCGTTCCGATACCGATCGGAGTAATGCCTGCCTTCTTCATTCTGGTCAGAACCGCAATAAAGGACTCCCAATCCTCAGGCGCGCCTCCGAACTGTTCAACCATGGATTTCCTGAAGAAAAGCCCCCAGTGATAGTAGGCAAATGGAATCGCGTAAACTTCGCCGTTGAGCGTGACGCCCGTCTTGACGTGTGAGAATAGCTCGTCGTAATTTTGCTCATCCCAAAGCTCGGTGATGGGCAGAATCAGACCTTTTTCCGCATAAAGATACAGCCGTTGCGACGCACTCCAGAACATGACGTCTGGTGTATCTTTTCTTTCGATCAGCCAGAGGGGTACCTTACGTTTATAACCCAGATCTGTTTCCACAACAGACACAATCTTGATTCCGGTTTCGACCTGGAATTGCTGGAAGATCCTTTCGAATGTGTCACGCTGGTTTGGCTGGAGTTGGAGACTGACACGAATCTCTTCAGCAGAGAGCAGGCTCGAGGCGCAGAAAAACAAAACGACGAGTAGTGCATCCCTGAAATTCATGTGTTGTGCCCATTGGTGGACGTAATTGGGTGCAGCTGAGGCTTACAGCCATGATTAGAGAATAGGAGGTGGCGTCCGGATCAGCCAATTTTATGCGGCCTTTTGCACAGGCGTTTCCATCCAAAACTGCGTATAATGTATAGGCCGTTAAAGGGTTGCGTAACCTGTAACCATTGGGGCCAAAAAAAAGAAAAATGCAGGCAAAACAACAACTAGCGCCGTGCTGGTACGCTTCAAAACTTCCTCATAATAGAGTCGCGTAGCGCGACTTTTCGCCTTCTCAAGATGCAATTCTGTAATCACTTCCACCGGGTCCAGGCCGCAAAGGTCTGCGAGGCGGGCCGCGCTTTCGTCACCTAACCCCACTTTTCCATTGCTCCAGCGGCTTACACATGCCTTAGACACCTGTAATAGCTGGGCTATTCGGTAATCAGAGCAACCGTTGTATTGGTTCCTGAGGATGTCGAGATATTTCTTAGTGGCCGAATTTTCCATGTGTCTCCCCGATTCGCGTCACGCGACTAATAACGAAATGTAGACCCTTTGCATGACCCGGGAAAGGTTAACTAGTATGTGACCGTCAGTTACCGGGTGGTTAACCGGTGACCCGTTAACGAAAATCAACCCGAAGGGAACCCCGTTATGGACGTTCAAGAAAAGTCGTTATTTGAACTGGCGCTTGATCTCATCCGATATCACAAACAGTCGATAGTTCCAGACATGCCCGTTGCCGAGCTGGAAAGGCTGGTAGCGGAACAGATGAAAGCCGAAGGCATGACCCATGGTGACTACACCTGGGCAAGCTGGGTAATGCGGTTCGGTGAGGACAAGATGGGCACGCCGTGGGTGTCTGTGTTCAACCGGCCTTCCGAGTCGTTAATGAGCCTGCCCGGTTGGAGCCAGTACAACGCCGAAAAAGCCGTTGAGGCCGCTCAACTGGTGGAGGGCTGAACCATGCAGGCAACGCAGAGCATCACCGAAATGGCGCTCATGCGCTCCGAGTTCTACCGGGGGAAAACCCCGGCGGACCTGGGCGCCATGATGCGGGAATGGGTGAGCCAGGGCGTAGACCCGAAAGAAATCACGTTCTGGGAAACCCGTAGCCAGCGGTTCCGGGTGGTGGTGTGCGAAGTGGCGGGCGTGTCCCGCTTCACCGCGTCGAAAGCCTGGGCGCACATGACTGAGGAAACCCGGCAATCAATCCGGGTTGCCCTCCGAGAGCTGAAAACCGTGATAGCGGACGGGATGGACTGGCGCCGCGTGGAGGTCCAGACCCGCAAGGGGGTGGCTTGAAGAAACGCCACCGGGAGAACTTGGCCCTGTTCGGGGCCGTTTTTTTGTTCATCTACTTTTCAGGGCTTTCAGGGGAAATAGAACGTGGGACAACCGCTCCAATGGCACGGGCTGAAATCGGAAGAATGGGGGCAGATCGGGCCGGACAGCCGGGCCTATGTTGCGAAGCTATGCCGGAAACATGGGGAGCTGGGCCGGCCTTTGGCCGTGGACTACATGCGCACCGCCAGGGTAGACCCGGTGCAGGCAAATCACCGGCTGAGGGAGCTATCCGAGAATCTGGAATTGGGAAAAACCGGGCTCACCTGCACCGTGCATGATTCCGAGCTGAAAAAGTGGTGTGAGCGGCACGCCTCGGAAATCGCGGACAGTTGCGACCAGTGGACCCGAACCGCCGGTGTAGTGGAAGCATGGCGCTATGCCAACAAGCGGTTGGCGGAATGCGGTCTACCCTGCCCGGAAATGCCGAAGCATCCGACAAAACAGGATTTCGCCGGCGCCTTTGCCCGGATCTTCGACCCGAAGTGGTGGCGGTTGCAGGTAAGGAAAATTCAGGCGCGGAAAATCGAAGCCGTAGCCCGGGAGATCCAACTGGTACACAAAGAATCCGGAATCTATGCCAGTAACACCACCGTTAACAGGCGCAAGGCTCAAAAGGCCAGGAACCGCGAAGCCTTAACGAACATGGAAGCCGTTAACGACGCAGGCGAGGCAATCAACCTGCTGGAAGTGGCGAAAACCAGCATGGCCAATCCCGTTAACAGGCGGGCCGAACTCATGGTGCGCATCAAGGGCTTCGAGCAGTGCGCAGAAACCGCCGGACACGTGGGGGTGTTCATCACGTTAACGGCGCCTTCCAAGTATCACCGCATGACCTACATCAAAAGCTGGGACCGGGTAGTCCCGAATAAGAAATACCAGGGCTTTGACCCGCGTCAGGCGCAGGCTTATTTCTGCCGGGTGTGGTCGCAGATCCGGGCGCAACTGTGGCGCGAAGATATCCGCCCTTATGGCTTCCGGGTGGCCGAACCGCATCACGACGGTACACCGCACTGGCACCTGCTGTTATTCGTGGACCCGGAAAAAGCAAAACGGCTGACCGAAATCATGCGCGACTACGGCACCCGGGAGGACGGGAAAGAGTGGGGCACGCAACGACACCGGGTAACGGTGGTGAACATCGACCCGGACAAGGGCAGCGCTGCCGGTTATATCGCGAAGTACATCAGCAAGAACATAGACGGGCACGCCATAGACGAGGATCTGTATGGGAAGGACGCGAAGAACTCAGCCGAGCGAATCGACGCATGGGCCGCTGCCTGGGGTATTCGCCAGTTTCAACAGATCGGCGGGGCCTCTGTGACCGTGTGGCGGGAGCTGCGGCGCCTGAAAATTGAGGACATGACCGGCAAGTTTGATCTGAGCCAGGAACAGGCCGAAAAGCTCATTGATACGTGGACCGCTGCCGATTCTGCCGATTGGGCGGCTTACACCATGTTGCAGGGCGGTATGACAGTTCGCCGGGATGAGCAGTTTATCCGGAGCCAATACCAGCCGGACGGGCTGAGCAAGTATTACCAGCCGGTTCAACGCCTGATCGGTGTGGCGGTGTCCGGGCTCTGTTCCATGGTTACCCGCCTGACCCGATGGACCCTGCAGAAAGCCGGCACCGCTGAGAAAAACGCCAGCCATCGGGCCAGGGCGGAACATTCGCGGGCGTTCTGGCGGGGTGAGTCGGTGCAGGAATGGCAAGACATGTTCGGGCCGTGGACCGGTTGCACCTGGGGGCATGGTGGCGACACCGAAAGGCCGGCGCCGTTCTCCAATGTGGCGGACTACCGCCGGGCGGCGAATGCCGCCACTTGGACTCGTGGCAATAACTGTACGCCAGTGCAGTTATGTCCTGAACCGTCCCCGCCAGGGGGCGGGGCAATGACCGACGGAGGCGGGCTGTATGGACCATGACGCGCATGTAAGGGCTTATCACCGGCACCTGATCGGAATGGCGATTTATCGGGCAATGGCGGTGTACGCAGGTTGTCGGGTGTATCCGACCATGACCGGAAAGCGTTTAACCGCGCTGGATTTCACGAAACAAAAGCGAAGCGGGTGGACATGGAAAAACCACCTTGCGAACTGGATTAACAAAACCCTGTACCTGTTGGAGAAGTGGGGACTATGAAAGAGCAATTTGCAGATCTGGTAACAGACCTGAAAGCACTGAAAAACGCCAGCCCGTGGGCCGCTGCCCAGCTCGGCAAAAAGGCCATGGTGAAGGCTGCGCAGTGCATGGAAGGCATGATTAACCACATCGAAGCGCTGGAAAAGCGAATCGAGCAAATGGAAGGGGGTAACCGTGGCGAATCCTGATATTGGCACCATCGCGTGCCCGCTCGAGTCCGGGTGCGTGGGCAAGGTCCGGCAATACAGCCGGGGTAGCCGAAAGCTCTACTACGCCTGCAAACACGGCATGATTACGCCGAATCTGGAAGCGGGGCAACAGTGGATGCGGGACAACATGAAACCGCTGGAAGGCGAGGAAAACCCGGAGCCGGCACGCCAGCCGGAGCCGGAAAACAAACCGAAGCCAAAGCCGAAAAACTGGCTCTCGGCATTGCTTGAGGACGACGACGAATGAAAGACGATATTCAAGAACGGGAACAGGAAACCGCCGGCGCCGCTATCGACACCGACGAACTGAACAGCATAGCGGCGGAGCTGGCCGGAGAGGAGCAACAGGAAGCCGGCGGGGAGTTGGCCGAGCGTCAGGGGCCGGCAACGGCTGAGGTGATTTACCCGCTGATTTCCTTCGGGTGTGATCTGGGCTGTCCAAACTGGATGATTCAGGACGCCGAAAAAAAGGCGTTGGCCGATGGCTATGCCGACATGATCGACAAGTATTGGCCGGATGGCATCGGCGCCTTCGGGGTGGAGCTAAACGCGCTGCTCATGACAGCGGCCATCTTTGGCCCGCGTGTGGCCAAGGGCATCCCAGCCAGGGAAAAGCCGAAAGCCAAAGAACAGGAAGGGGGGACGCAAGCCGATGAGGGTTGATACCAGCCGGGAAGCCGATATTGGGGTGGTCTGCGGTTCGTCGGGCTCCGGGAAGTCGGTGGTGATCAAAAAGGCACTGGTGAAGGCGAAGCGGGCCATTGTCTGGGATATCGACGACGAATACACCGGGCCAAAGGGCGTGCCGGGTATGCAGCGCGTAACCAACATGCGGGAGCTGGTCACGAAGCTGGCGAAATCGAAGGCCGGGAAGTTTGCCTACGTGGGCAAGGTAACCGAATTCGAGTCATGGTGCCGGGCGGTGTTCGCCTGGGGCGTGTGTACGGCGGTTGCGGAGGAGCTGGCCGGGGTAACCTCGCCGGGTAAGGCGCCTCCGGGCTGGCACACGCTAGTAAGCCGGGGACGAAAACGGGGAATTGCGCTGATAGCGGTCACGCAGCGCCCGGCGGAATCGGACAAAACCATTATGGGAAACGCCTCGTTTATGCGGGTGGGCCGGCTGGCCAGGGCACAGGACAGGAAGTATATGGCCTCCGAAATCGACGTTCCAGAATCGCTGCTCAGTGGTCTGAAAAACCGGGAATACATCATTAAGAACATGGCCGCTAACGAATATTTCCGGGGCGTTATCCAGATTCCGGAGAATGGGGCAAAGTCGTTAACGGCGGTGAAGATCAAAGAAAACCCGTTAACGATTGAGGCATAAAAAAGCGCTGGCAGCGCTGGACTTTATCCCATAGGTTTCAGGTTGCGTAACCATTAACCAACGGGGGAGCCATGACCACCAAACACCTAGTTTACGGAATCATCATTTCCGCGCTGGGAATGGTCGTGGGTGAGTATCTGAAACGGGAGATTTTCAAACGTGAAACCTAACAAAACTGTTTTGAAAGCCGTGGGCTTTTCGCTGCTGGCGCTCATGGTCATTAACCGGGTAGGCGCTGCCGCTCCGGTCAAGAAAGTTATCTACGGCTAAGCCGGGTAACAGACCAGAATCCATTAACGCAGAAGGGCTGAACCATGGCTAAAACGCCTTACAGAATTCCGATGCGCATTACGTCTGGTAACGGTGTGGCCGCTGGCAACACCACTACCTACGACATGCCCATCGGTTACAAGTACCTGAACTTTGACCTCGTAATCGGTGGCACCGTGGACCGGTCAAAGCTCATGATCCGGCACCGTATCAACGGTGAAGTTATCCAGGAATACAGCGCCGCTGACCGCGACGCGATGAACCAGCACGACAAGATCCCGGCGGAAGCGGGCGTTCTGTTCATTCCTCTGAATACCGAGAACATGAAAACCCGCGACGGTGAGGAAATGACCGGCATCAACACCGGCTCCCGTGATCAAAACGGGCGGTACATTTCCAAATACACCGTGGAAATCGACGTTCCGAGCGACGCCACAAGCCCATCACTGGACCTGTTCGCGGATGTGGACGACGCCGCGCCGGGTGGTCCGGGCCTGATTCCGCGCCTGCTCAAGTTCCCGTATGACCTGAACGCCGGAGAGCGCCAGATTCGGGACTTGCCGAAAGGCGGTGTCAAGTTCGCCAGAGTGCGCCGCATGTTCATCAAGGCGGCAACGGCCAACATCAGCCTGCTCAAGGTTGAGCTGGACCAGAAAAAGCACTTTGAGCGCACCGACGCGGTAAACCGCGCCGCGCAGGCCAGGGCACGCCGCGACCCGCAAACCGGCTGGTACGTGATCGACCGGACCGAAAAGGGCTACGCCGGCGACCCGTTCCCGCTCACCGGTGTAAGTGATTTCGCGCTGATTCTGGAAGTCGGCACCACGCAAGCCAACTGCCCGATCTACGTGGACTACGTGGGCGGTCTGGGCAACTGATCGGAGGGATAGACCATGGAAGAACTCGACCTTTCGTGGTCTGACCTTGGGGGCACCTTTTCCGGTGCGCTCAATGAGGTTGTCAGCGGCTGGGCAGCGGGCACCGCTGCACGGCTCCGGGGCCAGGATGGCCAGCAATCCGGAACCACCACCGCCGACACCTACGATCAGACCGTGACCACACCGACCGATGGCAGCGCCCAGAAAGTGGCCGATGAAATCACCGGCACACTCGGCGGAATGAAAGGCTGGGTGTTTCTCGCGCTGGGCCTGGGCCTTGCGGCGGTGATCTACTCGCGCAGCTAAGGGGGCGCCATGATTCCAGGCATTTCAACCGGCGGCGGTGGCCTGCAAACATCCTCGGGCGCCTCGACAAGCTCCGAGCTGCAACAGGGCGGGCATATTTTCAACTTTGGCCCGCCTCCGCAGACCGGCGTTGAAGGCGTGAATATCAACCTGATCGTTATGGCAGCGATTGCCGGGGCGGTCCTGTGGGTGGCGGTGAAAAAGTGAAAGCGCAACGAATCGACTGGAACGACCGGGCAGAATCCGGGCTCGACATTGCAGCCCGGAGCCCGGAAGAAATGGCCCGGATTCGGGCCGATGTAGCCGCCGGGCGGGCGCAACTGTGGCGGCTGGATGATCTGACGCGGGAAACCTATCTGGTCACCCGTGTGGAGCGCCACCCGAACGGGGAGCGGGAGCTGGTTCTGGTGGTCTGCCAGGGCTCCGACGCCGATGTAATTATTCCGTGGTGTATGCAGCTCGCGGAGGACTGCGGCATAAAGCGGCTGCGGGCTCATATCGAAAGGCCGGGGCTGGTGCGCAAGTTCGAGCGCCACGGCTGGAGCAAAAAAGAAACGGTGGTCGCACATGGTTGGTAACAGCGATTCCAGAACGGAAACAACAACGGAAGAGTACATCTTCAACAATGCGGACTACGCCGGCGGCGGCGGTGAGTCTGCATCCTTGGCCAGTAACATCAATCTGGCCCGCTCCGAACTGACCGTGGGCGACGTAACGCTATCTGATCAGGGCTCTATTGCAGCCGGGGCGGACATTGCGAAAACCGGCATTGCCGCCACAGGCGAGAGTTATAAAGAGCTGCTGAACACCTCCGAACAACTGGTAGGCGACGGGTACGACGCGCTACTGGGCACGCAGGAATTTGCCAAGGATTCGCTGGCCCGCGCCGTGAACTTCGCCAGCTCCGCAAACCAGGGCATCAGCGAACAACTCGACCGGGTATTGAGCTACGCGAACAGCTCGACCAGATCCGACGCCTCGCAGGCATTCGAAAACGTGGCCAAGTGGGGGCTCATTGCCTCCGGCACTGTTGCAGCCGTGTGGCTGCTGAATCGTAAGGGGTAAGCATGGCAGGCGATACCAAAGCATTCACCATTCCCGCCGGCGGCACCTACCCGATTAACGGCAACGGGGAAACCTACATTTTCTGCCAGTTTGCGGACCGGCCAATACGGGTAAAGATCGCGGGCAAAACCGTGACCATGCGGGCCGGCGGTTATCAGGAATTCGAGCCGCTGGCAGGGCCGAATGCCCGCGTTGAATTCGAAAACACCGACCCGGATAACCCGGCGGCGGTGGCGTTTGTCATGGGCAACGGCACCTATGACGAAAAAATAGTTCGTGGTGAAATAATGATCGAGCCGGGGCTTAGGAAAGCCGATGGCACGTTTGTGACCGACACCCGGCACACAGTCAGGATTGATCTGATGCCGAAAGTGACAACCGTTGAAAGCTTCGCCGAAGGCCAGATCCTACAAGAAATTTCTCTAGCGCATCCAGAATTGGCAATCGTTGGCGGGGCAGTCGGGGAAGTTACCGAAATTGAGGATCTTTTCAGCAATGATAGTTACCGAATCATTACCCGAGACCGTGAAACGCTCCAGGAAAAGCGTAGTTACGTATCAAGTGTGGTAAATCACGACGACGCATTTGCATACGTGCCCGGCGCTGGTGTGGTGGGGCTTGATGCAAACTTTGGGTTCGGGGTCGCAATACTAAACGACGTTGGGCAACCGACGTACCTGTTTACACCGCAAGAAGGGCCAGCAAACGAAGATAAGATCGACGATATTGCCTATGATCCGGTTACTGGTGGCATTTTGACCTATTGCGGGTCAACCAATGCCAGCTATCGCGTAGTCCGGATTTACGACCTTCAGGGTAATCAAATTTTTGAGCAATTCGATGGGGTGCCGGTTAACACCGCTGGCCGGGTGACCGTTGATCCGTTTACTGGCCATATCGCAATCAGCAGTGCCGACGGCGAAACCTTAGAATTTTATAAACGAGCGCCGTGGGAACTGGTGGAGGCTGTGACGCTTCAAGATGCGCAACTATCAAGGCCGTTTTACGTGGAGCGCAATGATATTTGGGCAATGTCGGGGACTGCCGGTGATGGCATTAAAAAGCTGGCAGTCCGGGACTACACAACAAAACCGCTCATCCGGAGTATCACGCCAGGATGCGACCTTTTCACGGCCTACGCCAAACCTCAGGATCTCCCGCAAATTACAGCGGATATACAGGCGGAAGAATTGCCCAACGGCCTGAAACTGTCAGGCGAGCTTATAAAAGCTGCCATTGAGTACCACTACAGGCGAAAAGCGCCAGATGATTACCTGGATCATGTTTATCAATTTGACCTGACGCAGGACGGATCTGGCCAGCCCTTCAAAACCATAACCGGGGGGAATGCCTCTTTTGCACGAACAAACGTGATTGATAATTTTACAACCATTCTTCCGGGGCGCGTTGTTCTGGTCCTGGATAACGAACTTGAATTAGGAGCGGCAATCTGATGACAGTGATGGCAGGTAACACGCATCTGGGATTCGAGCCAAAAATGGCCACAAGCCTGGACGCGATCGGACAAACAGCAACCCCGGAAAACATGCGGCCAAAGCTGGGACCGCTTGCCAATGTGCAATACAAGCCATGCATGTGGCGGTATTTGGTCAGGCTATCTGCAGCGCCAACGACGGGGGCGGTAAATATAAAACTGATGGCCGGTGAAACGGTGATTCGATCTGAGGCACTGGCCATCAATGGCGTAACTGTGATTTCAAACAAATCGCCGGTTGATATGAGCCAGGTAGCCGGTGAAACAGATTTGCGCGTCGAATTGGATGTAACAGCGGCGGCGGACGCTGGCATAAGCGCGACCGTAGACAGTTACATTGAAGTCGAGCAGCCACTGTTTCAGATTGGCTGCTAACCATGGGCGCCCTCATCGGCATAGCCGCCGGGGCGCTCCTGCTGACCGTCGTTTTCAGGGGTAACGCCGTGACCAACACCAACACCGACAACACCGGGCCAGAGCTGCGCTACTTCGAGCCGGAAGAGTTCGGGCCGTGGTGGGACAAGATGAGCCCGGAGCTGTTGCGCAAGCTCGACGCCTTCCGGCATGAGTGGGGCGCACCGGTGCGGGTGAGCCCGGCGGACGGGGGTATCGGTCGCCACCAGGGCAGCGAAGGCGCCAGCCAACACAATATCGACCGATGGGGCCAAGTGCGGGCCGTGGATGTGTTCCCGATGGTGCCGGCCGGCGGCGCCGGTTACCGCTACATGCGCACGGCAACGGACCGACGCCGGGCCTATGAAATCGCGCAGCGGGTCGGGTTTACCGGAATAGGGCTGTATACCGACACCACGCCGGGCAATATGCTGCACGTGGACGTAAGGCCAGGGCCAGCGGTGGCCACATGGTCCCGAGTGTCGGGCGAATACATGGGCATCGGGCTAGTTGTATGACCTTCACGAATAAACAGCTAATCGGTATCGGTGTTGTCGGGTTTCTGGCCCTCTGGTATCTGAAAAACAAGACAGTCGAAACCGTCAAGGACGTTGGCAACGCCGTAAACCCGGTGAATCCGGACAACGTGATTAACGGCTGGTTCAATGAGGCGTACCAGGGCGTGACCGGTTCGGAGGGCACGCTGGGGACGGATCTGGCCGACTACTTCAACGGGGTGGACGGATGAAGAAAGCCGTACCACTGGCCGCGCTGGGCTTTCTGGTGGGCGCTGTCGCCGGGTTCGCCTGGGGCCGAAAGGCAAAATCAAACATCGGTGAAGCCGTGCGCACCGACGTATCGGGCGGGGTGGTCACAGTGCAGTTTGACAGCCTGCAAGCGGCACGCGGCGGGCTGGCCGATGAGTTAAACCGATTGATTGACCGGATGTAGTAAGGGGTATACGTGGAGGCAGTACAGGGGCTGGAAGCGTTGGGCATCATTGCCGCCGGAGCCGGCGGGCTGGGTGGATTCGGGGGCGCGTTTGCCGCCATCAAAGTCCACATTCATTACATCAACAAGCATCAGGAACGCCAGGACCGGGAGATTATCGAAGTCAAGGCGCGGGCGGATCTGGCACACGAACGACTCGACAAAATGGGCGGGGTGACATTGTGAAAAACTGGTTTCGAAACCTCTGGAACAGCGGGGCGCGTAAATACGTGCTGATTGGTCTGATTGCCGCCACGGGCGTCGGTGCACCGGTGGCGGTGTCGGTAGGCACGGCGGTAGACCAGGGCATTGAGCAGATGGAAAGCGCCGAATAACTCAGGGCACCTGTGGACCCTTGGCCCGGCTCAGTCCGGGCTTTTTTGTGCCCGTCGGAAACGCCACCACGTTACCGGGCCAGCGGTTCGCCTGGGCATGGTCCAGCGCTTCGCGCAACATGCGGTTTTCCACCGTGAGCCGGGCCACATCCGCCTGTAGTGCGCCGTTCAACTGTTTCAGGTAACTGAGGCCCAGCAATTCGTCCGGGTGGAAGGTCCAGCCGTTGGGGGCCGTGAGGCGCCCGTTTTCGTCGATGTGCCACCGCGTCCAGCGCTCATCGGGCAACAGGCCGAGTGCCCGCGTATACAGAACCTGACGGGTGCGGGCGTCAATCGGATGGGTGCCGGCAATCCATTTGTAGACCGTTTTCACGCTCACGCCGGTAAGTTCAGCCGCCAGGGCGGCGGGCAAAAACCGCACGTGCGGGCCGTATTCAAGGCGTAACGTCTTGCGGGTGGGGTCGTGGCGGTAACTTTTTTTAGACGGGTTTCTCATAAGCGGGAACCACAAAAGTTTGCCTTTGGAATAAAAATCGCACATTTTTTAACCTCCAATCCATAGGGGTCTAAAGGATTGGAAAGTGTGCGCGAGATCACGAAAAAACAGGGAGTTGGCAGCGTAAACAATGGTGAAATATGGCCGGAATCAGGCATCAAGACTGCGCATAATGTATATTATGTTAAATATGGTATGGCGCTCCTGGTGGACATAAGGTCAAGTCCGCTCGCCGATAACTGGTGTCTCCCCTGATACGGCATAAGCTCCGCACTCTCGAAGTGAAGGCCTCCTGTAAAAGCGCCTTCACCTCCTTCTTCGCGGACCGGCATTCGACCAGCCTCAAAAAACATAGATAAAGCCGACACCTACTTCCGCTTCATAATCGTTTCTGGAGATCGGGCTATCTGAAACCTCACTTCCGTAAATTTCATAGAGCGCTTCGCCGAAGAGTTGCCAATTGGTGTTCAGGTAATGACGGTAATTAACATTGAAACCGGTTGATCGGTAGCCGCTATCTACGTCAGTTTCTGGGAGGCCTGAGTTGTTGGCCTGTGTGGCACTCACACCGAAATCCCGATTGGCCAGCTTACTGTCATGAAAAGTGACAACGGCGCCGATTTCCCAGCCCGTTCCATCCAGTTGGCAACCCAGGCACGTTCCTGCGCCAAAAATTCCGAGTGTGCCGACTTCTCCCGTGGATACACGGCCATCCAGGAAGTAACGCCAATCTGGCGTAAGCGCGTAGCGAGCTTGCAACAGCACGCCTACTCCGGAACTGGATTCCCCTAGCCCATCGAGCCTGCCATCTTCTGAATCGCCCTCTTCGCGACCTTCTTCGTAACCTACAGAGGCCTGAACCAGCCACGAACCGCTCGCCAGAGCCCGCCAACCAATGGCTTCTCCCGCCCAGAACAAAACGTGGTCGCCGGTTCGCCACTGAACGCCCCCGGCCGGGTCGACCTCAACCTCGAACTCGTCCGAGCCCTCATAAGCCGTCTCGTATTCAACGCCCAGGCCAAGCCCGAAGCCCCAGCCCTCTCCATTGGTAAAATCCTCGATTGAAGGGAGCGGAACCAGAGCCGTTCTTGGCTCTGCGGCATACAAGGGGCCGTAACACGTAAGGGCACCCATAAATGTTGCAACTTGAACGACGGTTTTTCTCATGATGTGTTCTCCTGCCCTGCGATACCTGCTTATACGATCAACCGATTGCGGCAGTTTATTAGCTTGATATCTACGGACGCTCGAAAACTTTCTTGGTTAAATGGTCGTTCAAGGAGGCTTCCATCACGCAGCAACAGGGACTTTGGGGCGCTCCGACCACGGATATTCCTTGATCGGCAAATGAATCACCGCCGACAGAGCACCTACGCCTACGCCAACCCACCACACCAGCGTGTAGTTGTTGTAGAGATCATACAGCGCTCCGCCGAGCCACACGCCCATAAAGCCACCAAGTTGGTGTGAAAAGAACACCAGCCCATAGAGCGTGCCCATATACCGGAGGCCATAAATGTGGGCGACCAGCCCGGAAGTCAGCGGTACGGTGGCAAGCCAGAGGGAACCCATGGCTACTGAAAACAGGACGACGGTTTCGGGCGTGATGGGCGTCAGGATGAACGCTGCCGAGACCAATGTCCGCAACAGATAGACGCTGGCAAGCAGATATTTGCGGGAATAGCGGTTGCCCAGCCAGCCGGCCAGCAGGGTTCCGCCAATGTTGAAAAGCCCAATCAGCGCGATTGATATGGCGCCAAGGCCTGTGGCGGAGGTTACGCCCAGTACGTAGATGAGGCTGTCTGGCGTAATTGGCTCGCACATTTCGGTGATAAAGGCGGGGAAATGGGCCGTTATGAATGCCAACTGGTAGCCGCAGGAGAAGAAACCGATAAAGATAAACAGGAATGTGGGGTCCTTGAGTGCCCTCTTGACCACAACACCCATCGGTTCATCGGTGTCGGCAGTTGGCTGTCGCTGTGGCGCACGCATCAGTAACAGGGCAAACATCGAGAGGGCAACGAAACCCGCGAAAGCCACAAACACCGATTGCCAGGGCATCTGGCTCAACAACGCGTTGGCAACGGGTGGCCCTACGATCTGCCCTGCAGATCCTGCGGCTGTGGCGATGCCAAGGGCCATGGAACGATGCCGTTCCGGAGTTGCCCGCCCTACTACCGCCAGAATCACGCCAAAACCGGTGCCGGCAATGCCAAAACCCACGAGCATTTCCAGAAGCTGGTGCTGGCCCGGGGTGATGGCATAGGCCGAAAGCACCAGGCCAACGACATAGAACGCACCGCCACCCAGAATGGCCTTACGGTCGCCGAATCGTTCAGCCAGGGCGCCGAAGATGGGCTGTCCGATGCCCCAGAACAGGTTCTGAATAGCGATTGCCAGGGAAAACGACTCCCTGGGCCAGGCGAACTCCTGGGCAATCGGCAGCTGAAACAGGCCGAAAGACGCGCGCACCGCAAAACTCACCAGAATGATGATGCAGCCGGCTACCAGTACCGGGTTCATCAAGCGATCGTAGGTCAGGGGCGTTGTTTGCGGCATTCAGCTATGTCCGGTCAATCAATCCGGTGTGGATTGGCTAAGGTGAAGCAAAGGAATTGGTGGGGCTATTATGCACGCGCAGCCGGGTAAGCATAGAGGAATTCCAGCCTCTTGTGAGATGATTTCGGCGGCCGTCGCCAAAACCTATTGAATACAGGGAACGCAGCCATGATCGAAAAGCAGCAGTTCATTGTTATTGGCCTCGGAATCTTTGGAGCAACGATTGCCCGCGAACTGACCCGTCTTGGCCACGAGGTGCTCGGGATCGATTTCGATGAACAGCGCGTCGATCGACTGGCTGACGAGATCACCCATGCGGTCATTGCCGATGTAACCGACGAAAACTCCCTGATCGAGTTAAACGCGGGCACCTACGATGCCGCTGTGGTTGCTATCGGCAGGAACGTAGAGGCCACCATGCTGGCGACGCTCCAATTGCGGGAATTGGGGGTTAAAAAAGTCTGGGCCAAGGCGCTGACCAACCAGCACCACCGGATCCTGGAGCGGCTTGGGGCCAACCGCGTGATTGGTCCGGAATACGAAATGGGCGTGCGCATTTCTCAGGAGCTCAATTACCCCATGGTGCACGACTACCTGGGGCTCGACGACAATTACTTCATCGTGGACTTTCACACCACCGACGATCTGGTCGACAAAACCATCGGTGAGGTAATCAAGGGTGAGCCCGTGGAGGCGCTGGTGGTGAAAAGAATGAAGGAGGCCCACCCTCACCCTGACCATACCTGGAAGATCCGTAAGGGCGATCGCTTGGTTCTTGGCGGGCAGCTGGAAGACCTGAGGGACCTGGTCGATCGGCTATGAAAGTCCATTTCCTGGATCTGGTGTCGTACCGGAAACATGGTGAACCGGCCAAGGGCATCAACCCTCCCCGGCTGCTCCTGGAAGCCTTTCTGGTACTCATTGCCCTGGGCGCCTGCCTACTCAAGCTGCCTTTCGCCACCGTGGAGCCGGTCACCTGGATGGAGGCTGCCTTTACCGCTACCTCGGCGGTCACGGTAACCGGGCTTGTGGTAGTCGACACCGGCAGCCAGTACACCCTGTTCGGACAGTTGGTCATTCTCGCCCTGATTCAGCTGGGCGGGCTTGGCCTGATGACGTTTGCCGTGCTCACTGCCCTGGCCCTGGGGTTCAAGCTGGGATTACGACAGCAGCTGGTCGCCCAGGAAGCTGTTAATGAGATTTCACTGCAAACAGCACGTCGGGCCAGTGGCTCCATCGCCCTCTTTGCACTCGTGGCCGAAGCCGTCGGCATCCTGTTGCTTGCGCTGTTCTTTGTGCCGGAGCTGGGTTTCTGGGACGGCGTCTACCACGCCGTGTTCTATGCGATTTCAGCATTCAACAATGCCGGATTCGCCCTTTCGGCCGACAGTCTTATTGATTACGTGAGCCACCCAGGCATCACCCTGGCTATAACGGGCCTGTTCATTGTCGGGGGACTTGGCTACATCGTTATCATGGAGCTGATGGACAAACGGCGCTGGTCGAGTTTATCGGTGTACGCGAAAGTCATCCTGCTCGCCACCCTCTTTCTAAATCTCGCTGCCACCGGCGCGGTTCTGCTTTTTGAATTCGGCAACCCGGCCACCCTTGGTGCACTGGACAGCTTCGGGGACAAGCTGCTGGCTGCCTGGTTTCAGGGCGTCACCCCTCGCACCGCAGGCTTCAACACCCTCGATATAGGTGCTTTGACCGCGGCAACCAGCGTTATGATGCTGCTTTTGATGTTCATTGGTGGTGCGCCAAACTCCACGTCCAGTGGGATCAAGATATCCACCTTCGTGATCATGCTGGCAGCCACCCGTTCGTTCCTGCGGGGAAACCTGAACGTCACCTTCTTCCGGCGCTCCCTGAGTAGCGAAACCGTGCTCAAGGCACTGGCCACAGCAACGATCGGCATGGCCGTGGTGTTTTTGGGGGGGCTGTCGCTCAGTGCCCTGGTAGAGGACGAATTCCTCGATATCGCCTTTGAAGTCGTTTCTGCCTTTGGCACCGTGGGTTTGTCGCGCGGAACCACCGGTGAGCTTGGCACCGCCGGTCAGTTGGTTATCATGGCGGTGATGCTCATTGGCCGCCTGGGGCCGCTTACTCTGGGCTATACGCTCACGGTTCGCAGAAAATCCCGGGTCCGGTATGCTCAGACTGAGTTCCCGGTTGGGTGAGCCCGAACCCGTTCTCAACGCGAGTATTAGGATGTCATTTGGCGTCTACCGCCTCGACCAGGTTGTCCGCGTGTCGTTTGGCGAGTTCTTCAAGCGTCATATACTCGCATTCCCGCTCCGCCAGGAAGGCGTCTGCAGAATCGATGAGGATGTTGTCGTCGCTCATGAAACGCCGTCCCAGCAATGCCGGGTAGGAGAACTTGGAACGGTCGGTAAGGGAAAACTGGGTGCTGTGGGTAGTGCCGGCGATGCAGAAATCCATGACCACCACATAGCGTTTCTGGGACGGCGCTCCTTTACGCTTGATCAGTACGGTGCGCTCTACCGGGCGTTCAAATTCTAGGATGACGTCTTCATGATCCAGTTCGCCTTCTGTTGGCTGATCCTCATGGTCGCCCAGAGGGATCTGGAAGTTTACCCACTCCTCGCCGTCTTTCTCGAAGGCCTCAATGTTCACTGCGTGCAGGGAGGAGGTTTTGGCACCGGTATCCAGCCTGGCTTTTAACCTCAGGCTGGTGTCCTGCATCACCATCCACTCAACGTAGCCAAGGGTCTCCGGCACCCGCTGCCCGGATTCCGCGTCCGGATCGGCTGCGTGGGCCAATGGCGACAAAGCAGAGAGCGCCGCAACCATCGCTGCAGTTTTAATAAACCTCATTCAATACCTCCTGCAAACTCCTGTAAATCAGGAAAAAATGAAAGGAAATTCTGTTCTAGCTGTGAGTGGTTCTCCCGGATTTCAGCAATTATCCCGTGAAAGCGGTTCCTGAATCGGATCCGCGCTGCCACACGATCCAGAGCCTCACCGATGTTGTCGAGATCCTCGTAGGCACCGAACCAGTCATACCAGACCATGCGGCGAGTCACCCGGGCCATGGATTCGGGCATCAGGTGTTCACTCTGTTGAAGCTCTGTGTACGTTTGGCGGATAAAGGCATCTTTGTCGGTATGGGTGAAGCGGTACCAGTGCATCAGCAGGAAATGGTCGTACAGGATATCCAGTGCCACACCGGCAAAGCGTCTGCGCTGGGCGGAGAACAGCTGTTTGCTGGCCAGAACACTCGGGTGCTGGTCGGTGTAGCTGTCAACGGCGAGGTGATGCCGAACGCCCTGCCTTACCCCAGCCGGCAGCGCTGACAGATCAACGCCCCGGCTGAAATCGCCGAGAATACTGCCCACCCGGGCCTCGGGTGAGTCTGGCGCGAGAAATACATGGGCCAGATGATTCAAGCAGTCTCCCCGGTCAATGGCTGTCAGAAGTTGAATTGCAAGCCGACACCGAGCCCGTCGATTTCGGTATTGCCATCCTCATAGTAACGCATGTATTCCAGGTTGCCCGACAGGTTGGGGGCAAATTCCATGTTCATACCGATGCCATAGGATACATCCGAATCATCTTCGGTTGCCGAGCCAAAGGCGGATTCGGCCTCCACTTCAACGCGGGTGAAACCGAGAATCGCATAGGGTGTCAGGGGTGATTCGTTGGCCAGGTTAAAGGTGGCATAACCACCGAAGAAGTTATCCAGCGAGTAGTCGACCCCGCCAATCCGGTCGTCATCTACCCCAAAACCGCCCCGGGCTTCAATGCCGAGGAACGGCGTTGCCATTACACCCACTTTCGCGGAAAGCGTGCCAACGTCAGCTTCTGCATTGCCGTTATCAAGGCTCACGAATGAATAATTGAGACCGGAGTAGAGTCCGCCAACCCCGGATTTGTACATGTCCTGGGCGTGCGCTGTTCCTGCAGCCGCCAGTCCCGACGCGAACACGGTTGCGATCAGCTTTGTGCTTTTCATAATTGCATCTCCTTGACCGAATCTTTCGGTTTCCAGCAATGAACTTGCACCAGACCCACGATTTTTGCCATCAGAAAGATCCGCATTTACGCCAAATTTACAGTGATTTAATCAGCTGTTAATTGTCCGGAAAGCGGCTGGTTACCTTGCGGACAACCCACCTCGCAGGTATTCTGACGCCGTTCCCCGGTTTCAGCTGGCTCGAGCATCCATTGAGAAATCTTTACCCCGTCATTTTCATCGTCAGTGTCATGTTCGTGCTGTTGAGCATTTTCATGACGTTGCCCGTGCTGCTACTGGCCGGCGGCCACGCGCCCAACGCCGATGCGTTCGCCGAGTCGGCGGCCATCGTGTTTACGCTGGGTCTGGTGGGCATGATCGCCACCTACCGGAAACCCAGGGATCTGAAGCCGCGCTTCATGTTCGTGCTGACCGTTTCCTCCTGGTTCATCATTGCCCTGCTCTCAGCGCTTCCTTTCTACCTCAGCGATCACGGCATTTCGGCCGCCGATGCGTTTTTTGAAGGCACCTCCGGCATCACCACCACCGGCGCCACGGTTTTCAGCGGGCTCGACGCCATGGACCGGGACCTGCTGTTATGGCGGTCGATTCTGCAGTGGATCGGCGGTGTCGGGATCATCGGTATGTTCGTTGCCGTCCTGCCTTTCCTGCGAGTGGGCGGCATGCGACTGTTTGCGACCGAGTCATCGGAATGGACCGACAAGGCACTGCCCCGCATGAAGACCCTCAGCCGAGGGCTGCTGCTGGTCTACGTGGCGTTCTCGGTAATCGCGGTGGTGACTTACTGGCTCTCGGGTATGACCCTGTTTGACGCCTTCAACCACGGTTTGACCAGCATAGCGACCGGCGGTTTCTCGACATCGGACATGTCCATGGGCAAGTTCAACGACGTGATCCTGATGGAAGCCACCCTGTTCATGATCATCGGCAGCCTGCCCTTCTTCCTGTTTGTGCGCGAGCTGCACGGCCAGCATGGCGTGCTGTTTCGCGACCAACAGGTTCGCCTGTTCCTGATGATCCTGTTCCTGGTGCCGCTGTTGCTCACGTTGTACCGGTGGCTGGTCTCCCCGGTTCCCTTCGATCCGGTCCACAATTATGCGGCCACGCTGTTCAACGTCACCTCGGTGGTAACTACCACCGGCTACGCCTCTGAGGATTACTCGGCCTGGGGCCCCCTGGCGTTTGTGTTGTTCTTTTTCCTGATGTTCGTGGGTGGCTGTTCCGGCTCCACGGCGGGTGGCATGAAGATTTTCCGGTTCCAGCTGTCGCTGATCATCCTCCGTGAACAGCTCATGCGGCTGCTGCACCCGAGGGCAGTACTGACCCGGAATTACAATGGTCGGTCAGTGAGCGACGAGATTATCTCCTCCATGATCGCCTACACCTTTATTTTCCTGCTCTGTCTCCTGCTCATTACCGTTGCCCTCGCTGCCATGCAGCTTGATTTCATTACCGCGCTTTCCGGTGCCCTCACCTCCCTGACCAACGTTGGCCCAGGCCTTGGCGACATTATTGGCCCGGCCGGCAACTTCGGCCCGCTACCGGATGGTGCCAAGTGGGTTCTGTCGGTGGGCATGCTGATGGGGCGTCTCGAGATTCTGAGTGTTGTCATTGTGCTGTCGCCCGCCTTCTGGCGCAGCTGACGCGCCCCACACCCTTTCAGACCAGGCCTATTTGAGGGTTGGCAGACAAACGTGAAAAATTCCCCAGAAACACCCCCAACCCATTGAATTGCCTAATTTTAGGGTAGATTTTTATTCAGCTTCATCCTCAACACTCGTCCGAGCTTTGGACGCTCCCTGAGAGGCAAGTTCAGCCAGTTTCAAATCAAATAGCTGCTGCCCCACCGGTCGCTTCAGATCCAGTGTGTAGTCCCCGAAACGATTGATATGGCGAGTTCGGTACGGCGATAACGCTTTCAAAACATCCTCTGTGATGGCAATTCCTTCTGCGGCCATGTCGCGCAATACCCGACTGAGGGCTTCGACGTTGTGCAGAATGAGCATATTCGCCACCAGGTGGTTGTACTTCACCACTTTTTGCTGCTCATGCCGGAGGTTGGCGGCAATGATGCCCGAGCCACCAAAGAAGCTCCATTTTGCAAACCCGTTAAACTGCTCGTTCTTGTTGGTTGCGGCGTGAATGGTCTGGCGCAGCTCCACATCGTCGATGTAATTGAGCAGGAAGCCGGTGCGCACGACCTTGCCCAGCTCCCGGAAGGCGAAATACAGTTTGTTCTTGCGACTGTAGGTTCCCAACCGTCTCAGTATGGTTGATGCCGTGATTTTACCCAACTTGATGGACACGGCCACTCGCAACATATCCGGCAGATGCCGCTCAATCCGTGCCCAGTCGATATGGCCGTTGAACAGTTCTTCGATATGCGCGTAGCGGAATCGCCGGTCAGGCCGGTAAAAGTTCAGATCCTTGAGGTTCCGGATACGCGGCATCAGCTTGATCCCTAGTAGATAGGACAGCCCAAAAACGGGATAGCTTTGCGCCTGCGTATCACCGTGCAAGGTATCCGGCTGGATATCGCTCCGGTTCTCAAGTAGCCCGTCGAGGATGTATACCGCCTCGTGAACGCCACAGGGGATGAAATGACTGAACAGCGCGATGTAGGTGTCCGAGACGTGGTAGTAACCGATGCCGCCGTAGCCGCCATAGCGGATGTGGTACTCGCTGAGCAGGTTTTGCTCGTAAAGATTCCATTTGGTGCCATCGGCGGCGGCTCGCCGCCCTGTCCCCCAGTATCCGGGCAATTCGTATTTCTTGTACGCGTTGATGACCTTGACGATAGCGCGGTCCAGCCTGTCTTCGGTCACGTGGTTAAGGTTGAGCCAGGCTATCTGGCGGCGGTTCAGCTGTTTGATAGAGTCGGCGGTCTGGGAGGGCCCCAGATTGCAGCCGTAGCAGAAAAGCGTCGCGATGAAGCGTAACCGGGGGTCTTCAACGCGCCCCTCATAGCCTGACAGTGGCCCGAATTCCCGGTGCAGCCCAAGCCAACGCTCCGCATCCACCAGAACGTCGACGATGCTGCGGGTGCCAAGCCGACGTGTGATGTCGTCATCAAGGGCCTGCCAGTTCGTCGGCAGCCCCTGCCTCTGATTCCGCTTGATGACAATGCGACCGTCTTCGATTGTGGCGTGTGTATTGTCCGGAAAGGCGGCGTCCACCGAGCGGCTCACTTGGGTTAATTGTTCCTTGAGATGGCCGACCAGCGCCTTCGGTTCCATGGGAAGCTCTACTTCCAGCCCGTACTGGTCAATTTCCTGTTCGTAACCCGACCAGCTCACCAGCTGATCCCGATGGTCGTCGAACCGATCTCCGTGAACAACCGCCAGGTCCGCTGACTTCAGTTCCTGTTTCACCAGATTCAAAACGGCCAACTCAAAATATTTACGGTGAACCGTCAGGCTGTCCGGACGGATGAAAATCAGACGTCGCCACTTATCGAGCGTCCACTTGGTCTGCTGAACGTTTTCGATCAGATCCGGCGCATGGATTCGCAAATCCAGGGTCTCGGCTTTCAGCGAACGGTTTTTTCGGAGCAGCTCAATCAGTTGAATCGACAAGGTGTCGCTGGAGGTGCTTTGAAATGTCAGTATGTCCAGACAGTTGTACAGCAGGCTGCGTTTGGCGCGAAACGGTCGCAACATGAAAGGCAGGTAGTTGTTGCCCGCATAGGCCAGATGTTCCTCGCATTCATCCAGCCACTCCTGGCGCTTGTCGCCGACCACGGCCTGAAGTGATTGCCAGGGGTTGGGCCCGGCTTCCATGGCGGTCAGCACGTCTTTAAAGCAGGACACGAGTCGATCCGTGCGCTGGGTCTGCTCCATTTGATAGGTTAGCAGATTTTGCTGGGCGGTGGTTTCCAGCTGCCTCATCAGCTTGATCAGAAGCTCGGCGGTATCGTCCAGTGCCTGGGCATACTGTTGCCGGATTAGGACGACCGCCAGGGCATAGCGTTTGCGTGCAGGGATTCGGGCCATCTTGGCCACATCTAGTGCTCTTGCTTTATTGGCGAACTGCCTCCGTTTGGTCACGGGAATGGCATGGACACTCGGTAATCGCTCGACGATATCCCTGAGCCACTTGAGGTGTTGCAGGTAGGACCGGATCTCTTTATTGGTCGGCTTGCGAATTTCTCGCTTCAGACGCTGCCAACCGCTGATCTCGATCCCCGGTGGCGACACCAGCAAGTCATTGATCAGTGCCTTTGTATCGTCGGTCAGTTCGCTGACGATGGACCGGTAACAGCGGTCATTCACGGTGGCTCGGGCATCCTTGGCAAGCCGCAAAAGCACCGTGAAGCCGGGAATCTCAAAGCGGTGATGCACCAATTCTTCAAGGAGAATGTTGATAATATCAGCCAGCACCTCGCGGGACTCGGCAGCGTTTATGGCTTGGTTTTCGAGCCACAGACGATCTTTATCGCCCAGAATTCGGCTGCCGACGTAGGCCCGAATCCAATTGATGTGGCGATTACGGGCACTGGATTGGTCATACTGCCTCTGCTGGATCTTGGTCGGCCGTTTTTGAAGGCCAAGACATCTCGCTATGTAGCCACTCAAGTCGGGCGGCAAATCAACCGTCGCGCAGAAAAAACCCTGTTTCTGATAAGCCTTCAGGTGCACCAGCAAAAAGAAGCGTTGTTGAAGTTGTTTAGCACATCGACGCGCCCAGCGTTGCTCGTTCGGGGTGGGTGTGTAAACGGCATCGAGTTCGTGTTGTGGGATATCCGACCGAAACCGTGGATAGGCTGTATCCTGGATCGCACTCATGATCGACTCAATCCCATGTCTGCCCGGTGGCCGGGTCCGTGATCAGTGTCTCCACCCAGCAGGCTTTGTCGGACGCTATACGGTGTATCTCATCGATCAAGTCGTCCATCGTTTCGTCCAGATGCTCATCCGACGTTGCAGGCACCTCGATGCGGTAGTGTCCATCGGTCTGGTGTTCCACCTCGAACGGTTTCAGGCAATGGGCTTCGATCACCGTGCGGGCCTGGTAGTGTTTGCGGCTTCGCGGACGCTGCGGCTCCAGGGTAAGCTGGACGGTCAAGGCCCGTAAGCGCAGTTGGGATGCGCCCGCCAGGCGCGGCTGGCCGACCGAAGACGCCACTTCGGTTGGAATCTGCACCAGGGCCTGCTCGAACGGTGATTTGGCTTCAATGTAACGCAAGGCCGTTTGGGTATCCCGCCAACCGACGTATTCCATCAGCGCTTTGATTTCCCAGCCCGACGCGCTGGCCCAGGTGGCAAAACCGCGCCGTAGTGAATGGCTGCTAAACGCTTCCACGGCGTCAATACCCGCGTCAGACAGTAGCTGGCGTAGCAACGGCACGATGCTGTTCGGGTGCAATGACACGTCCGACAGGTTCCCCCAGCGATCAATCGCCCTGAACAGGGCGCCGCTGGGTTGATCCAGGAAGTCCAGCCAATCCTGACAGGCCTCGACCGGACAGCACTGCCTCAGAGCGGGCACTTTATACAGACGCCCTTCGGCCTGACGATCCCCCTTACTTCTTCGCAGGTACAGGGACATACCGGCACCGGGGGCCAGCGTGATGTCTTCAATGGTTAACCGACAGAGTTCATCGCTGCGAAAGGCGCGCCAGAACCCGAGCAGGACCATCGCCCGGTTACGCAACCAGACCCCGAGACGCCGTGCGTCGTGCTGACGGGCCTGCGCGATCTGCCCGGCCAGCCACTGATCCAATAGCTGGAGCTGGGTGATGGCCAGGGGCTTGGCCTGTTTTTGCCGGTACGGATGTTCTTCGCGAATGCCCTTCAGGACCGTGCGTACCAGCGGGGCTTTGGTCGGGTCTGGGAACCCCTGGTCCCGATGCCAGCGTGCCAGCGCCGCCAGGCGCTGCTTCAGGGTGGCGGCCGACAGCCGCTCGGCATGATCGGCCAGATAGCGAGCGATGCTATCGGCGGTTGCCGGTAAAAACCCGCCCCAGGTCACCTCAAAATGCTCGACTGCGGATCGGTAGCTGCGTCGGGTGTTGTCGCGGGTCGCCGCCCGAACGTACCGATCAATCGTCATTGGGCCCACCCGTCTCGTTCGATGTCGGCAATGCCGCTATTGCTTCTGTTAACCAGCGCTCGACCGACTCGCACACAGCATCGTTGTCCGCGTTTGAAACCATCTTTGTGAACGTCTTGGCCATGGCATCGCGCACCTGTTGATCGAATGGATCGTCGGGATTGGTGATCAGTGAGCCAGACAGCCTGTCCAGCGCAGACCCCGTGGCTGCTCTATCCTGACGGCCTTGAACCCAGCTTTGCGCCTCAGCCAATGAACCGAACTGCTTGTGCTCCACCCAGAAGAAACTGTTTGGAATCGCGATTGAGCGCCCGTCTTTGAGGTAGGCCCTGATCTCCGCGTCAACGTCCGGTAAATAGGCGTCTTCACTTTGCAGACATTCAAGGGCCGCACGAAAGCTTGGTAATGGGGCGGGAAACCGGTTGCGAAAATCAAACGCCCGGAAGGCAAACACCTGATCCAGTGGATCGACTTGTGTGTGCATGTGTGATCTCCTGCTGCGTGGCCGTCGTCCGAGGCCATATCGTACCGGTCGTGAGTCAGTATAGCCGCTGAAACGGGTATCACAATGGATAACTCTGGATTATCACATGTTTGTTTTGTTGTTCTTTTCAACTATATTTCTAACGTATATAGTATGTAATAACGTATTACGTAATACGGTATGAAATAAGCATGAGGACACCACCATGGCCCGAGGCGGCATCACCCAACCCCTGGTCGAGGACGCCCGCAAACGTCTTCTGGCTCGCAATGTTCGCCCCTCTATCGACGCCATACGCGCCGAATTGGGCAACACTGGCTCAAAGACCACCATCAGCAACCATCTGAAAGCGATTGAGGCACGAGAAAGCACCCGTCTGGATGATGAAGCGCTTCTGAGCAACCAGGTCACCGAGTTGGTTGGCCAACTCGCCCGGCAATTACGCCAGGACGCGCAGGAGACCATCGAACAGGCTGAAAAGCGCCACCAGGCCGAGGTCGCCAGCTTGCAGGAAACCCTGAAGGCACAGACCGCTGAGACCCGGCAACACCAGGCGCAGAACGAATCGCTGGCTAAGGAGCGGGATGAGTTACAGTCCGAAGTCCGCAGGCTTCAGAAGGCGCTCTCGACACTCGAAGGCGATAACCGCGCACAGGCCCAACGCATTGAAAGTCTGACTGAGCAGGTTCAGGACAAGCAGCGCCAGGTGGACTCGCTGGAAGAAAAGCACGGACATGCCCGCGAGGCACTAGAGCACTATCGCGGCTCTGTGCAAGAGCAGCGCGAGCAGGATCAGCGGCGGCATGAGCAGCAGATCCAGCAAGTCCAGGAAGAGCAACGCCATCTGCAACAAGCCCTGGCCGTGAAACGCGACGAGCAGACCCAGGCCACCCGGGAGATTACCCGGCTGTTCACGGAGGTGACTGAAGTTCGAAAGCAGTCGGATCAGTTGACGCAGCAACTTGGCGAGCGGGAGCGCGAAAATCGTCGTCTGGTCGACAAAACGGCGCGGTTAGAGCAGCAAGCCTTAGCGTTACGTCAACCAAAGGCTGCCTTTGAAAAGCAGCAGCGCGTGAACGACCAACTGAAAGCGAGGGTTCAGCAGCTTGAAACCGAGCTGAGCGTGAAGAGTGAGCTGTTGGATCGTTTGAGCGCTGGCAACGATTCCGACGAGACGATCAGAAGGGCCCCTTAATGCATTCGTAAAGACACGGTCTGTTGACGAAAGGAGCAGATCGCTCGTGACCGCGACATAAAATTGAGATATCCCGTTTCTTGAAATGCCTCCAGACTGTGTTTTAAAGCCTACTGCAAGGCTGTTGTGGCTCAAGTCACAGGTGTTTTTCATTGGGGGGAGTCCGAGTGGTTTGGATGACGGATTTAGGACGGCGTGTTGCCCTGCCTTTTCATCGTCTAGGGACAGGTTTTTGCCAAAACGTGTCCGTTTATTGAAACATGTGTCGTTTTGTAAATTCGCTTGGACAAAAGATCAGCCTTGGCCTAGCTTGGATTGTACGGAAATTGACCAGCACACAGGGAGTGGATACATGAAATTTACCGCTATCAGTTTTACTTTTTTCTCCGCACTGATGTCTTCAGTTGTGGTCGCAGAGAAACCGCATGCATTCCCGGACGGGGCTTCAGCGATTGAAAGCCTGCCATTTACGGTAGGTGCTTCGGACAGAAATTCGGCTTCAACCACACGACAAGCCTCATCATTTGACAAGGCTTCGCAACAGAGACTTCCGTCTTTTGCGCCGGCGTCACTTAACGCTCCCAAAGCCGCTAGAACCATGGAGAAGCACGAAGCCCAAAAAATCAAGGCTCGCTCAATTATTGCTGATCCGAACTCCTGATTATCACTTGGCATCGTGAGTGATGCCTAGCCCCGAACACGCCCAAACCACATGGAGGTGACTGATGTCATTCCGCATTCGAGTTGTGTCTTGCCTAATCGCATGCACTGCGCTTGCCTCAACTGCCCAGGCCAACATTCGCGATTACTACGAAGAACCAGGGTTGAACCCGTTCAAGGAAACTATCAACCAGAATTTCGGAGAAGAGATCGACCCCTTCTCTGGTCAACTGCAACTGAGCTACACGGATCTCGTCGTGCCCGGTAATGGTGGTTTCGATATCCGCATCAATCGAATTTACAACAACCCTCAAGACGCCTTTTTGCCATACAGCCCTTATGGCTACCTGATTACCCATTTTGATCAGCCTGCTCTACACTGTGGTTATATCCAGTACCGGAGATGACGCCATGGCACGAAACCCGATTCAGTTCCAGTCCGGCCTGTCGCTGCCGGCGTTTCTAGAGCAGTACGGCACAGAGGCGAAATGTCAGGCCGCCCTCTTCCAGCATCGCTGGCCCGGAGGGTTCGTGTGCCCGGACTGCGGCAATAACACCGGCTGCCGACTGTCACGCGGGCTTCACCAGTGTCACCGCTGCCATCACCAGACCTCGCTGACTGCCGGCACCATTTTCCATGCCACACATCTGCCGCTGACCACCTGGTTTCTGGCCATTTATCTGCTGACCCAGCGCAAGAGTGGCATCTCAGCGCTGCAACTGTCCCGGGAGCTTGGCGTTGCTTACAATACCGCCTGGAAGCTCAAGCACAAGTTGCTGCAGGTCATGCATGAGCGCAACCAGGGAGAGAAGCTGTCCGGACGCATCGAGCTGGATGACGCCTATCTGGGCGGTGAACGGCCGGGAAAGCGCGGGCGCGGCGCTGAGCACAAGTTCCCGTTTGTCGCCGCCGTGCAAACCAGTGAAGACGGCCATCCGCAGCGTGTTCAGCTGCGCCGTATCAGCGGCTTTACCCTGGCCGGGATACGCGGCTATGCCCAACAGGCCATTGCCCCCGGCAGCCGGGTTATTAGCGACGGCCTCGGATGTTTCCGGGCTTTCGATACCCCCACCTACGTTCATCAGCGCCATATCACCGGCGGTGGACGTGCCAGCGTGGCGAACCCGGAGTTCAACTGGGTCAACACCCTGCTCGGTAACGTCAAAAACGCGATCACCGGTACCTACCATGCCATCCGCGGGCAGCATGCCCCACGCTATCTGGCCGAGTTCGAGTATCGCTTCAATCGACGCTATGACCTCAAGGCCATGATCCCGCGCTTTCTCTCGGTCGCCATGCGAACGCCGCCGATGCCGTACCGGTTCCTTAAGATGGCTGAACCTTATGCGTAATCAGGTATGGCTATGGCTGGAGCATGCATTTTGGCCGCATTGCCGTTTCAGACACGAACGCAGACAAGGTTTGCAGTCAGAACCTGTTTTCAGTGGATGTGCTCGACAACCCCTCTCTGGAGTTGGCCGACGGTAGTCGCCAATTGCTGGTAGTCGCGGATCAACATAGTCCTGAGCTAATCACCAAGCAGTGGTGGAGTGCGAACTGCAACAGCAACAACGATGTGATTGTGAAGTCGCCAGATGGTACCACCTACACCATGGATTACCGGGCGAACGACTCTGAGGGCCTGAAGATCTACGCGACCCGCATCGAGGATGCCAACGGCAACTGGATGACTATTGACTACAATACCAATGCGTTTAGCATCACCTATATTGAGTCGATTTCCACCAGTGACGGACGCTCGGTAGATTACAACTATGCGAATACCTTAAGCGACAGTACTCGACTGACATCCATTACCGCCAATGGACAGACTTGGAGTTACAGCCACACCTACACCAACAACACCACGCCGGATTTTGCGCAGCTAACCACAGTGACCCGTCCAGACGGTGAGAGCTGGAACTACACCTATTATCCAATCACCACCAACGGTGATGCCGGCAGCCTCGCGATCGATACCGTGACCTATCCCTCCGGCGGCATCATCGACTACGACTATGACTATGTTTACTTCAACTTCGGTGCCCAGAAGGCAACAACGGTTGTGACTGGCAAGCAAAACAGCGGCCGCGACATAACGCCGGGCACCTGGTCCTACACCTACACACCGGCCTACAACGGGCAGTATGGTTATGACGAAACCCACATGGTGGCACCGGACCATCAGCGCACCTTCTACCACATCGGCTACACCACCAGCGCCAATGTCTGGGAAATTGGCACCAAGCGTTACGAGGAAGTGTACGACCTTCAAGGAACGATGTTGGAACAGTACTCCTACCAGTACAGCAGCACGCTGCTATCCAATGAAAACTTCTGGCATGGGCGGGATACCAGCAGAATTGATAATGATACGCAGGTTCCGCTGCTGACCAATATGACGCATTGGCGACAAGGCACCTCCGTACAAACCCAATATTCCAATTTCGATACGTACGCCAAGCCGCAAACCATCGTTGAAACCACCAATACCACCGCCACTTCCGATCGGACTCGCACCCGCACCTACAGTCATTCAGCCAACGACTGGATCCTTGGTCTGGTGACTCAGGAAACGATTGATTATCCAAACAGTGCGCCGGTCACCCAGTGGGTCACCGACAGAACTTACGACTCAGCCGGGAATATGTTGACAGAAGACAAGTCGGGCGTTCTGACCACCTACACGTACACCCCTGAAGGCGACATTGCCTCGATCACCGATGCCAACAATCATGTAACTACCTTTTCAAACTATTACCGGGGCACACCTCAGGTTATCAATCGGCCCGAAGCCATTTCAGAGACGCGGATTGTCAATGCGGACGGTACCTTGGCCTCGTCCACAAATGGTGAAGGACACATTGCCTCCTACACCTGGGACGACCTGAACCGCCTGACCGGTATCGACTTCCCCATACACGCAGATGTATTGATCAGCTACGATGACAAGTCGGCCGTATTGACCCGAGGGAGCTTCAAGGAAACCCGTTCCTTCGACGGCTTCTGGCGCGACCTTGGCATCAAGCGTGAAGACACCAGCACCAATACGACTACCGAAGTCACCAAGGCCTGGGACGCGGTGGGTAATATGACCTTTGAGAGCTACCCCAACAGCGCTCAGGGCAGAACTATCTCCTACGATGCTCTGCAGCGAGTAACGAGCATCGACTTTCCCGATCAGACCTCGAAAACCTATTCGTACCCAAGTGGGTATGAAATTCGAGAGGTGGATGAAAACGGCCATGTAACCATAAAGACCATCGCCAGCCATGGCACTATGGACGGCAGCTGGCTGATCTTCATCTCGTCGCCCGAAAGCATCGGTACTAGCATCTCGAGGAACGGCCTGGGGCAGGTCTACCGCGTTTTTCAGGGGGAAATTCAGACGGATGGAAGCCTTTTTGGCTACGCCCGCCAGTATATTCATGATGCACGCGGTTTCCTGATGCAGGAAATCCATCAGGAGACAGGAACCACGGTCTATGGCCGCGACAACGTCGGTAATATGACGAGCAAGGAAATCGGTACCAGCGGTATCATTGAAACGTGGACCTACGACGATCTCAACCGCCTGACCGCTGTTTCCTACTCGGATAGCACCCCGACCGCTACCTTTACCTATGACGACAACAGCAATCTGAAATCGGTGACCAGCTCGACAGCCAGTCGCAGCTATACCTACGATCAGAACGACAACCTCGAAAGCGAATCATTGACTGTTGGAAGCGCCACCTACAGCGTGACTTACGGCATTGATAATCTGGACCATCTGGCTTCAGTGACTTACCCCAGTGGACGCACAGTGAACTTTGGCACCAACGCCCTGGGCTGGCAAACCCAGGCAACTCCCTATGTATCATCCGTGGATCGTCACCCCTCCGGAGCAGTCGATACCATGACCTTCGGCAACGGCGTGGTGACTACCCAAACCCTGGATAGCCGATTGCGGCCTGATACGCTGGTGTCCAATAACGGCCAGGTGGACTTTGTCGATCTGGGTATGGGCTACGACAACGTTGGCAACGTCACCAGCATTGTCGACAACGCCGGATCACTCCATAACCGCACGATTGGTTACGACGATGTGAACCGAATGACGTCGGCAGCCGGGCAATGGGGGACTGAGACGATCACCTACGACGGCCGGGGCAATATTCTCACACGGGATCGTAATGGCAGTCTGCAGGAGTATTACTACAACTCTGACAAAATGACTTACCGGGTTTTTCCAACCTTTTTCTACACCATCACCCACGACACACGGGGCAACATGACCAGTGATGGCCCGAACATCATGGTGTACGACGGCGCAAAAAATCTCGCCTCCATTGATAACGGTACCGATGTGATTGATTACACATACGATGGAGCCAATACCCGGGTCAGCCGGAGTTCGCCGTCCGAAGACACTCACGTTCTATACACGATGATGGGTGACCTGCTGGGAGAATACGATCCATCGGGCGGCTTCAAGGAATACATCTACGTGGATTCGAAAACCGCCGCCAAGGCGGTGGACGATACCACCGTAGTTGGCCAGTAACGGTTAAGGAGGACATGACTATGACACGCACTATCTGGAACACACTGGCCCCGCTGGCCATGCTCATATTCACCGCCTTGCCCCTTAGCGCCGCTGAGGTGGTGACCTATTACCACAACGATCATCTGGGCTCGCCCATTGCGGCGACTGACAGTACCGGGGCCGTGGTGTGGCAGCAGG